>CP020563.1:4413894-5016209 GCA_002082585.1 Kitasatospora albolonga
ACCATCGACTGCACCAGGGTGTGGTCGTGCGTGATCTGGAACAGCTCTCCGTCGCGCAGGAGGTGTACGCGGGCGTCGCCGATGTGGACGAGGGCCAGCTGGGACCCGGTCCAGAGCATCGCGGTCAGCGTCGTACCGGCTTCTTCGGGTCCGTCCCCGGCGGGGTCGGCCACGGCCTGCCGGGCCTGTTCGGCGGCGCTTTCGGCGGCGTCCTGGAGGACATCCAGGAGGCTGCCCGCCGGGATGCCGTCCGTTTCGAGGTGCCTGAGCGCATCGACGGCGGCGGCGCTCGCCAGCGCCCCTCCGCTGCCGAAACCGTCGGCGACGGCGAGCAGCCGGGGCCCGGCGTGGACGGTGTCCTGATGGTGGCCGCGGACGCGGCCCGGGTCGGAGAGGGCGGCGTAACGGATGTCCAGGGGTGCGGTGGCCGGAGACATGCCGGGGTCCTTCCGTGACAGATGGTCGATGAGGAAGGAGGCGAGGTTCCGCCGGGCGGCGGTGTCGGCTTCGACCTGGGCCCAGAACGTACGGATCTCCTGGGCCGCCGCGGCCGGTTCCAGCGTGCCGATGTGCCGGATACGGGCCAGGGGCATCCCCAGGCGCCGGAGCCAGGCGACCAGCCGGGCCCGCTCCAGCTGTTCCGGGGCGTACAGGCGGTAGCCGCTCACCGGGTCGACGTGGGCGGGGGTCAGCAGTCCGAGCTCGTCGTAGAGGCGCAGTGCCTTCGGTGACAGCCGGGACGCCTTCGCGAACGTACCGATCGTCAGCAGTTCCATGCCCCGTCCCTCCTCATGCCGAGCGCGTCGCCCGGCCCCACCGATGCTGTGGCTTCCCCCAAGGTGAAGGTCAACCACCGGGGTTGAAGGCCGGTCACCGGGGTCGGCCCGGGCGAGGCGGGTGCCGACTCCTGGCGTACGGCGGGCGCCGACTCCTGGCGTACGTTCGAGCCCATGACACGCACCCTGAGATCCCGGCCTGTGACCCGGTGACCCCGTGAGCGGCTGGTGGGACTACTTGGAGGAACGGACCCGCCGAGAGGTCGATGCCGACGTGCTGCGGGACCGCCGGCTGTCGGCCCTGCGGTCCGTCTGGAAGGCGCTGCGCCCGCTGGGGCTGGGCCTGTGGGAAGCCGAGCGGGTGGTCCACGCCCGGTACGAGGCCCTGGGCGACCGCGTACAGCGCACGCCGCCCGATCCGCTGGATCTCCCCGCGCTCGCGTCCCGCGCCGAGGCTCTCCCGGGCCGGGTGGCGGCGGTGGAGGCGCTCTGGGACGGCGATACGGTGCATGACTGGTTCGTCCTCCTGGTCGCGGTTCTCGACGCCCCGGAGGGGGAGGGCCGCCTGGCAACGGTCCTCCACCGGTCTGACGGCCCCCCTCCTGGCCCTGCGGCCGCCGAGGCCGGGCGGGCACTGGCCGACCACCTCGGTGTGCCCTTCCACTTCGCGTCCCCGGACACCCCTGATGACGAGGCGCCGCGCTGGAGGGAGATCCGGCGGCTGACGGAAGGGCCGTGACCGGAGGCGCAGACGGAACGCGCCGCCCGCCAGGAACGCGCCGCCCCCAGGAAGGCCCGCCCCCCAAGAAGGCCCGACCACAAGGTGCCTTGGGCAGTTCTCGCTGCCCGCCCCGCGATCAGCGCAGTCACGGCCTCCGGCGAATAGCCGGGTCCGGTCCGGATTGCCTGGGTACGGATGGGCCGTCGGCCGAACGGAGGGTCTCCCCCGCGACACGGGCACGGTCCCTCGCCTCCGGCGGCGGGGCGAGAGCGATTCCGGCGTTCGTGAGGATTCCCAGGTCCAGGGTCCAGGCGGTCTGTGAGCGCTGCTCCCACAGGGCGAAGGCGGAGCTGATGTGCAGGCGGGCCTGCGACTCGCTCATCCTGGTGACCCGCACCAGATGCGCGAGGGCCTGCCTCTCGACCCCGCGGACCTGCGCATAGCCGAAGTGCGTGACCGTGTGGCAGTCGGTGCAGAGGCAGATCAGCCGCTTGAGGGTCTGTACGCGTGCCGTGTCGTCGAAGACCCACCGCTCGTGGGCCTCCAGCCACCGCCCGGTCCCGCGGTCCTCACCGGCCCCGCAGATCTCGCACCGCTGCCCGGCCCGCCCGGTGATCATGCGGCGGAGGCGTTCCCAGTCCCTCGCGTCCACGCAGGAGCGGACGTTGGTGAACCAGCAGGTGCTGGGCACCAGGTCGACGAAGAGACCACTGCCGAGGCTCCGGTCCTCACCGGGAAGCAGGTCGGGGATGTCCGGGGCAGGCGCCCACCGCTGAAGCTCCGCGATCCCGCTGCGGGGCGCGTACCAGCGCTTGGCAGCAGGGTCCCAGCGTGCCCCGCCCTTCTTCGCCTCGTCCTTCTCGGCGAAGGGAACGTCCAACCAGATCCGTTCACCTGCCATGGGGCACCCTTCTGTTCATTTCCGGGATTCTGGTGGCGGGATCGACCCGAATGAGCGGATCATCCTGGAGAGCCTTCAGCGAGAGCGTGACCTGCCCGGTCCGGGTCTCGGTGATGATCACCTCGGCGGAGATCCGCTGACCTGCTTCGACCACCTCGGACGGGTGGCTGAACCAGCCCCAGGCCAGGTCCGGCACCCGGATGAAGCCGGTGCGGAGGCCGTCCGGTTCGCCGTCGACGTGAACGAAGACCCCGAAGTCGTGAACCTTCGCGACCGTCCCGGAAACGACCTGCCCCACTTCCAGCGCGAGGAGGAAGGACCGCAGGGCCGGAATCTCGCACGCCCTGGCGGAGAGGTGAAGCTGACCCTCGCCCCAACGCCAGACCTCTTCGGCGCTGATCTCCTGGCCGACCTCGAACAGCTCGGACGGATGGTCCGTCCGACGCATCGACGCTTCCTCCTGAGGAATCCGGGCGATCTCGGCTTCCCCGCCCTCGGCGTCCACGAGCCGTACCAGGACGTCCGCTCCGTCGAACCCGATGACTCTGCCCGTTCTCACGGCCCCCGGCAGGAGCTGGTCGATCAAGGACTGCATACGGGGGTCGCGGGTCGGATCGGACACGGGGTGAGCCTAGCCCGTACAGGCTGCACTGGTCCCCGACTTCCGTGACCGGGGTCCCACCGGGCGCGAGAGTTGTCCGTTCCCGAGAGATCTGAATCGATGAGGTGCCCCTGAACTGCGCCTTGTCATTTCAGCTGGGACCCTCGGGAGCGTGGAGGGCCCAGTGGATCTGAACAGCGGCGAGCCTGTTCGGGCGTGAGGTGGGGCCGTCCCAGTAGGTCTGTCCGGCCGAAGGGCTCTGGCATGGGGCTTCTCAGTTCCACTGGGAATCATCTCGTAGGGCGTTGTGGTTCTCCGGCGTCATCACCAGCATCAGTGATCTCCCCGATGCGTCGGTCCAGCGGAAGAGGGCGTCGTTGGAGAAGGTGTGGGACTCACGCTTCTCGCGGAGAGAGGGGACATTGAGCCGGCGCTCGGCTTCTGCGTAGACAGCGTCGATCGTGCGTCGGTGCTGGCTGAGGTTCACCCATTGGCGAGGCGCCCGTCGTGCTCGCCAAGCAGGGTCGGCCACCATGCCGAGCATGGTGACGAACTCCGGGTAGGTGGCGATGAACTCCCTCTCGTGGGAACGAGAAGAAGGAATGGGGCCAAATCCCCCATCCGAGTGATCGGCCGAAGATCTCTGACGGCAAGAAGGCCAACACCGCTGGCATGCGGCGAAATTGAGTAGGCGTCCGAGCTCAGCGGCCCCTACGTTCGGCCGCATGACAGACGAATGCTTTGGACATCCACGGCTCGCCGCGATCTACGACCCACTCGACCCCGATCGCAGCGATCTCGACGCGTACGTCCAGATGACGGAAGAGTTCGGGGCACGTCAAGTGCTGGACATCGGCTGTGGAACAGGCGTGTTCGCGCTTCTACTGGCTGAACGCGGGATCGAAGTCGTGGGTGTCGATCCCGCTCAAGCGTCCATCGACGTGGCCCGAGCCAAACCGGGCAGCGAGCAAGTGCACTGGATCTGTGGCGATGCCGTGGCACTCCCGCCGATGCAGGTCGACCTGGCAACCATGACGGCGAACGCCGCCCAGGAAATCCTGGTTCCGCAGGCATGGCGCGAGACCCTGCGTGGCGCGTACGAAGCATTACGGCCTGGCGGCCGTCTGGTGTTCGAGACCCGGGACCCAGCCAAACGCGCCTGGGAGGAGTGGAACCGCGAAGCCTCATATCGCGTAACGGAGATCCCGGATGTCGGCCCAGTCGAAAGCTGGGTCCAAGTGATCGAGGTGAGCGAGCCGCTGGTGACGTTCCGCTGGACCTATGTGTTCGCTGCCGACGGGGAGGTAATGACGTCGGACTCCACCCTGCGCTTCCGCGAGCGGCAGGAGGTCGAGACGGAGCTGATCGCGCAGGGGTACGTGGTGGAGGACGTATGCGACGCGCCCGACAGGCCGGGCAAGGAGTTCGTCTTCGTCGCGCGACGTCCGTAGCTCAGCCCCCGAGAGACCTCGCCGCGCAGATTGATTGGGACTCGATCACTTCGCCGAGCAGATCCAGCGGGAAACCTCACAAGCACTGGGAACGGACAAGAGTGATCGCGGAGAGTCACAGCAGTCACACGTGGCGCGCGACACTTTTGCAAGCACGTGCTTGCAAAAGTTAGCGCAGGTGTTGCAGTATCGAGTCATGGCATCACTCAACGTCGGCAATCTCGGTGAGTACCTCCGCGAGCAGCGCAATGCCGCGCAGCTCTCGCTGCGGCAGCTCGCCGATGCCGCCGGGGTGTCGAATCCGTATCTCAGCCAGATCGAGCGCGGCCTGCGCAAGCCCAGTGCGGACGTGTTGCAGCAGGTGGCCAAGGCGCTGCGGATCTCGGCCGAGACCCTCTACGTCCGGGCGGGAATCCTCGACGAGCGGGAGCGGGAGGAGCTCGAGACGCGGGCGGTCATTCTGGCCGATCCGTCGATCAACGAGCGGCAGAAGAACGTCCTTCTGCAGATTTACGACTCCTTCCGCCGCGAGAACGGGTTCGTCCCCGAGACGGACAAGGCGGATGGTACGGACGGGGCTGACAGGACGCCCAGGACGGATGAGACGCCCGAGGCGGGCAAGACGCCCACGGCGGCGGACGAGACGCCCAAGACGGCGGATGCCAGGAAAGACGACAACCCTCACAGCTAGCAGCTGGTTCTGATGATCCGGGAGGACCACAGTCATGGCCATCACCGATGACCTGCGCAAGACCCTCACCGACCGCACCCCCCTCTACTTCGCCGCAGGCACCGCCGACCTGGCCGTGCAGCAGGCGCGTAAGGTCCCGGCGCTGATCGAGCAGCTGCGGGCCGAGGCGCCCGAGCGGTTCGAGGCCGTACGCAACACGGACCCCAGGGCCGTGCAGGAGAAGGTGACCACGCAGGCCAAGGAGGCCCAGGCCACCGTGCAGGCGAAGGTCACCGAGGTGTTCGGCTCGTTCGACGCCGCCGACCTGAAGAAACTCGGCGAGAGCGCCCAGGACCTGGCGCTGCGCAGCGTGGGCATCGCCGCCGAGTACGCGGTGCGGGCCCGGGAGACGTACGAGAAGGTCGCCGAGCACGGCGAGCAGACCGTACGGACCTGGCGCGGCGAGACGGCCGACGAGATCGTCGAGATCGCCGCCGTCATCGAGGCCGAGCCGAAGGCCGCGCCCGCGTCGAAGCCCGCGCCCACGGCCACGGCGACGACGAAGGCCACGACCAAGAGCGAGCCGAAGGCCGCCGCCGTGAAGCCTGCTGCCGTGAAGCCCGTGCCCGCTGAGGCCAAGGCCGCCGCGCCCGCTGAAGCCGAGGCCAAGGTCGCGCCCGCCAAGAAGGCTCCCGCTCCGCGGAAGCCCGCGGCCAAGAAGACCCCGCCGCCCGCCGGCAAGTGACCCGGACCCCGCCGTATCCGTACGGCGGGCCCGAAGAGTGACCGGGGCGCGGGGCGGGCACCTTTACCGGTGGCCGGTTCGTTGTCCCGGTACCTTGGCCTTCTCGGCCGCAGGGCGCTCATCCACTCACTAGGCGGTTCACACCATGTTGCTCTCCGCATTCGGCTCACTCCTCCAGCTGCTCTACCTGGGCATGCTGGTGCTGGCCGTGGTCGCCTTCGTCTTCGCGGCGACCGCCCGGGAGGACGCCTACCGTGCCGCCGACAAGAAGAACAAGTCCTTCTGGCTGATCATCCTCGGCGTCGCCATCGCCGTGAACCTGCTGATCCCCTTCCTCTTCCTCCAGCTCGCGGGCGTGGTCGCGTCGATCGTGTTCATGGTCGACGTACGGCCCGCGCTCAAGGAGGTCTCGGGCGGCGGTGGCCGCCGGGGCGGCTCCAGCAGTGACGGGCCCTACGGGCCGTACAACGGCGGGCGCTGAGCGGCAGAAGAAGCGGAAGCAGAAGCAGCGGCGGAAGGTGCGGGGCCGGGGCGCGGGGCGCTCCGGCCCCGCCGCCGTATCCGCTCCGGGTCGCGGCCCAGCAGCAGCACCGCCACGTCGTCCGTCAGCTCGCCGCCGTTGAGCTCCCGCACCTCGGCGACCGCCGCCTCCAGCAGCTCCTCGCCCGCCAGCCCCTGTTCCAGTCGGCTGTTGACCATCGCGACCATGCCGTCCTGGCCGAGCCGCTGACTGCTGCCCGGCCCGACGCGGCCCTCGATCAGCCCGTCCGTGTACATCATCAGGCTCCACTCCCCGCCCAGCTCGACCTGGCGGCGCGGCCACCGTGCGCGCGGCAGCAGCCCGAGCGCCGGGCCGCCGTCCTCGTACGGGAGCAGCCGGGCCGGGCGGCCGTGGCGGGCCAGCAGGGGTGCGGGGTGGCCCGCCAGGCAGAGCCCGGCGCGGCGGCCGTCGGGCGCGATGTCGACCGTGCAGAGCGTCGCGAAGATCTCCTCGCTCTGCCGTTCGTGCTCCAGCACCTGCTGGAGCGTGGAGAGCAGCTGGTCGCCGCAGAGCCCGGCCAGGGTCAGCGCCCGCCAGGCGATCCGCAGCTCGACCCCGAGCGCCGCCTCGTCCGGGCCATGCCCGCAGACGTCGCCGATCATCGCGTGGACCGTGCCGTCCGGGGTGCGCACGGTGTCGTAGAAGTCGCCGCCGAGCAGGGCGCGGCTGCGGCCCGGCCGGTAGCGGGCGGCGAAGCTCAGGTCGGAGCCCTCCAGCAGCGGGGTCGGCAGGAGGCCGCGTTCCAGGCGGGCGTTCTCCTGGGCGCGCAGCCCGGACTCCGTCAGCTGGTGCTGGGCGATGTCGGCGCGCTTCCGCTCGACGGCGTACCGGATGGCGCGGCTCAGCACCCGCGCGTCCAGCTCGCCGCGGAAGAGGTAGTCCTGTGCCCCGACCCGTACCGCCTCGGCCGCCAGCTCCGTGTCGTCCTGCGCGGTGAGCACGAGGACCGCGTGGAGCGGGGCGATGCGCAGGACGTGGGTGAGGACCGCCAGCTCCTCGGCCCGCTGCGGGGCGGGCTCCGGGCGGTGGTCCCCGCCGCCGGACGGGGAGGGGGCGCCCGTGCCCGCGGCCGGTACGGGCAGCGCGAGGTCCAGCAGGATGCAGTCGACGTCGTCGGTGAGCAGCCGGTCCGCCTCGGTGAGATTCCGGGCGGTACGGATACGGACCCGGGTTCCGGCCGCTGCCGAGAGTTCGGGACCCGTGATGCTGCCCGCCGGGTCGTCCTCGATCACCAGCACGGTGAGGTCGGCGCCATGGTGGGGCTCCGCAGCGGGAACGTCACGTTGCTGCGGTACGGGTACGGGCATCGGTTCGGGTTTCCTTCCCTCCCCCCGAGGGCGCGGCGGGACGACGATCGACGCCCTGCCAGTCGGGGACGATAGCGGTCCGCGCCCGGGGAACGGAATGGCACAGAGGGACCGGCCCCCGTCATATGCGCCGTCATAAGCCGCGTCCCGGCACGGATCAGGCGGGATGGGGCGCCGAGGGGGCGGGGGAGAGGCCATGACAAACATCACCCGCGTACGCCCGCGCCCGTACCCGCCGCGTGGCGCCGCTCACGTACGTCCGGTGGCCCTTCCCTCCGGGGGAGGAGGGCCTACTTGTCGGGCCGGACCACGCCGAGGATCTTCATCGAGCCCGCGCCCGCCAGGGTGACGTTGCGGCCGGGGCGCGGGGAGTGGACGATCGAGCCGTCGCCGACGTACATCCCGACGTGGCTGGCGTCGGCGTGGTAGATGATCAGGTCGCCGGGGCGCATGTCCTGGATGTCGATGCGCGGGAGCAGCCGCCACTGCTCCTGCGAGGTGCGCGGGATCGGGCGCCCCGCCGCCGCCCATGCCTTCGACGTCAGCCCCGAGCAGTCGTACGAACCGGGGCCGGTGGCCCCCCACACATACGGCTTGCCTATCTGCGCGGTCGCGAAGGCCACGGCGGCTCTGCCTGCCGGGGTCGCCCCGCCGCCGACGTTCTCGATGCCCTGGGCGGGCTGGGGCCGGGTGGCGAGCCAGGCGGACTGGGCCCGGCTCGCGGCCTCCCGCTCCAGCTGGCGGAGCCGGGCGCGCTCCTTCTTCTCCAGCTGCGATTCCAGCTTCTCCGCCGCGGCTATCTGCGCGTTGATCTTCTTCTTGGCCTTGGCCTGCTTGACCCGGTTCGTCTCCAGCTTCTGCCAGTGGGAGCTGGCGTCCTGGGTGTACGTCTCCAGGTCCTCCTGGGTCCGCTTCAGCTCGGCCAGGACCGTCTTGTTCGCCTGCTGGCTCTGCCGGACCTTGTTGATGCCGTCGAGGAAGAGCTGCGGGTCGTCGCTGAGGACCAGCTGCGCGCCGGGCGGCAGGCCGCCGTTGCGGTATTGCTCGCGCGCCTGGGCGCCGGCCCGGTCCTTCAGCTCGGCGATACGGGCCTGGCCGTCGACGATCGCCTTGGCCAGCTTCACGATCTCGCCGGACTGCTTCTTGGTCTGCTCCTGGGCGAGGTTGTACGCGTCCGTCGCCGCCCCGGCCTTCCGGTAGAGCGTCTCGATCTGCTCGCGGACCTTCTCCAGCTTCTGGTCCGACGCGGAGAGGGGCAGCGGCGAGGAGGGCGGCAGCGGGTACGCGGGAGACAGCGGGGCCGAGGCGCCGGGAGCGGTCGGCGGCACGTCCGGGAGCGGCGCGGCCATCGCCTGGACCGGGACGGTCAGCAGCCCCAGCGCACAGACCAGCGTGATGGCGGCAGCGGCACAGCGGCGTCGGTTCACGAGCTCCCCCTCCGGGCTGGTCCCCGGGCCGGTCTCCGGGTCGAAGCGCCAGATAGCGTACGACTGACTTACCGTCAGTAACATGCGGGCGACGTCGCGATCGTGCCACGTCGTCCCGTAAAGCAACAGAGGTACGCGGCACCTGACGCGTCACATGACGGACCCGCCGGGCCACTTGCCCCGCCCTCTCCCCACCCCGCAGGACGAACGGCGCACCTGCGGCGTTCCCCCGAAGAGCATACTTTCGCCCGAACGAGAGGCTCCGCTCGGTAGGTGTCTGCTCAGGGGCTGTTGGGCCGCAGGGCGTCCCACCCGACGGTGACCTCGCCCTGCCGCCACCGCCGTACGCCGTCCGCCACCGGCCAGTCGCCCGCCACCGCCCGCACCGCCGCGATCCACCGCTGCCGGGCGCCGAGCGACGCGTACGGGGAGGCCGCCGCCCAGGCCCGGTCGAAGTCGCGCAGGAAGGCGTGGACCGGCTCGCCCGGAACGTTGCGGTGGATCAGCGCCTTCGGCAGCCGCTCCGCGAGGTCGGAGGGGCGCTCCAGCGAACCGAGCCGGGTCGCGAAGGTCACCGTCCGCGGCCCCTCCGGCCCCAGCGCCACCCACACGTGCCGCCGCCCGATCTCGTCGCAGGTCCCCTCCACCAGGAGCCCGTCGGGGGCGAGCCGGGAACGGAGCCGCGCCCAGACCTCCGCGACCTGGTCCTCGTCGTACTGGCGCAGCACGTTCGCCGCCCGGATGAGCGTGGGCCGCACCGCCAGCGGGATCTCGAAGCCGCCGTGGACGAAGGTGAGCCCCTCGCGCTCGTACGGCTTCGCCGCCGCGACCCGCTCCGGGTCGATCTCGATGCCCGCCACGGCGGTGCGGGGCTCGGCGGTCCGCAGCCGGGCCAGCAGCTCGACGGCGGTCCAGGGGGCGGCCCCGTACCCGAGGTCGACGGCCACGGGGGTGTCGGCGCGGCGCAAGGCTGGGCCGTGCGCGGCGGCGATCCAGCGGTCCATGCGGCGCAGCCGGTTCGGGTTGGTGGTCCCGCGGGTGGCGGTGCCGATGGGGCGCTGACGCATGCGGTGAGCGTATGCGACGGGGGAGGAGCGGGTACGCGGGTGCCCACGGGCGGAAGTCGGACGGCAGCAGACAGGAAGCAAGGCGGCAAGCGGACCGGAAGCAGGACGGCGGCAGGCAGGAAGCCGGACGGCAAGCGGACCGGGGCCCGGGGCGCCCCCGTGCGCCCGCCTTCGTGCCTCCCCCGCGCCCCCGCCTCCGTAATGATTTGGCAAAGCGGAAATGAAAGGCGGGATTCCGCTGTTCTCGCCCTTCGGAGGGCCCCGCGCCCTTCCCCGGCATGCCCTGAGTGAGGAGGACCGACGACGTGAGCCAGTACGTCTCCCGGCTCGGCTCCGCCCGGACCGGCCCGCGCCTCAGGTTCCCCGGCGGCTTCGCCGGAGCCCCCCGCAAGCCGCGGCGCATCGCGATGCTCTCCGTGCACACCTCCCCGCTGCACCAGCCCGGCACGGGCGACGCGGGCGGGATGAACGTCTACATCGTCGAGCTCGCCAAGCGCCTCGCCGCGATCGACATCGAGGTCGAGATCTTCACCCGGGCCACCACCGGATCGCTGCCCCCCGAGGTCGAGCTGGCTCCCGGCGTCCTGGTCCGGCACGTCGACGCCGGGCCGTACGAGGGGCTCGCCAAGGAGGACCTGCCCGCCCAGCTCTGCGCCTTCACCCACGGCGTGATGCAGGTCTGGGCCGGTCGCCGCCCCGGCTACTACGACCTCGTGCACTCCCACTACTGGCTCTCCGGCCAGGTCGGCTGGCTCGCCGCCCAGCGCTGGGGCGTCCCGCTCGTGCACGCCATGCACACCATGGCCAAGGTCAAGAACGCCGCGCTCGCCGAGGGCGACACCCCCGAACCGGCCGCCCGGGTCATCGGCGAGACCCAGATCGTGAACGCCTCCGACCGGCTGATCGCCAACACCGCCGAGGAGGCCGACGAGCTGGTCCGCTTCTACGACGCCGACCCGGCGACCGTCGCCGTCGTCCACCCGGGCGTCAACCTGGACCGCTTCCGCCCCTTCCCCAAGGACTCCGACACGCTCCGTCCGGGGGAGGCCCGATCCGCCCGCGCCGCCGCCCGGGCCCGGCTCGGCCTGCCGCAGGACGCGCTGATCCCCCTCTTCGCGGGCCGCATCCAGCCGCTGAAGGCCCCGGACGTGCTGCTGCGCGCGGTGGCGGTGCTGCTGGACCGGGACCCGTCCCTGCGCTCCCGGATCGTGGTGCCGGTGGTCGGCGGGCCCAGCGGCAGCGGGCTGGCCAAGCCCGAGGGGCTCCAGAAGCTGGCCGCGCGCCTGGGCATCGCCGACGTCGTACGGTTCCACCCGCCGGTGGGCCAGGACCGGCTGGCGGACTGGTTCCGGGCCGCGTCGGTGCTGGTCATGCCGTCGTACAGCGAGTCCTTCGGCCTGGTCGCCATCGAGGCCCAGGCGGCCGGTACGCCGGTGGTCGCGGCGGCGGTGGGCGGGCTGCCGGTGGCGGTGCGGGACGGGGTCAGCGGCTTCCTCATACCCGGGCACGAGCCGGAGGCGTACGCCCGCGCGCTGGAGCGGTTCGCGGACGCGCCGGAGCTGGTCGAGCGGATGGGCGCGGCGGCGGCGGCGCACGCGCAGTCCTTCGGCTGGGACACGGCGGCCTCGGGGACGGCCGACGTGTACACGGCCGCGCTGACCGACCACCGCCGCCGCGCGCTCACGCACCACGGCTGAGCCACGTCCGTACGTACGCACCGTCCGTACGCACCCTGTGCACCACGGCTGCTGAGCCCCTCCTGCCCGCCCGCCCCCGCTGACGTACGCTCGCTGCATGGCTGACGTACCCGAGGAAACAGCAGCGGCCCAGGTCATCGAGGCGACGCTGAACGATGCCGGGCTCGCCTGGGAGAGTCCCGCGCCCGGCAACTACGTCGTGACGCTGCCGGGCACGCGCAAGCTCTCGACGACCTGTTCGCTGATCGTCGGCAAGCACTCCCTCTCCCTCAACGCCTTCGTCGTCCGCCACCCGGACGAGAACGACGCCGAGGTCCACCGCTGGCTCCTGGAGCGCAACCTCCGCCTCTTCGGGGTGAGTTACGCGATCGACTCCCTCGGCGACATCTACCTGGTCGGCAAGCTGCCGCTCTCCGTGGTCACCCCCGAGGAGCTGGACCGGCTGCTCGGCACGGTCCTGGAGGCGGCCGACGACTCGTTCAACACCCTCCTCGAACTGGGCTTCGCGAGCTCGATCCGCAAGGAGTACGCGTGGCGGGTGTCGCGCGGCGAGTCCACGCGCAACCTCGACGCGTTCAGCCACCTGATCGAGCGCTCGCCCGGCGGCTGACCGGCAGGGCCAAGGAGCGGGCGGGCGGCGGGGGTTGTACGGCGGCTCCGCACAGTGCGTTCACAGGGTGATCACAGCCGAATCACGATCCGCCGAGAGGGCTCGCCGGGAAGAACATCGCTCAGAGGTTCGATCGTAAGGTGAGGATCACTGCGACGGCCCGTCCCAGACGGCCTCGGAGTGCCGCACGGGGGGAGGGGCGGTTGCTCCCGAACCGGAGAGAAGAACCATGCGCGCCACTGCCGTACGCCGTACCGCCCTCGCCGCCTGCGCGGTGTCCCTGACCCTGCTCGTCACCGCCTGCGGCGGCTCGTCCGACACCGGCGCGGGGGCCGGGAAGAACGACAAGGCCGGTGCCGCCGACGCGAGCAGCCAGGCCCCGAAGGGCGATGCCGGGGCCGAGGCCGGTGGCAAGGCCCTCAGCGCCGCCGAGTTGGAGACCGCGTCGCTCAAGCAGGGTGACGTCGAGGGCCACAAGGTCACCAAGGCGGGCCCGGACGACGAGGTTCCGGCGGACGGCCTGAAGACCGACAAGGAAGCCTGCGTGCCGGTCGTCCACGCCATGTTCGGTGTGGCGGCGGACGGTTCGAAGGCCACCGCCAAGCGCAAGGTGGTCACCGAGCCGGTGAAGGGCGCCAAGAAGCCGGTCGAGGACATGTCGGAGGAAGGGGTCGAGGACGCCATGAAAGCGGCCTTCGACCTGACGTCCACCCTCGTTGCGCTGAACACGTACGACGGGGCGGCGGGCCCGGACGCGTACGCCGCCGTGAAGAAGGCCGCGGCGGAGTGCGCGGGCGGCTTCACCGTCACGATCGCGGGCGACCGGCAGAAGATCGTCTCGGTCACCGAGGAGAAGATCACCGGCGGCGACGAGGCGGCGGCCTGGACGGTCGTCCAGGAGCAGGACGGGGCGAAGTTCGCGTACAAGCTGGTGGCGCTCCGCAAGGCAAGCACCGTGGCGACGTTCTTCTCCTTCAACCTGACGGCGGGTGCGGACGGCGGTGCCAAGTTCACCCTGCCGACGGAGGTCGTGGCGGCGCAGGCGAAGAAGCTCGGCTGACGGGCCCGACGCTCCGGCGTACGCCCCCTGCCCCGGCACTTCGGTGTCAGGGCAGGGGAACGAGCCGTACGACGGTGACGGTCAGCACGGACCGGGAGACGTAGTAGAGGACGATGGCCCCGGAGACGGTCGCCTCGCGCCGGTCCCGCTCGCTCTTGACGGCGGTCGAGGCGTGGCCGTACGGCTCCCTGCCCAGGGTGCGGGCCATCGCGTCCCGGAAGACCTGGCCGTCACGCATCTTGGCCAGGGTGTCATCGGCGGGCGGCGCGTAGGAGATACGGAAGCTCAAGCGACGCTCCGCCTCTCGGCCTCGTCCTGGGCCAGCCGGTCCAGGATCTGTTCGGCCTCCGGATCGGGAACGGCCTCCAGCATCCAGTGCCGCATGACGGCCTGGATCTCGTGGACCCCGGCCTCGTTGATGGCGAGGTCGAACTCCTCGCGTCTCTCCTCGGGCAGCGCGGCCCGGATGTCCGGGATGCTGTTGGGCACCTCGACCTCGGTACCGCCGACGAAGGTCTTCAGAGACTCGCCCATGATCGCTCTCCCCGATCTCCTTGCCCTTGGTGCCGCCACCTCTGGCCGCTGATCCCGGTGCTGCCGGGCTTGCTTGGGGCCACCGTAGTGCGTGGGACCCCCAGTTCGGCCCCTGCCCGCACGACCGGTGTACGACAGAAACGTGTTCGGACCGTGCGGTGGTGGGTTTCAGGCCGGGCGGAACGGTGCAGGTGCGGGCTCGGGCTCGGGTGCAGGCTCGGGCCGGGGTACGGGCTCGGGCCGGGCGAAGGGGAAGACGGGAGCGGGTGCGGGGTGGGGAGCCGGAAGCGGAGCGGGGAACTCACCGGTCCGGAGGCCGAGGCGGTGGAGCGCTACCGGGAGCTGCGGCGGCGCGGCCGTCCGAGCCCGCCGGCCCTGGACGGGCCGAGGATTCGGGCGAAGGTCGACCAGGGCTGGCAGGGGGCGCGCTTCCGCGCCTTCTTCCTCGGAGCGGGCATTCTGCTCTGTGCCGGGGGCGGGCTGATGATCGCGGCAGCCGTGGTGCTCACGGACCGGGGCGAATCCGTCCACGCCTCGCTCGGCGTCCGGGGCGCCGTCGTGGCGGGCTTCGGCGTCCTGGTCCTGATCGGCCATCCGGTCAAGGTCCTGCTGGCCCGGCGACGGTGGAAGCGCCTGCTCGCCACGGAGGGCGAGGGCAAGGGCAAGGACGGGAACGAGGAGAGCTGACGGTGTCAGGCGTCGAGGCCGGCGGCCTCGGTGGCGCGGCGCAGACGCTGCTGCCTGACCCGGTGGAGGAGCATGTTCACCGCGAAGTACGCAGCGGTCGCTCCGGCTGTCACCCGGACCCAGAGCAGGGACACGGAGCTTGCCGCCGTCCAGGTACCGGCGACGATGACGATCCAGTCGAAGGCCGTGGGCTTCTCATGGAACATCTGCCACTTGGCCACGGCGCGTCCCCCCAGTCATATGATCCGCGCCATTGTTCCATGAGGGCCGGAGCCCGGGAGGCCCGGGAAACCAGGAAGGTCAGGCGGGCCGAGGCACGATGCTCACGGCGCGGTAGCCGTACCCGTCCTGCCGGAAGCCCGGCGCCTCCCAGGTGAGATCGACCCGCTGCCCGGCCGTCAACGTACGGAAGCCGCTCGACTGGATGGCGGAGTAGTGGCCGAAGCAACCCCCCGGGGTCGCGGCGGAGTCGAGCACACCCCACCCCTCCTCGTCGTCCCACTCACGAACCGTCGCAGTCACCATGTCGGCCATGCCCGAACCGTACGGGCTCGCCTGCGGCGGAATCGAACAGTTTTCCGCCGCGTGAGCCCCCGGCACGAACAAGCCCCCCACCAGCGGGCGAACCGCAGGTGAGGGGCTTCTTCGGATGCGCCGGTGGTGCGGCTACTTCTTCTTGCCCTGGTTCTTCACGGCCTCGATGGCCGCCTTCGCCGCGTCCGGGTCGAGGTACGTGCCGCCCGGGTTCAGCGGCTTGAAGTCGGCGTCGAGCTCGTAGGAGAGCGGGATGCCGGTCGGGATGTTGAGGCCCGAGATGTCCTCGTCGGAGATGCCGTCCAGGTGCTTCACCAGGCCCCGGAGGCTGTTGCCGTGGGCCGCCACCAGGACCGTGCGGCCGGTGAGGAGGTCCGGGACGATGCTGTCGAACCAGTACGGGAGCATCCGGACGACGACGTCCTTCAGGCACTCCGTGTCCGGGCGCAGCTCCGGCGGGAGGTCCGCGTAGCGCGCGTCGTCGAACTGGCTGTACTCGTCGTCGCGGGCCAGCGGCGGCGGCGGGGTGTCGTACGAGCGGCGCCAGAGCATGAACTGCTCCTCGCCGAACTCGGCGAGCGTCTGGGCCTTGTCCTTGCCCTGGAGGGCGCCGTAGTGGCGCTCGTTCAGACGCCAGGAGCGGCGGACCGGAATCCAGAGGCGGTCGGCGGACTCCAGGGCCAGCTGCGCGGTGCGGATCGCGCGGCGCTGGAGGGAGGTGTGCAGGACATCGGGGAGCAGACCGGCGTCCTTGAGCAGCTCACCGCCCCGGACTGCCTCCTTCTCGCCCTTCTCGGTGAGGTTGACGTCCACCCAACCGGTGAACAGGTTCTTCGCGTTCCATTCGCTCTCGCCGTGGCGGAGGAGGATCAGCTTGTACGGTGCGTCGGCCATGAGTCCGAGCGTAATCGAACCCGCGCGCCCCCCGCGCGACCGCCCGCAACGCGGACAGGGCCGGGGCCGGGACACCCCCGGCGGTCGGACGATTGACGGTCGGCGTCAATCCGGTGGCGGGCGGGGAAGCGGGGTTCGTAACGTTCGGAAGGTCGTCACGTTTCGGAAGGCCGCCGGGAGCGCTGCCCGAGGCGAACGTTCCGTCGTCCGTTCCGTACGTCCCGTGGGGGGAACCGCATGTCCGTCGCCGGTCTCAGAACAGCCGTCCGCGAGACCGTCTCCGGGCTGCCCCGGGAGTTCTGGTGGCTCTGGCTGAGCACACTGGTCAACCGGCTCGGGGGCTTCGTCGCCACCTTCATGGCCCTGTACCTGACCCTGGAGCGGGGCTACTCCGCCTCGTACGCCGGTCTCGTCGTCGCCCTCCACGGGCTCGGCGGGGTCGTCTCCTCGCTCGGCGCCGGAGTGATGACCGACCGGCTCGGGCGGCGGCCCACCATGCTGATCGCGCAGCTGTCGATGGCCGTCTCCGTGGCGGTGCTCGGGTTCATGGAGCACCCCGTCGCCATCGCCGCCGTCGCGCTCTTCGTCGGTATGGCGAGCAACGCCTCGCGCCCCGCCGTCCAGGCGATGATGGCGGACATCGTGCCCCCCAAGGACCGGGTGCGGGCCTTCTCGCTCAACTACTGGGCCATCAACCTCGGGTTCGCCGTCTCCGCCGCCGGGGCCGGGTTCATCGCCGAGTACAGCTATCTGGCCGGCTTCCTCGTCGAGGCCGTGATGGTCCTCGCGTGCGCCGTCGTCGTCTTCCTGAAGGTGCCGGAGTCGCGGCCGGAGCAGGCGCCCGTGAAGCGTGTCGGCGGCAAGCGGGGCAAGGACGAGGTGCGGCTCACCACCGTCCTGCGCGACGGGCGCTTCATGGGGGTCGTGGGGCTGTCGTTCCTGGTGGCACTGATCTTCCAGCAGGGGTACGTGGGGCTGCCGGTGGCGATGGGGGCGGACGGGTTCTCCAGCTCCGACTTCGGCACCGCCCTCGCCGTCAACGGCGTGCTGATCGTGGCCCTCCAGATCCCCGTCACCCGTTTCATCCAGCACCGCGACCCGCGTCGGCTGCTGATCATCTCCTCGCTGGTCGCCGGGTACGGCTTCGGGCTGACCGCCTTCGCCGGGTCCGTCGCCGTGTACGCCCTGACGGTGTGCGTCTGGACCCTCGCCGAGATCGTCAACGCGCCCACCCAGACGGGCCTGGTCGTCCAGCTGTCACCGGCTCAGGGCCGGGGCCGCTACCAGGGCGTGTACACGATGTCCTGGTCCGTCGCCGCCCTCGTCGCGCCCCTCATGTCCGGTTTCGTGATCGACCGTTACGGCGCCGCCTGGCTCTGGGGCGCCTGCGCGGTGATCGGTACGGTCGCCGGGCTCGGCTACTGGCTGCTCATGCGCGACCTGCCCCGCGAGGAGGTCCTCGGCGAGGAGCCCGTGATCGAGCCCGCCCCCGTACCCGCCCAGGCCCGGCCGGACCAGGCCGAGCCCGACCCGGCGGCCGCCATGGAGCGCGCGGCCGACCCCGGCCCCGTGAGGACGACCCCGTAAGCCCCCAGGGACCACAAGGCCGTAAGCCCCCGCGCACCACGACGGCGCCCGCCCGGAGAACGAAACCGGGCGGGCGCCGTCCGCGTGTGCCGGCCATACCGGGCTCCGGTCAGCCGCAGCAGCCGCCGCACTGGCACGGGGCCCCGGACTGGCAGCCGCACCCGCAGCCCGAGCCGCAGCCGCAGGCGCCGAGCACGGTCAGGTGCACCACTTCGGTCGGGGTCTCCTGCTGGGGTTCGGTCATGGGGGAATCGGCCATGGTCCCTCCTCAGGGGCGTACGGCTGGGCGGCGGACGCCGGTGCGCCGCCGCCGGGGACGTACGGACACGGCACGTACCGCGTACGGCCATGGCGCCGCCCCCGCCCCATTGCATGCCCAGCCCGACCGGCGCATCAACGGCGCATGCATGCAGGAACGCATGTGCGACCGGCGTGCGCCGGGAGCGTACGCCCCAGGGACGTACGAAGCGCGCACGTACGTCGTACGCACCGCGTACGTACGACGTACGGCGGCCGGGACGCGTAACGGCTACGCGCCCTCCACCGGCGTCGCCGCCTGGATCTCGTCCGCGTGCTCACCCGTCACCAAGTAGACGACGCGCTTCGCCACCGACACCGCGTGGTCCGCGAAACGCTCGTAGTAGCGGCCCAGCAGCGTCACGTCGACGGCCGTCTCGATGCCGTGCTTCCAGCGGTCGTCCATCAGGTGCTGGAAGAGTGTGCGGTGCAGCAGGTCCATCTCGTCGTCGTCCTGCTCCAGCTGGAGCGCCAGGTCGACGTCCTTGGTGATGATGACCTCGGCGGCCTTGGCCATCAGCCGCTGGGCGAGCTGGCCCATCTCCAGGATCGTGGCGTGCAGGTCGTTGGGGACCGCCGACTGCGGGAAGCGCAGCCGGGCCAGCTTCGCCACGTGCTGGGCGAGGTCGCCGGAGCGCTCCAGGTCGGCGCTCATCCGCAGCGAGGTCACCACGATCCGCAGATCGGTCGCCACGGGCTGCTGACGGGCGAGGAGGGCGATCGCGCGCGCCTCCAGGTCGTGCTGGAGGTCGTCCACCTTCTGGTCGCCGGCGATCACGCTCTCCGCGAGCTTCAGGTCGGCGTCGAGCATGGACGTGGTCGCCCGGCCGATCGCCGAACCGACCAGCCGGGCCATCTCGACCAGGCCCTCTCCGATCGAGTCGAGTTCCTCGTGGTAAGCGTCGCGCATGGAAGTCCCTCTCCAGTTCCAACTGAGGCCGGGGTCTCGGACCGACCCCCACGGTGCCACGGTGGGGGTGCAACGCGTCCGTATCCGGCCCCCTAAGTGAACCGGCACCTACCCCTCGGTGAACTCTGGGCGACGAGTGTTCGAGATGGCACTCGGACGGCTGGGAGAGTGTCTCCGCACCCGCATAACCTTGAAGCATGGACGTGAACGCGGCGGTCGCCGCAGCTGCGGCGATCGCCGGTCTCTGTACCGGTGTGATCGCCATGCTGGCGTTCCGCTGGAGCGAGCGCGACCTGAAACGGCCCACGCGTACGTCGCTGCGGCCGGACAGCAACGCCGCCCTGCCGCCCGGAGTGGACACCGTCCTCTCCGTGCTCAGCTCCTCCGCCGTCGTGCTCGACGAGAGCGACAGCGTGGTCAAGGCCAGCTCCGCCGCGTATGCGCTGGGCCTGGTCAGGGGCGGTCGCCTCGCCGTCGAGCCGATGCTCAACATGGCCCGCGACACCCGGCGGGACGGCGAGATACGGCAGGTCGAGCTGGACCTCCCCCGGCGCGGCACCGGCCGGGGAGACGCCCTCGCGGTCTCCGCCCGGGTCGCCCCGCTGGGCTCGCGGCTGGTGCTGCTGCTGGTCGAGGACCTCACCGAGGCCCGCCGGATAGAGGCGGTGCGGCGTGACTTCGTCGCCAACGTGAGCCATGAGCTCAAGACCCCCACGGGAGCGCTCTCACTGCTCTCCGAAGCGGTCATGGACGCCTCCGACGACCCGGAGGCGGTCGAACGGTTCGCCGGGCGGATGCAGATCGAGGCGACCCGGCTCACCAACCTCGTCCAGGAGCTCATCGACCTCTCCCGGGTGCAGAACGACGACCCCCTGGAGGACGCCGAGCCGGTCAAGGTGGAGGTGCTCGTCGCCGAGGCGATCGACCGCTGCCGCCAGCAGGCCGGCTCCAAGCAGATCACCATGGCCTCCGGCGGCACCGAGGGCCTCACGGTCTGGGGCAACCGGGGCCAGCTCGTCGGCGCGCTCGGCAACCTCGTCGAGAACGCCGTCAACTACAGTCCCGCCCGCACCCGGGTCGGTATCGCGGCGCGCCGCACCGCCGGACCGGGCGGGGACCTGATCGAGATCGCCGTGACCGACCAGGGCATCGGCATCTCCGAAAAGGACCGCGAACGGGTCTTCGAGCGGTTCTACCGCGTCGACCCCGCCCGCTCACGGGCCACCGGTGGCACCGGTCTCGGCCTCGCCATCGTCAAACACGTGGCCGCCTCGCACGGCGGGGAGGTCACCGTCTGGAGCTCCGAAGGACAGGGCTCCACCTTCACCCTCCGGCTGCCCGAATCGGGCGTCGCGAGGGAGCGCACCACCGGCGGACCGCTTATCGTCAACGGCGTCAACGGCGTCACCGACGACGACAGAGCACCGTTCGGGACCGACTCCTATGACCCCTTCCCCGCCCCGGAGGCTCTTCCGTGACCCGAGTGCTTGTCGTCGAGGATGAGGAATCCTTCAGCGACGCCCTGTCCTACATGCTGCGCAAGGAAGGTTTCGAGGTCGCCATCGCGGCGACCGGCCCCGACGGCCTGGACGAGTTCGAGCGCAACGGCGCCGACCTGGTCCTGCTCGACCTGATGCTGCCCGGCCTGCCCGGCACCGAGGTGTGCCGCCAGCTCCGCAGCCGCTCCAACGTTCCGGTGATCATGGTCACCGCCAAGGACAGCGAGATCGACAAGGTCGTCGGGCTCGAAATAGGAGCCGACGACTACGTCACCAAGCCGTTCTCCTCGCGGGAGCTCGTCGCCCGCATCCGTGCCGTCCTGCGCCGCCGGGGCGAGCCGGAGGAGGTCACCCCGGCCGCCCTGGAGGCGGGTCCCGTCCGCATGGACGTGGACCGGCACGTGGTCACGGTCTCCGGCGGCAAGGTCGACCTCCCGCTCAAGGAGTTCGACCTCCTGGAGATGCTCCTGCGCAACGCGGGCCGCGTGCTGACCCGGATGCAGCTCATCGACCGGGTCTGGGGCGCGGACTACGTGGGCGACACCAAGACCCTCGACGTCCACGTCAAGCGCCTGCGCGCCAAGATCGAGCCCGACCCGGGCGCGCCGCGCTACCTCGTCACGGTGCGGGGCCTGGGGTACAAGTTCGAGCCGTAGACCGCGGGGCCGCGGACGGCATGCGAAGGGGCGCTTCCCGGCCGGGAAGCGCCCCTTCGCACGAGCGACCGCCGCTGAGCGTCTGCGCGGTACGGAGGCAGCCGCGCGTTGTGCCGTCGTGCCGCCGTGCGTACGTGCACGGGTGCCTCGGCGGCCTCTGGGCGTACGCGGGCGCGCGGCCTCTGGGCGTACGCGGGTGTTTGCGGCCCTTGTACGTACGCGGGTGGCGTCAGCCGGTCGTGCTACGGGCGCGAGGCGTGTCGGCCGACCGTGTTACGGGCCGCGAGGCGTGTCGGCCGGTCGGTCCGTACGCGGGGCGTACCAGCCCGTCGCGTACGGACGCGGGTGGCGTCAGCCGGTCGTTCCGGCCGTTCCGGTCTCCGGGGCGCCCTCGGTGCCCCCCTGCTGCTCCGTACCGGCCGCCGGGGACTCCTCGGTGCCCGGGGTCGCCGGGGCCTCCGGGGTCGCGGAGCCGCCCGGGGTGGGCGTGTCGCTCGGCTTCGGCGCGGGGGCCTCGGGCAGGGTGCCGGGGCCGAAGTCCTTGTAGTAGCCGGTCGCCGGGACGACGGTCGCGCCGAGGCCGACGTCGCCGGTCCGGCTCAGCTTGAAGACGACCTGCTGGATGTTGCCGTCCTGCGCGGCCTCGCGGCCCTTCTCGATCACGGCGGTGGCGTTGCCCTTGCCGCCGAGGACGATCTGGCCGCCGGCCGGGATCTCGATCGGGCCCTTGCCCCGCGCGGCCTGGAGCTTCACCTGGGCGTCGGTGCCGGGCAGCGTGATGCTCTCCAGGACCTCAGCCTCGGTGCCGTCGTTGAACAGCGTCGCGGAGACCACGGAGGGCCCCTCGTCCTCGGGCTCGGCCTGCGTGATCACGTTCACGTTCTGGACCTTGACGGTGCCCACCGAGGTGGCCGCGTTGTCCGGCCTGACCTGGAGGCTCTCCGCGTTGTTGCCCGCCGCGCAGGCGGACAGGGAGACGATCGAGAACGCGATGGCAGTGGCGGCGAGAGCGCCGTGTCGAAGGCTGCGGCTCACGGCGGCGGCAACTCCTTGAACGATCGGACTGCGGACTTCGGACGTCGGGCGTTGGGCTGGGCGCCCCGCGGACGGCCGGGAAGGGGTCACGTAAAGCCGTCCTAAGGGTGTGTCAGCGGCCTTAGGCTACCGAGCCGCCACTCCCGGCCCGCACCCGACCCGCCCTTGGGCCCTCCGGCTCCTCCCGGGGTGCCCGGTCCGGGCGCCTCGCCCGGGCGCCTCGCGGTGGGCTCCGGCATCGGCCCGGGCGGGAGCGGCGGGCGGGGCGGGGTGCCGGTTCCCTGGCCGGTCCAGCGGCCGATTCGACATGCGCCGTTCACATAATCGCCGTGATCTCGCGGTGATCCCGTGGCGATCCGCGCGGTGATCCGCAGTGATCAATTCCTCCGGCCGCCGCGGATTAACCCGCGAAAGGCGTCGTGAGGGGCGTGTCTTGATCAATTTCATCGGCCACCGCACTTACCTCCGTACGGGTGATCGAGAGGCGAACGGCGTACGTAAAGTTCACCATGTGGAACCCGACAAAACGGGACTTTCGCCCTCTTCTGTGGGGCTTCCGGGCCGTGTGACGTGAGTGTTTCCCGCCCGTCGCGCAGCCGCTCCGACCTGCGAATACCGCCTTCCGGAAGCCTTCCGCAGCACGTTCGTGTCGCTGTTGTCAAGCCCTGAGATATGCCCTGACCTGCGAAAACGCCATTCAGGAGAGCGGATTCTCGTGTTACTCTGGATAGCCACGGAAGGGGTACCTGTCACATGACGTTCAAGGTTGGCGACACCGTGGTCTATCCCCATCACGGGGCCGCGCTGATCGAGGCTATCGAAACTCGCCAGATCAAAGGCGTGGACAAGACCTACTTGGTGCTCAAGGTCGCCCAGGGCGACTTGACGGTTCGTGTGCCGGCGGACAATGCGGAGTTCGTGGGCGTGCGCGACGTGGTCGGGCAGGACGGGCTGGACCGGGTCTTCGAGGTGCTGCGTGCGCCGTATGCAGAAGAGCCGACGAACTGGTCCCGGCGTTACAAGGCAAATCTGGAGAAGCTCGCCTCGGGCGATGTCATCAAGGTCGCCGAAGTCGTGCGTGACCTGTGGCGTCGTGAGCGCGAGCGCGGTCTCTCCGCCGGAGAGAAGCGCATGCTCGCCAAGGCCCGCCAGATCCTGGTGAGCGAGCTCGCTCTCGCGGAGAACACGAACGAGGACAAGGCCGAGGCCCTGCTCGATGAGGTCCTCGCGTCCTGAACCGGATCGCACCGGTCGTAAGAATGTGCCGCGGTGCCCGCTGACCAGCCGTATGACGGTGTGTCGTCGGGCGCTGCGGCATGTCCGCGTCCGGGCAGCCGTCCGGACGGCATGGCCGTACCCGGAAAATCTCTCGTACCCGGAGAATCCGGAAAAGCGTCCGGCTGCGGAGCCCGACTCCCTGTATCCCCGTGCTCCGGTGCCCCCACGCCCGCCGCTCCGGAGCGCCCGCTGTTCCGGATACTGATCGCCGACGCGACTCCGCTCGACCGGGGGTCACGGAAGGGGCCCGGTTCAAGTCAAGGCGTCACGCCCGGCTTGCTGGGCCCCTACCCATGTCGCCCGTGGAAACAAACCTGCCGAACCTTCGGACCTTCGGAGTGCACCCGATGACCTCGACGCCACCCCCGCCCGACCGGCCGCGCCACCCGCGTACCGCAGCGGTGATCCCCGCTGCCGGACGGGGCATACGGCTCGGACCGGGCGCCCCCAAGGCCCTCCGGGCGCTCGGCGGCACGCCCATGCTCATCCACGCGGTCCGCGCCATGGCGGCCTCCCGGGCCGTCTCCCTCGTCGTGGTCGTCGCCCCGCCGGACGGCGCGCCCGAGGTGAAGCACCTCCTGGACGAGCACGCCCTGCCCGAGCGCACCGACTACCTGGTCGTGCCCGGCGGCGACACCCGGCAGGAGTCGGTGGGCCTCGGCCTCGACGCGCTGCCCGAGGACATCGCCGTCGTCCTGGTCCACGACGCCGCCCGTCCCCTGGTGCCCGTCGACACGGTGGACGCGGTCGTCGAGGCCGTACGGAACGGGGCACCCGCCGTCGTTCCCGCGCTGCCGCTCGCCGACACCGTCAAGGAGGTCGAGCCCGCCGGGGCCGCCGGGGAGCCCGAGCCGGTGCTCTCCACCCCCGTACGGGCCAGGCTGCGCGCGGTGCAGACCCCGCAGGGCTTCGACCGGGACACCCTCGTACGTGCCCACGCCGAGGTCGCGCTCGACGGCGAGGGCGCCACGGACGACGCGGGCATGGTCGAACGCCTCGGCAAGCCGGTCGTCGTCGTCCCCGGACACGAAGAGGCGTTCAAGGTCACCCGCCCGCTCGACCTGGTGCTGGCCGAAGCGGTACTCGCCCGCAGGAGGGCCCACGATGGTTTCTGAGCAGCACACGACGGCCCCCGCCGCCCCCGTCATCCCGCTCGTCGGGATCGGCACCGACATCCACGCCTTCGAGGAGGGCCGCGAACTCTGGTGCGCGGGCCTGAAGTGGGAGGGCGAGGGCCCCGGGCTGGCCGGGCACTCCGACGCCGACGTCGTCGCCCACGCCGCCTGCAACGCCCTCTTCTCCGCCGCCGGTCTCGGCGACCTCGGGCAGCACTTCGGCACCGGCCGCCCCGAGTGGTCCGGCGCCGCAGGCGTCACGCTCCTCACCGAGGCCGCCCGGATCGTCCGCGCCGAGGGGTACGAGATCGGGAACGTGGCCGTCCAGGTCGTCGGCGTACGCCCGAAGATCGGCAAGCGGCGGGACGAGGCCCAGAAGGTGCTGTCCGCCGCCGTGGGCGCCCCGGTCTCGCTCTCCGCCGCCACCTCGGACGGCCTCGGCTTCACCGGGCGCGGCGAGGGACTCGCGGGGATCGCGACGGCGCTGGTGTACCGGGCGCGCTGACCCGGGCGGCCTCCGTACGGCGCACGCCGAGCAAGCCCCGTACCGCCTCCGCACGCCCCCTCATTCACCCGTTCGGCGGGTAGTGGCGGGAAGGAACGGAGGCGGTACGGGGTTGGGGGGAAGGAGCACCGCACCACCCCGGCCACCAGGAGGACGTACGCCATGACCGCCGCACTCTCCACCGAGCTCAAGAACCTGCTCGACACCCCGGTCTTCGTCCACATCGCCACCATCCAGCCGGACGGCAGCCCGCAGGTCTCCCCGGTCTGGGTCAAGCGCGACGGCGAGGACCTCCTGATCTCCACCACGGTCGGCCGCCGCAAGGAGAAGAACCTCCGCCGCGACCCGCGTGTCACGGTCGTCGTCCAGCCCTTCGACGCCCCGTACACCTACGCCGAGATCCGCGGCGAGGCGGAGCTGACGGAGGAGGGCGGCCCGGAGCTGATCAACGAGCTGTCGCTGAAGTACACCGGGAAGCCGTACGCGGAGTTCAACCCGGCCTCCGTCGATGACGACCCCCGGGTCGTGGTCCGGATCACCCCGCGCAAGGTCGTCGGACGCATCTGACGCGTCTGACGCATCTGAGAGCCCTCGCCACAAGCCCCCGGGAAGCCGCTGGGAAACCCTGGGGACCTCCCCGGCAAGCCCCGGAAGCTTCCGCGAAGCCCCTCGTGAACCCCTGAAGTCCTCGAAAGGAGCCGCCCGGAGGCGGTCCGGACCAGGCCGGTATCAGAAAGTTGCCCCCGCGATCGCCCAAGGGTCGCGGGGCACTGGTGTCGGCCTACTACCCTTGAGGCGTGACTATTCGCCTGCACGACACCAGCGCCCGGCAGATCCGTGACTTCGTCCCGCTCACGCCGGGCTGTGTCTCGATCTACCTCTGTGGCGCTACCGTCCAGGCGGCACCGCACATCGGGCACATCCGTTCCGGGCTGAACTTCGACATCATGCGCCGCTGGTTCACCTACCGCGGCTACGACGTGACGTTCATCCGGAACGTCACGGACATCGACGACAAGATCATCAGGAAGTCCGCCGAGCAGGGCCGCCCCTGGTGGTCGATCGGTTACGAGAACGAGCGCGCGTTCAACGACGGCTACGACGCGCTGGGCTGCCTCCCGCCCACCTACGAGCCCCGTGCCACCGGCCACATCACCGAGATGATCGAGATGATGCGCGGCCTGATCGAGCGCGGCCACGCCTACGAGGCCGACGGCAACGTCTACTTCGACGTGCGGTCCCTCCCCGGCTACCTCTCCCTCTCCAACCAGGATCTGGACGATCTGCGCCAGCCCTCCGGCGAGGGCGAGACCGGCAAACGCGACCCGCGCGACTTCGCCATGTGGAAGGCGGCCAAGGAGGGCGAGCCCAGCTGGGAGACCCCGTGGGGCCGCGGCCGTCCCGGCTGGCACCTGGAGTGCTCGGCGATGGCCCACAAGTACCTGGGCTCGGCCTTCGACATCCACGGCGGCGGCATCGACCTGATCTTCCCGCACCACGAGAACGAGATCGCCCAGGCCAAGGCGTACGGCGACGAGTTCGCCAACTACTGGGTGCACAACGCCTGGGTGACCATCGCGGGCGAGAAGATGGCGAAGTCGCTCGGCAACTCCGTCCTCGTCAGCGAGATGGTCAAGCACTGGCGGCCCATCGTCCTGCGCTACTACCTGGGCACCCCGCACTACCGCTCGATGATCGAGTACAGCGAGGAGTCCCTGCGCGACGCCGAGTCCGCGTTCGCGCGGATCGAGGGCTTCGTCCAGCGCGTCACCGAGAAGGCCGGCGAGACCGTCCCGCCCGCCGCCGAGGTGCCGCCCGCCTTCGCCGAGGCGATGGACGAGGACCTGGGCGTGCCGCAGGCCCTCGCGATCGTCCACACCACGGTCCGCCAGGGAAACAGCGCGCTCGCCGCCGATGACAAGGAAGCCGCCGTCGCCCGCCTCGCCGAGGTCCGGGCCATGCTGGGTGTCCTCGGACTCGACCCGCTCGACGAGCACTGGGCGGGCGAGGGGGACCGGGGCGAGGATCTGCACGGGGTCGTCGACACCCTCGTACGCCTGGTTCTCGACCAGCGGCAGTCGGCCCGCGCCCGCAAGGACTGGGCCGCCGCCGACGCCATCCGCGACCAGCTCAACCAGTCCGGACTGGTCATCGAGGACAGCGCGAGCGGTCCGCGGTGGACGCTCGGCCCGCGCTGAGCGCACCGGAGGAACCACGCGGGTGTGCCGCCCGGCGCTCCGGGCGGCACACTTTCCCTATACGTACGCACGTCTGAAAGCAACGAAACAGGTAGGTCATGGCCGGGAACAGCCAGCGCAGGAACCGCCGCACGTCCAACAAGAAGGGCGCGCAGGTCGGCAGCGGTGGCCAGCGACGCCGTGGCCTGGAGGGCAAGGGCCCGACCCCGCCCGCCTCCGCCCGCAAGGGACACAAGAAGAACCGGGTGGCCAACGCCCAGGCCAAGCAGGCCGCCGCCCGCCGCCCCGCGCCCCGGCGCGGCGGGGCGAAGGGCACCTCCGAGATGGTCGTCGGCCGCAACCCGGTCTACGAGGCCCTGCGGGACGGCGTGCCCGCCGTCACCCTGTACGTCCAGCAGTACATCGACAACGACGAGCGCGTCCGTGACGTGCTCAAGCTCGCGGGCGACCGCGGCACCATCAACCTGATGGAGGCCCCGCGCCCCGAGCTGGACCGGATGACGAACGGCCTGAACCACCAGGGCCTCGTCCTCCAGGTCCCGCCGTACGAGTACGCGCACCCGGACGACCTGCTCGTCGCCGCGCAGGACAACCACGAGGACCCGCTGATCGTCGCCCTGGACGGTGTGACGGACCCGCGCAACCTCGGCGCGATCGTCCGCTCGGTCTCCGCGTTCGGCGGCCACGGCGTCGTCGTCCCCGAGCGCCGCGCGGCCGGGATGACCGCCGGTGCGTGGAAGTCCTCGGCCGGTACGGCGGCCCGCACCCCGGTCTCCCGGGTCACCAACCTGACCCGCGCCCTGGAGGGCTACCAGAAGGCGGGCCTCACGGTCGTCGGCCTGGCCGCCGACGGCGAGCACACGGTGGAGGACCTGGAGGAGCTGGCCGGTCCCGTCGTCATCGTCATCGGCAGCGAGGGCAAGGGCCTCGGCCGTCTCGTCGGCGAGACCTGTGACTACCGGGTGCGGATCTCGATGCCGGGCGGCGCCGAGTCGCTCAACGCCGGTGTCGCGGCGGGCATCGTGCTGTACGAGGTGGCGCGCCGCCGCGGATAGCGGAGCGGGATGTCGTACGGCCGGTACGGCCGGTACGGCGTTCGCGCGGTCATCTCCCCGGCGACGGGTGGTCGTCGCCCCGGCAACGGGGCGGCCCGTTCACCGAGTTGACGCGCGAACGCCGAACAAGGTTCCAGGATGCCCGAGTTTGGCCGGATCTTGACGGGTCTCGGACACATCGGGCCTGTCAAGGCAGTGTCCTAAAGA
Organism: Kitasatospora albolonga; assembly: GCA_002082585.1. Classification (NCBI taxonomy): domain Bacteria; kingdom Bacillati; phylum Actinomycetota; class Actinomycetes; order Kitasatosporales; family Streptomycetaceae; genus Kitasatospora; species Kitasatospora albolonga. Next base: position 4,442,460 of record CP020563.1, read on the forward strand.
CCCATCACTCGGTTAGATGAGTGTGGACACCAGAACGCCTCGGTTCGACGAGCAACCCGCCCTGAGCATGACCAAGGTGGACAGCGACCCCGCGCAGGTCATCGTCAACCACGCCAGCTTCCGGGTGCAGCTCGCCCCGGGCCAGCGCGCACGGCTGCGCGGCCTCGCGGACACGGCCCGCATCCCCGCCATGAGCGGTGCCGGAGTCGGTGCCGGGGCCGGGGCCGGAGTCGGCCGCAGGCGGGCACCGGTCGTCTGGAGCGGCAGATCGGCCCCGGGCGACCCCGGCGCCACGGGCCTCCTCCAGGCCGTACGCAACTCCACCGCCGGACACCTCGACACCGCGCTCACCGCCGGGGCCGCCGACGGCCTCGCGGGGGGCGCGACCCAGGTCATCCCGCTCCTGGAGGAGACGCAGCCCAACCCCGTACTCACCGCACCGCACCAGCCCGGCCGCACCGGCCCCCTGCTGCCGCCGATGCGCCAGGCCGTCGGCGCGTACGACTCCGTCGACGACGAGCCGGACGGCCGTCCCGGCACGTACGACGGCGACGGCGACGGCTACGAGGACGGCACCGAGGCCCGCGCCCGCCGCCACGGCAACGACCCCGTCCGGCACGCCTACTACCCGGGCCACCGGATGAACCTGGGCGTCGTCCTGCTCCCGATGCGGGTCCTCCTGGGCTTCATCTCCATCTACGCGGGCATGGGCAAGCTCTGCGACCCCGTCTACTTCGACGGCGGCGAACGCGGCTCCATGGTCAAGTGGCTGAACTCGCTGCAGCCCTGGGCGGTCGCCGAACCCCTCCGCGACTTCGCCCTCTCCCACCCGGTCGGCGCCGGACTGACCGTCGCCTTCCTCCAGGTCGTCGTCGGCGTCCTCACCGTCCTCGGCCTCTGGCAGCGCGTCGCGGCCTCCGTCGGGGCCCTGCTCTCCGCGATCCTCCTGGTGACCGTCAGCTGGCGCACGGTCCCCGTGTACGAAGCCCCCGACATCATCCTGCTGGCCGCCTGGAGCCCGCTGATCATCGCGGGCGCCCCCGTCTACTCCGTCGACGGACGGCTCGCCGGGGAAGCCTGGCGCAAGCTCGGCCCCCGCTCCGAGATCTGGGACCTGCGCCGCCGCGTCCTGCGCCGCGGGACCGTCGTCGCCAGCGTCGTCATCGGCCTCACCCTCCTCATCGGCTCCGTCCTCGGCGGCGCCGTACGCTCCACCGAGGTCGTCACCGTCCCCGGCCGCAATGACTACCCCACCAACCGCCTCCCCGGCATGCCGCTGCCCCAGGAGTCCACCGGCGAACGCCAGGCGTCCCGCACCCCCCAGGAGCAGGAGCGCCGCCCCGAGCCGACCAGCTCCGGCGAGGCCACCACCCCCGTCACCGGCCAGGCCACCCCCGGCGCGACCCGCGACTCCGGCGGTGGCCAGAGCACCGGGGCTGGCGCCCAGCCCAGCGAGACCCAGGGCACCGGCCAGGAACCCCCTCAGCAGACCGCCCCGCAGCAGCAGCAACAGCCCCCGCCCGCCACCAGCGCCGGCCCCACCTCATCCGGCTCCACGGGCGGCGACGGCTCCACCGGCGGCGGCGCGGAGCCGGAGGCCCCGCCCGCCTCGGGCGGCGGCGAGGGCACGCCTCCCGGCGGCTCCACCGGCGGCGGTGGCCGCAACCCGATCGGCGGCCTCCTCGGCTGAGCCGCAGGCCCGCACGAGCGGACCGGCACGAGCGGACAGAAGGGGGCGGCCCCCACCCGGCACTCGGGTGGGGGCCGCCCCCTTCTGCTGCCCACCGATTCCACCGATTCCACCGATTCCACCGATTCCACCGGTGGTGCTGTCAGCCGGTGGTGCTGTCAGCTCGCCTGGGCGCCCAGTTCACGCGCGGCCTCGGTGAGGTCCTTCGCCGTGTCGATCGCCCGCCAGTACGCCCCGTGGGGCAGCGGGAACCCGGCCAGGCGGCGCTCCCGGGCCAGCCGGGGGAACGTGGTCCGCTCATGGTCGCCCCGGTCCGGCAGCATCTCCGTGAAGGCGGGGGAGAACACGTACACCCCCGCATTGATCAGATACGGGGAGGGCGGCGACTCGATGAAGTCCGTGATGTGCCCGAACGCGTCTGTCTCCACCGCGCCCCACGGAATCCGGGGCCGGGCGAGCGCCAGCGTGGCGGTGGCGTCGCGCTCCGCGTGGAACGCGGCCATCTCGCGCAACGAGAAACGGGTCCAGATGTCCCCGTTGGTGGCGTACCAGGGCTGCTGTGGATCGGGCAGCCGCCCGGCCGCGAACTTCAGCCCGCCGCCCCGGCCCAGCGGCTCCGTCTCCACCACGGTCGTGACCCGCAGCGGCAGCACGGCGGACTCCAGCCACTCCTGGAGCACCTCGGCGAGATGGCCGCACGAGACCACGGCGTCGGTGACGCCCTCGGCGGCCAGCCAGGAAAGCTGATGGCCGATGATCGGGGTCCCGGTACCCGGGATCTCGACCATCGGCTTGGGGCGGTCATCGGTGTACGGCCGCAGCCGCGACCCCTGACCACCGGCGAGGATCACGGCCTGCGTCGGATACGTATGCATGGCAGGCACGATATGCGGTGCCCGCGCACGACAGCCCCTGACGGCCGCCGTCACGCATCGCGCTGCGCTCGGCTGATCCTTACGGCCGGACGGCTGCGCTCAGCTGAACTGAGCGACCCCCGAGGCGAACGAGGTGTCGCAGACCGGACGGGAGAAGCGCTGCGCGCGGGTCGGACCGTACTGCTCGACGGCGGCCTTGCCGAGCGCCTTCGCGATCGACATGCAGTGCCGGGCCAGCGACGGACGCTGCTCCACCGCACGCTGGAGGCCCGTCAGCGCGGTGCCCGGGTCCTTCTCCTGGAGCTCGACGAGCAGCTTCTCGCGCAGGACGTCCTGCGCGGTGCTGGGCTTCGCGGGCTTGGACACGGTCTCCGAGGAGGCGGCCAGCAGCGTGGAGTCTTTGTCCGTTGCCGCCCACTGGACGCTGGAGACCGCGAGGGTTCCGGAGAGCACCATGACGACGGGCAGGACGAGGGCGAGGGATCGGCCGATGCGCCGAGCGGTGTGGGTCACGCAGCGAGCGTAGCGGCCAGTGATGACTCAGCGACATTTCGTCACTCTCGTGGGTGATGGTTCGACGCGTCCTTTCGAATGCCCGGTTGACGGACCCAGGGGAAATGCCCTGTGTGCCGGGGTATTTGACGCCGCCCGGCACCGAAACCCAAACCCGCCGCGCACCACGCAAACGGCCCCGCGCCCCCTGGAAGGGGACACGGGGCCGTACGGCAGGCAGGAACCCGGGGGCCTCGTCAGCCGGTGAGGCGCTCGCCGGTCGAGGTGGCGAAGACGTGCAGCTCGTCCGGGCGCGGGACGACGTGCAGCTCGGTGCCCTTCTCCGGCACCTCACGGCCGCCGACCCGGACGACCAGGTCCTTGGCCTCACCGGCGACCTGCGCGGTGCCGTAGACGAAGGCGTCGGCGCCGAGTTCCTCGACGACGTTCACGGAGACGGCGAGACCGGCCGGCTGGTCCGAGGTGTCCTTGGTGAGGGACTTCGCGGCGGCGCCGCCGTGCTCGACGATGTCGAAGTGCTCGGGGCGGATGCCGACCGTGACGGTGGTGTCACCGCGGTCGGCGGCGGCGGACAGCGCCTCGCGGGAGACCGGGACGACGCTGTTGCCGAACTTCACGCCACCGTCGGTGATCGGGACCTCGACCAGGTTCATCGCGGGCGAGCCGATGAAGCCGGCGACGAAGAGGTTGGCGGGGCGGTCGTACATGTTGCGCGGCGAGTCGACCTGCTGGAGCAGCCCGTCCTTCAGCACCGCGACCCGGTCACCCATGGTGAGGGCCTCGACCTGGTCGTGGGTGACGTAGACGGTGGTGATGCCCAGGCGGCGCTGGAGCGAGGCGATCTGCGTACGGGTGGAGACGCGGAGCTTGGCGTCGAGGTTCGACAGCGGCTCGTCCATGAGGAAGACCTGCGGCTCCCGCACGATGGCCCGGCCCATCGCCACACGCTGACGCTGACCACCGGAGAGCGCCTTCGGCTTGCGGTCCAGGTAGTCGGTGAGGTCCAGCATCTTGGCGGCCTCTTCGACCTTCGCCCGGATGTCGGTCTTGTTCACACCGGCGATCTTCAGCGCGAAGCCCATGTTGTCGGCGACGGACATGTGCGGGTACAGCGCGTAGTTCTGGAACACCATGGCGATGTCCCGGTCCTTCGGCGGCAGGTGCGTGACGTCGCGGTCACCGATGCGGATCGCGCCGCCGTTGACGTCCTCGAGACCCGCGAGCATGCGCAGGGAGGTCGACTTGCCACAACCGGAAGGACCGACGAGGACGAGGAACTCACCGTCCGCGATGTCGATCTCGAGCTGGTCCACCGCGGGCTTCGTGGAGCCGGGGTAGACGCGGGACGCCTTGTCGAACGTGACACTGGCCATGCTGAATCTTCTCCTCAACCGGCAGGAACGTGCCGGACGATCCGAGTAGGGAGTGGTCTGGTCCACTTGAGCGGACCTGCGGTGACGTTACCTGCCGTTCATGTGTCCTGTCAGTACCTCTTGGGTCACGAAAAGTGCCTCGTGAAGGCAGAGGAGAGGCCGGAGCAACGTACTTTTGACCCGGCCCCCGCCGGGGACCTTCCTGCTTCGGTATCCGCCGCCGACCGGACATCGCCCCGAAGGCGACATCCTGCCGGTCTCACAAGGACTCCAGAGGCATCACGGCCGACGGCCCGTCGGTCCGGCACGCGCTTCTTACGTCTTTTACGTCGTCCTGAGCCGACTACGCCGTCCGCACTACGTCCGGCACTTCGGAAGCTCTGATCAACGACGGCATGGCCCGCCCCGGTGGCAGCGTCGAAGCCACCAGCTCGTACAGCCGCATCCCTTCCACCCGTAGATTCCGTGCCGCGTTCACGTCGCGGTCCTGCGCCGCACCGCACTCGCCGCACGACCAGCCGCGCACCGCCAGATCCAGCTTCGGTCCCGTCACCCCGCACGCCGAGCACTGCCGCGTCGAGGGGAAGAAGCGGTTCACGACGACCAGCGTTCGGCCGTACCACGCGCACTTGTACCGCAACTGCCGGAGCAACTCGCCCCACGAGGCATCCAGGATCGCCGGGTTCAACCCCGCCTTTCGCCGACGGCCCTTCCCTCTTGGTGACCGTACGAGAGAGGCGACGGACAGGTCTTCCACCACGAGCACTTGGTTCTCGCGCACGAGGCGGGTGGTGAGCCGGTCCAACGCGTCCCCGCGGACATCACTGATCAGGGCATACAGCCGGGCGATCTCCTGTCGTGCCTTCTCCCTGTTTCTCGATCCCCTCTCCTTGCGGTGCAGGTTCCGCTGAAGACCGGCGAGTCTCGCCCCGTACTTCTTCAGCAGCCGGGGGTGGTCCACCTTCTCCCCGTCGTCCAGCGTGACCAGCGCCGCCAGCCCAAGATCCAGAGCCGCCGCCTTCGGCGGCCCACCGTCCCGCAGGAACACCGGGGGCAGAGGCTCGATGCGCTCCTCCACCAGTACCGAGACGAAGAAGCGGCCTGCCTGATCACGGCTCATGATCAGCTTCACCGGCCGCGTTCCCGCCGGGAGCGGTCGGGACCACCGGATGCGCAGCGACCCGGACTGCTTGGCCAACGCGATCAGCCCCGTCCCCGGCCGTTCCGAGTCCTCCACCCAGCGAAAGCCCGTACGGACATAGGTCGCGGAGTCACGGGAGCGACTCTTCTTCTTGCGCCTCGGGTGCTTGGCCGTTCCTTTGAAGAACCGCCCGAAAGCGATGTCGAGATGGCGAAGTGCCTGCTGGAGAACGGTCGAGGACACCTCCTGCAGCCACCGTGTCCCCTCGGCGTTCCGCCAGCCCGTGAGCGCTCGGCAGGACTCGGCGAATCCGAGGGACACCCGGTGCTCGCGCCAGGCCCTGTCCCGCAGGGCCAAGCCCTCGTTGTAGGCCCAGCGGCAGGCGCCGAAGGTCTTGATCAGCTGTTCGGCCTGGACGGGGGTGGGGTAGCAGCGGTACCGGTAGACGCGCTGACGCGTGTCGGCTGCCGGTGTCCGCCGCCGCATCGGCACGGCCACCCGCTGCTGGTGCTTGACGCGGGCGGGAACGCCCAGCGCCTCGCGCTTGACACGCCCGGCCTCCACGCCAGTGACGCGGACCCGGTTGTCTTCCCCCGCGGCCTCGAGCACGACCCCTCCCCTGTCCGATATTCGGACGACACTCCAGTGCGTTCAACGAACAGGTGAGCGGGAGGTTGCGTCCGTCCGATATGCCTGCCCGTGGGGGAGCGGGGCTGTGTAGAGTTGTAGCGTCTCGGCGCGTGCCTTGCGCGTGCGCTGTTGCCTCCTTAGCTCAGTCCGGTCTAGAGCGGCTGTCTTGTAAACAGCAGGTCGTCGGTTCGAATCCGACAGGGGGCCCTCTGGGAAGCCCAGGTCAGATCTCTCTTCTGGCCTGGGCTTCTTCCGTCGGCGGGCTGGGTGCCGGGCCGAGCGGGCGGGAGGGCGTGCCGGGGGCTGAGGGTGAGGGCAGGGTCAGGGGGTGGTTAAGGCGCCCCTAAAGATCGGCCCGCACCGCTCTCACCAGCGGAAAGCGGATGACCGCAGGGCTAGGTTGAGCTCCGCCCGGGAGTTCCCCACCGCCGCGCGAGAGAAGCCCGTTTCCAGGGAGTGCCGTCGTGAACAACCCGTCCTTGCCAGGTTCCGGCCAGTCCGGTCATTCCGCCGCTGCCGTTGTCGACGCCCTGCCCGACGGCCTCGTGCTCGTCGACGGCAACGGCACGGTGGTCAGCGCCAACGCCATGGCCCTCGCCCTCTTCGAAGCACCCGGGACGGCGCTCGTCGGGCGCGGGCTGCTGGATCTGCTCCCCGACTTCGACTGGCGCGAGGGCGCGGTGCCGGCCGGGGCCCGGCGGATGAACGCCCGGCGTACGGACGGCGGTGCGTTCGCCGCCGAGGTCGCCGCCGTCAGTCTTCCGGGCACCGACGCCACCGAGCCGTACGGCAGCGGTGCCGCCGATGATCCGTACGGTGGCGGTGTCGTCGGTGATCCGTACAGCGGTGGTGGTGGCGGTGATCCGTACCGCGGTGGTGCCCGTGGGCAGCTGCTCATGCTCGTCGTACGGGATCTCACCGGGGCCCTGGACGCCGAGGCGGAGCTCGCCGACGCGCGGCGGCAGACCGAGGCGGTGTTGCGGGCCGTGGGGGAGGGGGTCGTCGGGACGGACACCGAGGGGCGGATCGTGCTGGTCAACCCGGCCGCCGCGCAGCTGATGGGGTACCGGGCGAGTGAGCTCGGGGGCCGGGAGCTGCATGCGCTCGTGCTGCACAGCGGTGGTGACGGCGAGCCGTGTCCGTTCGACGGGTCGCCCCTCGCCGACACCCTCCGCACCGGCCGCAGGCACCGGGTCCGGGGGCAGGTCCTGTGGGCTCAGGACGGCACCCGGCTCCTGGTGGACATGACCACCGCGCCGGTCCGCGCGGGGGACCGGGTCGTCGGCGCCGTCGTCACGTTCCTCGACCGGGGCCCGGACCAGCGGCTCGCACACCGGCACGCGGCCGAACTCACCGCCCGGGCCCAGCGCCACGGAGCCGAGCTGCGCCGCCTCGAACAGCGGTACGAGGGGCTGGCCGGGCGCCACCGGCAGCTGGCCGAAGCCGTCGGAGGCGCCCGGCGCGGGCACCTGGAGGAGCTGCGCGCCGAACTCATGGCCCTGGCCGCCGACGACGCGTGCCATCTGTGGCCGGAGGCCGGCCGGTTGCTGGGTCGGCTGGCCACCGGGTACACGCGGATGGCCGCCCTGCTCGACGACGTGCTCGACCACCAGCGGCTCGCCTCGGGGGAGGAGGAGCTGCGCAGGGAGGTGGTGGATGTCGGCGGGGTCGTACGCGACGGCGTACGCCGGTCCGTGGAGCTCCTCGGCCACGAGCGCACGAGGTTCGCCCTGCGCAGTCCCGGGGCGGAGGCGGAGGTCGATCCGGACCGGCTGGCCGTGGCCCTCGCGCACCTTCTCGCCGATGTCGCCACGGCGGGGGTGGGGGCGGGCGCGTCCGGGGACGTACCGCCAGTGGGTGGGGGCGGGCCTGTGGACATGCCCGTGGACGCTGGTGCGTTGACGACCGTGGTGGTGGGCGCGGAGGAGGGCGGCAGCGTGCGCATCGAGGTGCGCGGGCCGTACGCCGGTGGTGATCCCGTTCACCAGTCGATCGTGAGCGGCATCGTGGGCGCCCACGGCGGGGTGGCGCAGCGGTACGAGGCGCCGGGGGTGGGCGGCGGTGGGGTGTACGTGATCGAGCTGCCGGTCCGGTCCGCGACCGGGGTGGCGGAGCGGCTCCCCTACGCGGAAGCCGGGCCGGGGCCGGGGACGGGCCAGGGGGCGGGGCTGGATGTGGGCACGGGGCAGGGGACGGGGGTGGGGGCTGGCTCTGGGCTGGGTCTGGAGCCTGGCTCCGGTTCTGGTCCTGGTTCCGGCTCCGGCGCCGGTCCTGGTTCCGGTCCTGGCTCTGGCTCCGGCCCTGGTCCTGGCTCCGGTTCTGGCCTTGGGTCGGGCTCCGGTCCGGACGCTGTTCCTCCGTCGGGGCGTCGTCGCCGGGGGCGTGCCCGGCATGCTCTGCCGCTTCCCGATGCCGGTCAGTCCGGTCAGCCTGCCCGGCCCGGCCGTCCCGAACGTTCCGGCCCCGGTGCCGGAGTGCGTACGGAGGCGGGCGCCGGGCCCGGGGCCGGAAGTGGGCCGGGGGCCGGGCTCGTGCCGGTCTCCGGGGCCGCGTTCCCGCCTGTGCCCTGGCCCGTACCCGCATCCGGCCCCATGCCCAGCTCCGTACCCGGCCCCGGGGTCAGCTCGATGTGACGCCCGGGCGTCTGCGGCGTCGGGCCGATCTGCGGTCCCGGGGGGCCGGCTGTTCCTCCGGCTGGGCGTTGAGCTGGAGCCATACCCGTATCTCCGCCCCTCCGTAGATCGAGTGGCCGATCCGGACATCGCCGCCCGTGGTCTCCGCCATCCGCCGCACGATGTCCAGGCCCAGCCCCGTCGAGCCGTCCCTGTCACCGTCGTTGCCCCGGGCGAGCGCCGCCTCGGGGTCGGGGATTCCCGGACCGGCGTCGGAGACCAGGATGATCACCGCGTCCTGGCTCCGGTGCAGGTCCAGGGAGAAGGCGGTCCCTTCCGGGGTGTGCTGGAAGACGTTGCCGAGCAGCGCGTCGAGCGCGGCCACCATGTCACCGCGCGGGACGGGGACGTGCACCGGGGCGCGGACGCCCGCCACGCTGTTGGGCCGGCCCTCGTCCTCGGCGAGGGCCGCCCAGAAGTTCATGCGTTCGCGGATGACCTCGGACGCGTCGCAGCCCGCGCCCACGGGCGGTCCGGCCGTCTGCGGTTTGGCGTCGCGGGCCGCGCGGATGATGGTGTCCACCTCGCGTTCCAGGTGGGCGACGGCGGCCCGGGTCTGTTCGGCGGCGGTCCCCTCGCCGAGCGAGGCGGCGTTGAGCCGCAGCACGGTCAGGGGCGTACGCAGGCGGTGCGAGAGGTCGGCGGCCAGTTCCCGTTCGTTGGCCAGGAGCTGGACCACCTGGCCGGCCATGGCGTTGAAGGCCACGGCCGCCCGCTGGAGCTCCCTCGGCCCCTCCTCGGGGACCCGTACGCCCAGGCTTCCCCGGCCGAGCTGCTGGGCGGCTCCGGCCAGGCGCTGGGCGGGCTGGGTCATGCGTACGCCGAGCCGGTCCGCGACCAGCACCGAACCGGTGATGAGGGCGATACCGACCCCGGCCAGCACGAGCCAGGCCAGGGCCACGCCCCGGCTGAGCTCGTCCTCCGGTACGAACACCTCGACGATGCAGATCCGCCCGGCCCCCAGGGCGAAGGGCTGGAGGAACGCCGAACCGCCGGGCACCGCCGTGATTCCGGCGTGGCCGAGGTCGCGGGTGATTTCCACCGCCTCGTGGCCCACCCGGACGCGGCCCATCTCCAGCTCCGAGCCGTCCCCGGAGACCGGGAGATGGATCGCCATGCGTCCGGCCGCTCCCGCCTCGGTGGACAGGACGGCCTGGAGGAGCTGTTCCCGGTCGGTGGTGATGGAGAGCGTCGGGCCGAGTGCGTTGGCCTGCCGTTCGGCCTGGGAGAAGGCCCGGTCCTTGGCCATCTCCTTGACGACCAGGGCGAGCGGTACGGCGAAGGCGAGGACGACCATGCCGGTGACCGCGAGGCAGACCTTGATGAGGGCCCATCTCACCGCGGTGGTTCCAGTTTCACGCCGACGCCCCGGTAGGTGTGCAGGTAGCGGGGGCTGGCGGCGGATTCGCCCAGTTTCCGCCGCAGCCAGGACAGATGGACGTCCACGGTCTTGTCGGCGCCGTAGGGCTGGTTCCACACCCGGGCCAGCAGGTCCTTGCGCGAGACGACCGTGCCCGGGCGTCCGGCGAGGTAGGCCAGCAGGTCGAACTCCCGCCGGGTCAGGTCGAGTTCGACCCCGTCCAGGGTGGCGGAGCGGCGCTGGGGGTCGACGGATATCCCGCCGACGCGGATGACATGGGGTATCGGGGTGCGGGCGGGGCCGTCGGCGCCCAGGGTGCTCATGGTGCCGCTCATGCCGGTGCCCATGCCTGTGCCCGCTCCCATCCCCATCCCCATCCCCATCCCCATGCCCGTGTTCGCGCCGGGGCCGGAGCGGGAGCCGGAGCGCCTGAGGACGGCGGCGATACGGGCGATGAGGTGCTCGGCGGAGAACGGCTTGGTCAGGTAGTCGTCGGCACCGTCGTTGAGCAGGCGGACGATACCGGCCTCGTCGTCCCGGGCCGTGGCGATGATGACGGGGACGTCGGCGATGCCCCGGAGCATCTTCAGCGCCTTGGTGCCGTCGAGGTCGGGCAGTCCCAGGTCCAATATGACCACGTCGAAATGGAGTTGGGAGATCTCGCGCAACGCCTCCAGTGCCGTGCCCACACTCCGCACGCTGTGGGAGGCGTCGGTGAGGTGCCTAATGAGGGCAGCGCGAACGAAGTGGTCGTCCTCGACCAGGAGCACACTAGCCATGAGCGGAACCGTACGCTATTCAATGAAACGGTTTGCAGAGACTTCGGCGAAGAATCCTCGCCGACCCATGGACCACGATGTGACAGCTGATGCGACGGCTACGGAAACGACTACCACTGAAACAGGGAATTGCCTGGACGCTGTCCACGGCGGCGGCGGGCACGTTGTCGTGGTGGGGCGTCCATACGGTGATGGCGGCCACCGCCTATCCTCCGCCGGTCGCGGTCGCCCTGACGGAGGAGCGGGTGCAAGCGGAGTCCCGGTCCGCCCCCGTTCCGTCCTACAGCTACCGGCCGAACACCCCGGCGGCGTCCGCCGATCCGGCTCCGGCTGGTGAGAAGGGGCAGGGGGGTGAAGCCGAGGGGCAGCCGGAGCCGGGGGCGGAGGCGGGAACGGGGCCGGGCCCGGAGTCTTCGGCGGGCGCCGGAGCCTCCCCGGCGCCCGGCCGCGGCGGGGTCTCCCCGTCGGGCGGGCCGAGCGGCGGCGCGGTGGCCGACGGTACGGCGGCGGGGGGCGGCTCCGGGAGCGCCGAGGGCGAGGTCAAGGGCTACACCGTCGACGGCGGCCGGGTCACCTTCTCCCTGGGGCGCGACAGCGCGGAGCTGGTCTCGGCGACCCCGAACGCGGGGTGGCGGATGCAGGTTTGGCGCCACCCGCAGTGGATTCGGGTGACCTTCACCCAGGGCGAGCGCGAGATCAATGTCTTCTGCAGCTGGCACGAGCATCCGCCCCTCGTGCAGATCGAGGGGCGGTGAGCGCGGAGGGGCGGTGAGCGCGGTGGAGGGCGGTGAGGGGTGGGGGAGCGAGCGTGCAGTCGCCGTTCAGGGGGGTGGCCGTGGGTGGTCCCGGGTGGGGTGTCTGACCGTCAGGTCCGTAACGATCCGGAATCGGCAGCGTTAACCGGACCTCGCCGGAGTTAACCGGTCCCCGGGCCCGGCGGAGGCCCCTGGTGCCGTCGCGGCCGTCCCGGTGCATGGCCCGGTGTGCGGTCCGGTCCCTGGCCCGATGCGTGTCCGGCGCGTGGTCCGACGCCGTCGCGGGAGTGCGTCCCTTTCTCTCTTATCGCTCCCTTAACCGGGCTATGAGATCGCGTTATCAATTCCTTGGAAAGGGTGCCGGAGTTCAGGTGATCCGGCCCCCTTGTGCGGGGTCTCCCCGCTGCTATGGTCGGCGTCGTGCGCAAGCGAGAAATGACATTCAGAAGAACAGGTATGGCAGCCGCGTTGGCGCTGTCGGTCGGTCTCATAGGCGGCGGAACAATAGTTTCGGCCGGACCCGCATTTGCTGCCGGTGCGTCGAAATCGTGCCCCGCGCCGGGGGAAGTTCCGGGCATCGGTCATGCCCCGACTTTCACGGACAACAATATCGCCCTCTTCGCCGGTGGTGATTACACCGTCAAGGGCGGTTCGGCGGAGGCGGAGGGGCTGCTCGTCGTCGGCGGGGACGCCCGGTTCGCCAAGAACGGCGGGATCTTCAACATCGGCCGGGTCGGGGCCGGTTCGGGGGTCATCCCGCAGTCCGGTGCGGTGATGCTCGCCGTCGGGGGCGACCTGTCGATCGCCCAGGGCATGACGGTGGACGTCGGACACGGCCTCACCTCCGGCCCCGGATACGGCGGTTCGGTCCGGGTGGGCGGTGAGCTGGCGGTCCGGGGCAAGCTGGAGACGAACGGCGGCGGTCAGGCGGACGGACTGGGCCGGGAGGCGGCGCTGCGGCCGCACGCCGGGTTCGGCGGGACCGTCAAGAAGGAGTCGGCCGCCCTGGGCGCGCTGAAGGCCACGGGGACGACGTCGGCGAAGGGCGGCTCGGTCACCTTCCGCAGTACGGGCCCGAGCAAGGGCGACCTCCAGGTCTTCGAGATCTCCGCCGCCGACATCAACGGCGCCTCGACCTTCTCGTTCGAGTCCATACCGGCCGGATCGTCCGTCGTGGTCAATGTGACCGGTACCCAGGCCGTCCGGATTTCCCCCATGGCGGCCGGACTCAATGGCGACCGGGTCGACGTCTACAGTTCGTCGAAATTCGGTGAAGCCGCTTCACGCATTCTTTACAACTTCCAGGACTCCGCCTCGCTGACCCTGGGCGGCGGCGGCAACTTCATGGGCTCGGTCCTGGCCCCCCGGGCGTCCGCGGACATCACCGCGAGCACCAACGGCCGGCTGTACATCGGCGGGGACCTGACCACCCACGGCACGGGCAACGAGAGCCACAACTACCCCTGGAACGGCACCCCGCCCTTCTCCTGCACCCCGGACACCCCGACCGCCCCGCCCCCCGCTCCGCCCAGCGGTCCGGACGAGCCCGGGACGCCGGACGAGCCCGCCACCCCGGACGAGCCCGGAGTCCCGGACACCCCCGAGACCCCGGGGACGCCCGGGAACCCGCCCGGGGCGACCCCGCCGGAGCGGACCGCCCCGCCGTCGCCCCCGGCCGGGCAGACCCCGCCCGCCGAGCCCCCGGCGTCGGCCGCCCCACCGGTCCCGTCCCCGTCCGCGTCCACCCCGGGCGGCGGCAACCTCGCCCTCACGGGCGCCGGTTCGACGGTGACCATCGCCGTGGCGGCGGCCCTGGTGATCGCCGTCGGCTCGGCGATCGCCCTCGTGACGCGCCGCCGTCGCCGCGTGTGACGCGCCGGACCAGGTGAACGGCTCGAAGGGCGGGGCGGCGCGCACCGGCGCCGCCCCGCCCTTCCGGGTGCGGCACGTCCGCCGCCCACCCCGCGAGGCACCCCATGATCGGAGGCACAGCAGCCCATGACTTCCCGGCACCATTCCCGGACCGACCGGCAGGGGCGCCCGGCAACGCCCCCGCAAGGGCCGTTCCCGCAGGGCATGTCTCCGCAGGGCGTGCCTCCGCAGGGGACGCCCCCACCGGGCGCGTTGCCGCAGGGCGTGCCCCCGCAGGGCACCGTCTGCTTCGCGGCGAGCCCCGTGTTCGGGCATCTCACGCCGCCGGACGGCACCGAGGACACCGTCGAGCAGGAGGTCCTCAACCTCTTCGCGGAGCCGCCCCGCCCGGCGCCCCCGCCCCCGTTCCCACCGAACCGTAAGGCCGACGCCGACGCCGACGCCGACGCCGACGCCGACGCCCACGCCGACGCCGACGCCGACGCCGACGCCGACGCCCACGCCGACGCCGACGCCGACGCCGACGCCGACGCCCACGCCGACGCCGACGCCCACGCCGACACCGGGGGCGATGCCCGTCGCGCCCGGTACGCCCGGATCACCGGGCTCCTCATGTGCGTCGCGGCGGCCGGTGCCGGTTCGCTGACCGTCCTGTACGGGCTCTCCGGCCCTCAGGGCGCCGACCGGCTCGTGACCGTCGACGGGCCGCGGGTGGTGGCCCCGCTGCCCTCGGCGGCCGGGACGTCCGAAGCCCCCGCGCCGGAGCCGCCCCCCACCGCCGACGCCTCGCCGTCACCCTCGACGGCCCCCTCCGCCGTACGCCCGCGGCGTCCGAGCACCGTGCCCGCCCCGTCCGTCACGTCCACCCCCACGCCCCCGTCCGCCCCGCCGTCCCCTTCTCCCCCCGCGCCCCCGTCCGCCCCGGCGTCCGTACCCCCGCCGCCGGTCCGGCAGCCGGACACCCCGCCCGTGCTCACGCTCGGCAGCACGGGCCCCGAAGTGGCCGATCTGCAACGGCGGCTGGACCTGATGCACCTCTACCACGGGGCGTACGACGGTGTGTACGACGAGGACGTGGCGACCGCCGTGCACCGGTTCCAGTGGATACGGGGCATCGACGAGCCCGCCGGGATGTACGGCCCCGCCACCCGGGCGGCCCTCCTGACGGAGACGGGTTCGGCCCGGAGGCGCGCGTGACCCCCGGCGCGGCGGACCGGGGCGAGGGGCAGCGGCTCGTACGGCGGGTCTGTGAACTCTGCGGCGCGGTGCTCCCCGTGGGGCCCGCCGACGGAAGGCCCCGGACGTTCTGCGGAGAGACCTGCCGCCAGACCGCCCACCGCCGCCGCCTGTGCGCGCCCCCGACCGCACCCCGGCCCGTCGTCCCGACGGGCCTCGCGGGCGGGCGGAGGTTCGTGCCGCCGCTCCGGGGGCCGTCCGAGGAGGCCGTCGCTGAGCTGGCCCGGAGCGTACGGGAACACGCCCACGATCTCGTACGCTGGTTGCCCTCCGCCGACGACGAAGAGGCGCTGCGCCGGGTCGCCCAGCTGCGGGAGCAGCTCGACGGGCTGACGGCGGCGGTCATCGGCCGGGCCTGCGGAACCCCCGGCGCGGGGCGTCCGCCCGCCCCGCGCCCGTAGACGTCCCGCAGGCCGTCAGGTGCGCGTGGCGGGCGCCGGTCGCAGCGGTGCCGTCGTCTCCGCCGGTGCCTCCTCCGTACGTACGGGAATGAGCGCGGCGACCACCGCCGCCGTCAGGCCCACCCCGCAGCCGATCAGCATCGCGGTGCGGAAGCCGTTCTCGGAGGGCAGCGGGAAGCCGCCGAAGTCGGTCGTCATGCGGGCCAGGACCACGCCGATGACGGCCGCCGCGAACGACGTGCCGATGGAGCGCATCAGGGCGTTGAAGCTGTTGGCGGAGGCGGTCTCGGACGGGGGGACCGCGCTCATGACGAGAGCGGGCATCGCCCCGTAGGCGAAGCCCACGCCGGAGTTGCAGACCAGGGTGACCAGCAGCAGGCTCCACGGCGAGCCGGAGCCGATCAGCGGGACGGAGAGACCGTAACCGGCGGCGATCAGGAGGCTGCCGGTGGCCAGGGTGACCTTGGGGCCCTTGGCGGCGGAGAGCTTCGCGCCGAGCGGGGACATCGCCATCATCATCAGCCCGGCCGGGGCCATCCACAGGCCCATCGCCAGCATCGACCGCCCCAGGCCGTACCCCGTCGCCTCGGGGAGCTGGAGCAGCTGGGGGACGACGAGGGACTGCGCGTACATCGCGAAGCCGACCAGGACCGAGGCGGTGTTCGTCATCAGGATCTGGGGGCGGGCGGTCACGCGGAGGTCGACCAGCGGGTCGCGCCGCCGCAGCTCCCACCGGGCCCACACGGGGAGGAGGACCAGCGCGGCGGCGAAGAGGGTGAGCGTCGTGGGGCTGGACCAGCCCCAGTCGGCGCCCTTGGAGACGGCGAGCAGCAGGGCGATCAGCGCGGCCCCGAGGCCGATGGCCCCGACCAGGTCGAAGCGGCCCGCCGGGGCGGTGGCCGGGCGGTCGGCGGGGACCAGGGCGCGGATCAGCGCGCCGACCGCGAGGGCCAGGGCGGCGACCACCCAGAACAGCACCCGCCAGCTCGTGTTCTCCGCGATGGCGGCGGCGAACGGCAGGCCCAGGGCGCCGCCCACGCCCATCGACGCGCTCATGACCGCGATGGACGGGCCGAGCCGCTCCGCCGGGACGACGTCCCGCAGCAGGCTGATGCCGAGCGGCACCACGCCCATGCCGAGGCCCTGGAGGCCGCGTCCGGCGATCATCGGGATCACGGACGAGGACAGGGCGCAGACCACCGAGCCGAGGACGAGCGGTACGAGGGAGACGAGCAGCATCCGCCGCTTGCCGTACAGGTCGCCGAGCCGTCCGGCGACGGGGGTGGAGACGGCGGCGGCCAGCAGGGTGGCGGTGATGACCCAGGAGGCGTTGGACGCGGAGGTGGCGAACATCGCCGGGAGCCGCGCGATCAGCGGCACCACCAGGGTCTGCGTGAGCGCGGCCACGATACCGGCGAAGGCCAGGATGGCGACGATCCCGCCGGGGCGGGCCGTGGGTGCCCCCGGGGAGGCCGGTGCGGGTGGTGGAGTCTCCACGGGGTGTCTCTCCGTTTCTCAGCCCTCGGACCTCGGACCTCAGTCCTTGGCTCTCGGACCTCGGCCCTCGGACCTCGGTGGGCTGTGTGGTGATGCGCGATGCACGGAGTGTGCAAGGTACATGGAGTATGCAAGATACATGGAATGTGCATCATGCACGGCTTATGCATCATGCATATCCAGCGTGATATACCTGGATGCGTGGACATGCCCCTCGACCGGATCGAACGCGAGACCATGCTGCTCGGCCGGTACATGCATCTGCTCACCCCGCGCGAGGAGTGGCGGCTCGACCGCAGCGCCTACATCCTCCTCAGCCGGATCGAGGTGGAGGGCCCCATGTCCATCAGCCAGCTCAGCGACGCCTTCGGGCTGGACGCCTCCACGCTCAACCGGCAGACCGCCGCGATGCTGCGCGCCGGGGTCGTCGAGCGCATCCCGGACCCCGACGGGGGCATCGCCCGCAAGTTCGCCATCACCGACGAGGGCGTACGCCGGCTCGACGGCGACCGCAGCCGGAACGTGGCGGGCCTGGCGAAGGTCATGGCCGACTGGACGCCCGAGGAGGCGGAGCAGCTCGCCGTCTCGCTCAGCCGTCTGAACCTCTCCATCGAGCGCCTCGACGGGCGGCCCTGGCCCCGCGACTGACACCCGGCGGCCCCGACTGGGTCCTGGTGTACTGGTGTACGGAGAGGCAGTTCCCCGGACCGGGAGGGGGATGGAGCTCATGAGCCGCCGTCGCCGCCGTCTTCGTACGCGTACGTCTCTCAGGGCCTCGGCCTGTGCCGGTGCCGCCGTCCTGCTGACGACCGCCTTCGTCTCCGCCGCCCCCGCCGACCGCACCGAACCCCGCACCGAGACCGCCGTCCTGGAGATCCCCGCCATCGGTGTCGAGGACCTGGACGTGGTGCCGTACGAGGGGACGACCGACGACCGGCCCGGCAGCCGCATCCAGGACCGGGGCGTCGCCTCCAGTCCGTACGGGGAGGAGGGCGGCGTGGGGCCGGGCGATGTCGGCAACTACCTCGTCACCGCGCACCGGCTCAGCGCCGGGGGCGTGCTGCGGGATCTGCCGGATCTCGGCAAGGGCGATCCCGTGTACGTGACGGAGGACGGCACCCGGTACACGTACGAGATCACCGAGACCCGGAAGACCTCCTTCCGCAGCGAGCGCTCGCTCGCCGAGCAGCGGGCGGAGGTGCCGGGGCGGCCCGGTGAGGAGCCGGACCGGGCGATGATCACGATCTCCACCTGCGCCACCCCCGAGGACGACGCGGCCGGGAACTTCTGGCGCGACGGTCTCGGCAACCCCGAGCACCGGATCGACAAGGTGGGCGTGCTGGTGGCCGAGAGCCCCGCGCCGTAGCCGGTCTCAGTGGCGGCCCGCGATGCGGTCCGCCGCCTTCGCGATCGGGTCGGTCCCGGGGCGCGGCGAGACCGTCTCGCGGCGGTCGGCGGCGCGGTAGGCCGCGTACAGGCCGTGGACGCCCAGCCAGCGGAAGGGTTCCGGCTCCCAGCGGCGGACCTTGTGGTTGACCCAGGGGAGGGTCGTCAGGTCGGTGGGGCCCGCCTGGCCGGAGTCCTGCTGGATCAGGTCGCGCAGGGTGCGGGCGGCGAGGTTGGCGGTGGCGACGCCGGAGCCGACGTACCCGCCCGCCCAGCCGAGCCCCGTGGAGCGGTCCAGGGTGACGGTGGCGCACCAGTCGCGGGGGACGCCGAGGACGCCGGACCAGGCGTGGTCGATGCGGACGCCCGCCGTGGTGGGGAAGAGGCGGACCAGCAGATCGCGCAGGGCGGCGATGGTGGCGGGCCGGGTGCGGCCGTCGTGGTCGGTGGCGGAGCCGTAGCGGTAGGGGTAGCCGCGGCCGCCGATGGCGATGCGGTCGTCGGCGGTGCGCTGGGCGTAGAGGTAGGCGTGGGCCATGTCGCCGAGGGTCTCGCGGCCCTCCCAGCCGATGGTGTCCCAGACGCGGGCGGGGAGCGGTTCGGTGGCGATCATGGAGGAGTTCATCGGGAGCCAGGTCCGCCTGAGCCCCTTGAGGCCCGCCGTGAAGCCCTCGGTGCAGCGCAGGATGTAGGGCGCGCGGACCGTGCCGTACGGGGTGACGGCGTGCTTGGGCTTGATCTCGGTGACCGGTGTCGACTCGTGGATGGTGACCCCGAGCGCCTCCACGGCGTCCGCGAGCCCCTTGACCAGCTTGGCGGGGTGGAGCCGGGCGCCGTGCGGGGTCCAGGTCGAGCCGACGGCCCCGGTGACCCGGACGCGCTCGGCGGTCTCGCGGGCGCCGCGCAGGACCCGGTCGGTCTCCCCGAACGCGATCTCGACGCTGTGGAAGTCCTTGAGCCGGGCGAGCTGGGCCGGGGTGTGGGCGACCTCCAGGACGCCGCCCTGGTGGATGTCCGCCTCGATCTTCTCCTCGGCGGCGATCCGGACGACCTCGCCGACCGTCTCGTTCATCGCCTTCTGGAGCCGTACGGCGGCCTCGTGGCCGTGCAGCTTGGCGTACCGTTCGCGGCCCGCGATGCCGTTGTAGAGCCAGCCGCCGTTACGGCCGGAGGCCCCGTAACCGCAGAACTTGGCCTCCAGCACGGTGATGTTGAGGAAGGGGACGGCCTTCTTCAGGTAGTACGCCGTCCAGAGCCCCGTGTAGCCGCCGCCGACGATGCAGACGTCGGCGCTCGCGTCGCCGGGCAGGGGTTCGCGGGGGGTGGGGGTGCCCTCCTGCGCGTACCAGAACGATATGCCGCCGTTGACGGTACCGGCGTTGCTGACGGTGCTCATGATGCCCCTGGGGTCCCTGTCCGGTGTGATGCCGACCGGTGTGATGTCGAGCGTATGTGTGGCGGGACGTTACTGCGCGGCGGGGCGTTGCGTCTTCCGCGCCTTCCGGCGGGCGTGGGTGGTGAGGGGGTAGCAGGCGAGTCCGGTCAGTACGGCGGTGAAGTGGCCCAGGTCGGTGAAGGTGCGGCCGTCGGCGATCAGGGGGATGCCGTAGAGGACGAGGACGGCGAAGACGTAGACGTACCGCCAGAGGCGCGGCACCCGGTAGGCGAGGACGGCGACCACCCCGGCGAGGGCGTAACTCACCCCGACGTCCAGCGTGTTGACGGCGGACTGCGGCGCGTGCCCGTACCGGACGGCCCAGCCGAGGGCGCCCTCGCTGACCAGGGTGGCCACGACGTGCGCTGCGGCGGCGACCGCGAGCCAGCGCAGGGTGCCCAGCCAGTGTTCGGCGGTGGCGTGGAAGACGGTGAACAGGACGGCGTACGGGAGCCAGCGGGCGCCGTCGATCCACAGGGCGCTGGAGACCAGGACACGGACGGGGTTCTGCGAGAGCTCGTGGAGGTTGGTGGAGCGGTCCCTCAGGAACTCCTCCGCGAAGGCGGGCGACATCCGGTGCAGGACGACGGTGGTGACGAAGAGGATCGCCAGCCAGATGTACGTGCCGGGGGCGCCGGTGATCCAGCGGCGTACGGCGGTGATCCAGGTGTTCTTGGGGTGGTCGGGATGGCTGGGGTGGCGGCTGTGCCCGGTGCTGGGGCCGGGGCTGGGGTGGCGGTGGTTTCGGTCGGTGGTGGTGCGGCGGCCGGTGGATTTCCCGTTGCCGTCGGTGGCCCGGTGCGGCTGTTCTCGGGGCATGGTCCGATTGACGCACGCCCCTAGGATCGGTGGCGTGATCGACATCCCTGACGAGCTGATCGCCACTCAGTACGCATACAACGGGGCGGCCGGGCGAGCCTTCGTCGCCGCGCTGCCGGGCCTCGCCGGGCGGTTCCTGGAGGAGTGGGGGCTGCGGCGGGACGGGCCGTCGATGTACGGCATGTGCGCGCTGGTCCTGCCCGTGGTGCGGGAGGCGGACGGGGTGCCGGCCGTGCTGAAGCTCCAGCTGGTGGACGAGGAGACGGCGGGCGAGCCGGTCGCGCTGCGGGCCTGGGGTGCGGCGGGGGCCGGGGCGGTGGACGTGCTCGGCCATGACCCGGAGACCGGGGCGCTGCTGCTGGAACGGCTTGATGAGGGGCGGCCGTTGGCGGGGGGTGGCCCGGGGGGCTGGTGCGGTGGGGGGTGGCTGGTGCGGCTGGTGTGCTGGGGGTCGGTGTGGGTGGTGGTGTGGTTGATGTGGCTGGGATGCGGGAGACGGCCGGGGCGGTCGGGGCTGCCGGGGTGGCTGACGTAGCTGATGTACGGGGTGCCGTGGGGGTGCTCGGTGAGGTGCTGGCCCGGCTGGTGGCGGTGCCCGCGCCGGAGGGGCTGCGGACCTTGGGTGGCGCGGTGGAGCGGATGCTCGCGGCGGCCCCGGAGACGGTCGGGCGGCTGGCCGACGCCTCGGAGCGGCGGCTGCTCGCGGACTGCGTGGCGGCGGTGCGGGAGGTGGCGGGCGAGCCGGGGGACCGGCTGCTCCACTGGGACCTGCACTACGACAACATCCTGGCGGGGCGGGCGGACACGGGGCGTGCGGGGCAGTGGGTGGCGCTCGACCCCAAGCCGCTGGCGGGGGACCCGGGGTTCGAGCTGTTCCCGGCGCTGGTCAACCTGTTCGACGCCGGGGAGGTGGTGTGGCGGTTCGACGCGTTGACGGAGGCGGTGGGCCTGGAGCGGGACCGGGGGAGGGCGCGGGCCTGGACGCTGGGGCGGGTGCTCCAGAACGCGGTGTGGGGGGCGGGGACCGGCGGGCACAGGATGGTCCCGGAGCATGCGGAGATCGCGCGGCAGCTGCTGGGGGGCGGAGTGACCGTCCGCGCCGGGGTGCGGTGGTGCGGGGGTTGAAGTCGGGGGGGCGGGCCCGAGGACCCGGCGCGGGTGGGGAAGGGGCCGGTAGGGCGGTCGCTCCGACTCCCGTACCTCAGGCGCGCGTGAGGTCCACCCCGGTGTTGTCAGTGGGGTGCGTCACGATGGGGTCATGGCAGCGAGTGCGGGCAGGACGACGAGGACGACGACCGGGACCAAGAAGGGCACCGTCGCGGCGGCGCGGCGCCCGGAGGTGCGGCTGCCGCCGCTCGTTCCGTACGCGGGCGAGGGCCTGGAGCCGGACGGGGACTACGACGGGGTGCGGTTCGACGGGGTGGACCTGGCGGACGCGTCGGGGCGGGGCGCGCGGTTCATGGACTGCGCGCTGGACGGCTGCGCCCTCGACCGTACGGAGCTGGGGCGGGCCCGCTTCATCGACTCGGTGCTGACCGGCGTACGGGGCGTGGGCACCGACCTCGCGGAGGCGTCGCTGCGCGATGTGGAGGTGGTGGACGCGCGCCTGGGCGGGGTGCAGCTGCACGGGGCGGTGCTGGAGCGGGTGGTGGTGCGCGGCGGGAAGATCGATTACCTGAACCTGCGGAAGGCCCGGCTGAAGGACGTGGTCTTCGAGGGCTGTGTGCTCTCCGAGCCGGACTTCGGCGACGCGCACCTGGTGCGGGTGGAGTTCCGGGACTGTGTGCTGAAGCGGGCCGACTTCAGCGCGGTGCGGATGGAGTCGGTGGACCTGCGGACGGTGGCCGAGCTGGACATCGCCCGGGGCGTGGACCGGCTGGCGGGCGCGGTGATCAGCCCGGCGCAGCTGATGGAGCTGGCTCCGGCGTTCGCGGCGCAGATCGGGGTGCGGGTGGAGGCATGAGGCGGGCCTCGCGAGGTCACATACGGGGGAAACGGGCCTGGAGGTCCCAGATCACGGGGTTGTCGGCGAGGCCGTCGTGCATATCGGCGAGGTCGGCGATCAGGTCGTGCAGGAAGTCGCGGGCCTCGCGGCGCAGCAGGGAGTGGCCGAAGGTGAGAGGCGGCTCGTCGCCGGGCATCCAGTCCGCCTCGATGTCCACCCAGCCGAAGCGCCGCTCGAAGATCATGACGTCCGAGGACTCGGTGAAGTCCAGCTCCGCGTACTGCCGCCGGTGCGAGCGGTTGCCGCGCGGGTCCTGGTCGATCTGCTCGACGATGTCGCACAGCGCCCACGCGAAGTCGAGCACCGGCACCCATCCCCAGGCTGTGGACACCTCACGGTCCGCCTTGGTGTCGGCGAGGTAGACGTCACCGGAGAACAGATCGTGCCGCAGCGCGCGGACGTCCGCGCGGCGGTAGTCGGTCTGCGGGGGGTCGGGGAA
Organism: Kitasatospora albolonga; assembly: GCA_002082585.1. Lineage (NCBI taxonomy): Bacteria > Bacillati > Actinomycetota > Actinomycetes > Kitasatosporales > Streptomycetaceae > Kitasatospora > Kitasatospora albolonga. The sequence goes on from CP020563.1 coordinate 4,465,338, forward strand.
GCGGCGGGAGAGGGAGTAGCCGATGTCGAGCACGGATCGATGGTGTCATGCCGGGGAGCCGAGACCCACACGATCGGGTGAACGATTGAGCATATGCCTCACGAATGTGCCGAAACGGCCTCTAGCCTCCGGCATATGGTCAGTTCGCCTCATGAGGCTCATCATCGGATCTTTCAGGAAAGCCCTGGCCTATTCGCCAGTGCTTTCCGCACCCTGGGCATCCCCTTTCCGGAGCCCGTCGCGGTGTCGCTCATGGACACGGATCTCACGGAGATCAGGCCGGTCGAACGGCACGTGGACACGCTGCTGCGTATCGAGCTGGCCGGAGGCGACTGCCTCCTGCTGGCGATCGAGGCCCAGGGCAGAAAGGACCCGGACAAGCGGAGCAGCTGGGCCTACTACCTCGCCCACCTCTACGCGAAGTTCCGGTACCCGCCGGTGCTGCTGGTCGTCTGCCGGGACAAGGGGACGGCGGAATGGGCGGCCGAGCCCATCCGTATCGGCCTGGAGAAGCACCCGAGCCTCGCCGTGTACCCGCTGGTGCTCGGCCCGCACAACGTACCGATGGTCACGGACGCGGCACGGGCCGCCGAGGACCTGCCGATGGCCGTCTTCTCCGCGATCACCCATAGTAACGATCACGACATCGCTGCCATACTGGACGCACTCGCCGAGGCCCTCCGGGCCACGGATGCCGACGCCGCAGCGGTCTTCGCCGAATTCACCGAAGCGGGCCTGGGTGCCACCCCGGCCCGTGAGCTCTGGAGGAACCTGATGGGCACTGGTCTCAGCCACTTCCGTGGCTTCGTCGCCGAATCCTTCCGTGACGAGGGGCGGCTGGAGAGCCGTGGCGAGGACATTCTGCGGATTCTCGCCGTGCGCGGTGTCGCTGTGCCGGACGAGGCGCGGCAGCGGATCACCGACTGCAAGGATCTCGCCGTGCTCGACGTGTGGTTCGAGCGGGCCGTCACCGCGCCCACCGCCGACGCGGTGTTCGACGGGAGCTGAGCGCCGCGTTCAGCCGTAGCCGTACCCCCTAGCCCGTGGTCAGTCGGCCACGGCTTCGATGAGGGCGAACGGCGCGGCCTCCGTGAGTGGTGTGACCGCCGTGAGGGCCAGGCCCGCGCGGCGGCACACGTTTGTGAAGTCCTTGTGGGTGCGCTCCCTGCCGCCCACGTTCACCAGCATGTTGAGGTCGCTCAAGTAGGTGATACCCCCGTCGGTGACGCCCGCCGCGCTGTCGACGACCTCGGGGAGCACGGGCTCCACGATCAGGACGAGGCCGCCGGGCGGCAGCACCTTGCGGCAGTTGCTCAGGATCGTGACCACCTGGTCATCCGTCCAGTCGTGCAGGACGCTCTTCATCAGGTACAGCTCCGACCCTGCGGGGACGGAGCGGAAGAAGTCTCCGGCGACTAGTGAGTACCGCCCCTCCAGCCCCCGCCGCGCCATCGTGTCCGGCGCTCCGGCCAGCCCCTCCGCCGTGTCGAGGACCACGCCGATGAGGCCCGGATGCGCGGCGAGCACACCGGCCAGAAGGGTTCCGTTGCCTCCGCCCACGTCCGTGACCGAGGCGTACCGGCCGAAGTCGAAGGCGTGCGGCAGCGTGGCGGAGGTCTCCGAAGTGGCCTGGCTCATCGCCGCGTTGAAGTCCGCCGACAGCTCGGGGTGCTGGGCGAGATGGCTGAAGAAGTCGGTGCCGAAAGCGGTGTCGAACGCGATCTCGCCGGTACGGACACTGTCGTCCAGACGCTCCCAGGCCCGTACGATCGCAGGCTCGGTGAACATCCTGACGAACGAGGCGAGTGAGTCGGGGCGGCCGGGGTGGAGGAGCGCGCCCGCCGGGGTCACCGCGAAGGAGTCGGGGGCGTGTTCCCGCAGCAGGCCGAGCCCGGTCAGGGCACGCAGCAACCGTGTCATGGGCTGGTGCCCGGCCCCGGCGTCGGCGGCCACATCGGCGGCCCGGCGCGGCGCATCGCCGAGCAGCTCGACCACCCCCAACCGGACCGCCGCGCGCAGGGTCTGCGCGGCCATGCTGCCGAACGCGAGTCGGCCGATCAGATCGCGGTCGGCCACGTCCGTCGCTGTGGTTCGGGCTTCGGTGTTCGTCACGGGTGCTGCCTTTCCGGGCGGGGTTCTCGGGCGCGGTTCTGGTTCTTAGAGGAGGTTCTCTGCGGGGTTCTTCACGGAGGTTCTTCATGGGGTCCGCCGCAGGGGTTCCCGCGTACGGTCAGCCTGCGGACGTGGCCCTGCCGGCCAGTGCGCCCGGCGTGCATCCGGCCAGTGCCCGTACGTCCCGGTGAAGGTGCGACTGGTCGGCGTACCCGCAGGCCAGAGCGGTGTCGGAGGCGGAACCGCCCGCGTGCAGTGCCCGTGCGGCGTGGTCGAAGCGGACGAGTACGGCGGCACGCTTGGGGGTGAGGCCGATCTGGTCGGTGAACCTGGACCACAGCCGCTTGCGGCTCCACCCGAAGGAGGCGGCGAGGTCGGCAACCCGTACCCGGCCCCGGTGGGCCACGATGGTGTCCCAGGCGGCGGCGACCTCGGGCGACATCGTCGGTGCCCCCGCGGCCCGCCTCGTGAGGAAGGCATCCGTCAGCACGAGGCGCTCCTGCCATGTGGTGGCGTCCGTCAGCCGCTCGCGGAGAAGGCGCGCGTGCCGTCCCCAGAGGTCCTCGAGCGCGGTGACGGAACCGTCCAGTTCGCGCGGGGGGACCCCCAGCAGCGTATGGGCGGCCTGTGGTGACAGGCACACCTCGACGCATATGGCCCGCTCACCCCGGATGTGGGCCGGGCCGGGTGACAGCGGGGCGACGAAACTCCTCATCGGCCGATGCCCCGTGACGCTCTCCACCGTGAAGGGGGCGTCCCCGAGAGCGATGACGACCACCACGGCGGGCTGGGGGAGCACCTGCATGTCCAGCCCGACGGCCGCACGGTCACGGAAGCCGGCCAGGCGGACCCCGTCGAGCGAGGCGCCGCCGGGGAGGCGGGCAACCTCCCAGCCGTCCTCGGCGTCCCGGTCCCGGGGGACGGACCCCCTCTGCTGTCTGCGCATGCCTCTACCGTCGCCCACTCCGGCGCGCCTGTCTTGGACGAATGTTCTGTGGCGCATGCTCTGCGACGGACGTTCCGTCAGCCCATCAGCCCGGCCCTACGGCAAAAGCCGTTGCTCCTTCGCCACCGATACCGCCCCCGCCCGCGTGTCGACGCCGAGCTTGTCGTAGATCCGGCCCAGGTGGGTCTTGACCGTGGCCTCGCTGATGAACAGGGCGCGGGCGATGTCGCGGTTGCCGAGGCCCTGGGAGAGCTGGGCCAGGATGTCGCGTTCCCGGTCGGTGAGGGTGGGGCGGGGGCTGCGCATGCGGGCCATGACCCGGCTGGCGACGGGGGCCGAGAGCGTGGTGCGGCCCTGGGCGGCGGAGCGGATGGCGGCGAACAGCTCCTCCGGGCGTTCCGCCTTCAGCAGGTAGCCGGTGGCCCCGGCCTCGATGGCCCGGGTGATGTCGGCGTCGGTGTCGTACGTGGTCAGCACCAGGACGTGGACCGTGCCGTCGGCCGCGATGCGGCGGGTCGCCTCGACGCCGTCGATGCCCTCGCCGAGCTGGAGGTCCATGAGGACGACGTCCGGGGTGAGGCGGGCGGCGAGCACCACGGCCTCCTCGCCGCTGCCCGCCTCGCCGACGACCTCGATGTCCGGTTCGCTGCCGAGGAGGGCCAGCAGGCCGGCGCGGACGACCACGTGGTCGTCGCAGAGCAGGATGCGTACGGGAGCGGGGGCGGGGGACGCGGTTGCCTCGCCGGTCATGTGCGGTCCTCCGTCATGTGGGGTCCTCCAGGGTGGTGAGCGGGACCTCGGCCGAGAGCACCGTGCCCTCGCCGGGCGCCGACTCGATCGTCAGCGTTCCGCCGAGCTGGCGCACGCGCGCCCGCATCGCGGGCAGCCCATGGCCCCGTATGGCACCCGTCGCGCGCGGGGCACCGGGCTCCGGCGTGAAGCCCCGGCCGTTGTCGCCGATGTCCAGGACCACCCGGTCGCCCAGGTGGGTCAGGGTCAGCCCGGCGGCGGTGGCGTCGGCGTGTTCCCGTACGTTGGCGAGAGCCCCTTGCGCGATGCGCAGCAGCGCGGACTGCACCCGGTCCGGCAGCGGGGCGTGCGGCGTGCCCTCCACGTGGCAGCGGACGGTCAGGGCCCCCTGCGCCTGGGCGCTCTCGCGGGCCGCCAGTGCGTGCAGGGCCGCCTCCAGGCCGCCGCCCTCCGCCAGATCGGCCGGGGCCAGGTCGTGGACGAAGCGGCGGGCCTCGGCGAGGTTGCGTTCCGCGATGCCCGTGGCCGTACGGACATGGCGGCGGGCGGCGTCCGGGTCGGCGTCCCAGGTGCGGTCGGCCGCCTGGAGCAGCATCTGCTGGCTGGACAGGCCCTGCGCCAGGGTGTCGTGGATCTCCATGGAGAGCCGCTGGCGCTCCGCGAGGGTGCCTTCGCGCCGCTCGGTGGCGGCCAGTTCGCGCCGGGTGCGCAGCAGGTCGTCGATCAGCTCGCGCTGGCGGGCCGCCAGTTCCCGTTGGCGTACGGCCTGCCGCTGCATATGCACGAATACGGCGGTGGCGACGGCCGCCACGGCGGGCGGGGCGAGCACCAGGTTCGGGTCGAACTCGGTGGCCAGGCGCAGTTGGGCGGCCACCACGAACACGGTCAGCAGGGCGACCAGCGCGAGCGCCGCGCGCGGCGGCAGGATGCGCAGCCCGGTGTAGAACAGCGGCACCGCGCACCACGCGAAGCTCGGGGCGAGCACGACCAGCACCGTCCAGACGGCTACCAGGACCCCGAGCCAGGCCACCCGGCGCGGGGTGGGGCGCGAGCCCAGGACCGGCCCCAGCAGATACAGCACCGACAGCGTGATCGACAGCGCGATGATCCACGGCGTACGGGCCTCGCCGGGGTGCCGCATCAGGAACCGGGTCAGCGAGGCGCTCAGCAGCAGGAAGAACGCGGCGTGCATGAGGAGCGCGAGCCAGCGGGCGTCGGGATCGGGGCCGGGACTCGGGGCGGGGCCGGGATCGAGGTCGGAGGCAGGGGCGGGACTGGTGGCGGGGGCGTGGACGGGGCGGCCCGTGGTCCTGGCGTCCGTCCTCGCGTCGCCCCCCGCCCCCGCGTCCTCCCGTCCACCGGTCCGGCGCTCCACCCTGCACCTCTCGTTCCCTCGTTGACCTGCGTAGATCCCTCCATGGTCACCCCGTCCGGCCACCCCCGCATCAACCGATCGGCCGACAGGGACATCAGCCGTCCCGCGCGCCGCTTCCAGCCGGTACGCCGACCGTACGGGGCCGGAACCGCCCGGAGGATCGATGGCAGAGCGAAAACGCCTCAGGAACCACCGAACAACCCACCCTTCAAGGAGTCACCATGAAGAAGCTGTCGCTGCGTGCCCGCGTCCTCACCGGTACCGTCGCCGTCGCCGCCCTCGGGGCCGGGACCTTCGGCGCCGTCTCCGCGAACGCCTCCGCCCCGGCCGCCGCGCCCGCCGCCGCCGTCAAGGCGGACACGAACAACCGCAACCTCCAGCAGAGCACCCACCTCACCGTGGCCGCCGCCACCAAGGCCGCGCAGGCCACGCTGGACGCCGCGAAGAAGGAGAACCAGCGCGTCTCGGTCGCCGTCGTCGACCGCAACGGCAACACCATCGTGACGCTGCGCGGCGACGGCGCGGGCCCGCAGTCGCCCGAGTCCGCCGTGAAGAAGGCGTTCACCGCCGTCTCCTGGAACGCCCCCACCTCCGAGCTGGTCAAGCGCCTGGAGCAGGCCCCCAACCTGAAGGACATCCCGGGCACCCTGTTCCTCGGGGGCGGCGCCCCGGTCCAGGTCAAGGGCGCCCCGGTCGCGGGCATCGGCGTGGCGGGCGCGCCCAGCGGCGACCTGGACGAGAAGTTCGCCAAGGCGGGCGTCGCCGCCCTCACCCGGTAGTCACGTCAGCACCGCACCGCCGAGAACGGAGAAGCCCATGAACGCCCTCGATCACGCCCTGCTCACCGCCGCACGCACCGGCGACACCGATGGTGTGCGCACCGCGATCGAGGGCGGAGCCCGCGTCGACGCCCGCGACGAGGAGCTGCGCACCCCGCTGCTCCTCGCCGCCCTCGGCGACCACGTGGAGGCGGCCCGGCTGCTGGTGGCCGCCGGGGCCGATCCGGACGCCCAGGACCGGCGCGAGGACAGCCCCTGGCTGGTCACCGGGGTCACCGGCAGCGTCGCGATGCTGCACGTGCTGCTGCCCGCCGGGCCCGACCTGACCCTGCGGAACCGGTTCGGCGGTATCGCGCTGATCCCCGCCGCCGAGCGCGGTCATGTCGCGTACGTACGGGAGGTGCTGCGCCGCACCGACATCGACGTGGACCACGTCAACCGGCTCGGCTGGACCGCCCTGCTGGAGGCGGTGATCCTCGGCGACGGCGGCCGGGCGCACCAGGAGGTCGTGGAGGCGCTGCTGGCCGCCGGTGCCACGCCCGGCCTGGCGGACGGGGACGGGGTCACGGCCCTGGCCCACGCAGAGCGGCGCGGGTTCACGGAGCTCGTCGCGCTGCTGCGGGCCGCCGCGTGACCGGCGTACGCGGGGCGCACACCGACTCCGCCACCGCCCCTTCCCGTACGGGCCGTACTGCCTGCGCCGCCCGTATTGCCAGCATCGCCCGTACGGTCCGCACCTTCCGCACCTCCCGTACCGACCGCGCGCGCCGGTTCACGCCGGTGCTCACCGCGGCTGTCGTCCTCACCGCGACCGCCGTGCTCGCCGGATGCGCGTCCGGTACGGCGGAGGCTCCCCCGGAGGCGTCCGCCGCGCCCGGCACCGTACGCACCGCCGACCCCGCCCCCTCCGGCACCCTCGCCCCCGCCGGCCGCACCCCTCAAGGCACCCTCCTCGTGGCCGACTTCGGCGGCGACACCGTGACCTTCGTCGACCCCGGGAAGGACGGTTCGGGGAGGGGTGGGGGCCCCATCGCCTCCGTCGAGGTCGGCACCGCCCCCTACGGGCTCGTCGTCGGCGAGGACGGCCGCGCCTGGGTCGCCACCGCCGAGGGGGTCGCCGTCGTGGACACGCGGCAGCGGACCCGGCTCGCGCTGATCCCGTACGAGACGGAGACCGGACCCGTCACGACCGGCGAGTACCGGGGCGGCGGTATGGGTATCGCCCTGGCCCCCGACGGCCGACACGTCTACGTCGGGGTCAACGTGCCCGGCGGCAACGGCACGGTGGAGGTCATCGACACCGCGACCCGCGAGGTCACCGGGGTCGCACCGGTCGGCCGCCGCCCCTTCGACGTGGACGTCTCACCGGACGGCCGCGAGGTGTACGCCACCAACCACGACTCCTTCGACGTGACGGCGGTGGACGCGGACACCTTGAGGACCCGGCGCATGGAAGTCGCCCCGTACGGCACCGAGGGCGGGCTCGGCTCCTGGCTGAAGCCGCACTACGCCGTCGTACGCCCCCAGGACGGCACGCTGCTGCTGCCGTTCGAGGGGGAGCGGCTGGCCGTGCTCGACCCGCGCAGCGGCAAGGTCACCATCGAGCGGATGACCGCCGACACCCACCAGCACGGGGCGGCCCTCGCCCCCGACGGCACTCTCCTCGTCGTCGGCACCGGCCCGATCGGCTCGGCCGACGAGGGCCCCTCGCTCACCGTCCGCGCCCCGGGCGGCACGGAGCGGATCGTCCCCCTGGAAGGGCCGCACGAGGACGTGGCGGTGTCGGCGGACGGCCGGACGGCGTACGTCACCGGCGGGTTCACCCGCGACGGTTACTGGAACGGGATCACCGTCGTCGACCTCGACAACCTCGACAAGCTCGAAGACCTCGACAACCCCAACAACGAGAAAAACAAGCCGATTCGCCTTTCCGCAGGCAACCGACCCCTCGGAATCGCCATCCTCTGAGTCAGGAGCCGTCCGCCCATCCCCCGGGGCGGGCGGCTCCTTCCCTTCCCGGGCCGCCCTTCCCGGGGTTCGCGCCCCGGCGCCTAGGATCGACCGGTGAACCGCCGCACCCCCGCCGTCCCCCTGCTCGCCCTGCTCCTCGCCCTCGCGCTCCTCGGCACGGGCTGCACCGGCGGGGTCGAGGGCACCCCGGGCGCGGCCGGGCTCCGCGACCCGTACTTCCCGGGGCTCGGCAACGGCGGCTACGACGTCACCCACTACGGCCTGAAGCTCGACATCGGCCCGGCCGCCGACGGGCCGCGCGCCCCTGCCGCCGACCGGCTGCGCGGCACGGCCACCATCACCGCCCGCGCCACCCAGGACCTGAGCGCCTTCCATCTCGACCTGGCCGGGCTCGACGTGGAGAGCGCCACCGTGGAGGGGCGTCCGGCGGCGGTGAACCGGGCGGGCAAGGAGCTGACGATCCGTCCGGCGGCCGCGGTCGAGGACCGGCTGCGCAAGGGGCGCACGTTTACCACCGTCGTGCGCTACTCCGGCTCCCCGCAGGCCATCACCGACGCGGACGGCGCCGAGGAGGGCTGGCTGCGGACGGCGGACGGGGCGGTCGCCCTCGGCGAGCCGACCGGGTCCATGGCCTGGTTCCCCGGCAACCACCACCCGAGCGACAAGGCCGCGTACGACATCGAGGTCACCGTCCCCGAGCCGCTGACGGCCGTCTCCAACGGGGAGCCGGTGTCACGGCGCACGGCGGACGGGCGTACCACCTACCACTGGCGGACCACCGAACCCATGGCGAGCTACCTGGCGACCGTGGCCGTCGGCCGGTTCACCACCCGGCAGTCGCGCACACCCGACGGCATCCGGCTGTTCACCGCCGTGGACCCGGAGGCGGCGGCCAGGGGCGGGAGTGCGCTGACGGAGGTGCTGGACGAGATCCCGGCCGTACTGAAGTGGTCGGCGGAGAAGTTCGGGCCCTACCCCTTCACCTCCGCCGGGGCGATCGTGGAGCGGACCGGCGACTCGTCGTACGCCCTGGAGACCCAGAACCGCCCCGTCTTCCCCGGCCCGCCCGACACCGCACTCCTCGTCCACGAGCTGGCCCACCAGTGGTTCGGGAACTCCGTCACCCCCCGGACCTGGCGGGACATGTGGCTCAACGAGGGCTTCGCCACGTACGCGGAGTGGCTCTGGGCCGCCGACCACGACGGCGTACCGATCGGTGAGAGCTTCGACGAGGCGTACGCCGACGACGCCAACTGGGCCTTTCCGCCCGCCGATCCGCCCACCGCCGCCGATCTCTTCGACGCGCCGGTGTACGGGCGCGGCGCCATGGTCGTGCACCGCATCCGGCTCGCCCTGGACGACGACCGGGCGTTCTTCGCCCTGGTCAGGGGGTGGACGAAGGCGCACCGGCACAAGAACGCCGCCACCGAGGACTTCACCGCGTACGTCGAGAAGGCGACGGGCCGGGATCTGACGGAGCTGTGGGACGCCTGGCTGTACGGCGGAAGCCGGCCGCCCAAGGAGGGCTGACCGGCTTCCGTGCACCTGGTCGCCCAGGCAGGGCTGGGCGGCTTCCGCACGCCCGGCCGCCCAGGACAGGGCTGACCGGCTTCCGTGCGCCCGGGCGTTCGACGCTACTTGACGTTCACCCCGGTCCAGGCGGCCGAGACCGCCGTCAGCTCCTCGCTGTCCGCGCCGAACAGGTCGGTCGCCGCCTTCTCGGTCGCGACGCGTGCGCCCGCGTAGTCGGTGGTGGAGGTCATGTAGACGGAGAGCGCCTTGTACCAGATCTGGTACGCCTTCTCCCGGCCGATGCCCGTCAGCGTCGAGCCGTCGGCGGTCGGGGAGTCGTAGTCGACACCGTTGATCGTCTTCTTCCCGCTGCCCTCGGCGAGCAGGTAGAAGAAGTGGTTGGCGACGCCGGAGGAGTGGTGGACGTCCAGGTTGCCGAGGTTCTCGTCCCAGTAGTCCGCCGAGCTGCCGTCCTTGCTGGGCCGGTCCATGTACCGCAGCGGGGTGCCGTCGCCGTTGATGTCGATCTTCTCGCCGATGAGGTAGTCCCCGGCGTCCGATGCGTTGTCGGCGAAGAACTCCACCGAGGTGCCGAGGATGTCGCTGGTCGCCTCGTTGAGGCCGCCGGACTCACCGGCGTAGTTGAGGTCGGCGGTGGCGGAGGTGAGGCCGTGGGTCATCTCGTGGCCCGCGACGTCGAGTGAGGTGAGCGGCTTCTTGTCGCCCTCGCCGTCGCCGTACGTCATGCAGAAGCAGCTGTCGTCCCAGAAGGCGTTGACGTACGCCTTGCCGTAGTGGACCCGGGAGTACGCGGCCTGGCCGTCGCCCCGGATGCCGTCCCGGCCGAGCGCCGACTTGTAGAAGTCCCAGGTCTTCGCGGCGCCGTAGTGGGCGTCGACGGCGGCGGTCTGCCGGTCCCCGGCCGTGCCGTCGCCCCAGGTGTCGTCGTCGTCCGTGACGAGGGCGCCGGTGCCGGAGGAGCCCTGGTTGAGGTCGTACGTCTTGTGGCCGCCGCGCTCGCCGTCGGTCAGCTCGAAACCGGCGTCGGTTTTGGTGGTGGTGATCTCGACCTCGCCGCTGTACTGGCCGTGGCCCGCGCCGGTCTTGACCGCCTCGTAGCTGTACAGCTTCTCGCCGGTCGTGGCGTCGGTGAGGGTGTGGATGCGGCTGGGCGTGCCGTCCTTCCGCACCCCGGTCTTGACGGTCTCGAAGGCGAGGACGGGCTGTCCGCCGTGGCCCGCCCAGATGACCTTACGGGCACCGGCCGCCGCGTTCTTGAGCTTCGGCGTGGTCGACGCCACGGCTATCCTCGCGTCGGTCGCCCTGTCGACGCCCTTGAGCGTGCCGTCGGCGGCGGTGTGGGTGACGAGGTCGCCGCCGAGGACGGGCAGGCCGTCGTAGGTGCGCTCGTAGCGGGTGTGGACCGTGCCCCGCGCGTCCGTGATCACGTCCCGGACGATCAGCTTCTCCTGGCCGCCCAGCTTCAGGGCCTTCGCCGCCGAAGTGGTGTCCGCCTGCGCCGACTTGATGGCGGTGGCGCGGTCGGCCGAGGAGTTGATGCCGAGCGCGGCGGCGGAGGAGAAGGGCGCGGAGGCCGTGGGGGTTTTGTCGGTTCCGCTGTCGCCGGGGGTGGCGACGGCCGATCCGGTCTGGACACCGGCGACCACCATCGCGGCGGCTGCCGCGAGCGCTGCGAGCCGACGGGTGGTGCGGGTGGTGCGGGCTCCCCGAGTGGCCCGGTCGGTGCGGGAGTTGTGGGGGGTGGTGGTGTGGAGGTTCATGTGTGTTCTCCGTTGGTCGTCCTGTGGGGGGACTACGAGCGGAGAGCGTGCCACCGAATGAACGAAGTTGACGGTGTGCCGACAATTGCCTCACAAGTTTTTGACCAGTTCTTGTCCGACTGGGGTGCTGTGCTGTCCGGTATTCGGTGGAGTGGCGTGATTCTGCTGCGCAGGGCCGCACGGGCCCCGCGCGTGGCCCGCGCAGGCCGGCGTGTTGACGGCGCATCACGCGGGGGAGCCCCCGGCCGCGTGGATGGCGGCCGGGGGCTCCCGGTGAAGCAGGGGTGTCGCTCGGGTCAGAGGTTGACGCCGAAGTCGCGGGCGATGCCGGTCAGGCCGGAGGCGTAACCCTGGCCGACCGCGCGGAACTTCCACTCGGCACCGTTGCGGTAGAGCTCGCCGAAGACCATGGCGGTCTCGGTGGCGGCGTCCTCGCTCAGGTCGTAGCGGGCGATCTCGGCGCCGCCGGCCTGGTTGAGGATGCGGATGAACGCGTTGCGGACCTGGCCGAAGTTCTGGCTGCGGCTCTCGGCGTCGTAGATGGAGACCGGGAAGACGATCTTGTCCACGTCGGCCGGCAGACCCGCCAGGTTGACGTTGATCTGCTCGTCGTCGCCCTCGCCCTCACCCGTGACGTTGTCACCGGTGTGCACGATGGTCTGGTCCGGCGTCGACTTGTTGTTGAAGAAGACGAAGTGGCCGTCGGAGACGACCTTGCCCGCCGCGTTGACCGCGATCGCCGAGGCGTCGAGGTCGAAGTCGGTGCCGGTGGTGGTGCGGACGTCCCAGCCGAGGCCGACCGTGACGGCGGTCAGGCCCGGGGCCTCCTTCGTGAGCGAGACGTTGCCGCCCTTGGACAGGCTTACAGCCATGGGAAGTCCCTTTCCTCGTCGTGTGCGGGCATTCGTGCCATCACGAAAGCTACCGCCACCCGTCATAACGCAACCAGCAGACCATGAGGTTCCTGCTCCCTTTACTTTCTTTGCCGAACTTCCTCCTGAAGGGGTCTCAGGGGCAAAAGAAGGTGACGGGACGGGCAGGGAGCGGGGAACATGGGTGACATGTCCGGGCCCTATGTCATCCGTGGTTCGGTCTCCCTGCCGGAGGCCGAGCTCATGTGGCGTTTCTCGCGCTCCTCCGGTCCCGGCGGCCAGCATGTCAACACCAGCGACTCCCAGGTGGAGCTGCGCTTCGACCTCGCGGCGACCGACGCGCTCCCCGAGGTGTGGAAGGCGCGGGCGCTGGAGCGGCTCGCGGGCAGACTGGTGGGCGGAGTCGTCTCCGTACGGGCGTCGGAGCACCGCTCGCAGTGGCGCAACCGTGAGACGGCCGCCGTCCGGCTCGCCGCGCTCCTGGCCGAGGCCACGGCGCCGCCGCCCAAGCCGAGGATCAAGCGCAAGATCCCGCGCGGGATCAACGAGCGCAGGCTGCGCGAGAAGAAGCAGCGCGGCGACACCAAGCGGGGCCGCTCGGGCCGGGACTGGTAGACCGGCCGCCGCATCGGTGACACCCCCCGGGCCGTTCCCGTGAACCCGTCACCCCAGCTGCCGGTAGCGGCCCTTGAAGTACGTCAGCGGGTCCCCGTCCGGGCTCGGCAGTTCGGCCGTCAGCACCCGGCCGATCACCAGGGTGTGATCGCCCGCCACCACCCGCTGTTCGGTACGGCACTCCAGCGTCGCCAGCGCCCCGCCGATCAGGGGCGCCCGCGTCACCTCGCCCCGTATGTATGCCAGGTCCTGGAACAGCAGCCGGTCGCTGATCCGGCCCTTCATGGCGAACCGCCCCGCGATGTGCCGCTGGCTCGCCGCCAGGACGGAGACGGCCCACAGGGGCTGCTCGTCGAGCAGGTCGTCCATCCGGGAGCCGTTGCGCAGGCTCACCATCACCAGGGGCGGGTCCAGGGACACGGACATGAAGGCGGTGGCCGTCATCCCGACGTCCTCGCCCCGGCCGTCCTCGTCGAGCGGCGGCTCCTGGGCGGTGACCAGCACCACTCCGGCGGCCAGCCGTGCGAGTGCTGCGCGGAACTCGTCGTTGCTCACCCCCTCAGCATGGGGGACGGGCTCGGGGCGCGGGGTGGCGGGAGTCGTCTGGAGCACACCGGAACGCTAACCGTGCGCGAGGCCCCGCCGCATCGGGCCAGGGGACCAGGCCGGTCCTAGGACTCCGGCCCCACGGGCGGGCGCAAACAGCAGAGTGGCCGAAAACGCATGGCCGAATTTGCGTTCAGGAAAACGACGGAACGCCGGAAGAGTCACCCTCGCCCCGGGGTTATCTGTTGTGACTTGGGTCACAGAGTCCATTTTCTGCTGACCCTGTGTACCGGGTGCACAGCTCACTGTGATTCAGTGGCCGTGACACTGCAACAAGTACGCCGATATGAAACCTGGAGTTGCTGTCGAGGTCTCGGGGGGTGCGAGCGATGGAGGCCGAGTCGGAACCCTACGTCCGCCTTGCGACCATGCGGCAGCTGCACCAGGCCGTCGCTGATCTCAATACGGCGCGGAGTCTGGCGGACACGTTGCAGACCGTGGCGGACGGCATCGTCACCGGTCTCGGCTACGAGCTGGGCTGCGTCAACCTGGTCCGGCCCGACGGCGACCTCGTCATCGCCGCCTTCGCGGGCAACGCCGCCGCCGAGGCCCTGATCACCGGCCGGGTCGGCTCCCGCGCCTCCTGGGAGCGGCGGCTCTCCATGGGTGAGGCGTGGGACCAGCTGCGGTTCATCCCGCACACCGAGGGCTGGGTCCTGCTCGACGACGACGTACCGCAGTGGCACACCGAGGGCCCCGAGCCCCGGTTCGAGGACGAGTGGCACCCGCTGGACCGGCTCTACGCCCCGATGTACGCCTCCGGGGGCGGACGGGACCTCCTCGGGGTCATATCCGTCGACCGTCCGCGCAACGGGCGCCGCCCCGGCGCATGGGGGCGCGAAGCGCTCCAGATGTACGCCTCCCAGGCCGCCATTGCGATCAGCAACGCTCGCTTGCGAGCAAACATGCAACGCGCACTGGTCAGGCTCGAACGGGAACAGCAGGCGTTGCGGGCCAGCGAGGAGTCCTTCCGGCAGGCGTTCGAGTACGCGCCCAGCGGGATGGCCATCGCCGAGATGGGCGGCGACCAGCACGGCCGGCTGCTGCGCACCAACGACGCCCTGTGCCGGCTGCTCGGCCGCCCCGCCTCCGTACTCCGCCGGTACTCCTTCGCCGACCTCGTCCACCCCGAGGACATCGGCACCCTCCTGCGCACCTCCGCCGAGGGCGGCCGGGCCGAGCTGCGGCTCGGGCGGCGGGACGGGACGTACCTCTGGGTCTCCCTGCGCAACTCGGTCGTCGCCGACACCGCCGACGGGCCGCGCTTCCTCCTCACCCACGTCGAGGACATCGAGGAGCGCAAGCGCCATGAGCTGAACCTCGCCCACCGCGCCTCCCACGACGCGCTCACCGGCCTCCCCAACAGCGCCGAACTGAAGTCCCGCCTCAGCGCCCGGATCTGCGAGCGCCCCCACTCACCGGCGGCGACCGCGATCGAGGCGCTGGACGCGGCGTACGGGGACGTCGAGTCGTCCCTCACCCACGGCTACCAGGCCGACGGGTACGAGGGCGAGGCGGCGCCCGGCGGCGGCCCCTACGACCACCATGTGCACACGGTCGCCCCCGACGCGGAGCACGACGACGGCACAAAGGGGCTCGCGGTCCTCTTCTGCGACCTCGACGGCTTCAAGTCCATCAACGACCGCTTCGGCCACCACACGGGTGACGCGGTGCTCATAGAGGTCGCGCGGCGGCTCTCCACCTGCGTCCGGGACGGCGACACGGTCGCCCGGCTCGGAGGTGACGAATTCGTCGTTCTCGCGGACGGCCTCGGGGCGGCGGACGCCGCTGACCTGGCCGTACGTCTGAGAAATGCCATCATTCCGCCTATAAGGGTCGACGGGCGTGCCGTCCGGGTCGGAGCGAGCTTCGGCATCGGCTGGGCCGAGTGCGGGATGAGCGTGGAAGAGGTCCTGCGCTCCGCCGACCAGCGGATGTACGTCGAGAAGCGGTCCCGGTCGAAGGTCCACCGCAGGGCCGGATGATGTTCACGGCCGATGCGCACCCTTACCCCGTACACGCCCCTCCGAACCGGCCCGGTCCATGATCGCCATTCGGACTGTGCTCCGTTCGAGGTAGGCTCGGCCGGTCGGCGACGGCTGGCGAGATGGTGAGGAGTGACCCAGGGATGACGGCCGGAAACAACGGCGCGAGCAAGCCCGAGGACGACGATCCGTTCGGCTATCTGTACGCGGACGGACAAGCGGCAGGCGCCCAGCCGCCCGGTCAGGGCGGCTACGGCTACCCGGGTCCGGCCGCGCAGCCGGGCGTGCCCAGGACGTCGTACAACCAGGTGCGGACGGTCGGCGAGCGCCAGTACGGGCAGCACCAGCAGCACCAGATGCCGCCGCAGCAGGGCTACGGCTACCCGCCCCAGCAGCACGGCCAGCAGCCTCCGCAGCAGTACAACCGGCCGAACCCGCAGTACGCCGCACCCGAGACCTACCCCGGCGGCGCGCCCGCCGCGCAGCACGGCTCGGTGCCGGGCGGCGGCGGTCCCGGCCGGGGCGGCCCGAACACCAGGGCGCTGCTCATCGGGGCGGTCGCCGTGGTCGCGGTCGTCCTCATCGGTATCGGCGTCGCGCTGCTCTCGAACAACGACGGCGACAAGGACAAGAAGAACAACGAGGCCGTGTCCACGCAGGGCCCCGCCGAGAAGACCGAGGAACCCGCGAAGCCGGAGAAGAAGCCGGAGGAGTCCGAGAAGCCGGTCGAGCTCCCGAAGCAGGACGCCGCGACGCTGTCGCTGGGCGGCCCGGCCGGGGTGGAGAGCTCGATCAAGGGGGCCCAGGGGGTCAACGGCTCGTACGTCACCGGGTTCAACAACGTCGGCTCCTCCGTGACCTGGCGGGCCGACATGGAGGACGGCGGCTCCTACCGCCTCGCGGTGCGCTACGCGATCCCGGCCAAGGACGCCGACGCCACGCTGACCGTCAACGGCAAGGCGAACAGCCAGCCGATCGGTCTGAAGAACTTCATCAAGTCCTCCGACGAGGACTGGGAGAAGAACTGGCAGACCACCTGGGCGCCGGTCACCCTGAAGCCCGGGCAGAACGAGATCAAGATCTCGTGCGAGGACGGCAATCAGTGTGACGTGATCCTCGACTGGCTCGAGGTCACGCGCGCCACCTCCTGAGGCCGAGAGCCGCGAGGACCTGTCGAAAAGCCGCTGCCCCCGGAGGAGCTTCCGGGGGCAGCGGCTTTTCCGGCCTCAGGACATCCGGCCTCAGGGCGCCGGAACGTGCGGTTCCACCCGCACGCGCGGCAGCAGCTCCGCGTAGGCCGCCGCGTCGTACTCCCCGGCCGCCGGGGCCAGCACCGTCGCCGTCGACAGGGCCACCGCCCGCGCCAGCCGCTCCGGCCAGTTGAGCCCCTCGGCCAGCGCCGAGAGCAGCCCGGCCACCGCGGAGTCGCCCGCCCCGGTCGGGTTGCCGCGTACGGCGGTGGGCGGGGCGGCCCGCCAGGTGCCCTGCGGGGTGACGGCGAGGACGCCCTCGGGGCCCAGCGAGGCGACCACCGCGTGGGCCCCGCGCCGACGGGCGTCCCCGGCGGCGCGCAGCGGTTCGCGGAAGCCGGTCAGCCGGGCCAGCTCCTCCGCGTTCGGCTTGACCAGGTCGGGGCGGGCGGCGACACCCCGGCGCAGGGGTTCGCCGCTGGTGTCCAGCAGCACGGGTACGGAGGCGGCGCGGGCGGTCCGGATCAGCTCCGCGTACGCCCCGACATGGATGCCGGGCGGCAGCGAACCGCAGAGGGCGACCGCGTCGGCGTCCGCGACGAGCTCCCCGTACGTACGCAGGAAGGCGGCCCATTCGGCGGGGCCGACCTGCGGTCCGGGCTCGTTGAGCTGGGTGGTGTCGCCGGTCGAGCGGTCGATGACGGCGAGGGTGCGGCGGGTGTTCCCGGCGACCGGGACGAGGGCGTCACGCGGCGGGAGCGGGGAGAGGAGGCCGCGCAGCACGTCTCCGGTGGCCCCGCCGACGAAGCCGGTGACCACGCTGTCGTGGCCCAGCGCACCCAGCACCCGGGCGACGTTCAGCCCCTTGCCGCCGGGGCGCTCGGTGACCTCGCCGACCCGGTGGCTGCTGTGCGGGACGAGCGCGTCGACGGTGTACGTCACATCGAGCGCGGCGTTCAGAGTGACGGTCAGGATCACCTGGTCCGCCCCCTCCCTCGATTCCCCCGAACCCCTGACTCTCAGCGGCCCGCGTGACCTTCTTATGGTGACGCGTGCTCAATCAAGGTGACGCGTGATGCTGGTGATCATGCCAAAGGGAGGGCGGCCGGGCCCAGTCCTGGGCTCCGACCGCCATCTCTTCGTTACGTGCCCAACGAGTACATACCCAGCAGGACGAAAGACTTCAGGCCGTCTTCGGCTCGATGATCCACTCGCCCTTGCGCATGACGCCCGCCAGGACGAAGTCCTGGTCGAGCACCACCAGGTCCGCGTCCTTGCCCGGCTCCAGCGAACCGACCCGGTCGTCGACGCCCAGGAGGCGGGCGGGGTTGGCCGAGATGGACCGTACGACGTCCTCCACCGGAATCCGGTCGATGGTGACGGCCCGGCGGAACGCGGTGTCCAGGGTGAGGGTGGAGCCCGCGATGGAGCCGCCCTCCACCAGCCGGGCGACGCCGTCCCTGACCTCGACGGCGAGCGGGCCCAGGTCGTACAGCCCGTCACCGAACCCGGCCGCGTCCATCGCGTCGGTGATCAGCGCGACCCGGCCGGCGCCCTTGTGGCGGTAAGCCAGCTCCAGGACCGCCGGATGCAGATGCGTACCGTCGTTGATCAGCTCGACGGTGATCCGGTCGTCCTCCAGGAGGGCGGTGATCGGGCCGGGCTCGCGGTGGGCGATGGGCGGCATCGCGTTGAACAGGTGCGTCGCGACGGTGGCGCCCGCGTCGATCGCCTCGACGGTCTGCGCGTACGTGGCGTCGGTGTGGCCGATCGCGGCGATCACCCCGAGGTCGGCGAGCAGCCGTACGGAGTCGAGTCCGCCGGGCAGCTCGGTGGCGAGGGTCACCATCCGGGCGGTACCGCGCCCGGCGTCCACCAGCTTGCGGACCTCGGCCGGGTCCGGGTAGCGCAGCAGCTGCTCGCTGTGGGCGCCCTTGCGGCAGGGCGAGATGAACGGGCCCTCGAAGTGGAGGCCCGCCAGGTCGCCCTGCTCGACCAGCTCGGAGAGGATGCCCGCGCGCCGGGCGAGGAAGTCCAGCTCGCCGGTGACCATGGAGGCCACCAGGGTGGTGGTGCCGTGCTCGCGGTGCGTACGGATGCCGTTGAGGACCTCGTCCACGGTGCCGGAGGTGAAGGAGGCCCCGCCGCCGCCGTGGTTGTGCATGTCCACGAAGCCGGGGACCACCCAGTGGCCGGTGAGGTCGACGACCCGGGCGCCCTCCGGCTCGGAGCCGGAGATCCGGGCCGACTCGACGGTCACCCGGCCGTCCTCGACGGTCCCGGTGGGAAGGACCACCCGGGCACCCGCGAGGACCGTGCTGTCTGCTGCGCGTCCGGCCATCAGGCGGATACCTCCGTGGCGAGTAGATCCCAGGCGAGCAGCCCCGCGCCCAGGCATCCGGCGGTGTCCCCGAGGGCCGCCGGGACGATGTGGGGCAGCTTCTGGAACGTGACGCGTTCCTCGACGGCCGCACGCAGTGGTGTGAACAAGGTTTCCCCGGCCTCGGCGAGACCGCCACCGATGATGAGCGTGCGCGGGTCCAGCAGGGTCAGCGCGGTGACGAGGCCCGCGGCGAGCGCGTCGACCGCGTTCCGCCAGACCTCGATCGCCGCCGGGTCGCCCGACTCGACGGCCTTGGCGCAGTCGGCCGCGTCCGCCTCGGGGTCCCCGGAGGCGGCGGCCCAGGCCCGGGTCACCGCGGAGGCGGAGGCCAGGGTCTCCAGACAGCCGCGCTGGCCGCAGCTGCAGTCCAGGCCGTCCGGCCGGACGACGATGTGGCCGATCTCGCCCGCGTACCCGTGGGCGCCCGCCTCGATCCGCCCGGCGATCCCGATGGCCCCGGCGATGCCGGTGCCCAGCGGCACGAACAGGAAGCGGTCGGCGCCCCGGCCCGCCCCGATCCGGCCCTCGGCGAGCCCTCCGGTGCGTACGTCGTGGCCGAGCGCGACCGGAATCCTGCCGAGGCGCTCGCCCAGCAGGGCGCGCATCGGTACGTCGCGCCAGCCCAGGTTGGCGGAGTAGATCGCGATCCCGTTCTCGGCGTCGACGATGCCGGGCACGGCGACCCCGGCGGCCACGGCGCTCTCGCCGAAGTGCTCCTCGCCGTACGCGCGCAGTTCCGCGGCGAACGCGAGGACGGTCTCGACGACCGCGTCGGCGCCGCGCTTCCGGCCGGTGGCCCGCCGCGCCTCGTGGAGCAGCGTGCCGTCGGTCCCGACCAGCGCGGCCTTCATTCCGGTGCCGCCCACATCGAGGGCGATGACATGTCTCACGGGAGACAGTTTCGCCCGCCGACCCCTAAAAGGTCTAGTCCACTAGCGTGGTTTGTTGCGCACCCATACAAAATGATGAACGAGTGAAGGTGGACCGTTTCCTTCCGGAAAGCCACGAAATGGGCACCCGGATCGGGCTCGGGGCAGGGGGCGGCCCGGCCAATGGTCTGGACCAACATACGGGTTCGGGGCCTCGACTGCCATAGCCCGTAAGCCAGTTGTGGGCCGCAAAGCCCGCATACGTTGCCGAAGCGATACGCCTGTGGTGTAGACCTCCCCCTCGGCCGTGGGGGAAAATCGCAGTTCATCCGGACGGTGGCAGGACGGGTGGTGCCGCCGTGGCCGACAGGAACTCCGACCGGGAAGTCCGCACGGCGACGCGACGCCCACCGTCCGTGAGACAGGTGATCGACGAGGATGGGCGAGGCTGTGCAGCGGCGCTTTTCGGTTATGACCGCGGTGGTGGCCGCGCTGGGATTGACGGCAACGTTGTCGGGATGCGGCGGTGAGAGCGGCTCGGGCGATGTCACCCTGAAGCTGGTCGCCGCCGACTACGGCACCAGTTCGGCCAACAGCTCCGAGAAGTACTGGAGCGGTGTCGCGGCGGGCTTCGAGAAGCAGAACCCCGGCATCAAGGTCGAGGTCAACGTCCTCTCCTGGAAGGACGTCGACCGCAAGGTCGCCGAGATGGTGAAGGCGGGCAGGGCCCCCGACATCGCCCAGATCGGCGCCTACGCCGACTACGCCAAGGACGGCAAGCTCTACAGCGCCGACCAGATGATCTCCATCCCCACCCAGGCGAACTTCCTGCCCTCCCTCACCGACGCGGGCAAGGTCGACGGCACGCTGTACGGGCTCCCGTTCGTCGCCAGCACCCGGCTGCTCTTCTACAACGAGAAGCTCTTCGACCAGGCGGGCCTGGACGCCCCCGAGACCTGGGACGACATCCAGAAGGACGCCACCGCGCTCAAGGCGAAGGGCGTCACCACCCCGTTCGCCCTGCCGCTCGGCCCGGAGGAGTCCCAGGCCGAGACGCTGATGTGGCTGCTCAGCAACAGCGGCGGTTACGTCGACGACGTCGGCCTGTACGACATCGACTCGGCCCAGAACATCGCCACGTTCAGCTGGCTGCGGGACAACCTCGTCGGCAAGGGCCTCACCGGCCCCGTCGCGCCGGGCAAGCTGGACCGCGAGAAGGCGTTCGAGGCGTTCACCAAGGGCGAGGTCGGCATGCTCAACGGCCACCCCACGCTGATGGAGGAGGCCGAGGCCAAGGGCATCAAGGTCGGCATGGTGCCGCTGCCCGGCGCCGAGGGGCCGACGAAGGGCTCGATGGGCGTCGCCGACTGGATGATGGGCTTCAAGCAGAACGGCAACCGCCAGGCGATCGGCAAGTTCTTCGACTACGCCTACTCCGACGAGAACGTGCTCGCCTTCGCCGACGAGTACGACCTGCTCCCGGTGACCGGCAGCGCGTCCGCCGAGATGGAGACCGACGCCAAGCACGCGAAGCTGCGCGAGTTCCTGGCGGCGCTCCCCAACTCCCAGCTGCCCCCGTTCGGCAAGACGTCCTGGGCGACGGTGAGCGAGTCGATCAAGACGAACATCGGCGAGGCGGTCGCGCCCGGCGGGAGCCCGGAGCGGGTACTCGGGGCGATAGCCGCGGAGGCGACGAGGGCGGAGAACGCGGAGTAGGGCGCCGTGGCGCGGGCGGGCGCGGTGTCGGAGGGCGCGGTTAGGTTGGTCGTATGACCGCTTCCGCCCCCGACCCGGGCACTGCCCCCGACCCGGACGCCGATCGAGACGTCCCGGACACCGATCGCGACCCCGGTCCCGGCGCCTCCCCTCCGGTGGAGCTGTCCGCGCGGGCGCGGGCGGTGCTCGCGCTGGAGCGGCGGCCCTGGGCCGGGCCCGGGGCGAAGGAGCGGGCGATCCGGGAGGAGCTCGGCATCTCCCCGGTCCGCTACTTCCAGCTCCTCGACGCACTGATCGAGGACGAGCGGGCGCTCCGCGAGGACCCGGTCACGGTGAACCGCCTGCGTCGGCTGAAGGAGGAGCGGCGGGGGAGACGCTGAGACGCGCGCCTCACGTCTGCCGTTGCCGTACGTGGCGTCCGCCATCGGCGTCGTCACCGGCCTCACGGCGCGTCCGCCACCGGCACGCGAACCCCACGGCCACCGAGAAGATCATGAGCGGTCCGGCGGCCCCGTGGATCAGGGTCACCGCCCAGCCCGCCTTCTCGCCGAACAGCTGGCCCACCGCCCTGGCAGCCAGAACGGTGCCCAGCAGCACATAGCTGAGGCCCCAGACGCGGGCCAGCCACACGGGTCCCGTGATCGGCTGCGGCGGCCGGTGCGGCCGGAGCACGGCCAGCCCTCCCCACCCCGCACAGCCCAGCGCCAGGACCAGCATGAACACGGCCCCGGCCGTGCCCAGGGCATCAGTCTGTATCTCCGGCATGCGCGTCACGCTCTTCTCACATCACGCGGCCCCCGTGCCGGGGCCCGCCCCCGGCTCCGCATGATGGCAGTCCGGGCGCGGTACCTCACCCGCAGGGCACGGCAGACATCCGGAACGGCTGCCTTCCGGCTTCCGGCAAGGTGAGCGGCCGGGCCCGTTCGCCCGGACCTGGCCCCAGTGCCCGCGCCCTGGATTAGGCTCACCCCATGGGCAGCCACTCCGTACAGCCGCCGGTCCCGATCCCGACTCCGACCACCCCGGCCGGCCGCGAGGGCCTGGAGGCCGTCCTCGCCCGCCCCGGCCGCGCGGTCATCGCCCTCGACTTCGACGGCACGCTCGCCGACATCGTCCCCGACCCCGAGCACGCCCGCGCCCACCCCGGCGCCGTGGAAGCGCTCGCCGCGCTCGCCCCGAAGGTCGCCTCCGTCGCCGTGATCACCGGCCGCCCCGCAGGTGTGGCCGTACGCTACGGCGGCTTCGCCGGTGTCCCCGGCCTCGATCACCTCGTCGTCCTCGGCCATTACGGCGCCGAGCGCTGGGACGCCGCGACCGGCACCGTCCAGGCCCCCGCACCGCACCCCGGCGTCGCCGAGGCGAGGGCCGAACTCCCCGGCGTACTGCACGAGT
Organism: Kitasatospora albolonga; assembly: GCA_002082585.1. Classification (NCBI taxonomy): domain Bacteria; kingdom Bacillati; phylum Actinomycetota; class Actinomycetes; order Kitasatosporales; family Streptomycetaceae; genus Kitasatospora; species Kitasatospora albolonga. Next base: position 4,488,192 of record CP020563.1, read on the forward strand.
TCGACTTCTGGCGCGGCACCTGGATCGAGGAGAAGGGGCAGGCCGTCGCCGTCCACACCCGCCGCGCCCCGGACCCGCGGGCAGCCTTCGAGACCCTGCGCGGCCCCCTCGGCGAGCTGGCCGCCCGCCACGGGCTGATCCTCGAACCGGGCCGCCAGGTCCTGGAGTTGCGCCCGCCGGGCATGGACAAGGGCGTGGCTCTGGAGTCGTACGTCGCCGAGGTCGGCGCCGGGTCCGTCCTGTACGCGGGCGACGACCTCGGGGACCTCGCCGCCTTCGCCGCGGTGGAGAAGCTGCGCGGCGGCGGCCCGGACGGCATTCCGGGGCTGCTGGTGTGCAGCGGCAGCGCCGAGGTGCCCGAACTGGCGGAGCGCGCCGACCTGTTGGTCCCGGGCCCGGCCGCCGTGGTGGACTTCCTGGCGGCCCTGGCGGATCAGCTGTAGGCGCCCCCCTCACTCCTGCCGCAGCGCCTCCAGCTGATCCAGGAACCACCGCTGCGGCGGGAGCGCGGTCGCCGCCTCCGCCAGCCGCTTCGTGCGGCCCGTCCGCTCCTCGGCGCCCATCGACAGGGCCTCGTGCAGCGCGTCGGCCGTGCCCACCACGTCGTACGGGTTCACCACGATCGCGTCCTCGCCCAGCTCCTCGTACGCCCCCGCCTCCCGCGACAGCACCAGCGCGCAGCCCTGGTCGGAGACGACGGGGACCTCCTTGGCGACCAGGTTCATCCCGTCGCGGATCGGGTTGACCAGCGCCACGTCCGCCAGCCGGTACGCGGCGAGCGAGCGGGCGAAGTCGTCCTTCACATGGAGGACGACGGGTGTCCAACTCTCCGTGCCGTACGCCCCGTTGATCTCCGTGGCCAGGGTCTGCACCGCCGCCGTGTAGTCCCGGTAGACCGCGAGGTCCTGGCGGGAGGGGTAGGCGAAGGCCACGTGGACCACGCGCTCGCGCCACTCGGGGCGGGTCTCCAGCAGGGTCCGGTACGCGTGCAGGCCGCGCACGATGTTCTTCGACAGCTCGGTGCGGTCCACCCGCACGATCGTCTTCCGGCCCTCGCCCACCTGCTCCCGCAGCGCCGCCATCCGCTCGTCCACGTCCGCCTCGCGCGAGCGCCGCCGCAGGAAGTCCGCGTCCGCCCCCAGCCCGTGCACCCCGATCCGGGTCCGGCCGGTCCCGCCGAGGATCTCCGTACAGCAGCCGATGAACGCGTCCGCCCACCGCCGGGTCAGGAACGCGGCCCGGTCCGCGCCGAGGATGCCCCGCAGCAGCTGCTCGGCGATGTCGTCGGGCAGCAGCCGGAAGTAGTCCACGGGCGCCCACGGGGTGTGCGAGAAGTGGCCGATCCGCAGGTCCGGGCGCAGCTCGCGGAGCATCCCGGGGACCAGGGCCAGGTGGTAGTCCTGGACCAGCACCGCCGCCTCCGGGCCCGCCTCCTCGGCGAGCGCCTGGGCGAAGGCCCGGTTGTACGCCTCGTACGCGGCCCACTGGCGCCGGAACTCCGCGTCGAAGACCGGCTCCACGGGGGTCTGGTACAGCAGGTGGTGGACGAACCACAGCACGGAGTTGGCGATGCCGTTGTACGCGTCGGCGTGGACCCCGGCATCGATGTCGAGCATCCGTACGCCCGGCTCACCGACCCCCCGCCGCACCGCCTCGCGGTCGCCGTCCCCGAGGGCCGCGCAGACCCACAGCTTGTCGTCGACGGCGCTCAGCCCGGAGACGAGACCCCCGCCGCCGCGCTTGGCGTCGAGCGTTCCGTCCTCGCCGAGCGTGTACGTGATCGGGCCGCGGTTGGACGCGACGAGAACCTGGGCAGTGGACGGGGCGGTGGCTTCGGCATGCTCGGTGACCATGTAGCGGAACCTAGCCCGTAAGGGAAGCCGCCAAACGCGCGTCCGGAGGACGGGCCACCACCATCACGCCGCCCACCGCTGCGCGTACTCCTCGATCTCCCGCATCGGCGGCCGTTCCTCCGTGTCCACCGCGTGGGTGCGCGGCACGAACCCCTCCGCGCCCCGCTCGAACTGCGTCAGCGCGGGCCGCACCAGATGGCCCCGGGAGAGCCGCAGCTGAGCCGTGCGGTAGATCGCCGCCGCCATCCGGCCCAGCGCCTGCCCGTCCTGGTGGCGGTGGCGCCGTACGCCGACATCGACCTGGCCCAGCGCGTCCAGGCCCACGGTGTGCAGCGCGTCGACCAGGAGCCCCAGTTCCACTCCGTAACCGACCGGGAACGGCAGCCGCTCCAGCAGCGAGCGCCGCACCGCGTACTCGCCGCCCAACGGCTGCACGAAACCGGCCAGCTGCGGCCAGTGCAGATTGAGCAGCGGGCGGGCCACCAGCTCGGTGACACGACCGCCCTGACCTGCGGTGTCACCGAACGGACGGTCGTACATCGCCTTGACGAACTGCACGGTCGGATCGGTGAGCAGCGGGCCGACCGTCCCCGAGACGAAGTCCGCGGAGAAGTCCTTGAGGTCGGCGTCGACAAAGCAGACGATCTCCCCGCTGGTCACCAGGAGCGACCGCCAGAGCACCTCGCCCTTGCCGGGCAGGGCCGGGACCCTCGGCAGGATCGCGTCCCGGTGGACCACCCGGGCCCCGGCCTCCGCCGCGACGGCGGCGGTGGCGTCGGTGGAACCGGAGTCGATCACCACCAGCTCGTCCACCAGCCGGACCTTCTCCATCAGCTCCCGCCGGACCGTGGCCACGATCGCGCCGACCGTGGCCTCCTCGTTCAGCGCGGGCAGCACCACACTCACCGAGGTGCGGTGCGGTTCGGCGTTCCGGGCGTCGGTGAGCCGGTCCAGCGGGCGGTCGGCGGACGACCAGGAACGCCTGGTCAGCCAGCGTTCCACCTCTTCGAGCACGGTCGGCACCCCTCGTATGTGATCCATCTCGCCGTTCGGACGACTATCTCAACCGTCCACTCCTTCGGTTACAGTCTTGAACAACGCGGATGACCGTCGCATGTCGGGGTCCGTCCGCACACAAACGCCTGGATCGAAGATCCAGTGCCACAGAGCTCATCCAGAGGGACTGAGGGAACGGCCCGTTGAAGTCCCGGCAACCCTCCTACCGGCCGCGAGGTCACGGTGGGGAAGGTGCCAATTCCGTCTTGCGGCGAAACGCGCCGCGAGGAAGATGAGGAGAAAGGGCCTCCGCCATCATGGCTGTTCAGACCGTCGCAGGTAATGCCACCACCGCTTCCGTGAACCTCGGTCCCGCCGTGGCGCTTTCCTGCCGCGAGTGCGGCGAGCGTTTCGAGCTCGGCCCGCTTTTCGCCTGTGCGTCCTGTTTCGGGCCACTGGAAGTGGCGTACGACCTGCCCGCCGGTGACCCGGAGGAGCTGCGCAAGCGCATCGAGGCCGGTCCCGACAACATCTGGCGCTACGCCCCGCTCCTGCCGGTCCCCGCGGACGTGGCGGAGAAGCCCAACCTGAACCCCGGCTTCACCAAGCTGGTCAAGGCCGACAACCTCGCCCGTGAGCTGGGCGTCACCGGCGGTCTGTACGTCAAGGACGACTCCGGCAACCCGACGCACTCCTTCAAGGACCGCGTCGTCGCGATCGCCGTCGAGGCCGCCCGCGCCTTCGGTTTCACCACCCTCTCCTGCTCCTCCACGGGCAACCTGGCCGGTGCCGTCGGCGCCGCCGCCGCCCGCGCCGGACTGCGCTCCTGCGTCTTCATCCCGCACGACCTGGAGCAGGGCAAGGTCGTCATGGCCGCGGTGTACGGCGGTGAACTGGTCGGCATCGAGGGCAACTACGACGATGTGAACCGCTTCTGCTCCGAGCTGATCGGCGACCCGCTCGGCGAGGGCTGGGGCTTCGTCAACGTCAACCTGCGCCCGTACTACGGCGAGGGCTCCAAGACCCTGGCGTACGAGATCTGCGAGCAGCTCGGCTGGCGGCTGCCCGACCAGATCGTCATCCCGATCGCGTCCGGCTCCCAGCTGACGAAGATCGACAAGGGGTTCCAGGAGCTGATCAGGCTGGGTCTGGTCGAGGACCGGCCGTACAAGATCTTCGGCGCCCAGGCCGAGGGCTGCTCCCCGGTCTCCGCCGCCTTCAAGGCCGGTCACGACGTCGTACGGCCCCAGAAGCCGAACACCATCGCCAAGTCCCTGGCCATCGGCAACCCGGCGGACGGCCCGTACGTCCTGGACATCGCCCGCCGCACGGGCGGCGCGGTGGAGGACGTGAACGACGAGCAGGTCGTCGACGCGATCAAGCTGCTGGCGCGCACCGAGGGCATCTTCGGCGAGACGGCGGGCGGGGTGACGGTCGGCGTGACGAAGAAGCTGATCGAGGCCGGGGTGATCGACCCGGCGCTCACCACCGTCGTCCTGAACACCGGTGACGGGCTCAAGACGCTGGACGCGGTCTCCGCGACCTCGCAGGCGACGGCCACCATCAAGCCGAGCCTGGACGCGTTCCGCGCCGCGGGCCTCGCCTCCGCCTGACCACCCCGACCGCAGCAGCCAGAAAGGCGACCGCCATGAGCGTCAAGGTCCGCATCCCCACCATCCTCCGCACGTACACGGGCGGCCAGGCCGAGGTCCCGGCCGAGGGCGCCACGCTCGCCGAGGTCATCGAGTCCCTGGAGAAGGACCACCCGGGCATCGCCGCCCGCGTCCTGGACGACCAGGGCAAGCTGCGCCGCTTCGTGAACGTGTACGTCAACGACGACGACGTCCGCTTCGAGGGCGGCCTCGACGCGGCCACCCCGGACGGCGCCGGTATCTCGATCATCCCGGCCGTGGCCGGCGGCTGCTGACGCCCGCTCACCCCTGATTGCCCCCTCCGCAGCGCAAAGCGGAGGGGGCAATTCTGCATGGTTGAGCACGGTAGAGTTGGGGAAGCCCCCTTCGCTGCGTGTGCCGCCCGCATATGAGAATGCGCCCGGCCCCGATAAGAAGTAGCCAAAGTGCGTGAACCCCTTGAGGCATAAGTGGCCTTTGCCGGGCCCGACTTGCCCGTAAATTTCAGCAATCCCGCATATTCGGGCGTTCAGCCGTGCCCGGAATTCTCGTCCGATTGACCTGTTGCAGAGGGCAGTTGGGCGGATACATTCAGCCGCGGTCGACGCGCTACGGCGCCGCGCACCCTCTCCTGTCGGAGGGTGGGTTCCGACCCGGGGCCGCGAAGTGCGGTCCCGTGCAAGGGCCAGTAATAGGGGAGTTAGGCATGGCTCAGGGCACCGTCAAGTGGTTCAACGCGGAGAAGGGGTACGGCTTCATCGCGGTCGACGGTGGTGCGGATGTTTTCGTCCACTACAGCGCGATCCAGATGGACGGGTACCGCACCCTCGAAGAGGGTCAGCGAGTTGAATTCGAGATCTCGCAGGGCCAGAAGGGGCCCCAGGCCGACATGGTCAAGCTCGCCGTCGGCTGAGGCCGAGCCCGGCACGGCCGGCCGACGACAGCACTCACGACTCACGCACGCAGGGCCCGACCCCGGAGCGATCAGGGGATCGGGCCCTTCGTGCGCGCGGGGGCGCGTGGCCGGTGTTCGCCCCCGAGGCGCTTGCACTCTCGGGGGTCGAGTGCTAATCATTGGCATTAGCACTCTCCAGGTGAGAGTGACAGAACTTGGACCGGGCCGGTGAGGCCCGCAGGCGCGGTGGGGCAAGGAACCACCACGCCGCAGGCCGTCCGTCGCGGGCGCCTCTCGGTCCGGAGCAATCCACCCCTGTCCGGGAGGACCACTTCACATGGCCAAGATCATCGCGTTCGACGAGGAGGCACGGCGCGGTCTCGAGCGCGGGATGAACCAGCTCGCCGACGCCGTCAAGGTCACCCTCGGCCCCAAGGGCCGTAACGTCGTCCTCGAGAAGAAGTGGGGCGCGCCCACGATCACCAACGATGGTGTATCCATCGCCAAGGAGATCGAGCTCGAGGACCCGTACGAGAAGATCGGTGCGGAGCTGGTCAAGGAGGTCGCCAAGAAGACGGACGACGTCGCCGGTGACGGTACGACCACCGCCACCGTTCTCGCCCAGGCTCTCGTCCGCGAGGGTCTGCGCAACGTCGCCGCGGGCGCCAACCCGATGGCCCTCAAGCGTGGCATCGAGAAGGCCGTCGAGGCCGTCTCCGCCGCCCTGCTGGAGCAGGCCAAGGACGTGGAGACCAAGGAGCAGATCGCTTCGACCGCCTCCATCTCCGCCGCCGACACCGAGATCGGCGCGAAGATCGCCGAGGCGATGGACAAGGTCGGCAAGGAAGGCGTCATCACCGTCGAGGAGTCCCAGACCTTCGGTCTGGAGCTCGAGCTGACGGAGGGCATGCGCTTCGACAAGGGCTACATCTCGGCCTACTTCGCCACCGACATGGAGCGTATGGAGGCGTCGCTCGACGACCCGTACATCCTGATCGTCAACTCGAAGGTCGGCAGCGTCAAGGACCTCATCCCGCTGCTGGAGAAGGTCATGCAGTCGGGCAAGCCGCTGCTGATCATCGCCGAGGACGTCGAGGGCGAGGCGCTCTCCACCCTGGTCGTCAACAAGATCAAGGGCACGTTCAAGTCCGTCGCCGTCAAGGCCCCGGGCTTCGGCGACCGCCGCAAGGCCATGCTCGCGGACATCGCCATCCTCACCGGTGGCACCGTGATCTCCGAGGAGGTCGGTCTCAAGCTGGAGAACGCCGGCCTGGACCTGCTCGGCCGCGCCCGCAAGGTCGTCATCACCAAGGACGAGACCACGATCGTCGACGGTGCCGGTGACAGCGACCAGGTTCAGGGCCGCGTCAACCAGATCCGTGCCGAGATCGAGAACTCCGACTCGGACTACGACCGCGAGAAGCTCCAGGAGCGCCTCGCGAAGCTGGCCGGCGGCGTGGCCGTCATCAAGGCCGGCGCCGCCACCGAGGTGGAGCTCAAGGAGCGCAAGCACCGCATCGAGGACGCGGTGCGCAACGCCAAGGCCGCCGTCGAGGAGGGCATCGTCGCCGGTGGTGGCGTGGCCCTGCTCCAGGCTTCGGCCGTCTTCGACAAGCTCGACCTCACGGGCGACGAGGCGACCGGCGCCAACGCCGTGAAGCTCGCGCTTGAGGCCCCGCTCAAGCAGATCGCCGTCAACGGTGGTCTCGAGGGTGGCGTCGTCGTGGAGAAGGTCCGCAACCTGCCGATCGGTCACGGCCTCAACGCCGCGACCGGCGAGTACGTCGACATGATCGCCGAGGGCATTCTCGACCCGGCGAAGGTCACGCGCTCCGCCCTGCAGAACGCCGCCTCCATCGCCGCGCTCTTCCTCACCACCGAGGCCGTCATCGCCGACAAGCCCGAGAAGGCCGGCGCGGCCGCCCCGGGTGGCATGCCGGGCGGTGACATGGACTTCTGATCGACCGCGGAGACCTCACTGTCTCCCGTTGGACGATCGATGTCCTGAGTACGTCCCACAGGGGCGGTACCTCCGTAACGGAGGTACCGCCCCTGTGGCGTGTCCTGGGACACTACGGGAACAGCCGTGCGGGAACGGAACGGCAGGCAACGGTGGTTACGCGCGCGGGGGACGCGGGCGGCACGCGGAACGGGGGCGGTGCGCCATGACGGCTACGCAGGCAGGGGACGACGACAAGCAGGGGCGGGAGCCGGGGGCGGTACCGGGGCCGGGGACGCGGCCGGAGCAGGGACAGGCGCCGGGACGGGTGCCGGAGACGCGGCCGGAGCAGGAGCGGGAACCAGGGCGGGTGCCGGGCCGGACGCCGGGGCCGCGGTGGGACCGGGGGCGCCTCAAGGGCGCTTGGCTCGTCCTCGTGGGGACGGTCCTGTTCGCGCTGGGGGCCTTCATCGTGGTGACCGGTACGGGGCTCTCCGGTGTGTTCGGGATGCGGGTGGAGACCTTCGGCCGGATCACCTGCCACGACACCCGCGCCGAGAAGGGGCAGACCGTCTGGCACTGCTTCGGCCAGAGCCCCGCCCAGCAGCGGGCCAACGACGCGGAGAAGGCCCGGGCCGCCCGCGAGGCGCTGCGCGTCCATGTCGACGGCATGCCGAAGCGGGCCGAGACCGGGCGTACGCGGATCACCTTCGCGGACCACGACGGCAAGAACGACCCCGAGACGATCACCGCGACCCAGGTGTTCGAGGGCGGCCGGTGGTACGCCCACTCGGGGACGCTCGTCGGCTACGGCATGGTCCCGCTGCTGCTGGGCGCCGGTACGGCGGCCTGGGGCGTGTACCGGGTGCGCGAGGCGGGCGGGTGGCGGGGCCGCTGAGGGCCCGCTCATTGGGCCCGCTGAGGGACGGTTGAGGCGCGGAGCCGGGGCCCTGCCGGGCCGAAGCCGAAGTCTGCCGGGCCGAAACCGAGGCCCTGCCGGGCCGGAGCAGAGGCGTGTCCGGGCCGGAAACGAAGCCTGGCCGCACCGGAAACCAAGCCCGGCCGGGACGGAAAGGGCTTTTGGGAGCCCTGGGGCGGCCTTCGTGGGTGATCGTCTTGGCCGAATGGCTACTTGTAGCGCCCTTTACCGTACGGCAGGGCGTGTTCGCCTGATTACGCCGATGTCGGTGGCGCGACCGCCGTCCCTGAGGTAAGGCGGCCCGAGAGGCGCCGAGGGCCGGGTTCCGGCTGGTTCCCCCGCCGCGCCGACGGCTCCCCGCTCTCTTGCCAGCTCACTGCCCGGTCCGGCCGCCGCGACCGCTCATTGGTCCAGTCCACTGCCCCGCCAGGGTCTGGCGGTGTGCGACTGCACATGCCGACCGGTCGGTGCGGTGCGGGGCGGCGGACCGCCCCGCACCGGCGCTGTGGCGCTCACGCTATCCAGCCAACTTTGCGAGGTAAGTCGGAATCACGCGTACCGCTCCGCCAGCGGGACATGATGGCTCTGGTGTTCACCCGGTGAACACCAGTCGCATCAATAACTCCAGTTATGCAGAAGCTATTTGGGCATAACGGTCGTCAACCGTACAGAGAGGTAGGTGTCATGAAGCAGCAGAAGAAGGCTTACGTGAAGCCGTCGCTGTTCAAGCAGGGCGACTTTTCGAAGAAGACCGCCGGTTACTTCATCGGTTCGTACAAGGAGTTCTGGAGCCGGCGCATCATCTGATCCGCCGACCGGTTCCCTGTGCACGGTGTGAGAACTTCCGAAAGGTGAAGATGCCCGGCCTGCTGCGTGACTACTTCGTCGTCCTGCCGGACAGCGTGGCGGGCCACGCGGTCGCCGGGCGGCTTCCCGCATCGGAAGCGGCCACAGGGGTGGGTGACGTCCTGACCGTCGCCCACCCCTCGGGCCGCCCCTGGATCGTCGCCCGCCCGCTGGTCCGCAAGGTCAGCCACCTGGCCCGGGGCGACGACGCCCTCGTCCTCATCGGCCCGGACCGCGTCCCCGAGGCCGTACTCGCCGGGCTCCTGGAGGGCGCCCGCGACCGGGCCGCCCTGGAGCGCCGCCTCGCCCGGCTGCCCGGCCTCCACCACGTGGTCGCCCGGCTCTCCGGCGAGATCTGGATGCGCGGCACCGCCTCCGGGCTGCGCCGGATCTACCACGCCCGGCACCCCGAGGCCGGGACCATCGCCTCCGACCGCCCCGCCGTCCTCGCCCACCTGACCGGCGCCCCCCTGGACGACGGCGCGCTCGCCCTGCGCCTTCTCGACTTCCTGCCGCACCCCCTCAGCCGCCGCGCCCTCTGGCAGGGCGTGCACGAGGCCGGGGCCGGGTACGGAATCGCCCTGCCCGCCGCAGCACCGGGCACGGCCGCCGCCCCCGGCCCCCGTGAGCACCGCTGGTGGGAGCCCCCGGCGCCGGAGCTCTCCCTCGAGGAGGGCGCCCGCAGGCTCGGGGACGCTGTCGCCGCCTCCGTACGCGCCCATGTCGGCGGCCTGGACCGGATCAGCTGCGAGCTCTCCGGCGGGATGGACTCCACCGCCCTCACCTTCGCCGCCCGGGAGACGGGCCCGGCGACGCTCTCCCTGCTGACCGTGGCCGCCCGGGACCGTTACAGCGAGGACGAGGGCTGGGCCCGCCGCGCGGTGGAGGAAGCGCGAAGGAACGCCCCCACCACCGGTACCGGCACCGGAAAGGGCGCAGGCGTCCCCGGACTGGACCATCACCTCATCCCCGCCGCCGACACCCCCTACTTCTACGCCGGTCTCGCCTCCTTCGCCGACGAGCTGAACGACGAACCGCTCCCCGTCGCCCCCGGCCGCGCCCGCGCGCACCTCCTCCTGAGCCGCGCGCACGCCACCGGATCGCGCTACCACCTCACCGGCTACGGCGGCGACGAACTCTTCCTCGGCCTGCCCCACACCTACCAGGACCTCTTCCACGGCAACCCGCTCACCGCCTGGAACCGCCTCAGCGCCCTGCGCCACCAGCTCGGCTGGCCCCTCCTGCCCACGGTGAAGGCCCTGGCGGACCGCTCCCCGTTCCCGCGCTGGCTCGCGGGCGCGGTCACCACCGCCCCGCAGCCCGTCGCCCGCACCCCGCTGCTCTCCTGGGGTGTCCGGCAGTCCCTGCACCCCTGGCTGACCGAGCGCGCCCGCGCCCTGATCACCGAGGAGTTCCGGGCCGCCGCCGAGCACGCCGAGCCGATCGACCCGTGGCGGGGGCGGCACGTGGACATCGACGCGGTACGGATGGGAGCCCGGCACTTCCAGGCGATGGAGGACATCGGCATGACGATCGGGCTGCCGGTCGCCGCGCCCTTCTACGACGACCGGGTCCTGGAGGCGACCCTCGCCGTACGCCTGTCGGAGCGGATCGCCCCCTGGCGCTACAAGCCGCTGCTCGCCGAAGCGATGCGCGGGGTGGTGCCGGATGCGCTGCTGGCCCGTACGACGAAGGACCACATGGCCTCCGACGAACACCAGGGCCTCAGCGAACACGCCGAGGAACTGGCGGAGTTGTGGACCGGCTCCCGGCTCGCCGAACACGGCCTGGTCGACGCCCGGCAGCTGCGCCGGCTCGCCGCCGAACCCTTCTCGCCGGTTCTTGTCGAGCACTCCGTCAGCTCGACCGTGGCCGGGGAGACCTGGCTCCGCACAGCGGAGAACGCCTGGAACAGCCCGCAGTTGACCCCCACGAACACGGCCGCAGCCACGGCCACGACCATGACCAGCGAGGCATCCCTGTGAAGCTCAGAAAAGGCATCGCCGTCACGACGACCGAGTACGGCGGTGTCCTGCTCGATGAAAAGAGCGGCAGCTACTGGCAGTTGAACGACACCAGCGTCATCGTTGTCGAGACCCTGGCCGCCGGGCAGGCGCCCGAAGCCGCCATCGAGCGGATCGTCGCCGAGTTCGACGTCGACCGTGCCGAGGCGGAGTCGGACGTCGCCGAACTGACCCGCCAGCTGGTCGAGGCGAAGATCCTGCGCCCATGACCACCGAGATGACCATGCCCCGCCGGGGTGCGGGCCCGGGCGGTCTGCGGCTGCGCGCCGCGATCGCCGCCGCGTTCGTCCTGGCCCCGCTCAACCCGGGCCGCCTGCGTCGGGTGCTGACCCGGTGCAGCAGGGGCGCGCGCCCCGCCACGTACGACGAGACGCTGGAGGCGTACGAGGCCGTCATCGCCACCAGCCGCCGCTGCGCGGGCCGTTACGGCTGCCTGCCCCGCTCCGTCGCCATCGCCCTGGCCTGCCGGATGTCCGGCGTCTGGCCCGAGTGGTGCGCCGGGGTCCGGACAGCACCCCCGTTCGCGCCGCATGCTTGGGTACAGGCGGGGGGACGTACGGTCGGCGAGCAGGCGGAAGCGGCCGATCTGCGTCCTTTGATGGTGGTGAAGGTACGCGAAGGGGGTCCGGGTGGGCACGGTGGCGGGGACGACGGCGGAGCAGGATAAGCGGCCCGAGGGGACGGAGCCCCCCGCCGAGCAGGCATCACAGGCGCCACCAGGTCCGGAGACGCCCGGCCCCTCCCCCCTGCGCCTCCTCCTCACCCGGGTCCGCCCCCACCAGGGCGTCCTCCTCCGGGCGGGGCTCCTCTCCCTGACCGGTTCGGCGGCCGGGCTGGCGATGCCGCTGATGGCGAAGTACGCCGTCGACGCGTTCGCCGCCGACCGCTCGCCCGTGGCCCCGCTCGTCGCGCTGACCGCGCTCGTCCTCGCCGGGGCCTGCCTCTCCGCGTACGGGCGTTACCTCATGGCCCGTACGGGGGAGGGCGTCGTCCTCCGCGCCCGCGACCAACTCGTGGGCCGCATCATGCGGTTGAAGGTCCCGGCGGTGGACCGCCTCACCCCCGGTGACCTCCAGTCCCGCGTCACCAGCGACACCACCCTCCTCCGGACGGTCCTCTCCAGCGGCCTGGTCGAGTCGTTCAACAGCGTGCTGATGCTGCTGGGGACGGTCGCGTTCATGGCGTACATGGACCTGACGCTGCTGGGCGTGACGCTGGTGGTGATCGTCGGCATCGGAGCTGTAACGGCCTTGCTCATGCCCCGTATTCAGCGCGCGCAGCTCCGCGCGCAGGAGTCCGTGGGGGCGATGGGCGCGGCGCTGGACCGGGTGCTCCAGGCGTTCCGTACGGTCAAGGCGAGCGGCGCGGAGGAGCGGGAGACGGCGGCGGTCGCGCGGGCGGCCCGGCACGCGCACGACCGGGGCGTGACGGTGGCGAAGTGGTCCTCGGTCTCCGACGTCACGATGATGATGTCGATCCAACTGGCCTTCCTGGCCGTGCTGGGCGTCGGCGGAGCGCGGGTGGCCTCGGGCTCCCTGGAGATCTCCTCGCTGATCGCGTTCCTGCTCTATCTCTTCTACCTGATGGGCCCGATCGGCGGCCTGGTCGAGGGCTGGACGGGCCTCCAGAGCGGCCTCGCCGCCGTACGGAGGATCGACGAGGTGGAGTCGCTGCCGGGCGAACCGGCGGGGGGCTTCAGCGGGTTGAAGGGGGGCGGCGGCCCGCTGCGGGTCACCTTCCAGGAGGTCACCTTCGGATACGGGGACGAGCGCGCCCCCGCCCACAAGGGCGTCACGTTCGACGTGCCGACGGGCGGGATGGTCGCGCTGGTGGGCCCGTCCGGGGCGGGCAAGTCGACGGTGTTCAGCCTGCTGGAACGGTTCTACGACCATGACGGCGGCACGATCACCGTGGACGGCCGGGACATCCGGGACTGGCCGCTGGCCGAGCTGCGGGGTTCGATCGCGTACGTGGAACAGGACGCCCCGGTCCTGGCGGGCACCCTCCGCGAGAACCTGCTCTTCGCCGCCCCGGACGCCCCGGACGACCGGCTGGCGGACGCGGTCGCCCGGACCCGTCTGGACGCCCTGGTCGACCGGCTGCCGGAGGGCCTGGACACGCCGGTCGGCCACCGGGGCGTGACCCTCTCCGGCGGCGAACGCCAGCGCATCGCCATCGCCCGCGCCCTGCTGCGCCGCCCGCGTCTGCTCCTCCTCGATGAGGTGACCTCGCAGCTGGACGCGGTCAACGAGCAGGCGCTGCGCGATGTCATCCTTGAACTGGCCGAGCAGACCACGGTGTTGGTCATCGCCCACCGCCTGTCCACCGTCCGCCACGCGGACCGCATCGTGGTCCTGGAGGAGGGCCGGGTCCGCACGGCCGGCACGCACGAGGAGCTGATCGACGGGGACGAGCTCTACCGCGAGCTGGCGACGACGCAGCTGGCGGCGGAGGGAGCGGAGGCGGGGGCGCGGTGAGGGGTCAGCGGGCGTAGTCCTTGAGTTCCTCGGTGTCCAGGGTGATGGAGACGGGGTGGGGGAGGGCCACCGCGTCTCCGTAGTCGTAGGAGTGCTGCTGCCGGTAGCGGCCTTTGTCGGGCTCGCTGTGGACCACGAGTGTCCCGTGCTCCCGGTCGATCAAGAGGTATACCGGGATGCCTGCCGTCGCGTATCCGTGGGGCTTCTCTGCGCGGTCGCGGCGGTCGGTGTCGTGATCGTAGGACGTTACTTCCACGGCCATCAGGACGCCGTCGGCGGGCGCCCACTCTCCTTGCCCGGCGAAGTGCCGACGAGGCGCGAGCGCTCCGTCGGGGCGGGCGCGGCCCTGCCGGTACGCCTCCACCATCAGCCCCTGCTCCGGGTGCAGGTCGAGGTCGGGGCGGTGCTGCATGCACTGGCGCAGCAGCCACATGAAGATGGTTCCGTGATCCCCGTCCGGCACGGGCTTGACCTCTAGCTTTCCGTTGATGAGCTCAAGCGTCACGGTCTCGGGGGCCGAGCGGGCGAGCTGCTCGAACTCCTCGACGGACATCTGGGCGTGCGGTGTGTGCCCGGCGGTGCTGGGGGTCATGGCGTCGCCTCCTCCCCTCCATCGTGCCCTGTCGGATCTGCGGGTGAGCTGCACGGTCATCGGTATGTCCTTTCGGATCGAGGGATCAGCCCGGCCCGGACCGCGTTCATCCGTTCCCGTACGCCGGGCGGCTGCACGGCCCCCGGCGGGCCGATCGGCGGCTCCGGGGACGGCCCCCGGCAGGGTCGGCACAGCCCGCCGAGGAGGGCCTCCGGCCTGCCCGGGGCTCCGCACTCGCCGCACTCCAGGGTGCGCAGGACGGTCCGGGGCCCCGGCAGGACCCGTTCCGGCGGCAGCTTGTCGAGCAGGCGCCGCTCGACGAGGCGGGCGGCGCAGTGGACGGGGGACGGCAGGCCGGTGGTGAGGGCGCTCAGCAGCTCCGCCTCGGTCGCACCCCGCGCGAACCATTCGCTGACCTGCGGTTCCAGGTGTACGCAGTCGGCGGCGGAGAGGGACAGCGCCGGGGCCGTACGCCCCAGGGCGGCCAGCAGGATGAACGCCCGGGACCGGGTGGGGCGTCGGGGCTCGTCCGGCGGGGCGTCGCCCCGGGTGTAGGCGTTCCACCAGGAGTCCTCGCGGGCGGTGCGCGAGAAGAACGTACGGGTCACCCAGAGCATCACGTCGTCGGCCACCACGCACTCGCTGCCGCGCCGCAGATGCCCGGCGGCCTGGAGCCGGTTGAGGGTGGTGCTCAGCGCGCACTGGCCGTACGGGAGGTGCTTGGCCAGCGTCTTCACGGAGATGTCCGAGCCGTCGGGCAGCCGGTCGATGTACGCGGCGACGGCGGCGTCACGGGGGAGGAGGTGAGCGAAGTCGCGCTCGGTGCGCGGTCGTTCGTTCGGTGCGGAGCGCTTGCCGTAGCCGGGTTTGGCCATGGGGTGCGCGGGCGGGGTCTCGTGCGAGGTGCTGTGGGCAGCACTAAGGTAGCTGTTAGCCATGGGGATCGTTCAGTCCGATCTTCGTTGGTCAGACCCCTGTTCGGTGTTCCATCACCGGCAGGGGTCGTCTTTGTTCTGCTCTCGTTCTCCGCACGCTAAAGCCATGCGACGGTGCGTCGCAAGTCGGTCACAAACGGTCAACTGCGGTCGCAGGGTGGGTGGGTGGGACAGCTGACCCATCCACCCCATCACTGTTAAGAGCGCTCGGATCTCGCCGCTTGAGCTCCGGGAGGAGCGAAGGACCGGCCGCAGGCGGAAGCAGCCCGCGCCGGATCGCTTGACCCAGAACGGGGGAGGGCCGTCCCCACACGCACGCAGGCCCCGGGAGCGAACGCGCTCCTCGGGGCCTGCGGGGTGGCGGCGGTGCTCAGCGGATGTCGTTGACGAACGCCGTCCAGGCGGAGGTGCCGAAGATGACGGGCGGTTCCTCTGGCTGCTTGGAGTCGCGCACGGGGACGAGGCCCGGGAAGTCGTCGGACACCTCGACGCAGTTACCGCCGTCGGAGTTGCTGTGCGAGGACGTGCGCCAGGTTGCGGAGGCCAGGTCGGCTCGGCGGGATTGCATGCTCGGATCTCCTTGATCAGCTGCGGGGCAGTGACTGGATTCAGGCGAACAGCGCGTGGACCCCGCCGGGGCGGGGCCCACTGGGACTCAGGCATGGCCGGGGAGCCGCAGGGCGCCGGAAGGGCTCAGTGCATGTCGTTGACGAACGCCGACCAGGCGGAGGCGGCGAAGATGACGGCCGGTCCTTCCGGCCGCTTCGAGTCGCGGACCGGGACGACGCCCGGGAAGTCGTCGGACACCTCGACGCACTGACCGCCGTCGGAGTTGCTGTACGAGGACTTCCGCCAGGTCGCGGAAGTCAGGTCGGCTCGGCGGGAAGGCATGATCGGATCTCCTTGACCAACTGCTGGATGAACTCGGTTGTCTGCTCCGGAGAGAGCGCCTTGTCTCGCTCCAGATCGTAGGACAACCGCAGCTCCTCGACGCGTCCTGAGTCCTCAACCAGTTCACCGGACTTGCTGCCCTCCAGATAGGCCACGGCCTTGCCGTTGGCCAGCCACAGGACCGTCAGTGAACCACCCATCAGATCATGCAGACCTGCGGAGAAGGGCAGTAACTGAAGCGTCACGTTCGGCCGCTTCTGCCACTCCAGCAGGGCTTCCAATTGTTCCAGCCAGACGGCGGGCTGCGAGGCCGCTCGGTGGAACACCGCTTCGTCGAGCATCGCCCGGAAGTACGGGGCATCCTCGCTCTCCAGGATGGACTGACGGCTCATACGGGCGTCGACATCCTCCTGCAGCGCCGCCGCGTCCCGGGGGCGCGCCTGCTCCAGCACCTCCGTCGCGTACGCCCTCGTCTGGAGCAGTCCCGGAATGGTGCTGCTCGCGTACTGATACTGGACCGTCGCCTCCCGCTCCAGCCTCATGAACCGCTGGTACCGGCTGCCGAAGGCGTCGTCCCGGGCCAGCTCCCAGAGCTGTTGCAGCTGATCACCCGTGCCGTAGACCTTGTCGAGCGCCGCCATGACCTCCAGCGAGCCCAGGCGGGCCCCCGTCTCCAGCTTGTGCAGGTACGACCGGTCGTACGTCGTCTCGTCGTGCAGCTCCTCCAGGCTCAGCCCGGACCGGTCCCGCAGCCGCTTCAGCGTCTCGTGCAGCATCTTGCGGGCGGACGCCTCCCCGCTTGAATCGGACGCGCGTTTGGGCATTCCAACTCCCCTGTGTCCTGGGGGGATAGGGCTACAGAAACCCCCTTCCGAGCGTAGCCAGCAACGCCGATGCTCGTGACAGAAAGATCCGAAGTTCGCACGGAAGGTGAGAGCCATGAGCGCACTGCCGAAGTACGACCCCGACTGCCCCCGGAGGGCCGAGCGCATCCCTGATCGACCCGTCATGCGCGTCATCGACGTACAGAGGCAGGACACGTACTTCGACCTGCCGCTGGTGATCACCTTCGACGGAAGCGTGCAGGGTCCGGCGTACCTCCGCATGGAAGTGGACGAGGTGATCGACCTCGTGGACGAGCTGAACCTCGCGCTGGACGTACGGGTGAGGGAACCCGTGGCGCAGCCGTGCACGCCGTCCGGCTCCTGACACGAGTCATCCGGGGCCTGCGCGGCGTCGCCGCGCAGGCCCCGGACATCCACCTCGGAGAAAGTGACCTCATGACCACCACCGTGTCTGCTCGTCAAGAGCAGCAGGTTCACGACGACGCCGGGAGAAGTGCGCCCATGATTCGGCGATGCCAGGTCAGCATCGTGCGGTCGACCCCCGCCGGACAGCCGATGGCGTCGGAAGACCGGCGCCGCCCCGGACAACTGCGGCGCATGAACGGTGCGCTGCTCACGCTGTGGGACCTGGGGCCCTGCATCGACGTGGCCGCGCTCGTCCTCACAGAGCTGGTGACGAACGCCTTCCAGCACGGAGGCGGAGAGGACATCACTGTCACCTGGTGCGCCGACGTCACGCATCTGACGATGCGGGTGGAGGACGGCTCTCCCGTGCGTCCTGTGCTCCGGGCTGTGGACGAGACCTCGGAGGGCGGTCGCGGACTGGGCATCGTGGAGGCGCTGGCCGACGCGTGGGGAGTCAGCGAGGACGGCCGTACCGTTCACTGCGCGCTCGCCTTTGCGGACCATACGGCTTGAGCGTGAGCTCCGTAGCAACCTGATGCTCTGCGCGCTGGTTTCGGGAGGTCAGCAGTATCCGGGGCGGGCGTACACCGTGATCTGTGCGCGGGTGACCCTCCGGGTGTCGCACACCTCGAAGTGTGCGCGCAGAACGGCCGACTTGGTGGCCGCGCGGCCGGTGGAGTCGCCCGGTTCCCCGTACGCGTCCGCCACGGCGACGATGCGCGGGGCGGCCAGCATCCGGGCCCGGATCTCGGCCGGTGCGACCTCGGTGCCGAAGAGCGTTCCGGAGGCGGCGGGGGAGGAGGCCAGCGCGAGATCGTCGAGGTGCGCGTACGCGCCGGGGTTCGCGAGGACCCAGGCGCGGCGGGCGGGTGTGAAGACCAGCCCGTCGCCGGGTGCGCTCATCTCCCGTACGGCTTCGGCCACGGCGTTCACGTTGTCCGACCGGCCCTCGGGGGTGCGGAGTTGGAGGCCGAACGGGAGCAGGGCCACCGTGGCGGCCACGAGTGACACGGTGGCGACCGTCGCGCGCGAGGGAAGCCGGTCCAGGGCCGCCCCGATGAGGAGGGCGAGGCCGATGGACCCGTAGAGGACGTACCGGTCGACGTACAGGGGGCGCAGGAGTGAGAGGGCCAGCAGGAGTCCGGCCGGGAGGATGAGGAGGGGGAGTGCGAGGGTGGGGAGGCTGACGGGTCGGCGGATGGTGGCGCGGCCGAGGCGGGCGCAGGCGGTGCCCAGTAGTGCGGTGGCGGCGAAGACGCCGAGGTCGGACGCGTCGGGGGCGCCGATCCAGGCGACCTGCCCGGACTGGGTGGCGCTGAAGAGCGCGAGCGGGGACAGCCCGGCGACCACGGCGGCGGCTGTCACGGCCCAGGGGCGGAGCGCCTTTCGCGAGAGGGCCACGGTGGTGCCGTGGGCGATCAGGCCCAGGACCGCGAACTCGTGGAGCAGGCAGGCGGCCAGCATCACCGCCCCGTACCCCGCCCACCGCTTCCGGCCGCCGCCGTCGAGCGCCTCCAGCAGCAGCCAGGTGCCCCAGGTGACCAGAGCGCAGACCAGGGCGTACGAGCGGCCCTCCTGGGCGTACCGCTGCATCGCGGGCAGGAGGGGCAGGGCGAGCCCGGCGAGGAGCCCGGCGCGCGGGCCCGCCAGCCGGTGGCCGAGCAGTCCGACCCCGGCGGCCGTCACGGCGACGGCGAGGACCGAGGGGAGACGGAGGGCGACCGGGCCGCCGTCCCAGAGGGCGAAGACCGCGTGCATGAGGAAGTAGTGGAGACCGTGCACGACATCGGCCTCCGCCAGCAGCCGCCAGATGTCCGACGTGCTCCGGTGGGCCACTTCGTAGGTGACGGCCTCGTCGCTCCAGAGGGAGTTCCGGCGCCGGATGCCCCAGAGGCCGACGACGAGTGCGGTGGCAGCGGGGGCGAGGGCGATCAGGGGCGCGCGGTGTGGGGGGCGGGTCGCTGCGGGAGGTTTTCTCCGCGTGACGGGTGCGGTGGTGATGGCCGGCTCCGGTGGTAGGTCGGGGGTTGTTCTCCGTACGCACCCGAGTCCAGCCGTCGGCGGATTGATGGTCAGCCCGCTCCCGCCGGACCAATCAATTACGCTCGCGGGTGCGTGGGGGCTGATGGGGGAAGCGGGGTGGGTTCGGTGGGGCGTTCGGAGAAGCCGGTGGACCCCGCAGCCGGTCCCGTGCAGCGATTCGCTTACGCGCTCCGGCTGTTGCGGCAGGAGGCGGGCAGTCCCACGTACCGGACGATGGCGCGGCAGGTGCCGTACGCGGCTCCGACGCTGTCGGCCGCCGCCTCGGGCGACCGGCTGCCCTCTCCGGCGGTCACCCGCGCCTACGTTCTGGCGTGCGGCGGGGACCCGGATGAGTGGGAGCGGCGGCGGGCGGAGGCGGCGGAGGAAGAGTTCCGGGGCCGGTCCGGGGAGGGCGACGGGGCCTCGGCTCCGTACCCGGGTCTCGGGCGTTTCGGACCCGAGGACCGGGAGAGGTTCTTCGGCCGGGACGCGGTGGTGCACGACTTGGTGGAGCTCGTGGGGCGGCACGGGTTCGTCGCGGTGGTGGGGGCTTCGGGGAGCGGCAAGTCGTCGTTGCTGCGAGCGGGGCTGGTACCGGCGCTGAGGGAGGGCCCCACTACGGGGAGCGCACCCTCGGCGATCAGGGTTCTGACGCCGGGCGAGCATCCGGCGCGCATCGACCGGTCCCTGTTCGCGGACGACGCGGTCGTCCTGGTGGACCAGTTCGAGGAGGTCTTCACACTCTGCCGGGACAGAAGGGAGCGCGCGGAGTTCATCGAGCTGCTGACCGGCGCGCGGGCACGCGTGGTGATCGCCGTACGGTCGGACTTCTACGGCCGGTGCGCCGAGCACGAGGCCCTCGCCGCCGCCCTGCGCCCGGCCACCACGCTTCTCCTCGGTCCGATGACACCCGAGCAGCTACGGCAGGCGATCGTCGGTCCTGCGGTCGCGGAACGCCTGATCGTGGAGCGGGAGTTGACCGCCCGTATCGTCGCGGATGTCGCGGACGAGCCGGGCGGCCTCCCGCTGATGTCCCACGCCCTGCTCGAAATCTGGCGGAGGCGGCGGGGCCGGACGATGACGGTGGCGGCGTACGAGGCGATCGGGGGCGTACGGGGAGCCATCGCCCACACGGCCGAGGAGCTGTTCACCGGATTCGACGACGTACGGGCGCGGACCGCGAGGGCCCTGCTGCTGCGGCTGGTCACACCGGGCGGCGGAACCGAGGACACGGGCCGCCCGGTCGCCAGGAGCGAGCTGGCGGACCTGGACGGGCTCGGCCACGCCGAGGACGTACTCGAACAGCTGGTACGGGCACGGCTGTTGACGGCCGACGACGGGACGGTGACCCTCGCCCACGAGGCGCTCATCGGGGCATGGCCGAGGCTGCGGTCCTGGATCGAGACCGACCGTGAACTCCTCCGGGTCCACCGGCGGCTGACCGAGGCGGCGGGGGTGTGGGCCGATCTGGGGCGGGACGCGGGGGCGCTGTACCGGGGGAGCCAACTGGAGGCGGCGAGGCAGGCGTTCGGTTCCGGGGCGGCGGTACAGGAGCTCACCCCCGCTGCCGCTGCCGCTGCCGCCGAGTCCGGATGTGCGCTCACCTCCACCGAGCGGGCGTTCCTGGAGGCGGGCATCGCCGCGTACGAGCGTGAGCGGCGTACGGCGGTACGCACGGCACGCACCCTGCGCGGGCTCGTCGCCGCCCTCTCCGTACTGCTCTGCCTGGCCGTCGTCGCCGGGCTGACCGCCTGGCAGCAGAGCCGTACCGCCGAGCGCCGGGCGACCGAGGCGGAGGCGCGCGGGATCGCGGCCGTCGCGGGCACCCTGCGCAGCTCGGACCCCCGGACGGCGTTGCGGCTGAGCGTGGCGGCCTGGCGGATCGCCGACGTTCCGGAGACCCGGGAAGCGTTGTACGGGGCTGCCGCCCAGCGCGATCAGGACCTTCTCGACATCGATACGGACGAGCCGTTCCGGGCCGAAGCCGAAGCCGACGCCGAAGCTGAAGCCGACGCCGACGCTGAGGTCGACGCCGGAGCCGAGGTCGACGCCGAGTCCGCTGGTTCCGGTGGGCCCTTCCCGGCCGATCCCGATCCCGATGATCCCGGTGGGGCATCCCCGGCCGGTGGCGACTCCGCCGAGCCCACCTCGGCCGACGACAACGGCACCTGGCGGCGCCTCAGCCGGGACGGCCGCACGCTCACCGTGGTGGGGCCGGAGGCGGTGCGCCGCTGGGACGTCGTGACAGGGAGGCAGCTGCCCGACCTGTTCGGCCTGGGTCGGTGGGCGGAGGGCATCGCGGCGGTCAACCCCGACACCGGGACGGTCGCCTTCCGGACGCCGAAGGGGGTGCGGCTGTGGGACGTCGCCACCGAAAGGCCCACCGGTGCCCCGTTCGGGCCGCCGGGCGACGACGTCGACGTCTGGTTCGGCGGGGACGAACGCACGGTCGCCGTACAAGGGCGTGGGGGACCGGTCGAGGTGTGGGACGTGCGCGCGGGGCGTTTCCTGTTCGACACGGGCCGGGGCCCCCGGGTGGGCGGCGCACCGGGCGGTACGGGCCGCGCCCCGGACCGTACCGCCCTGGGTACGGCGGCGGAGGAGGTCCGCACCCTGGAGATCGCGCCGGACGGACGCCTGGTCGCCTTCTGCCCGGACGGCGGCGCGCTCCAGGTGTGGGACGTACGCGAGGGGCGTCGGCTGCCGACGCCCTGGGCCGCGAAAGCGGATGTCTGCGGCCGGGAGCGGTTCCGGTTCACACCGGACGGGCGGGCGCTGGCGGTCGGTGTTCCGTCCGCGCTGCGGAGCTGGGAGGTGCGGTCGGGGCGGGAGCGCCCGCGGATCGACACGGGGGCTGCGGGGCCGACACCGTCACAGGCCGTTCCCGACGCGGCGTTCAGCGAGGACGGCTCGCACGTGGTGACGCTGTCCGCCGGCTCCTTGCTGCTCTGGCGCACCGCCGACCCGTCCGCCCCGCTGTTCCGGCACCGGGTCTCCGCATCGAGCACGAGTGAGCTGACCCTCGACCTGGAAGGCGGGGTGATCCGCTTCACGGAGGGCGACAACCTCGCCAGTGCCGTGAGCACCATCGCCCTGACCGGTGCGGAAGAGGGCGGTCGGCAGGGTGGGAGCCCCTTCGGCGCTGCCCGGTTCAACCAGGACGGCAGCCGCCTCGTCACCACGTACCCCGGGAGGATCGAACTCCGCGACGGGGCGACGGGCCGACTGCGCGACACGATCGCGGTCCCACCCGCCTGCGACGGCTGCTCACCCCTGCCGCTGACGTCCTTCAGCCCGGACGGCAACACCCTCGCCTACCTGAGCGCGCCGGACACCGTCACCCTGAGGACGTTCGGCCCGCACCGCGCGGTGACGTCCCTGCCCTCCCGTACCGGCGTCGACGGCATCGCGACCGGGGACCGGGACTCGGCGGAGAGCCAGGACGCGGCGGTCGTGACCCGGACATCGTTCGGGGTCGACTTCCTGGCCCGGGGCGAACCCCGGGGGACTCTTCCCCGTGAGCGGTACGGTTCGCTCCTCGCCCGGGGCACGGACGGCAGGCTCATCACGGATGAACGCCAACTGATCTACCCGGGCGGCGGGTTGACGCGTGTGGTCCGCGTCATGCGCGGCGAGGGCCCGGCGGCGGCAGCCGCGTTCAGCCCGCACGGCCGCTATCTGGCCATGAGCGACCACGACGGCCGGGTCACGCTGTGGGACGGCGACGGCAGGGCCCTGCTGGCGGTCCTCACGCCGGGTGCCTCCGGCGCGGAGGCGGGCGCCCGGAAGGGGAAGAGGCCCTCGGCGCTGGCCTTCTCCGCCGACGATGAAGTGCTGGCGGTGGGCGACGCGGACGGGGAACTGCGCTTCTGGTCCACGGACGCGCCCCGGTCGGCCGGGTCGCCGCTGCCGTCGGCGGACGGTCCGGTCCTCGCCGTGGCTTTCGACCAGGACGGCTCCCACCTGCGGGTGGCGACTCCGCATACGCCGGTCCGTACGTATCCGCTCGGCCCGGAGCGGACGGCCGGGGCGGTGTGCGCGAGGGCGGGAGGCGGGCTGACCCGGGAGGCGTGGGCGGCGTACCTGCCGACCGTTCCGTACCGCGAGACCTGTTGAGGCAGGATCGCGGTATGACGAACACTCCTTCCTCCGCGCAGCCCTCTTCCCCACCCTTGTTGTTCCGGCAGGCCGCGGAGTCGGGGGGCGACCTGACGGAGCTCGTACGCCTGCGGGACGCCGCCGCGCGGTGGCAGGCCGAGCAGGGCATCGACCAGTGGAAGCCCGGGGAGCTGGGCGAGGAGCACTTCCGCGCACGGCTGCGCGAGGGCGAGGTGTGGATCGCCACGCTCGGCCCGTCCGGCCCGAGCGCCGGGGCGTGGGAGCTGTGGTGGGACGACGAACCGGCGTGGGGCGCCCAGCCGCCGGTCGCGGGGTACGTGCACCGCTTGATGACCGACCGCCGGACAGCCCCGCCGGGCACGGGCCGCGCACTGCTGGCGGAGGCCGAGCGCCGGATCGCCGCGTACGGGAGGGAGCTGTGCCGGCTCGACTGCCTGACCTCGAACACCCGGCTCCGGCGGTACTACGAGGAGGCGGGGTACGCGGTGGTCGGCGAGCAGGCCGGGAAGAACGGGGACGGGGGGCGGACGTACGGGGTGACGTTGCTGGAGAAGCGGGTGGGGGGCGGGGTAGGCGTCGGATTCTGGGCCGATGGTGAGGGTAAGGAGACTCGCGGCGGGTCGCGCGTGGCCGACAACCATGCGACACCACGGGGTTGACCTCAGTGGCCGTATTCTCGGTCTGAGTTGAAGGGGGGGCGCCTACCGATTCTGATAATCGGGGGTGACGTCCTTCTGTTCGGGAAGAAGGGGGAAGCGCATTGATACCCGTAGTCGCGGTTGCCATGATGGTGATGGGGGTGGCGCTCATAAAGAACTGGTGGGGAATGACTGACCAGATGTCCGGTAAGCACATCTCCCGTCGGCCGAGTCAGCATGAGGGGACTCTTCCTTGGAAGGCGGCCAGGGTATCCGGAGGTGTTTCCGCGGTATTCGGGTTCATAATGATGGCCCTATATCTGTACGCGGTATTTCGAGGGGTGGGCTGAGGCGTTTCATCAGCACGCCTCACCTGTCAGGGCCCTGTCCTCCGGCGGACGGCTCCACGGACGGCCTCTGCGAACCGTGTCCGTGTCCTCACGCAGCAACACCCTCACCAGTTTCCCGAAGGCGCGAGCACTCAGCCCGGGGACGGGGCTGTCCGGGAAGGCTCTGACGCCGCGATCACACCAGCCGAACCAAGACCGTTCCGCAGGTGCGACCAGCGATTCGGCCCGCCTCTCAGCTGCCGCTCAGCGGAGATGCCCACATGGGGTCGTGTCGGGATCTCCTCCTGATGCGGGCCAGCAGATGTTCCGCCGCGATGGACGCGGAGTCCTGCGGCGCGCCGACTGCGGTCAGGGCGGCGACAAGCCTCGATATCGCTTCCGGCACGTCCGGTTCCGTGAGGAGGGGAAGCAGCAACAGGAGGCGGGCGGCTGAATCCTGGACGCCTTCGACCGCAGGGGACGGGCCCTCGGCGATCCGGATCAGCTCGACCCAGGTCAGCCCCGCGCCCGAGAAGTCGCCGTCCCGGCCGGCGATCCGCTCGACGTGGTTTCCGCCTGGACGGGTGAGACAGTAGTCGGTGCCGTAGTCGCCATCCAGATTGCGGTAGACCACCACCGCCCCGGGGCCGCCTTCCGACGGCATCCTGAACACCGGCCAGCGTTCAGGATCGAAGAGGACCTCGGACAGGGCATCGACATCGGCGCCGTCCTCACCGAACCACTCCGGAACCGGGCGTTCGGCACATCCCCCGTCGCCGCACATCGCCAAGAGGCAGTTCGACCAGAAGCCCGGGTGGACCAGCAATGACTCGCCCGGCACCAGTGGGCCGTCGTCGTATCCCTTGATCAGCACCTCTCGATCCTGTCACCAGCCACTGACACGAGGCGGACCCGGGACCGGCAAGGGGACGCCGCGCGCTATGGGGCAACCCTGGGGCGAAGCCTTGCCTGACCCGTGACGACGATCACTCCGATTCCCTGCCGGCGCTGTAGACCGGATGCCCGGCGGCAGGCGTATACCCGGTGAAGCGAAAGATCCGGGAGCAACTTTTGACCGTCGAGGAGTTCGAAGAGTTCTACGCCCAGGCGGTCGCGCGCCTCACAGGCCAGCTGTACGTGATGACCGGCGACCTCCAGGAGGCGCAGGACGTCGTGCAGGAAGCGTTCGTCAAGGCGTGGGTCCGGCGTGGGCGGCTGGAGCGGGACGGGCAGCCCGAGGCGTGGATTCGTACGGTCGCGTGGCGCCTGGCGGTGAGCCGTTGGCGGTTCCGGCGGCGTTCGGCGGACGCCTGGGGCCGGGGGAGCGGTGCGGCGGAGCACGTGGCGCCGCCGGAACCGGACCATGTGGTGCTGGTCGACGCGCTCCGGGAACTGCCCGCCCAGCAGCGGCGGACCCTGACCCTGCACTACCTGTGCGATCTCACGGTGGAGCAGATCGCCGGGGAGACCGGGCTTTCCGGCAGCACGATCAAGACGCATCTGGTTCGCGGACGGGCGGCGCTGGCGCACCGTCTGGAGGACCCCGGTACGGAGGAGGCTCCTGATGTCTGACCCACGGGACCCACGGGACCCACGGGGCTCTCGGGACGCACGGGACCCACGGGGCTCTCGGGACCGACGGGGCTCATGGAAGCCAGAGAGCCCGCGGGACCCACGGGACCCGCGGGGCTCTCTGGGCCCGGAAGGTCCGGAGGACGACGCGTTGCGTTCCCTCTTCCACCAGGCCGGGGACTTCGGGCGGGGCCGCTCGGAGGCGGACCCCGCCGCCCGGATCACCGAACGCGGCATGCGGGCCCAGCGGCGGCGGATGGCCACGTTCGCGGTGGGGGTGTGCCTGGTCGTCGGCGGCGGCAGCGCGGCGGCGGTCGGTCTGCTTCCGGCCGGCCCGACGCCCGCGCCTCCGGCCACGAGCCCTTCGCCCAGCTACCCGTCCCCCGGACCGCCCCCGGCCGAGACGCCGACGGACCCTCCCGCGCCGCCTTCGCCCAGCACTACGGTGCCGGGGGCGCCGGATTCCACCACCACGGGGTCCGGCGATACGGGCGCGCTGCCGACGACGATGCCGCCGCCGACGTCGACGCCGACCTCGACTCCACCGCCGACTCCACCGCCGACTTCGACGACGGGGGCGGCGACGGGGGCGACGACGGTGCCGTGAGGCAGGGGTGGCTGACGGCTGGTGTCCACCACCGGCGAGGTCTTCGTACGCCCGCCCTTCCCCTCCGTCCATCGGCGCTTCCCTGACGTCCACTACCGTCGCCGGTGTATCCACCGGGCGGCCCCCACGCCTCGACGTGTCTGAAAGGTTTCCGAGTGTCCACGTTGTCCCCCGGGCTGCGGCCCGCACCGCCGGGGCCCGAGACCCCCGAGCGCGGGCCCGGCCCCGGTTCCGTACGGCGGGAGAGCCGGGCGGCCCGGTGGGGCAGGGCGGCGACGGCCTGGCTCACCCCCGCCGACCGCAGGGTGCTGTGGCTGTACCTCCTGACCCGAATATCCCTGTGGATCACGGCCCACGGCGCCCGGTGGCTCTTTCCGCAGGGCTCGGGTGCGCGGGAGGCGGGGGCGCTCTTCGCCCCGTTCCAGCAGTGGGACGCGAACCACTATCTGCACATAGCGCGCGACGGCTACTTCCCGGCGGACGAGGGCCCCTGGACGAGCGGCTGGGACAACCGGGAGGCGTTCTTCCCCGGCTTCCCGCTGCTGCTGCGGGCCGTGCACGTCATCGTCCCGAACTGGACGGCGGCGGGCCTGCTGATCTCGCTGGTCGCGGGAGCGGTGGCCGTACTGGCCCTGTCCCGCATCGCCCGCTCCTACGTCCCCGAGGACGCCGACGGCCGACGGACGGCCCTGTTCTTCCTGCTCTCCCCGTGCGCGGTGTTCCTGGCGGTCGGCTACACGGAGGCGCTGTTCCTGGCGTTCGCGCTCCCGGCCTGGCTGGCCGCCCAGCGCCACCGCTGGGCGTGGGCCGCCGTGCTGACGACCCTGGCGACGACGGTACGGGTCAGCGGCCTGTTCCTGGCGGCGGCGATAGCGGTGCTGTTCGTGCTCACGGCGCTCTCGGCCCGGTCGGGCAAGGGCTGGCGCGGGGCGGCCTGGCTGACGCTGCCCGCGCTGCCGCCGGTGGCGTACAGCTGGTACCTGCACGCGCACACGGGCGACTGGATGGCGTGGAAGCACGCGCAGGAGCGCGGCTGGTACCGGGGCTTCCACACCCCGTGGGAGGCGTGGACGAACACGTGGAACGCGGCGTTCGACGGCGGACACACGACCGGCTACGCGATCATGTTCCAGGCCGAGTTGGCGGCGATGCTGGTGGGCCTGGTCCTGGCCGCCCTGCTGCTGTGCCACCGCCGCTGGCCGGAAGCGGTGTACGTGGCCCTGAGCCTGTGGGCGCTGGGAACGTCGTACTGGTACACGTCGATCCCCCGCGCCACGCTGCTGTGGTGGCCGCTGTGGGTGGGCCTGGCGGCGCTGAGCCTGCGGCGGCCGTGGTTCAGGACGGCGTATTTGTGCGCGGCGGTTCCGGCGAGTGCGCTGGTGGCCCTGGCGTTCCTTACGGGGCGGTGGGCGGGGTGACGGAGTAGATCCCGGACACGTGGAGAGGCCGAACCATCACCAGGGGGATGGATACCGCCCGAGATGCGGCGAAGATCACACTACGCAATTTTGCGCACAATTCGCCCGCAGGGAAGTTGATCAAGCGCAATTTCACGCAACACCCTTCCGCTCACGCTCCGCTGTCGATCACGCTCTACGAGTCAGCACAACCCCTCGGCCCACGGAGGACTTTGTGGCCCTGCATCTCCTGTGCAAGGACCCGGAGAGCCCGAACAACGGCTCGCCCACCTTGTATTACGACGATGAGTCGCGCAACTACCTGCTTCAGGGGTGGCGCGTGACGGACTCGGCGACCCGGTTGTCCGACATCGTGATCCCCGAGCACGAGACGATAGTCGAGTTCCCCTCGCGTCTCCTGAGGCTGTTCCCGGCTGTCGGGGGCACGTCGCAAGACTGAGCACCCGGACGGGCGGACGAAGCGATGGAATCCATCTGATTGCCCGTCAAACAGCCTGATCCCGTCGGTTGGTTCGGGCCGGAGGCCGCACGGCACACTGTCGCGCATGGCTCACTCCGAAAGTGTTCAACGCGCCCGCCGCGATCTCGGCGCCAAGCTCAGCGCGATGCGCAAGAGCAAGGGTCTCACCGGTCGTGCCTTGGCCGACATCTGTGGTGGCTGGCACCCGTCCAAGGTCAGCCGTATCGAGAACGGCCGCGCTGCCGCCAGCGCGGCCGACATCACTGCCTGGACCCGTGCATGTAGGCAGCCGGAAGTCGCACCCGAGCTGATCGCCGCTGCCAACAACATCGCGTCCATGTACCTCGAATGGCGGGACATGGAACGCAGGGGACTGGCCAAAGCCCAGGAACACGTCATACCGCTGTGGGAGGAGACCAAGCGATTCAAGGCGTACGCCATCAGCTACGTCCCCGGTCCGTTGCAGACGGAGGACTACACCCGGGCCGTCCTCGCAGGCATCCGTGCCCGCCGAGGTCTGAGTGACAGCGACTTCGAGAACGCCGTCGCCACCCGTACGGCCAAGCAGAAGTACCTGAGAACCCGGCAGTTCCGGATCGTCCTCGAAGAGGACGTCCTCTACACCCGCTACGCCGAACCGTCCGTGATGCTCAACCAGCTCACCCGGCTGATCCAGGTCGCGGACTACTCCAGCGTCAGCCTCGGCATCATCCCGCGAGACGCGAACAGGGGACCGGCCCACAAGGCGCAGGACTTCTGGGTCTACGACGACGAAACGGTCCAGGCCGAGATCGTCTCCGCGTTCCTCACCCTCAAACAGCAGAACGAGGTCAACCGGTACCTGGAGGACTTCCAGCGCCTCAGCGAACTCGCTGCCGTGAGTGGTGCGGCGGTCCCCATCATCGCGAAAGCCATCAGCGCCTACAGCTGACCCCTCCGCAACCGGCGGACGGGGCTCGGCGAAGGCCGCGCCCCCTCAACGCCGAAACGGAGCACTGCCCCATGACCGCCGCACGACGCCGCCGGAGTGAGTACGGGAACGCGCCTTTGACCTGGCGTTCCTCGCCCACGTTCGACCGGCAGCCCGCGCCCCGGCCGGGCGCCCTCGTGACCGTGGCCCTCCTCGCCGCCGCTGTCGGCGTGTTCGCTCTCACGACCTGGAACGGGAACACGCCCAGCGACACCAAGGTCACCGAAGCGGCGATCGCCGAGGCCGTCCGCGAGGAGCTGCACGCGATGTTCCTCGCCGACATCACCTCCAGGGGGAGCGTGCTGCGCTCCAGCCTGCTCCAGGAGGACGCCGCTGCCCGCATCGACTACGCGAAGAACGCGGACACCCTGGCCTTACGCTGCTACGGCGCCGGCCGGGTCCGCGTCGCCCGGGTCCTGACCGACGGCACGAGAGAGCCGCACGCGGAGATCCGCTGCGGTGACACAACCACGACGTACATCGTCAACGACGGCACCCTCCGCACGATCGTGCTCGACCCCGGCGAAACGGGCAGCTGGGCCTCTTGGGCGCTGACCCGCCCCACGTCACCGATGCCGGGTGCGGACGCGGACGCCCGCGCGAGCTGAACCAGGGACTGCCGCGACGACGCCTGGGGGCCGCCCGGCGGTATCGCCACACAACAGGCCCGCGCTTGCGGCCTGCCCGGGGTGCGGAATCGGCTTTGTGCGGCCGGAGTTGGCTGTTGCCCGACGCGGAGGTCCTGATGGTGCGAGCCTGCGGCCGAGACCTTGATCCCAGCCCCCCCCCCGGGAGGTCGGCGGAGAGCCGAGGGCGGGTAGGGCAGCAGGGCCCGATGGGTTGCGGTCCCAGGGCGGCGGCGCGTCAGCTCTGTGCGGCCTCGTCGCCCGCCTGCCCGGCGCCGTCCTCAGCCGCGCCTGCCTTCTCGCGCATCTTGCGTACCAGCTCCGCCTTCTGGTCGGCCGCGCTCCGGCGGTCGAGGTTGCGGTGCGGACCGTTGTTCTGCCGCTCGGCGCGGGACAGCCTCTTGCGCTGACCGCCGCCCTGGCCCACGGGGTTGTTGATGTTCTTGCTCACGGTCATGGGCTCTCCCGGTAATGATGCGTGAAGTGGTTGACGGATTCATCGGTGGAGGACGGGCGGCGGCGACGTCGAAGGACGTCAGCAGGGGCCCATCACGCTCTCACTCGTAAATCGGCGCCCGGAAGAATACGACAAGACGTTACCCGGTTCCGTCGGCCCCGCACACCAGCCTTCTCGCGGCCCCATTATCGGCCGGGCCTTCGGCGAGCACCCGGGGCAGCTGTCTCCTTCCGGGACTCATCAGCACCCGTCAGTACCCGGTGGCGGTCGCCGCCCGCCACCGGGCGATCAGTCGGGAGCACGACAGCTTGAGCTGCCGATGGCCCTCAGCGCCTCTGCGGTTCTCCTCGGCCAGCCGCCGGGGGACCCCCGCACGCGCGGGGACCACTGGGCTCGACGTTCCCCTGTGAGGCCGGGCAGGGGACCACCCCCGCACGCGCGGGGACCACACCCGGCGAGTGACCCAGCGAGCGAACACACCGGGACCACCCCCGCACGCGCGGGGACCACTTGATGAAGCTGATCCGCGTGGCCAGGAACGCGGGACCACCCCCGCACGCGCGGGGACCACGCGATCCCCGGGTTCGTCCAGTACGACATGCGGGGACCACCCCCGCACGCGCGGGGACCACGTTGACACGACGACCCGGAATGGTCAGCAGCTGGGACCACCCCCGCACGCGCGGGGACCACTCGTCGACGCAGGGTCGTCGACGCTCGCACTGGGGACCACCCCCGCACGCGCGGGGACCACCTCACCGGAGCCGTCTGACCAGTGCCTTTCGGGGGACCACCCCCGCACGCGCGGGGACCACCGGATCGGCCGTCCTGGCACCGGGGGGACGGGGGGGACCACCCCCGCACGCGCGGGGACCACTCGAACTGGTCGAGGTCCGGGGCGACCGGGATGGGACCACCCCCGCACGCGCGGGGACCACAGTTCCTGACCTGCGCGTTTACGCGGCCAGGGTGCTGTTTTTCCTTACTTCTTGAGAAACGGACATATCGGCCTCACTTCATAGGGTGCCCGCGGCGCAAGCCGCCCAGCCCCATTCTTCAGCACAGCAAGGCAGGCCGGGGCCCGGTTACGGGCGCGAGCGCCGACCGCCCCGCCCCAGCCCCGCCCCTACCCCCGCTCCAGCCCACCCCGCGCGATAACCCCCGCGTACCACCGCGCGCTGTCCTTCACCGTCCGGCGCTGTGACGCGAAGTCCACGTGGACGATGCCGAAGCGCTTGCTGTAGCCGTACGACCACTCGAAGTTGTCCAGCAGCGACCACAGGAAGTAGCCGCGTACGTCCACCCCGTCCTCGATCGCCCGGTGTACGGCCGTGAGGTGCGCGTCCAGGTACGCCACCCTCTCCGGGTCGTGGACCTGGCCCTCCGGGTCCGCGTAGTCGTCGTACGCCGCCCCGTTCTCGGTCACCAGCAGCGGCAGGCCCGGGAGTTCGTCGCGGAGGCGGGTCAGGAGTTCGTACAGGCCGTTCGCGTCCACCGGCCAGTCCATCGCCGTGCGCGGGCCCTCCGCCGGGGTGAACGCCACGTGCTCCTCGGCGCCCGCCCAGGGGGAGGGGGAATCGGAGCTGCCCGCCGAAACCACGCTCGGGGAGTAGTAGTTGATGCCCAGCGAGTCGATCGGGGTGGAGGTGACCTCCAGGTCGCCCGCCTTCACGAACGACCAGTCCGTCACCCCCGCCGTGTCCGCCACCAGGTCCTCCGGCAGCCGCCCGTGGAAGACCGGGTCCAGGAAGATCCGGTTCGCCACCGCGTCGATCCTCCGCACCGCGTCCCGGTCCGCCGCCGTGTCCGTCAGGGGGCGCAGGGCGTGGAGGTTGAGGGTGAGGGAGATCTCCGCCGTGTCGGGGAGGCGGTCGCGCAGGACCCGGGTCGCGCCGCCGTGCGCCAGGTTGAAGTGGTGGGCGGCGCGCAGTGCGGCGAGGTCGCTGGTGCGGCCGGGGGCGTGGACCCCGTTCCCGTACCCCAGAAACGCCCCGCACCAGGGCTCGTTGAGCGTCGTCCACGTCGTCACCCGGTCCCCCAGCGCCCCGGCCACCAGGCCCGCGTACTCCGCGAACCGGTGCGCCGTGTCCCGCTCCGGCCAGCCGCCCGCGTCCTCCAACTCCTGGGGCAGGTCCCAGTGGTAGAGCGTGGCGACCGGGCGGATGCCTGCTCCCAGCAGCTCGTCCACCAGGCGGCGGTAGAAGTCCAGGCCGCGTTCGACCGCCGGGCCCCGGCCCGTCGGCTGGACGCGGGGCCAGGAGACGGAGAACCGGTAGTCCGTGACGCCCAGGTCCTTCATCAGCCGGACGTCCTCGGGCATCCGGTGCAGATGGTCGGCGGCGATGTCCCCGGTGTCGCCGTTGCGGACCTTGCCGGGGGTACGGCTGAACGTGTCCCAGATCGACGGCGTACGGCCGTCCTCGGTGGCCGCCCCCTCGATCTGGTAGGCGGCGGTGGCCGTGCCCCAGCGGAAGCCGGTGGGGAAGCGGAGCCCCGTCCCGGTCTCGGGGCGGGCGTCGACAGCGGTCATGAGACGGACACTCCAGAAGTGAGGGGAGGAGAAGGAGGAGAAGGGGGAGAGGGAGGAGGGGAGGCGGAAGGGGGGCGGGCGGGCAGCCTCAGCCCTTCACCGCGCCCTGCATGATTCCGCCCACGATCTGCCGGCCCAGCAGGCCGAACACCAGCAGCACCGGCAGCGTGCCGAGCAGCGTGCCCGCCATGATCACCGACTGGTCGTTGACATAGCCGCCGCCCAGCTGCCGCAGCGCGACCTGCACGGTCGGCTCCTGCGAGGACAGCGCGATGATCGGCCAGAAGAAGTCGTTCCACGCCGTCATGAACGTCAGCATCCCCAGCACCGCCATTCCCGGCCGCGCGATCGGGATCACGATCGACCAGAAGATGCGCGCCGTGGATGCGCCGTCCACCCGGGCCGCCTCGATCAGTTCGTCCGGCAGCGACTGCACCAGGTACTGGCGCATGAAGAAGACCCCGAACGCCGAGACCAGGCCGGGCAGGATCACCGCCTGGAGCTGGTTCACCCACTGGAGTTCGGCGATCAGCATGAAGAGGGGGATCACGCCGAGCTGCGGCGGGATCATCATCGTGCCGATCGTCAGCGTCAGCAGCGCGCCCCGGCCCTTGAACTTCAGCTTGGCGAAGGCGAATCCGGCCAGCGTGCAGCACAGGACCGTACCGAGCGTGATCGAGCTCGACACGATCAGCGAGTTCAGCAGCGCCTTGCCGATGTCCGCCTCTTCGAGGACCTGCTCGAAGTTCTTGATCAGGTTCGGGCCCGGCAGCAGGCTCGGCGGCACCTGCGCCATGTCCGCGTTGGACCGGCTGGCCGCCACGATCGTCCAGTAGAAGGGGAATGCCGAGATGAGGAGGGCGAAGCCGAGGATGACGTACGAGAGCCAGCCGCCCTTCATCGTCCGGCCCGCGCCCCTCTTGCGGAGGCGTCGGCCGGGCGGTGGTGTCTGCGGCGGGCCGTCCTTCCCGGGGGCGGTCGGCGGTGCGGCGAGCGCGGTCATCGGCCGGCCTCCTTGCGTGTGCGGCGGCGCACGATCAGGGCGTTGACCCCGACGATCACCACGATCAGGACGAACATCACCCAGGCGATGGCCGCGGCCCGGCCCAAGTGGAAGAAGCCCCAGCCCTGTTCGTACATGTACAGGCCGAGCGTCTGGTACTGGTGCGAGATCCCGCCCGAGATTGAACCCTCGAACAGCAGTGGCTCACCGAAGAGTTGGGTCGCCCCGATCGTGGAGATGATGACCGTGAAGATGATCGTGGGGCGCAGGCCCGGCAGCGTCACATGGATGAACTGGCGCCAGCGCGACGCCCCGTCCATCTCCGCCGCCTCGTACAGCTCGTGCGGGATCGACTGCATGCCCGCCAGGTAGATCAGCGCGTTGTAGCCCGTCCACCGCCAGATCACGATGGTCGACACCGCGATCTGCGAGGCGACCGTGCCCGTCTGCCAGTCCACCGGGTCGAAACCGACCAGCCCGATCACGTAGTTGATCAGCCCGAAGTCCCGGCCGAAGAGCTGCGCGAAGACGAGCGTGGCCGCGGCCACGGACGTCGCGTACGGGAGCAGGATCGCCGTCCTGATGAACGTCCGGCCGCGCAGCTTGTAGTTGAGCAGGTGCGCCAGGCCCAGCGCCATCGCCAGCTGCGGGACCGTGGACAGCACGCCGATGGTGAACGTGTTGCGCAGCGAGGTCCAGAAGAACTCGTCGCTGAAGAGCGCCGTGTAGTTGGCGAGCCCCCGCCACTCCATCTCGCCGCTCGTCTGGAGCTCGACCCGGTAGAGGGAGACGAACGCCGTGTAGAGGAGCGGGAAGAGGCCGAAGGCGAGGAAGAGGGTGAAGAAGGGGGCGATGTAGGCGTACGGCGATGCCTTGCGCCAGGTGCGCCGGAGAGCGGCTGCCCGGCCGTCGTCGGGCCCGGGTCCGGTTCCGGCCGGGCGGCGGGGCCCGGCCTTCGCGGTGGCGGTGAGGGACACGGTGCGGCCCTTCGGGATCGGGGGAGCGATGAGTTACGAGGAGGGGGCGGAGTCACGGGTCACGCGGAGGGGTACGGGGGTGGGGCCGGGCCACCGTGGTGCGCACCGGTGGACCGGCCCCGGACAGAAGGGGGGAGAAAGGGGAGGAGAGAGGGGACGCGGCGCGTCGGCGTCAGCCGATCACGTTCGCCACGCCCTTCTTCGCCGTTCCCCACGCCTTCTCCGACGAGACGCCCTTGCGCTCGACCTCGCTCAGCGCGTTCGTGATCTGCTGCATCACGTTCTGGTCGTGCACCCCCAGCACCTGCACCGGGGACTCCTTGGCCGCGTCACCGAAGATCTGGCCGATCGGGGCGTTGGAGAAGTACGCGTCCTTGGCGTCCGCGATCTTCTCGATGGCGCCCGTCGAGGAGGGGAAGTTGCCCTGCTTCTGGAAGACCTTCGCCTGCTGCTCGGGGGCGGTCAGCCACTCGATCAGCTGGTACGCCTCCTTCTTGTGCTTGGCCGCACGCGGGATGGAGAGGTACGAGCCGCCCCAGTTGCCCGCGCCGCCGGGCAGCTTGGCGATGTCCCACTTGCCCTGGCCCTTCTCGCCCGCCTGGCCCTTCACATAGCCGAGCATCCAGGCCGGGCACGGGATCGTGGCGAACGAACCGGCGGCGAACGCCTGGTTCCACTGCGGGGACCACTGGTCGAGCTTGGCGCTCAGGCCCGCCTCGGCCGCTTCCACGGAGGCGTCCCAGGCCGCCTTGACCGCCGGGTTCTTCTCGTAGATCAGCTCACCGGAGGCGTCGTAGTACCGCTCCTCCTCCTGGCCGATCATGATCCCGTAGAGCGAGGCGACGCTGTCCAGCCAGGCGCTCTTGGCGGGGGCCTTCTTCTTGTACTCCTTGCCCAGCTCCAGGTAGCCGTCCCACGTGGCCCACTTCTTCGCGAGCTCCTCGCGGTCCGTGGGGAGGCCGGCCTGCTTGAAGAGGTCGGTGCGGTAGCACATCGCCTCGGGGCCCACGTCCGTGCCGAGGCCGAGGATCTTGCCGTCCTTCGTGGTCGCCGCCGACCACTTGGCCTCGGCGAACTCGCCCTTGAGCTTGTCGGCGCCGAATTCCTTCAGGTCCTGGAACTTGTCGGACTGCTGCTGGGTGACCGACGCGATCCGGCCCACCTCGACGCCCTGCACGTCCGCGAGGCCACCGCCGCCCGCCAGGCGGGTCTGGAGCGACTTCCAGTAGTCCGCCTCGTCCTGGGTGTCGCTCTGCTTGATCGTCACACCCGGGTTGAGCTTCTGGTACTCCTCGTACAGCCCGGCCTCCTTGAAGCCGAAGGAGCCGAAGAGGTCGACGGTGAGCGTGACCTTCCCGCCCGCACTGTCGGAGGAGTCGGAGCCGGACGAGTTACCGGCTCCGCAGGCGGCGAGGAGCGCCCCGACGAGGGCGACCGCGCCGAGGCGGACGGTGGCCCGCTTGGCGGCTCGGGCGATGGGCATGGGAAGCCTCCCTTGGCTTCGGGATGAACCGAGCGCTTGAGAGCGCTCTCAAACCTGCGTCTGGAGCGTCCCCCACCACCCCCGCCCCGTCAAGACTCGAACGCATAACAGCTTGGCGTTACGGCCGATCGCCGCCCAACTGCCTTCCCTGTGCGTTCTCTTGACACCCACGTTTCAGGAGTTTTACGTTCCTTGGCACTTGAGAGCGCTCTCGAAACTCTCGAAAGTGCTCTTCGTCCCCCCCCATGATCGAGGTGCTGCTCGTGCAAGCCTCCCTCCCCAGACCCGCCCCCCGGACCTCCTCCCGGATCTCTTCCCGGCTCGCCTCCAGGCCCGCCGCGGCGACCCTTCTGGCCATCGCCCTGGCCGCCGTCGGCCTGGGCCCCGCCGCCTCCCCCGCGGCCGCCGCCACCATTCCCGCGGGTTCCGGCAGCTATACCGACACCCGCCCCGCCGGTACGTCGGGACCCACGACGAACACCGGTACACCCGTCACCCCCAAGGTCACCGCCGCCGCCCGGGACAAGCCGGTCCCGACCAACGACTGGTGGTCCTCGCTCGCCTTCCAGCGCTACGGCGACAACCCGTACTCCACCCCCATGTACGGCCACCCCCTCACCTACCAGGCCAAGGCCAACGGCCTGGAGGTCGGCTACCCGACCACGCCCGCGATCGTCGGGGACGGCCGGCAGTACGAGTACGCCCACAAGGCCGACCTCACCGTCGGCCTCACCGGGCTGAACTCCCCGGACACCAAGGCCGACGCCTGGTCCGACTGGACGGTTACCCCCTACTGGGCGGACGGCTCCCGCACCTTCCGGGCCACCATCGGCCACGGCATGCCGTTCGTGTACGCCAAGGGGTCCGGCGGCGACGCCCGCATCACGACCGCCTCCACGCCCACGGTCTTCTCCGACCAGGGCAACGTCGTCGGCATCACGGTCGCCGGGCACCACTACGCCCTCTTCGCGCCGACGGGGTCCGACTGGAACATATCCGGCACCACGATCACCGCCGGGCTCGGCTCCAAGGACTACTTCTCGCTGGCCGTGCTGCCCTCCACGGACGCGCTCGCGACCTACCGCAAGTACGCCTTCAGCTTCGTCACCGGCTCCCAGGTGTCCTGGCAGACCACCGGCGGCAACGTACGGGCGACCTACACCCTGACCACGGAGGCCAGGGAGGGCACGGAGCGCGGCACGCTCCAGGCCCTCTACCGCCACCAGTGGCTGCACACGAGTGACGCGCTGACCCCGTACACGTACGTCTCGCCGCGCGGCACGATGAAGGTGCGCGAGTCCGCCTCCTTCACCACCAGCCAGCGCAACAACGGCGTGGTGCCCGCGCTGCCCGCCGCCAGTGGCGTCGACCGGGCGCGGCTGACCGGCTACCTCAACGAGGTCGCCAACGCCTCGGACCCCTTCTCCGGGGCGCGTGACACCTACTGGACCGGCAAGGCGCTCGGCAAGCTCGCCCAACTGGTGCCCGTCGCCGACCAGATCGGCCAGACCGCCGTCCGCGACAAGCTCCTCGGCCTGATGAAGGGCCGGATGCAGGAGTGGTTCACGGCGGGCGGGGCCAGCGAGTTCAGCTACGACAAGGACTGGAAGACCCTCACCGGCTACCCGGCCTCGTACGGCAGCGACACCGAGCTCAACGACCACCACTTCCACTACAGCTACTACGTCTACGCGGCGGCGATCATCGCCCAGTACGACCCGGCCTGGGCGGCCGACTCGGCCTGGGGCACGATGGTCAAGCACCTCATCCGCGACACCGCCAACCCCAGCCGCACGGACGCGGCGTACCCCTTCCTGCGCGGCTTCGACGTCTACGCGGGCCACAGCTGGGCCTCCGGCCACCAGGGGTTCGCGGCGGGCAACAACCAGGAGTCCTCCTCGGAGTCCATCAACCTCAGCGCCGGCCTGGTGCTGTGGGGCGCGGCCACCGGGGACAACTCCCTGCGTGACCTCGGCAGTTACCTGCTGACCACCGAGTCCGAGGCGATCACCCAGTACTGGTTCGACGCGAACGAGCAGGTCTTCCCCGCCTCGTACCGGTACGGAACGGTCGGCATGGTCTGGGGCAGCGGCGCCTCCTACTCCACCTGGTGGACGGCGAACCCCGAGGAGATCCACGGCATCAACGTCCTTCCCGTGACGGGTGGTTCACTCCACCTGGCCCGTGAGAAGGCCGCCATCAAGCGGAACATCGCCGAGATGGAGCGCGAGAACGGCGGACCGGCCCAGGAGTGGCGCGATCTTCTCTGGGAGTTCGAGGCGCTCTCCGACCCGGCGTCGGCCAAGGCCAAGTGGGACGGCGTGAACGGGAATTACACCCCGGAGGAGGGCGAGTCCAAGGCCCACACCTACCACTGGATCACCACCCTCGACACGCTCGGCGCCCCGGACATGACGGTCAGCGGCGACCTGCCCACCTCCGCCGTCTTCTCCAAGAACGGCACCCGCACCTACACCGCCCACAACCACGGCTCCACCACCCGTACGGTGACCTTCTCCGACGGCAAGACCCTTTCCGTACCGGCCCGTTCGACGGCCACCAGCACGGGCCCCGGCGGCGGCGACCCCGACCCGGACCCCGACCCCGACCCGGGCACCCCCTCCACCGGTAACACCTTCCGGCTGAAGACCGGTGGCGTCCTCACCACCGCCACCACCGACCCGGCGGGCGCGGACACCATCGCCTCGGCCGACGGCGTGAACCGGGACGGCACCCCGTACCGCCCGAACGTCTACGAGATCAAGCGCGTCAACGGCAAGGTCTCCGCCGGGGCAGCCACCGCGTTCCGCCTCCGGGTGGACGCGGGCACCCGGGTCGGGCTCGCCCCGCAGGTCCGGGTCAGCTACGACCTGACCGGCGACGGCACCTTCGACCGCACCGAGACCTTCCGCTACTTCGCCACCGACCCGGTCAACGGGTGGGAGGAGTACACGCAGGCGGCGGGCGTCCGGGCCACCACCGGCAGCCTGGGCGAGCTGAAGAACGGCACGGTCCGCCTGGAGATCTGGAACGCGCTCGGCAACGGCACGTCCCAGGTGCAGACGGGGACGGACGCGGCGGTGCTGAGAATCCCGTACGTGTAGGGCGTGCGCGACTCCGTACGCGTAGGTGTACGTGTACGTGTACGGAAGCATGCGTAGACCGCTGATGTACGGGCACGATCCGTGCGGCGGGTCTCCGGCTCCTCAGGGCGGAGGCCCGCCGTACTCGTTCCCCCGTGATCACGCCGAGGCGCGGCGTACCAGCGTCGTCGGAGTGATCACCGAGTCCGGCGCCGGGCCGTTCCCCGTACGGTCCCGGTCCAGGCCGCGCAGCAGCAGCCGGGCCATCAGCCGGCCCTGGCCCTCGATGTCCTGGCTGACGGTGGTCAGCGGCGGGTCGGTCTCCTCGGCCACCCCGTCCATGTCGTCGAACCCGACGATCGCCACCTGCTCCGGCACGGACACCCCGCGCTCCCGCAGGACCCGCAGCGCGCCCGAGGCCATCAGGTCGTTGGCGACGAACACCGCGTCCAGGTCGGGCCGCCGCTCCAGCAGCCCGGCCATCGCCCGCGCCCCGCTCTCCACGGTGAACGCCCCCTCCGCGACCAGCGTCGGGTCCACGTCCAGCAGCACGTCCCGGTAGCCGTCGAGGCGGTCCATCGCGGAGGTCTGGTCGGGCGGCCCGCCGATGTGCGCGATCCGCTCCCGGCCGAGGTCCCGCAGATACTGCACGGCGACCCGCGCCCCGCCCCGGTTGTCGGCGTCCACATACGGAACGGCCTGGTCACCGGGGTCGGCGGTCCAGCCGGGCCGCCCCCCGTACACCGTCGGAATCCCGGCCCGCCGGGTGATCGCGGGCAGCGGGTCGTCGGTGTGGAGCGAGAAGGCGAGCGCCCCGTCGACATGGCCGCCGGAGAGATAGCGCGCGATCCGGTCGAAGTCGCCGGGCCCCTCCACCAGCAGCAGGACGAGCTGGGTGTCGTGGGCGGTCAACTCCTTGCTGATGCCCCGGATCTGCTGCGAGAAGAAGGGGTCCGAGAAGATCCGTATCTCCGGCTCGGCGATGACGACGGCCACCGCACCGGTCCGCCGGGTCACCAGCGTCCGGGCCGCGTGGTTGGGGATGTAGCCGAGCTCGTCGACCGCCCGGAGCACCTTGTCGACCAGCGGTTTGCGGACCCCGTCGCCCCCGTTGACGACCCGCGAGGCGGTGGCTCGGGAGACCCCCGCACGTGCCGCGACGGCTTCCAGGGTGGGCCGGGACCCGGGGGACTGCTCGGGCAAGGCGGTTGCTCCTCGTCGACGGGGGCGTCGGCGCGCGGGGTGGTGCGGGGCCCGTGCCGTCGCCGGATCGGCTACAGCCTAACGCCGGGGCGGTGACGCCGCTGAGAGCGCTTTCAAGCGGAAGGGGCGACTCTTCTCGGCCCGGTGAGCGTTGGACACGCTGGGTAGGCATTCACCTACTCGGAGTGGAAGGTGTGCAGCATGGAAGCGACGGAGCGGTGCGCGGTGGCGGCGGACGGAGTACGGGGGGCGGAGGGCGCGGTGCGGGATGCGGTGCGGGAGGCGGAGGACGCGGTGGCACGGCTGAAGGAGGGGCTGGCCGGAGTGGGCGTGACGCTGCCTTCGCTGCGGGTCGATCCCGTCTCGTGTGCGGGCAACGAGCCGACGCCCCTGGTCGACCTGGGCCGCTGCAACATCGACACCGCGTTGCGGCTGTGCGAGGTGCTGGCGGAGAAGGGGAGCGGCCATGGCGGGTGAGGGAGTTCAGCCGGGGGCGCATGAGGCGGTGGGGGCGGGCGAGGCGGTGAACGGGCCTGAGGGGGCGGGGGCGTCCGAGATGGCGGGGGCGTCCGAGGGGGTGGGGGTGCCTGAGGTGGTGGGGGTGCCTGAAGTGCCTGAGGCGGGGGCGTTCGTGGTGGACAGCCGGGACGGGCGCGTCGGCCGGGTGATCGGCCTGGCCGACGGGGACGTACGGCTGAGGCCGCCGGGCGGGGGGCCGGAGTGGGCCTGCCCGGCGGACGCGGTGCGGCCCGCCCCGCCGGGGGTGGTGCTGCGGGCGCGGGTGACGGAGATCAACCGGGAGGGGCAGCTGCCGCGTTGAGGCGTCCGCGGTGGTGGCCGGGGCGGCGGGGCCGGTGGGCGTACGCGTGAGGCGGCGGGGCCGGCCCCTCCTCGGGGTCGGGCCCGCCGCCGTACAGGGGGAACGCGGGGGTGGGTCACATGATGCGGAACGCCAGGTAGTACGCGGAGACCTGGGCCTGGTAGCCCGGGTCCTCGGTCTGCCGGTGGCGGTCGAACTCCGGCGAGTCCTTGACCTGTTCCTTGGTGAGGTCCACGTAGACCTTGCGGTCCTCCGTGTCGATGTGCCGGACCGTGCCCGCCGGGAGCAGGACGTCCTTGCCGAAGATCCAGGTGCCGGTGTCGACGAGCAGATAGGCGGAGCCGGCCTCGTCGGAGTGCTTGTCGACCTTGCCGATGCTGCCGTCGGTCGCCTCCACCGTATATCCGGAAAGATCGGCTCCCGCAGTATGGCCGCTCGACGGCTGGTAGCCCCACAGGGATTCGCTCATTTTGTGGCTCCTTTCGCGAGGTCGATTCAGCTCGTTACATCATTCTCGGTACATCATTTACGGGTCGTTGAGTTCCGTGTGCCCGGGGAATCCCGGCCTACACATGGGCGGCTCCACGGGGGTGGCGCAAACGGGGCCGGGACCGGGCATCAGCCCGGTCCCGGCCCCGTTTCCCGCTGGTCAGCGACGCTTACCAGCGATACCACCGGCCTCGTCGGCCACCGCCTCCGGCGGGCCGGACGAAGAAGCCCACGACCCAGAGGACCAGGACGATCACGGCTATCCACCAGAGAGCCTCAAGGGCGAATCCGGCACCGAAGAGAAGCAGGATGAGCAGAAGAACGAGAAGCAGGGGAACCATAGTTATCAACCTCCGGAAAATCAGGTTCCCGGCATCGCTTTCTCTACACACCTCATCCGTCGATCATTTTTATTTTTTCTTCACATGGCGAAAGTGCCTGGTGGGGGGCGGGGAGGGCCGGGTGTGCGCGGGGCGGGGCGGGTGAGGGTGGTAGGAAGGCTCGCGAGCGGGGCGACGGACGGCGGGACGGAGACAGGGCAGTGTCCGACGAGGTACGGGGATGGCTCTCCCCGAAAGCGGTGGCGGCCGAGGCCGGTGTGAGCCAGGAGTTCGACCTCTCCCAGTGCGTACGGGAGCCGATCCACCTGCTCGGCGGTGTCCAGTCGTACGGTGCCCTCGTCGCCGCCCGGCTGCACGACTCCGTGGTGGACACGGTGAGCCGGAACACGGGGGAGGTGCTCGGGCGGGCGGCCGGGGAGCTGGTCGGGCGGCCGGTCACGGAGCTGATCGGGGCGGAGCAGTGGGCGCTGGCACTGGAGAGTACGGAGGTGGCGGCGGGGGGCCCGGAGCCCGACGCGGCCTCTTCGGGGGCCGCCGCTGCTTCTCCGGGGGCTCCCGTATCGGGGCCCGGCGCATCGAGGGATTCCGCATCGAGGGATTCCGTCTCGGGGGCTTCCGCGTCGAGGGATTCTGTCTCGGGGGCTTCCGTGCCGGAGTCCGGCGCCGCTTCTCCGGGCGGGGCCGCCTCCTCCGGTGTGCTGTCCCTCTCGCTGGAGCGGGACGGGCAGGCCCGGCTCTTCGACGTGACCGTCCACCGGGTCGCGGAGCTGCTGGTGCTGGAGTTCGAACCGCGGGCGGCGGACGGGCCGTTCGTGTTCCAGAACTTCTATCCCCGGGTGCGGCGCGCCCTGCACCGGCTCCAGGGCGCGGCCGACGTCACCGAGTGCTGCGCGGCGGCCGTCCGTGAGGTGCAGGCGCTCACCGGCTACGACCGGGTGGTGGCGTACCGGTTCGACGGTGCCGAAGGCCCCGGCCAGGTCATCGCGGAGGCGCGTACCGAGGGGCGGGAGCCGTGGCTGGGGCTGTGGTTCCCGGCCAGCGACATCCCGCCGCAGGCCCGCCGCCTCTACGCCCGCAACTGGATTCGGGTCATCGGTGATGTGGACGACGCGACGGTGGGGCTGCTGCCCGGGCTGCGGGAGGGGACCGGGGAGCCGCTGGACCTGTCGGGCTCGGTGCTCCGTACGGTCTCCGGCTACCACCTGGAGTACCTGCGCAACATCGGGGTGGCCTCGTCCATGTCCGTATCGCTGCTGCACGACGGCGAGTTGTGGGGGCTGATCGCCTGCCACGGTGACGAGCCGCGGCGGCTGACCCCCGAAGTGCGGGCGGCCTGCGAGTTCTTCGGGATCGCGCTGTCCCTGCAACTGGCGGCCGTCGCCGGGCGCGAGCAGGCGGACGAGCTGTCCGGCTACCGGCGGGCGCTCGCCACGCTGCTGGCCCGGCTCACCTCC
This sequence comes from Kitasatospora albolonga, assembly GCA_002082585.1. Lineage (NCBI taxonomy): Bacteria > Bacillati > Actinomycetota > Actinomycetes > Kitasatosporales > Streptomycetaceae > Kitasatospora > Kitasatospora albolonga. Next base: position 4,532,041 of record CP020563.1, read on the forward strand.
CAGGCGCCGGACGCCCTGCTGAGCCCCGGCTCCGGCGTGGTCGAACTCCTCGACGCGGACGGGGCGTTGCTTCTTCGGGGTACGGAGACACTGACGACGGGGGCCCCGCTCCCCGCCGGGCTGCCCGGACTGCTGGAGCGGCTGGCGGACGCCGGTCCGGTGGGCGAGGTGTGGAGCAGCGACCGGGTGCCGGAGGTGCTGGGGCTCGACCCGGCGGAGGCGGAGGCGCAGGGGCTGCCCGCGGGCCTCCTCGTCCTCCCCTTCAGCCGGGACGGCGACCTGCTGGCCTGGTGGCGCCGCGAACGCCCCGCGCCCCGGGAGTGGGCGGCCGATCCGGCCCGCCCGGTGCGTACGGGGCCGGGCGGTGAGCGGCTGACCCCGCGCGGTTCCGCCGCCGTCTACCGGGCGACCGTACGCGGGCGGAGCGAGCCGTGGACCCCCGCGCAGCGGATCGTCGCCGGGGAGCTGTGGCGGGAGATCTCGGGCCTGCTGAGCCGCCGGATGGCGGAGCTGGCGGCGCGGAACACCGAACTCGCCCGGACCAACGAGGACTTGGACTCCTTCGCACATGCGGCGGCCCATGATCTGAAGGAGCCGTTGCGGGGGATTTCGAACGCGGCGGCCTTCATCGTCGAGGACGCCGGTTCCGTACTGGACGCGACCTCGCTGCGCCGGCTCACCACCGTACGCCGCCTCGCGGAGCGCATGGACGGGCTGCTGGACTCGCTGCTCCACTTCTCGCGCCTCGGCCAAGTGGGCCTGGAGCGCGAGCTGTTGTCGCTGGACGAGGTGGTGGACGACGCGCTGCTCGTCGCCGGGGACCGGCTCGCGGAGCAGGGGGTGCGGGTGGTGCGCCCCGCCGCCCTGCCCCGGCTGCGGGCGGACCGGGAGCGGCTGCGCGAGGTGCTGGAGAACCTGTTCGTCAACGCGGCCAAGTACGCGGCGGACGAGGGTTCGGGGGAGCGGCGGGTGTGGGTGGAGGTGGCGTCCGTGGTGCCGCCGGGGGAGGAGGACGGACGGGCGGTGACGGCTGTCGTCGTACGCGACAACGGCATCGGGATTCCGCCCGCCCAGCAGGAGGACGTCCTCCAGCTGTTCCGCAGGCTGCACCGGCGCGAGGAGCGGGGCGGCGGCTCGGGCGTCGGCCTCGCCGTGGTCAAGCGGATCGTGGAGCGGCACGGGGGGCGGCTGTGGCTGGAGAGCCCGGCCACGGCCCCGGACGGCGGCGGGGTGCCGGGCGGCGGTCCGGGCACGGCGGTGTGGTTCACGCTGGGCGGGGAGGACGCCCCGGCGGACGACGACTGACCCCGGCCCCGCGCCGGAGGGGGCGTGCCGGAGGGCGTGTGCGGCGGCTCGGCGAGGGAGCGGCCCCCACCGGAGGGGGCGTGCCGCCTACCCGGTCGGCTTCTGCGTCATCCAGAAGTCGACCGCACCCCGCAGAACCGTCTGGAACAGCTCGAAGTTGACCGGCTTGTAGATGTAGCTGTCCGCGCCCGCCGCGTAACACGCGTCCTCCTCCGCCGAGGAGGTGGACGAGGTGAAGACGACGACCGTCAGGGAGGCGCACGCGGGGTGCGCGCGGAGGTTCGACAGGAGCGTCAGGCCGTTCGTGCCCGGCATGTTGAGGTCGAGCAGCACCAGGTCCGGCGTACGGGCGGCGGGGTCGAGGAGGCGGGGCACCACGGCGTCGCTGCGGGGCGCGAACTCCACGTGCAGGGAGGGGTGGGAGCGGGACAGGGCGCGCTGGATGGCCTCGGTGTCCTCCTCCGAGTCCTCCACGACGAGAATCAGCCCGTCGCTGTTCATCGGGACCCTGCCGGGGTGGCCCGGCCGGTGGGGGTCTTCATCGCAGGGCCGCCTGTTCGAGGTGGAGGTGGTGGGGGAGCGGACCGGCGTCCGGCGTGATGCCGGTCCAGCGGGCCACGAGCAGGGCGATGTCGTCCTGTCCGGAGGCGCGGAAGACCTTGGCCTGCCGGGCCAGGCTCTCCGCGATGTGGGTGGCGTCGAAGCCGCGGAGGGCGGCGAGCCGCCCGGGCAGGACGGCCTCGAAGAAGACCCCGCCCGCTTCCCGGGACTCCGTCAGTCCGTCGGTGAACAGCACCAGGGTGTCGCCGGGGGCGAGTTGCTCCTCGTGGCTCCCGTAGGAGACGTCGTCCAGGACGCCGAGCAGGAGCCCGCCGGAGAGCACTTCGGAGACCGTACCGTCGTTGCGGAGCACCAGGGGCGCGGGGTGCCCGGCGCTGCACGTGGTGAGCCGCGCGGTGCCGTCGGCCCGGGGCGTCAGCGTCGTGACGACCGCCGTGAGGAAGCGGCTCGCCCGCTCCTGGCGCAGGGCCCGGTTGAGCCGGCTCAGGGCGGTGCCCGGGTCGGTGCCCTCCTCCAGCAGGGTGCGCAGGGTGTGGCGGGCCAGACCGGTGAGGGCCGCCGCCTCCGCGCCGCGTCCGCAGACGTCGCCGATCAGCAGGGCGATGCTGCCGTCGGGCCGGGGTACGGCGTCGTAGAAGTCGCCGCCCACGTCGAGCATGGGGTCGCCGACCTCGTAACTCGCGGACAGGTCCCACTGGTCGGTGACCGGGAGCTGCGAGGGGAGCAGGTGCTCCTGGAGGGAGAGGACGGCGTTGCGGCGGAGCTCATAGAGGAGGGCGTTGTCGATGGCGAGGGCGGCGCGGGTGGCGAGGCTGCGGAGGAAGGCGCTGTCGGGCAGCCGGGCCTCGGGCCGCTGGTAGACGAAGGTGATGCTGCCGACCACGCGGCCCCGGGCGCGGAGCGGGCTGATGCTGACGACGGTGGGGGTGGGGCTGCTTTCGGCGCTGCCGGTGTCTCCGGCGCTTTCGGGGTCTCTGGGTTTCCCGGGGGCCCTGGTGTCTTCCGCGCCCCCGATACCCCTTGCGCCGGGCGCGTTCGCGGAGGTTGCGGCGGAGGTGTCCGCGAAGGGGGAGCCGTTGAGCGCGGCGCCGCTCAGGAACAGCGTGTCCTCGTCCTCGCCCCGGCGCGCGAGCAGCGCCGCCAGCCACGGGTCGTCGCGGCCCGCCTCCTCCAGCGCGCGCTGCTGCTGGACGGCGACGTGCGTGGCGGCGACGAACTCCGGACCCTCGCCGCGCAGCAGATGGACGAGACATCCGTCGGCGACGGCCGGAACCGCGATCCGGGCGACCCGCCGCAGGGTGTCCTCCACGTCCAGCGACGAGTCCATCTGGAGCGACGCCTCGGCGAGCAGCGCGTCGTCCGCGCCCCGGCGGGCCTCGCGCCCGCGCTGGAGGATGCCGGTGTGGCAGGCGACGATGACGTCGACGGCCTGCGCCAGCCGGCGCTCGACGGAGGCCAGGTCCGCCGAGTCGTCGACGGCGACGCCGAGCGTGGCCCAGCCCCGGTGGTCGAGCCGGAAGGTGCAGGCCACGACGGTGGCCCCCGGCGCCTGCCGCAGGAACTCCGCCTCCGGCCACACCGCGTCGTCCAGCCCGGCCACGGCGGACCGGGTCACCACGGGTTCGCCGCCCGGCTCGCGTACGGCGGCCCCCGGCATCGACCGCGTGGTCGCGACGATCACCGGGGCGTCGCTCCCGGCGCTCAGGGCGCGCATGTACCGCAGGACGTGCTGCTCGTCCCACCGCGTGCCCACGACGAGGTGGACCCCCGGGGTGGCGAGGAGCGGCGCGTAGACGTCGTCCGCCAACGCCGCGACCTCCTCGGCCCGCGAAGCCGCCTGCCAGAGCCGGTGCAGCGCACTGGACCACGTGTCGTCGACCATGTCCCCGCCCTCCGGTGCCGTCTCGTCTCCCGAACGCGGCCTTGTCTGCCGTACGCGGTCGTGTCTGCCGTACGAGGCGTTGTCCTCCGCCCTCGGCCAGTATGACCGGCGGGCCGGAATTCATGCCGTGGGAGGGATCACGGCTGTGCCCTTCTAGCCCGCCTGCGGGCGGGTCACCACCTTGATGTTGAAGGTGTGCGACCCCACCCCGCCCGCGATCCCCATGAAGAGGAACGCGAAGTGCTCCTGGCCGCGTGCGGTGGTGATGCCTCCGATGTCCAGCTGGGAGGAGGGCGGCCAGCCGAGGTCCGTGAGGAGGCGGCCGGTGGTCCGCTTGGCCTCGGCGTCGTCGCCGGAGAGGAAGACCGTGCCCGGTTCGGTGAGGTCGCCCGGGGTGGTCATGGTGGTGGAGTCCATCGTGCAGAGCGTCTTGACGACGGGGGTCAGCGGGAACGCTTCCTGGATCAGCTCGCCCAGGCTGCTGTTGGGGTGGGTGAGCTCGGAGAAGTCGTCGGAGAGACCGACCCCGACGTCGATCAGCAGGGTCCCGGCCAGCGCCGGGGCCCCGATGGAGCGCAGCAGCTCCACGGAGACGCCTCCCGGCGTGGCGTTGACCAGCACCTCCGCGTGCGCGGCCGTCTCGTCGAGGCCCGCGACGGGGAGGCCGAGACCGGTGCGCTCCTTCGGGTGGCGTGATCCGAGGAGGACGTCGTGTCCTGCGGCGCGCCAGCCGTGGGCCAGGGCGCGAGCTACATTTCCGGTGCCGAGCAGTCCTATACGCATGAGAACGACGCTAGCCAGCGGGGCGGGCGGGGCGTATCGGGCCGGAGACGGGAGCGCGCCGGGACCTGAGGCGTAGTTCTCGAGGTCCGGGGGGTACGGGGATGGAACCCGTACCCGTGCACGCGGTCCGTCAGACCCCCGCCGGGGTCTTCTCCGGGGAGCCGGGGTCCGTGCCGTCGGGGTCTCCCGGTGAGGCGGGGTGCGGGGACGGGTGGGGGCCGCCCGTGGCGGCGACCGTGGAGGGGGCCGGGTCCTGGGAGACGTTGAACTCGGTGAGCAGGTCCTTGCTGAAGCCGAAGAAGTACGTGGCCAGGAAGCCCGCCACGTAGCCGACCAGCAGGCCGGCCCCGTAGATCGCGATCGTGGTGCCCAGGCCGTGGTTGCCGTCGACCAGCGGGAACAGGGCCCAGCCGGACGGGCCGATGGCGGTCGAGCCGACCGTGTCGCCGAGCTGGTGGAACAGGCCGACGAAACCGCCGCCGAACGCGCCGCCCACGCACGCCGTGACGAACGGGCGGCCCAGCGGCAGCGAGACGCCGTAGATCAGGGGTTCGCCGACGCCCAGCAGACCCGCCGGGAGCGCGGACCTGATGGTGCGGCGGATCGACTCGTTGCGGGGGAGGCGGAAGTAGACCGCCATCGCCGCGCCGACCTGGCCCGCGCCCGCCATCGCCAGGATCGGGAGCAGGACCGTGTACCCCTGCTGCTCGATGAGGGTGGTGTGGATCGGGATCAGCGCCTGGTGCAGGCCCAGCATCACCAGGGGCAGGAACAGGCCGCCGAGGACGAAGCCCGCGCTCGCGCCGCCGTTGGAGAGCAGCCAGTCGGCGAACGTGCCGATCGCGGAGGAGATCTCCCCGGCCACGTACATCAGGCCGAAGATCGTCACCAGGCCCGAGATCAGCACCGTCAGCGTCGGGGTGACCAGCACGTCCAGCGCCTCCGGCACCCAGCGGCGGCACCACTTCTCCACGTACACCGCCAGCACCGCCGCCCCCAGCGCGCCGAGCACACCGCCCTGGCCCGGCGAGAGGGTCTGGCCGAAGGCGTCGATGTTCGCCACGCCCGGGAACACGATGATCGCCGCCACCGCACCGCCCAGGATCGGCGTACCGCCGAACTCCTTCGCCGTGTTGTAGCCCACGAACACCGCGATCAGCGCCATGAAACCGGACGCCATCGCCGCCAGCGCGGGCGTCACGGCGGGCAGCCACCCCAGGTTGACCAGCAGACCGTTGAGGCCCGCGATGATGCCGCAGCCGATGAGGGCCGGGATCAGGGGGACGAAGATATTGGCGATCTTGCGCAGGAACAGCTTGAAGGGGGTGGCGTTCCTCGCCTTCTGCCGCGCCTTGATCGCCGCGCCCTCGGCCGCCAGATCGTCCGCGGAGGCGGAGGCCGTGGGGGCGTTACCCGGAGTCGGTGCCGCCTCCGCCACCAGGCGCTCGAACTCCGGCGTCACCCGCGCCACCGTGCCCGGACCCAGCACGATCTGGTACGTCTCGTCCTCGACCACGCCCATCACGGCGGGCAGCGCCTTCAGCGCCTCGTCGTCCACCAGGGACCGGTCGTGCAGGCCGAGGCGGAGCCGGGTCATGCAGTGGGCGATGGAGCCGACGTTCGCCGCGCCGCCGACGAGCGGGAGGATCGCGGCGGCGGTGGCGCGGTTCTTGTCTTCTGTGGCCATGGTGCTCGGTGCCTTGCTGTGCGGGGGGTGTGGTGCAGGGGGGAGCCTGGGGGCGGGTCAGGTTGCGGTGGTGGGCTTGGCGTTCAGCGCCTTACGGAGGTGGCCGTCCGACTCCGCCAGCCGCTCGGCCGCCGTCGCCGCGTCGACCCGGCCGAGGATCACCAGGATCGCGTGCTTGACCTCGCCGTCGGTGGCGGCGAGCGCGGCCTCGATCTCGGCGTCGGGCGCCCCCGTGGCGAGGGAGACGATGTGCCGGGAGCGGGCCCGGAGCTTCTCGTTGGAGGCGCGGACGTCGACCATGAGGTTCCCGTACGTCTTGCCCAGCCGGATCATCGTGATCGTCGAGATCATGTTGAGGACCAGCTTCTGCGCCGTGCCCGCCTTCAGCCGGGTGGAGCCGGTGAGCAGCTCGGGGCCCGTGACGATCTCCAGGCCGTGTTCCGCCGCGGCGGCCAGCGCCGAGCCCGCGTTGCAGGAGAGCCCGATGGTCAGGGCGCCCTGCGCGCGGGCGTGCTCGACGGCCCCGATCGCGTACGGCGTACGGCCGGAGGCGGAGATGCCGACCACCGTGTCGTCCGCCGTCAGCTTCAGCGCGTCCAGGTCGGCGGCGGCGAGCTCCTTGCTGTCCTCGGCCCCCTCGACGGCCTTCACCATGGCGGACGGGCCGCCCGCGATCAGGCCGACGACCTCGGAGGGGTCGGTGTTGAAGGTGGGCGGGCACTCGCTGGCGTCCAGCACCCCGAGCCGCCCCGCCGTGCCCGCGCCCGCGTAGATCAGCCTCCCGCCCCGGGCCATCCGCCCGGCCGTGGCGTCGATCGCCGCGGCGATCTCCGGGAGGCGCTCGGCGACGGCGGCCGGGACGGTGGCGTCCTCGCCGTTCATCAGCCGCGCGATCTCCGCCGTGGACAGCCGGTCGATCTCGGCCAGCTCGGGGCGGAACGCCTCCGTGGCGAGCGTGGCCAGCTGGGCGCGGAGCTCGCCGTAGCTGTCGGTGCCGGAGGCGTCGGTGGTTCCGGAAGCGTCGGTGGTGGAGGTCATGGAGGGCGGCTCTGCTTTCTCGGGCTTGTTCTCGTACGCGTACGGGTCGTGCGGTGTCAGCGGGTGGAGCGTGGGCTGTGGCGGTGGGCCAGCGCCTCGTAGGAGGCGGAGAGGGCGGGCGCGGCCGTCTCGTACGTACGCTGGGCCACGCCTATGAACAGGCAGTCCACGACCAGCAGCTGGCTCGTCCGGCTCGACATGGCGGCGGGGCGCAGCTCGCTCTCGCGGGCGGTGGACGTGGTCAGTACGTGGTCGGCGTACTGCGATACGGGCCCGTCGGGCCGCCCGGTGATCGCGACCGTCGTCGCCCCCCGGTCGAACGCCACCCGCAGCGGCTCGATGACGTCACCGGTCGAGCCGGAGTGCGTGATCGCTATGGCCACGTCCCCGGCGCGCAGCTGCACGGCGTTGGTCACCGCCAGGTGCGGGTCCGTGTGGGCGTGGGCTATCAGGCCGATCCGGAGCAGCTTCTGCGCGAGGTCCTGGCCGACGAGGGAGGAGGCCCCGACGCCGTAGATGTCGATGCGGCGGGCGGTCGAGGCGGCGGTGACGGCGGCCCCCAGCTGTACGGTGTCCAGCCCGGCGGCGGTGTCCGCGAGGGTCTGCTGCTCGTCGAAGGCGAGCTTGGCGACCACCTCGGCGATCGGGTCGTCCACCGCGATGTCCGCCGTGACGGCGGGGGACCGGCCCGACTCCTGGTGCGCGGCGAGCCCGGCCAGCGCGAGGCGCAGATCCCGGTAGCCGGGGTAGCCGAGGAGGCGGGCGGTGCGGACGACGGTCGCCTCGCTGGTGCCGGTGAGCTCGGCGAGACCGGTGACGGTGAGGGCGGCGCACCCGGCCGGGTCGCCCGCGACGGCTTCGGCGACCAGCTGCATGGAGCGGGTCATGGAGGGCGCGAGCGTCCGCACCTTGGCGGCGAGGGCCGCGGGGGCGGGCGGGGAGTCGCCGCTGAAAATTTCCTTCACGTCTTGGGTCACCTCTGAAAGGTATTTTCAACCCGGGGGTGCGTCAACCCCTCCCGCTGCCCTGTGGTCTGTGCCTCTGGCGCCGCCCCGCGCACGCGCGGGCGCACAATGGGGAGCATGGAGCTGAACCCCCTGGAGCAGGCACTGCACACCGCCCGCGCGCTGGTCATGGCCGATCTCGTCGCGGCGGACGTCGCCGAGGCCGACGTCGTCTCGTTCGTCGAGGACGCCGTGACGCACCGCCGCTGGTGGGTCGAGCAGTGGCCCGAGGGCGCGGAGTTCGTCGCCGGGCTGATCGCCCAGGACGTGCAGGACGCCCTGCTGGAGAAGTACGGGAGGTGGCCGCTCTGCCCCGCCTGCGCCGAGGACGAGCCACACGCGCTGGACGTCGAGCCGGAGCTCGGCCCCGACCCGCACTGGGTGTGCGTCAAGGCGGCGGTGGCCGTGGCGCCGGTGGGGGAGCTGGGCGGGGTACTGCGGCGGTGACCCTTTACATCGACCCGCCCACCTGGCCCGGACACGGCCGCCTCTGGTCGCACCTGGTCAGCGATGTGTCGTTCGAGGAGCTGCACACCTTCGCCGCCGCGATCGGCTGCCCGCCGCGCGCCTTCGAGCGCGACCACTACGACGTACCGGAGGCGTACTACGCGGACGCCGTACGGGCGGGGGCACGGGAGATCGGCTCGAAGGAGCTCGTACGACGGCTCACGGCCGCGGGGCTCCGGCGGCCGAAGGGGCGCGCGGTGCCTTAGGGGGCGTGCCCGGTGCCTTAGGGGGCGCGCGGCACCCTGGAGAGCGTGGCGCCTTTGGGAACGTGCGACGCCCTGAGAGAGCGTGCGACACCTTAGGGAGCGTGCGGCGTCCTAAGAGAGCGCGCGGCGCCCTGAGCCCTGAGAAGTGGTTGGCGCTCCAGCCCTAAGAAGAAGCCGGCTCCGACGCCGTCACCCCGGCCGCCGCCCGGCCCCCGCTCTTCGCGATCAGCCGCGAGCGCGAGAGGCCCCCGCCGCCCCCGCCCCGCTGGAGGCGCAACGACACCGCCACCGCCGCCAGCGCCAGGATTGTCATCCCCGCGCCCGCCCACGCCGTCGCCGCGAAGCCGAAGTCCGCGTCGATCACCGTGCCGCCCAGCCACGGGCCGCTCGTGTTGCCCAGGTTGAACGCGGCCGTCGTCGTGGCCCCGGCCAGCGTCGGGGCCGCCCCGGCCACGTTGAACATCCGGGCGTTCAGCGCGGGGGCCGTGAAGAACGCCGAGAGGCCCAGCAGGAACGCCAGCGCGACGACCGCGACCTGGCTGGAGGCGAACAGGGCCAGCGCCGCCAGGAACACCGTGGACGCCGTGATACCGCTGAGCAGCACCCCGAACAGGTGCGCGTCCGCGACCCGGCCGCCGATCGTCGTACCGATCAGCGCGCCGACCCCGAACAGGCCCAGAATCCACGGCACCCACCCCGAGTCCAGGCCCGCCACATCCGTCAGCAGCGGCGCGAGATAGCTGAAGGCGCAGAACACCCCGCCCGCCGCCAGCGCGGTGATCACGATCGCCAGCCAGACCTGCCGGTCCCGGTAGATCGCCAGCTCCTGCCGGAGCTGCGGCTTCCGCTCCGGCAGCGGGATGTGCGGGATACGGGTGATGACCCCGGCCAGCGCCACCGCCGAGGCCACGCCCACCGCCCAGAACGCCGACCGCCAGCCGAGGTGCTCGCCGAGGAAGGCGCCCATCGGCACGCCCAGCACATTGGCGATCGACAGCCCGCCGATCATCACGGCCATCGCCCGCGCCCGCTGGTTCACCGGCACCATCGCGATGGCCACCGCCGCCCCGACCGCCCAGAAACCCGCGCAGGCGAGCGCGCTCACCACCCGGGAGGCGAAGAGCACCTCGTACGTCGGTGCCAGCGCGCCCGCGACCTGCCCGAGGCCGAAGACCGAGATCAGCGCGATCAGGGTCGTCCGGCGCGGCAGCCGCAGCGTGGCCACGGCGAGCAGCGGGGCGCCGACCACCATGCCGATCGCGAAGGCGGATATGAGGAGTCCGGCCTGTGGGATCGAGACGTTCATGTCGTCCGCGATGGGCGGCAGCAGGCCCGACAGCATGAACTCACTGGTGCCGAGAGCGAAGACCGAGAGGCCGAGGATGTATACGGCCAGCGGCATGGGTGTGCGGCGGCGGGAGGCGGAGTCGGGCATGACTCGTCCCAACGCCGGAGAACGCCCGCGCATTCCCGGCCCCCGGCCTTCTCGGCGGCCGAACATTCCCGGCCCCGGCCTCTCGGCGGCCGACCGGACCGCTGTACGGCGGCCGACCTGACCGCTATTCGGCGGCCGACCTGACCGCTACTCGGCGGGCAGCGCGTTCAGCTTCTTGCCGTGCAGGGCGAAGACGTGCTTGCCGTCGGTGGCCACCAGCCAGGCGCGGTGGTCGCTGGACCCGTCGTTGAACGTCCAGAGCAGGGCGCCGTTCTTCGCGTCGAAGGCGTGGACGCCGCCCTTCTCGTCCAGGTCGGTGGCCCCGTAGAGGGTGGAGCCGACGCGGACGAACTGCCGGGGCACCTGCCCGCCCGCCTTCTTGAGGCTCGTCGACTGCCAGAGGCTCTTTCCGGTCCCCGGCTCGATCGCCCGGAGCGTACGGCCGCTGTCCGCGATGTAGAGCACGCCGTCCAGGACGGCCGGTTCGCTGAAGGTGGTGAACTGCTCGGACTCCACGGACCACTTCTCCGTACCGTCGGAGAGGGCGAACGCCTGGAGCCGCTGCCCCTGCGGGACGATCACCAGGTCCTCGTGGACGGCGAAGGGGCCGTAACTCGTCTTCGTCGTCTTCTGCGTCCACACCTGCCGGCCGGTGGCGGTGTCGCGCACCGTGAGGTTGTTCTTGAAGTCGGTGTAGACGAGGTAGCGGCCCTGTACGGCGGCGTGGACGCCGTTCTGCTGGGTGCCGAGGTCGCGCCGCTCCTTCCAGACGACCTTGCCCGTACGGTTGTCGAGTGCGGCGATCACGTTGGTGCGGGAGGAGTTGTCGGCCTCCAGGATCTCGGCGATGACGTACACCTGCCCGTCGTCCACCGCGACCGGCATCGGCTGCCGGTACTCCTTGCCCAGGCGGCTGCGCCAGGTCTCCTTGCCGGTGGCGGGGGCGTACCCGATGACGTTGCCGTCGAACTTCCCGCTCGCCAGGTACAGGGTGGCGCCGCCGTCGCCGAGCAGCAGCGGGGCGCCGGGGACCGCGCCGCCCTCCAGCGACCACCGCGTCTCGCCGTCGGTCCCCTCCAGGGCGGTCAGCGGGTCACCGCTCGCGATCACCACACCGCCGACGGCCACCAGCTCGTCGTTGTCCCCGTACGTCTCCGCCGAGGTCCTCCTCGCCCACACGGGCGCGGGCGCCTCCCCGTCCTTGCGGGGGGCGGGGGAAGCGTCGCGCGGCGGCGGGATGCTGCCCTCGCCGCCGGTCGCGGACTCGTCCTCGCAACCGGTCAGCCCGGCCCCGAACACCGCCATCGTGATCCCGCCACCGGCCAGGCGAAGTATTCGCCGCCGGGAAGTTCCGCCGGCCGTCGCGCTGTATCCCGTGAACACCTTGGACATGGTGCTGTCCCCCATGGATTCGTCAGAGTGTGTGCAACTGCGATGCCAGACGTTAGCGGTCGTCACGTGTCACCGGCCGGGGCAGGGCGCGACCGGGACGACACCGTGAAAGAACCGGAACATTTGCTGATTGCCTGTCATAGAGGGCCGGTCATGGCCGGTCACTCCGAACCGGGGCGGTCCAGCAGCTCCAGTTCCGTCGCCAGGTTGTGCCGGGCCCGTGCCTCCCACGCGGCCGCCCCGTGCGGCGTACGGAACAGCCTCGGCAGCGCGAGGAGTTGCCGCAGCACCGCCACCCGCCCCGCCCGGAACGCCTCGTCGGGGACGAACCCGTACTCCTCCCGTACCCGCGCCGCATAGTCCGCGTACTCCTGCGGGCCGCCCGCCAGCACCGCCAGGTCCGCGTCGCACAGCACCTCGCCGTTGCGGTCGCCCTCGGCCGGGTCGTGCGTCACGGTGAGCCGGACCAGCCGTGCGACCTCCGCCGTCACCGCCGCCCCCACCCCAGCCTCGGGCAGCGCGCGTTCGGCGAGGGCGGCGCTGCGCTCCTCGTTCTCCGTGCGGTCGGGGCGGTACACCGCGTCGTGGAACCAGGCGGCCAGGCGCACCGCGTGCACATCGTCGGCGTACCCGGCGAGGGTGTCGATCCGGTCCAGGACCGCCGTCAGGTGGGCGGTGGTGTGGTAGCGGCGCTGCGGCTCGTCCCAGCGGGCCAGCAAGTTCTCGGCGTACGGCAGCGGGTCGGGGGCGGAGTCGGGAGCGGGGCCGGGACCGGAGCCGTACGCTCCGGAACGGGCGGCCAGGAGCGTCTCCCGCCAGCGGTCGGGCAGCGCGGCGCGGGAGTTGCCAGTGCCGTGCGGGTCGTACGGGTCGTGAGGGCGCGGGCTGTCCGTCATGGGACGACCTTAGGCCCGGCCGGACGGGGGCGCCCCGGGGGCCGACCGCCCCTCGGACCTGCCCTTGTCGCCCTGTCCCGCAGTCACTACCGTGCGCCCGTGAAGATGGACCTGAACGCGGACCTCGGCGAGGGCTTCGGCCGCTGGACCCTGACCGACGACGAAGCGCTCCTCGCCTGCGTCACCAGCGCCAACGTGGCGTGCGGCTTCCACGCGGGCGACGCCTCCGTCATGCGGCGGGTCTGCGACGCGGCGGCGGCGAACGGCGTACGGATCGGGGCGCAGGTCTCCTACCGGGACCTGGCCGGGTTCGGGCGCCGCTCGATGGATGTGCCGTCCGACGAGCTGACCGCCGAGATCGCCTACCAGATAGGCGCCCTGCGGGTGTTCGCCGAGGCGGCCGGTTCCACCGTCTCGTACGTCAAACCGCACGGCGCCCTCTACAACCGGACCGTCCACGACGAGCAGCAGGCCGCCGCCGTCGTCGCGGGCGTCCGGCTCGCGGGCGGCGGCCTCACCGTCCTCGGGCTCCCCGGCTCCCACCTGCTCGTCCACGCCTCCGCCGCCGGACTGCCCGCCGTGGAGGAGGCGTTCGCGGACCGCGCGTACACCGCGCGGGGCACCCTGGTCCCGCGCGGCGAGCCGGGCGCGGTGGTGCACGACGCCGACGAGGTCGTACGCCGGAGCGTCGGCCTGGCGCTCGACCGCGCGGTCACCGGGGCGGACGGCGGCCGGATACCGGTGGAGGCCCGCTCGCTCTGCGTCCACGGGGACACCCCGGGCGCCGCCGCCCTCGCGCGCCGGGTGCGGGAGGCGCTGGAGGGGGCGGGCGTGCGGGTCGAGGCGTTCACGTGAGGATGGAGAGCGGCGGTACGGAGGGGGCGGGCGGGACGGAGGCGTACGGGATACGCGTGCTGCCCGCCGGGCCGCACGCCCTCCTCGTCGAACTGGCCGACGGCGAACGCGCCGAAGCCTTCCACGCCGAGCTGCTCCGCAGGCGTGAGCGCGGCGCACTCCCCGGCGTACGCGAGATCGTCCCCGGCGCGCGGACCGTGCTGCTCGACGGCATCGAGGACGGTACGGGGCGTGAGGGGCGCGTTCCGGCAGGCCGGGGCCGGGCCCGGGACCGGCTCGCGTGTGACCTCCTCTCCTGGCCGATACCGCCTCTGCGCCGCGAGGAACAGGACGCCGTCGAGATCCCCGTCGTCTACGACGGCCCCGATCTGGAAGAGGTCGCCGCGCTCTGGGGCGTCCGCGCCGACGAGGTGCCCGGCCTCCACTCCCGTACCGCGTTCCGGGTGGCCTTCTGCGGGTTCGCGCCCGGGTTCGGGTATCTCACCGGGCTGCCCGAGCGGCTGTACGTGCCCCGGCGCGCGACCCCGCGCACGAGGGTTCCGGCCGGGGCGCTGGCCCTCGCCGGGCCGTACACCGGGGTCTACCCGCGCCCTTCGCCCGGCGGCTGGCAGCTCATCGGGCGGATGGTGGACCCGGCGGTTCTCTGGGACCCGCGCAGGGAACCGGCGGCGCTGCTGGGGCCGGGCACCCGGGTGCGGTTCGTGGTCCCGGAGCCCGTGCCCCCGCCTCGTACGGAGCCGCGCCGATGACTGCCGTACGGAACGGGCTCCTCCACGTTGTCCGCCCCGGCGCCCTCACCACCGTCCAGGACGCGGGCCGCCCCGGCTGGGCGCACCTCGGCGTCGGGCGGTCCGGGGCGCTGGACGCGCCCGCCGCCCGGCTGGCCAACCGGCTGGCGGGCAATGCGCCGGGCGCCGCCCTCCTGGAGACCACCGTCACCGGGTGCGCCGTCCGCCCCGACCGGCCCGTGGTGGCCGTCGTCGGCGGTGCGGGGTGCCGGGTGACCGTCGACGGGCGGCCCGTGGCGTGGGGCGCGCCCGTACGGGTTCCGGCGGGCGCGGTGCTGGACGTGGGACCCGCGCTCCACGGCGTACGCGGCTATCTGGCGTTCGCGGGCGGCCTGGAGCCGGACCCGGTGCTGGGCAGCCGCTCGGCCGACCTCCTCTCGGGGATCGGCCCGGCCCCGCTGAGCGAAGGCGACACGCTGCCCCTGGGCGAACCGGCCGGCCGGCCACCGGCGTACGGCCCCACCGCCCCCTGGCCCGGTGCTCCGGCCGAGCTGGTCCTCCCGCTCCACCCCGGCCCGCGCGACACCTGGTTCACGCCCGCCGCGCTCCACACGCTCACCACCGCCGCCTACCGGGTCTCCCCGCACAGCAACCGCATCGGCCTCCGCACCGAAGGGCCCGCTCTGGAGCGGGCCCGCGAGGGTGAACTGCCCAGCGAGGGCATGGTGCTGGGGGCGATCCAGGTTCCCCCGGA
Organism: Kitasatospora albolonga; assembly: GCA_002082585.1. Lineage (NCBI taxonomy): Bacteria > Bacillati > Actinomycetota > Actinomycetes > Kitasatosporales > Streptomycetaceae > Kitasatospora > Kitasatospora albolonga. The sequence goes on from CP020563.1 coordinate 4,547,074, forward strand.
CGGCCTCCCCGTCGTCTTCCTCAACGACCACCCGACGACCGGCGGCTATCCGGTCGTCGGCGTCGTACCGGAAACCGCCCTCGCCAAGGCGGCGCAGGCGGTTCCGGGCACCCCGGTGCGGTTCGTACGGGCCTGAACCCTCACGCTCCCCTGAAGCCGCGCAGCCGCAGCGAGTTGCCGACCACGAACACCGACGAGAACGCCATCGCGGCCCCGGCGATCATCGGGCTGAGGAGCCCCGCGGCGGCCAGCGGCAGTGCGGCGACGTTGTAGGCGAAGGCCCAGAACAGGTTCGTCCGGATCGTGGAGAGGGTGCGGCGCGCGAGCCGGATGGCGTCGGCGGCGGCCCGCAGGTCTCCCCGTACGAGGGTGAGGTCACCGGCCTCGATCGCGGCATCCGTCCCCGTACCCATGGCCAGGCCCAGATCGGCCTGGGCGAGCGCGGCGGCGTCGTTGACCCCATCGCCGACCATGGCGACCGAACGGCCTTCGGCCTGGAGGCGCTTGACGACGTCGACCTTGTCCTCGGGCATGACCTCGGCGTACACCTCGTCGATGCCGACCTCGCGGGCCACGGCGTCGGCCACCGCCCGGTTGTCGCCGGTCAGGAGGATCGGGGTGAGCCCGAGGGCGCGCAGCCGCCGCACGGCCTCGGCGCTGGTGTCCTTCACCGCGTCCGCGACCTCCAGGACCGCCCGCGCCTCCCCGTCCCACGCGACCGTGATCGCCGTCCGCCCGGCGCTCTCCGACTCGGCCTTGGCGCGCGCCAGTTCGGCTGGCAGGCGGATCTCCCACTCGGCCAGCAGCTTCTCCCGGCCGACGAGGACGGCGTGGCCGTCCACCACACCCTGGACGCCGAGTCCGGGGACGTTGGCGAAGCTTTCCGGGGCGGGGAGGGTGGCCCCGCCCAGCCGCTCGACGGCGCCTGCTGCCACGGCCTGGGCGATGGGGTGTTCGGAGGAGTGCTCCACCGCACCGGCCAGTCGCAGGACGTCGTTCTCGTCGGTGCCGTCGGCGGTGTGTACGGCGAGCAGGGTCATCTTCCCCGTCGTGACGGTGCCGGTCTTGTCGAGGACGATGGTGTCGGCGCGGCGGGTGGTTTCGAGGACTTCGGGGCCCTTGATGAGGATGCCGAGCTGGGCGCCGCGGCCGGTGCCGACCATGAGCGCGGTCGGAGTGGCCAGTCCGAGGGCGCAGGGGCAGGCGATGATCAGGACCGCGACGGCCGCCGTGAACGCCGCCGTGAGTCCGGCGCCGCTGCCCAGCCAGAAGCCCAGCGTCCCCAGGGACAGGGCGATGACGATCGGGACGAAAACGGCGGAGATACGGTCGGCGAGGCGCTGGGCGGCGGCCTTGCCGTTCTGTGCGTCCTCGACCAGGCGGGCCATGCGGGCGAGTTGGGTGTCGGAGCCGATCCGGGTGGCTTCGATGACGAGGCGTCCGCCCGCGTTGATGGTGGCTCCGGTGACGGAGTCCCCGACGGCGACCTCCACGGGCACGGACTCGCCCGTCAGCATCGAGGCGTCCACGGCCGAACTGCCCTCGACCACCCTGCCGTCGGTCGCGATCTTCTCCGCGGGCCGGACCAGGAAGCGGTCCCCGACCTGGAGTTCGGCGGTCGGCACGGTCACCTCGCGCCCCTCGCGCAGGACGGTGACCTCCTTCGCGCCCAGCTCCATGAGGGCCTTGAGCGCGGCTCCGGCCTTCCGCTTGGAGCGGGCCTCGAACCAGCGCCCGGCGAGGATGAAGGCGGTCACCCCGGCGGCGGCCTCCAGGTAGATGTTCCCGGCGCCGTCGCCGCGCGCGATGGTCAGCTCGAACGGGTGGGTCATCCCCGTCATCCCCGCCGTACCGAAGAACAGCGCCCACACCGACCACAGGAACGCGGCCGATGTCCCGACCGAGATCAGCGTGTCCATCGTCGCCGCGCCGTGCTTGAGGTTGGTCCAGGCGGCGCGGTGGAAGGGCCAGCCCGCGTAGACGACGACCGGTGCGGCGAGGGTCAGGGAGAGCCACTGCCAGTAGTCGAACTGGAGGGCCGGGATCATCGCCATCGCGATGACCGGGACGGCGAGGACGACCGAGGTGACCAGGCGCTGACGGAGGGCGGTGAGCCCGTCGTCGGGTTCGGACTCCGCCGTTCCGCCCTCCTTCGCCGCCGTCGGGGGTGGCGGTTCCTGGGCGGTGTAGCCGGTGGCCTCGACGGTGGAGATCAGATCCTGTACGGAGACGTCCTCGCCCCGGTACGTCACCTTCGCCTTCTCGGTGGCGTAGTTGACGGTCGCCTCCACGCCGTCCATCCGGTTCAGCTTCTTCTCGATGCGGGCCGCGCAGGAGGCGCAGGTCATACCGCCGATGGTGAGCTCGACGGTGCCGGTGCCGACGGCCGGGGCGGTGCCGGGGGTGGTGGCGGATTGCGTGGGCACGGGGCCTCCTCGGGGCGGGCTTTGATACCCCTAGGGGGTATCTCTTCCTCTCTCCATGTATACCCCCCTCCCCTATGAAGCGCAAGGCGCGCCGGGAGGCGCCTGCGGGGTGGGCTCGCGCATCTCCGCGATCATGCGTTCAGATGGAGGGCTGTGCGGCCGACGGGCCGCCCCGTAGGCTGGCCATTGGACTAGACCTGTAGCCGCGCACAGCTGCGGACAACCGCGTATCGGAGGAATGGGGACCCATGAGCAACCGTGCAGTCCTGGAGGTGATCGCTCTCGACGCGGAGGACGCGGTCGCCGCCCAGGCAGGTGGTGCAGACCGCCTCGAACTGGTCACCGACATGGCCGCGGACGGCCTGACGCCGTCCCGGGAGACCTTCGCGGCGATCCGGTCCGCCGTGGACATCCCGCTGCGCGTCATGCTCAGGCTGGCGGACGGCTTCGCCGCCGGTGACATCGAGGCGCTGGCCCGCAGGGCCCTCGAACTGCGGGCGGAGGGCGCCGAGGAGTTCGTGCTCGGCTTCCTCGACGAGGACGGCCACGCCGACCTCGTGGCCGTCGAGCGGATCGTCGCCCAGCTGGACGGCAGCCCCTGGACCTTCCACCGCGCGATCGACCGGGCCGCCGACCGCGACGCCCTGCGCAAGCAGCTCGCGGACCTGCCCGGCCTGGACACGTTCCTCACGGCGGGTTCGCCGGACGGGGTCGACACGGGCATCCCGACGCTCCTCGCCGAGGCCGCCCGCGGCGGCGAGCCCGGGTACGCGGCGCAGATCCTGGTGGGCGGCGGCCTCCAGCTGCACCATCTGCCGCGGCTGCGGGCGGCGGGGATCGACGCCTTCCACATCGGCGGCGCGGCCCGCCCGTCCGGCTGGTCGGCCCCGGTGGACGCGGCGGCGGTACGGGAGTGGCGCGAGGCGCTCGACGCCTGAGTGCGCAGGGGGCGGGAGCCGCACAGGTCCCGCCCCCGCCCCGTCCCCGTATCTACCCCAGCGCCTCCGGCAGCGGCGCCGCGTGGACGACCGTCAGCCCCGACACCGCACGGGTCAGCGCCACGTACAGCCGCCGCAGCCCGGTCCGCTCGTCCGGTTCGCCGTCCACCACGGCCGCCGGTTCGTCGAGCACCACGTAGTCGTACTCCAGCCCCTTCGCCAGCGACGCGGGCACCAGCGTCAGCCGGGACGCGGCGGTGGTCTCCTCACCGGGCGAGAGGTACGCGTGCCCCGCCGCCTCCAGCGCCGCGCCCAGCACCGGAATCCGGGCGTCGGCGGCGATCAGCCCGATGGACCCCTCGTGCCGCAGCGACTCCTCGCAGGCGGCGACCACGGCCGCGTCCAGTTCCGCCGCCCCGCCCGGCACCTCCCGTACGGCCAAAGACCCCGGCGACTCCCGCACCGACTCCACCGCCGCGAGACCCGGCGAGATCGCGGGCAGCAGCCGGGAGGCGTACGCGATCACCTCGCGCGGCACACGGAATCCGGCGGTCAGCTCCTCCACCACCGCGTCCGCCTTCCCCAGGTGGAACAGGGCCTCGTCCCAGCTCTCCGTGGACCACGGCGTCGTCCCCTGCGCGAGGTCCCCGAGCACGGTGGCGGAACCGGTCGAGCAGCGCCGCCCCACCGCCCGGTACTGCATCGGGGAGAGGTCCTGCGCCTCGTCGAGCACGACATGGCCGAGCGAGTGCGTACGGGCCACCAGGTCGCGGGCCTCGTCGATCAGCACCGCGTCCGCCGCCGACCACTTGGCCGACCGCACGCTCCGGGCGGGCTTCGCCCACAGGATCAGCTTCTGCTCGTCCTCGGTGAGCAGCCCCTCCGCGTGGGCGGCGAGGAACTCCGGGTCGGCCAGCAGCCGCAGCACCAGCTTCTCCGGGTCGACGGCGGGCCAGATCGCCTTCACGGCCGCCTTCACCGCCGGGTTGCGGGCCACGGTGTTCTGCACCCGGTCGTCCGGCGCCTCTCCCGCCTCCTCCATCCGTACGAGGACGGCGTGCGCGATCCGCTGCGGCAGGGCCTCGTGGGCGGAGCCGTACCGCATGTCCCGGGCGAGCAGCTCCTCGACCATCTCCTCGATCTCGTACGCGGGCACGCGCCAGCGCCGCGACCCGCGCACGACCACGACGGGCTCGGTCGGGGTGGTGACATGCGAGCGGACGGCCCGCCGCAGCACCTCGGCCATCCGGGCGTCGCCCTTGACGACGGCGGCGGCCGCGTCGTCGCTGCCGCGCACCGCCACCCCCGCCGTCACCAGGTCGTCCACGGTGGCCTGCTTGACCTCCAGCTCACCGAGGGCGGGCAGGACCTGCTCGATGTAGTGGAGGAAGGACCGGTTCGGCCCGATGACGAGGGTGCCGGTCCGGGCCAGCCGCTCACGGTGCGCGTACAGCAGGAAGGCCACCCGGTGCAGGCCGACGGCGGTCTTCCCGGTGCCGGGGCCGCCCTGCACGCAGACGGTCCCGCCGAGGCCGCTGCGGACGATCTCGTCCTGCTCGGGCTGGATGGTGGCCACGATGTCGCGCATCGGCCCGACGCGGGGCCGCTCGATCTCCGCCTGGAGGAGCCGGCTGGTGTGCGCCGCCTCGGCGGGGTCGGTGAGGTGCTCGTCCTCGTACGCGGTGAGCTCGCCGCCCGTGTACCCGAAGCGGCGGCGGAGCCCGACGTCCTGGGGGTTCTTCGGGGACGCCTGGTAGTACGGCTGGGAGACCGGGGCCCGCCAGTCGATGACCATCGGGTCCCCGGCGGCGTCGTGGACGTGCCTGCGCCCGATGTAGAACCGCTCGCCCTCCGCGCCCTCGGCCAGCTCGCCGCCGACGGCGTGGAGGTAGTCGAGGCGGCCGAAGAACAGGGGGGTGTGGGAGAGGTCGGCGAGCGCCTTGATGCGGTCGTCGATCTGGGACTGGAGCACGGCGGCGTTGACCCAGTTCGCGGTGACATCGCGGATGTCGAGCGCCTGGACGTCCTCGCGCATCGCCCGCAGGGCGGCCCGGGACGCGGCGAGATGGGCGCGTTCGTGCGCCAGGGGGTCGGCGGGGTCGGGGGTGGAGTCGCTTTCTGCTACGTGCGCGGGCACGGTGTTGCCTCCGGCTCTTCAACGCAGGACGGCGGACCGTTCGTCGACCCCGGCGGGAGCCGGAGCAGGACAGTCCGCTCGGAAGGTTCGTTCGCGTGTGTCGGCCGGTTTCCGTCCGGTCGGCGGCGCTCCCGGGGCCGTTGACGCGGCGCGGGAGGCGGGCAGACCGGCGATTGTAGCCACAGGGCGGGGCGGCGGCGAAACGGAATTCGGGCTTCGCCCACGCCGGTACGACGAGCCAGGGGTACCCGTAGGGGATGTGCACGGGCCGAGGGGTACTGGAGAGCTACGCGCCCGGCGTGCGGGTTCCGTCTGCGGGCCGACGCGGCCGAACGGGTGACGGGAGCACCATGGATACATGAGCACAACGACTCTGAACCCACGCAGGACCGGCCCCGCGCACGGCGCGACCGCGGTCACCGGTCACCACCGACCCCATCGCGTCGGAGACGCGGTGCGCGCCGTGAAGGTGTTCGTGACGACGGCGTTCAGCGTGGTCATCCTGGGGGAGTACGCGGAAGGGGCCGGAGTCCTCGGCCGAGGCCGCTGAGCTTCCCGAAGCACCCCCGGGTTCTTACTGGTGCCCGATGCGCACCGCGCCCCGGACGCGGTCCGGCCCGACCAGGGACATCGCGTCGAGCGAGCCGTCGGGAACGGGCAGCAGATGGGCGTCGACCCAGGTCTCTCCGGCGGCCTCGTTGAACCACGGGTCCTCCACCACCACCGCCCCCGGCACCACCCCGTGACACAGCACCCAGTGCGGCACGTCGAACCCCTGCATCACGGCCAGCGACACGAGAAGCAGCACATGCTCCCGTCGGCCGACCGTGTCCCGGAGCCCGGCCAGGGACAGCCGCCGCCCCTCGACCGGGACGCCGAGCCGACCGGCGTCCGCCCGTGACACCCGCTGGAGCACGGCCCGCCACGCCCGCTCGTCCCCGGAGAGATGGTCGAGCAGGACGGGCCCGTCCGTGTCGAGGAACACCTCGACCGGCGAGGACGGCCACCGGCGGCGTACCGCGACACCCAGCCCCACCGGCTCGCACGCGGCGAAGTTGGTCGCGTCCCGCCACAGGGTCAGCTCCGCCTCACGGTCGAGCGCCTCCCGCCGCTCCACGCCCGCGTGCGCCTGCGCGACCAGGGCGGTGACGGCGCCGCAGGTGAAGTCGGTGCTCTGCCGGTAGTACGGCGGTGGCCCGGCAACCCCGTCCCTCCACCCGCCCTCGCCTCCGCCTCCGCCCAGCCACCGCACATACCCGGCCCCGGGCCCGTCCGCCCCCGGCCCGGGCGGCAGTCGCAGCGGGGCGAAGCCCGCCGCACCGGCCTCCCCGGCGCTCGCCGTCCACCCCTCCCACTTGACCTGCGCGAGGCCCTGCCCGTACGCGTACGCGACGACGGCCGCCACCGCCTTCGGCACATCCCCCACCGCGTCCACGATCTTCACGTAGGCGGTACCGGGGCGCGCCGTCACCAGCGCGGCACCGCCCCCGTCGGCCGTGCCCACCAGGCGGGGAGCGTGCGGGGAACGGTCCACCGCGCCCCAGCGCTCCAGCACCTCGGGCGGGGCGATCCGCCGCACCGCGTCGGGCCACGCGCCGGGCCCGTACGGGATCACGGCGTACGTCGACGTCATGCGCGGGACCTCCGGAGCAGCCAGACGAAGTACGGGGCGCCGACCAGGGCGACCATGAGCCCGGCGGGGATCTGGGCGGGCGCGATGAGCGTGCGGCCCAGGGTGTCGGCCACGCAGACCAGCACCCCGCCGATGAGCATCGCGACCGGGATCACGCGGCCGTGCCGGGCGCCGACGAGGGACCGGGCGAGGTGCGGGGCGACGAGCCCGACGAAGCCGACGACACCGATCGCGATCACGCCGAGCGCCGCGAGCACGGCGGCGACCGTGAGCGAGGCGAAGCGGGTGCGGGCCGGGCTGACGCCGAGGATGCGCGGGGTGTCCTCGTCGACGGCGAGCAGGTCGAGCTGACGGCGCATCGAGAGCAGCAGCGGCAGGGCGGCCAGCAGACCGGCCGCGACCGGGACGACATCGGGGAGCGAGCGCCCGTACGTCGTCCCCGAGAGCCAGGTGAGGATGCGGGGCGTGTTCCACGGGTCGGCGCGCAGGAGGAGGAAGGTCGAGACGGCGCTGAGCCCGTACCCGCAGCCGATGCCGATCAGGACGAACCGGTCGGGCAGGAAGCCGCCGCGCCAGGCCAGCAGGGCGATCAGCGCGAACGTGGCGAGGCCCGTGGCGACGGCGGCCGCGATGAGCACCGGCCGCCCGCCGGGCAGGTCCGACGTCACGACGGCCACCGCGCCGAGCCCGGCCCCCGCCGTGATGCCGAGCACGCCCGGCTCCGCCAGCGGGTTGCGTACCGCGCTCTGCACGGCGCACCCGGCAAGACCGAGCGCCGCGCCCGCGAGCACCGCGGCGGCCACCCGGGGCATCCGGTCGTCGAGCGCGCGCCCGACCAGGTCGGGGGCGGTGCCCTGCGCCCAGAGGACGAGGTCCCCGGTGCGCAGCCAGAGGCTTCCGGCCAGCACCCCCACCAGCACGGCTCCGGCCAGGAGCACCACCGCGACGGACACCACCAGCAGGAACGACCGGCGGGACCGGGTGGCGGCCCGGGCCTGCGGGGGCTGCCGGACCGGCCCCGCGTCCCGCAGGCGGAGCGCGAGGACGACGATCACGACGGCGCCGAGCAGCGCGGTCGGGATGCCCGTGGGGACGGAGGCGGCGCCCTCGGCCCCGAGCACCGCGCGCAGCGCCGCGTCCGCGAGCAGGACGAGCAGCGCGCCGAGCAGCCCGGCGCCGGGCACCAGCAGCGCGTGCCGGTGCAGGGCCCGTACGCGTACGGCGATCAGCCGGGCCAGCACCGGGGCGCCGAGCCCGACGAACGCGATCGGGCCCGCGAGGGTCACCGCCGTGCTGGTCAGGAGGACGGCGCAGAGCACCGCGGCCGTACGGGTCGCCCGGACCGGCACGCCGAGCGCGGCCGCGGTGTCCTCGCCGAGGCCCAGCACGTCCAGCTTCCGGGAGAGCGCGAGGGCGGCGCACAGCACCGCGGCCACCAGCGGGATCGCGCGCGTCGACGCGTCGATGTTCAGCTGCGCGAGGGAGCCGCTGCCCCAGGCGAAGAGGCCGGTGGTGTTCCGGTCGAAGAGGATGAGCAGCATCGCGGTCGCCGCTTCCAGCGCCATCGCCGTCGCCGATCCGGCGAGGACGAGGCGCGTTCCGGAGGTCCCCGCCGTACGGCCCGTGAGGGCGAGCACGAGGACCGCCGCGAGCAGACCGCCCGCGAAGGCGACCGCGCCGGAGGCCCAGAGCGGCACGGTGAGCCCGAAGGCGGCGACGGCCGACAGCGTGAAGTAGGCCCCGGCGGTGACCGCGAGGGTGTCCGGCGACGCGAGCGCGTTACGGGTGACGGACTGGAGCAGCGCCCCGGCGGCACCGAGGGCGAACCCCACCGCCACGCCCGCGAGCAGCCGGGGCAGCCGCGACCCGGCGACGATGTCCCCGACCGGCACCCCGCCGATGTCCTCCCGCGCCCCGGCGGCGTACCGGACCAGGTCCCACATGCCCGCGCCGGAGGTCCCCTGCGTCAGATGCCAGAGGCCCACCAGCACGATCGCGGCGGCGAGGAGCCCGAGGACGGCGGCCCCGGCGAAGCGGCTGCCGCCGCTCACCGGGGCCGGTGCCTCCGTGACCGGGGCCGGAGCGCTCACTTCGTGGTGCTGAACGCTCACTTCTTGGTCAGGACATCGACGTACGCGTCGATCGCCTGCTCGCACGAGCGCGGCCCGCCCGCGCCCCAGACCCGGGCGGGGAAGCTGTGCGCCCGGCCTTCCTTCACGGCGGGGAGCGACTTCCAGACCGGGTTCTTCCGGAGGGCCTTGACGTACCCTCCGGCGCCTTCGTCGTTGGCGTAGAAGAGGTTCGCCCTGCCGACGGCGGTCAGCCCTTCGACGTCGGTCTGCGCCAGCCCGTACGAGGGGTCGACGCCCCCGTCCCCGTACGCCTTGTTGATGTCGTCGGTCCAGGCGGCCTTCATGCCCAGCTCCTCGCCGATCGCGGTGAACAGGGCGGCCTCACCGTACGGGCGGACCGTGAGGTTGCCGCCCTGGAGCCAGCCGTCGAAGAACAGGAAGTCCTTCGTCGGCAGATCGGCGTCGGCCACCTGCTTCTTGGCCTCCGCGAGGCGGTCGTCGAACTGGCTGATGACCTGCTTCGCCCGCTCGGTGCGCCCCGTGGCCTCGCCGATCAGGTTGAACACGTCCCGTACGTTGCCGATGGGGTCCTCGGGGTTGGCGCCCCGGGTGGCGATGACGGGTATGCCCCGCTTCTCCAGGGCGACCAGGGTCTCGTCCTTTGCGTCGAACGCCTCCACGACGACGAGGTCGGGCTCGGCGGCGGCGAGCGTGTCGAGGTCGGGCTCCTCGCGGGTTCCGATGTCCGTCACGCCCTGGGGGAGCTTCTCCGCGCTGACCCAGGTCCGGTAGCCCTTGGCGTCGGAGACCGCGACGGGCGTGACGCAGAGGGTGAGGGCGTCCTCGACCTGCTGCCACTCCGTGACGGCGATGCGCTGCGCGGGCTTGTCCAGCTTCACCTTCCGGCCGAGGCTGTCGGTGAGGGTCACCGGCTCCGCCGAGGTCGCCGTGGTGTCCCCGGCGCAGTCCTTGGAGGCCGGGGAGGCGGCGGCACCGGCCTCGGGCGTCTTCACGTCGGTGGTGCCGCAGGCCGTGGCGGCAAGGACGACGGCGAGCCCGGTGGCGGCTGACGCCATGAGGCGGTGGGCGCGGATCATGAGGGGTCCTCTTCTTCTCTGTTACTGCCGGTGGGAGTGGTCGGGGCGGTGGGGGCCGGATGGCGCCCGACGGGGTCGATGCGGACCCGGCCCGTGCGCGGGTCGACGCCCGCCTCGACGCGGATGTCGTAGACCTCGCCGATGTTCTTCGCGGTGAGGACGTCGGCGGGCGGCCCGGTGGCGTGCACGCGGCCGGAGCGCATGAGGACGAGGGTGTCCGCGACGCGCGCGGCGTGGTCGAGGTCGTGCAGCACGATGCCGACGGCGATGCCGTGGTCCTGGACGAGGTCGCGCACCAGGTCGAGCGTCTCGATCTGGTAGCGCAGGTCCAGGTGGTTCGTCGGCTCGTCCAGCAGCACGACACCGGTGTTCTGCGCCAGGCAGGCGGCGAGCCACACACGCTGCATCTCGCCGCCGGAGAGCTCCCCGGCGGCGCGGGCCGCCATGTCCCGTACGCCGGTGGCGTCCATCGCGTACGCGACCGCCGCGCGGTCCGCCGCCGAGAGCCCGGAGAAGCCGCGCCGGTAGGGGTGGCGGCCGAACGCGACGACCTCCGCCACCGTCAGCCCCTGCGGAGCGGGCCGCGACTGGGAGAACAGCGTGACCTCGCGGGCGAACTCCCGCCCGCTGAGGAGGGAGACCGCCCGCTCGGGCTCGCCACCACCGTCGCTGCTGCCGCCGAGTGTCACCCGGCCGCCGTCGACCTGGTGCAGCCGGGCGAGCGAGCGCAGCAGCGTGGACTTGCCGCTGCCGTTGGGTCCCACCAGGGCGGTCGCGCGACCGGGCTCCAGTGTCAGCGAGATGCCGTGCACGACGGGCGTCCTTCCGTACCGCAGGACCAGGTCGTGCCCGTTGAGGGCGGCCGGGGGCGGGGAAGGGCTGCTGCGCATGGGAGGGTCCGGTCGTGTCGAGGGAGGGGGGTGCGAGGGCACCCCGGGCGCCGCGCGTCGCCGACCGGGCTGCCGGCTCTCCTGGGAGCTGTCCTGGCCCGATGACGATCACCTGCGGCGGGCAACAACTAAGGGTTGCCTAAGTCCCTGGAAGGCTATATTCCGCCTGGAGTGTCGGCAATCAGGAGTTGGAGACAGCTGATACGGCGTTCCGGACACCGGGAGCGCCGGAAGGGCCGACGGCCACGGAGGCACCGCCCTCCGGGCCCTCCGCACTCGTACGGGAGAACGCCCCCGGTGTCGTCCCCATGACCCGCCGGAACGCGGCGATGAACGTGCTGGTCTGCGCATAGCCCAGCAGCAGGGCGACGGTCTGCACGTCGAACCCCTCGGAGAGCAGCGTCAACGCCCGGTGGACGCGCAGCGCCTGCCGCCACTGGGCGAAGGACAGCCCGGTGGAGTGGCGGAACGCGCGGGTGATCGTCCGGTCGCTGGTGCCGAGCGCCCGCGCCCACTCCTCCAGCGACCGGGGGTCGGAGGGGTCCTCCAGCAGGGTTTCGGCGATCACGTCGATCCGGGCGTCACCGGGCAGCTGGAGCGCGAGCTGACGCTCCGAGGGCAGCAGTACGTCGAACACGACGGACTCCGCCCGCGCCCGGGCCGCCGCGTCGAGGTCCGTACGGACGAGATGGGTGAGCAACGACTCCAGCAGCGGGGTCATCTCGATGGCGGTCGGCCCGTCGAACGCGACCGGCGTGCGCTCGGGGGCGAAGAAGGCGTCGTGGAACGCGACGCCCGCCGTCAGCCGCCCCCCGTGCACCACCCCGGCGGGCATCCACAGCCCCTGCCCCTCGGAGACGGTGAACACCCGGTCCGCGACCCGGGACACCAGGGTTCCGCCGCGCACCCAGACCAGTTCGTGCAGGGGGTGGGTGTGCGGCTCCCACTCGGTGGGGACGCCGGAGACATGGGACTCGGCGATGATCGCGAACGGGGCGTCGGCCCCCGGCGGAACGGCCGAGGCCCGGCACGTCACGGTGCCGGGCTCCCGCGACCAGGTCCCGACGCCGGTGACGCCGACGTTGCCGACACCGACGCCGGTGACGCCGACGTTTCCGGCACCGACGCCGGTGACGTCGGCACCGGCGGCGAGGTCAGGGGGACGAGGGGACATGGGCCGACTGTATCCAGCTCCAGCTCCAGCTCTGTCTAGCTCTCCGCCAGCAGCTCGTCCGCGTCGACGATGCGGTACGCGTACCCCTGCTCGGCCAGGAACCGCTGGCGGTGCGCCGCGAAGTCCTGGTCGATGGTGTCGCGGGCGACGACCGAGTAGAACCGCGCCTCGTGCCCGTCGGCCTTCGGCCGCAGGACGCGCCCCAGCCGCTGGGCCTCCTCCTGGCGCGACCCGAACGTTCCGGAGACCTGGATGGCGACGGTGGCCTCCGGCAGGTCGATGGAGAAGTTGGCGACCTTGGAGACGACGAGGACGCTGATCTCCCCGTTCCGGAACGCGTCGAAGAGCTTCTCGCGCTGGGCGTTGCTGGTCTCGCCCTTGATGACGGGCGCGTCCAGGTGTTCCCCCAGCTCGTCCAGCTGGTCGATGTACTGCCCGATGACGAGGGTCTGCTCGCCCCGGTGCTTCCGTACGAGCGCCTCGGTGACCTTCCGCTTGGTGGCGGTGGTGGCGCAGAAGCGGTACTTCTCCTCCGCCTCGGCGGTGGCGTACGCGAGCCGCTCGGAGTCGGTGAGGTTGACCCGTACCTCCACGCAGTCGGCGGGCGCGATGTAGCCCTGCGCCTCGATCTCCTTCCACGGGGCGTCGAACCGCTTGGGCCCGATGAGCGAGAACACGTCGGACTCGCGGCCGTCCTCCCGTACGAGGGTGGCGGTGAGGCCGAGCCGCCGCCGGGCCTGGAGGTCGGCGGTGAACTTGAAGACGGGCGCGGGCAGCAGGTGGACCTCGTCGTAGACGACGAGCCCCCAGTCCCGGGAGTCGAAGAGTTCGAGGTGCGGGTAAATCCCCTTCCTGCGGGTGGTCAGCACCTGGTAGGTGGCGATGGTGACCGGCCGGATCTCCTTCCTCGTCCCGCTGTACTCGCCGATCTCGTCCTCGGTGAGTGAGGTCCGCTTCACCAGCTCGTGCTTCCACTGGCGGGCGGAGACGGTGTTGGTGACGAGGATGAGGGTCGTGGCCTTGGCCTCCGCCATGGCACCGGCGCCGACGAGCGTCTTCCCGGCCCCGCAGGGCAGCACGACCACGCCCGACCCACCGTGCCAGAACCCCTCCACTGCCTGCTTCTGGTACGGCCGCAGGGCCCAGCCGTCCTCGGCCAGCTCGATCGGATGGGCCTCGCCGTCCACGTACCCCGCAAGATCCTCGGCGGGCCAGCCCAGCTTGAGCAGGGTCTGCTTGATCTGCCCGCGCTCGGAGGGGTGCACGGCCACGGTGTCCGGGTCGATCCGGGCGCCGACGAGCGGCTGCACCTTCTTCGACCGCAGGATCTCCTCCAGTACGGGCCGGTCGGTGGTGGTGAGGACGAGCCCGTGCACGGGGTGCTTGGAGAGGGTGAGCCGCCCGTAGCGGGCCATGGTCTCCGCGATGTCGACCAGGAGCGCGTGCGGCACGGGGTAGCGGGAGTACTCGACGAGGGCGTCGACGACCTGCTCGGCGTCGTGCCCGGCGGCGCGGGCGTTCCACAGGCCGAGCGGGGTGACCCGGTACGTATGGATGTGCTCGGGCGCCCGCTCCAGCTCGGCGAAGGGGGCGATGGCCCGGCGGCATGCCTCGGCCAGCTCGTGGTCGACCTCCAGGAGGAGCGTCTTGTCGCTCTGGACGATCAGGCAGGACACATGTACCTCCGGAAGTGGGATCGTCCCGCGGAGCGCCGGGGGCGCGGACAGCTTGCGGCTACGGCGGACGCTCACGCGAACAGAAGATTCTACCTCGCCGCCGCTTTTCCGGGCTGTGACCTGCTCCGGCCGCGACCGGTCCGATCACGCCGAGGCAGGCGGGCGCCCTTCGACCAGCCCTTCGACCAGTCCTCCGGCCCGCCCTTCGACCAGTCCTCCGGCCCGCCCTTCGGTCTGCCCTTCGACGGCGGCCAGCAGCTTCCGCAGGATCGCGTCGAAAGCGTGCGCCTCGTCCTCGGTGAGCAGCGAGAGGAGACGGTTCTCGTTGGCGGCGTGCTCGGTGACGGCGGCGTCGACGAGCGCGAGCCCCTCGGGCGTGAGGCCGATGCGCAGACTGCGGCGGTCGTCCGGATCGGCCCGCCGGGTGACGAGGCCGCGCGCCTCCAGCCGGTCGACGCGCTTGGTCATGCCCGCACGCGTGATGAGGAGGATCTCCGCGAGCTGCGAGGGCGGCATCTCGTGCGGAGCCCCCGTACGGCGGAGGCTCGCCAGGACGTCGAACTCCCCGCGGTCCAGGCCGTGGGCGGCGAAGACCGCGTCCACGTGACGGCTGCCGGCGATGTGGAGCCGGGCGAAGCGGGCCAGCGTGCCCATGGCGGCGAAGTCGAGGTCCGGCCGCTCGCGCTCCCAGTGGGCGACGGCGATGTCGGCGAAGTCGGGGGGAGTCCCGGGTCGGTCTGCCATACGGCGATGGTAACGCAACCGCTAACCGGTATATGGTCAACTGGTTAACTACATCGCGAAGGTGTCGCGAAGGTGTTCCGAAAGGCGCTCTGATGAAGCCCATAGCTGTGCGTTCCTCGGCCGTTGTGCAGGCTCCCGCCGGGTTCGTGTGGGATTTCCTCCACGTCTACGCCAATGACCTGGAGTGGCGTTCCGGCCTGGAGAAGATGGCCCAGACCCCGCCCGGCCCGGTGTGCGACGGGGCCAGGGTGGCGGAGTCCCTGCGCGTGCTGGGCAGAGTGGTGGAGAGCGTGGTCGAGGTCGCGGACGTGCGGGAGGGGCACTCCTTCACCTGGCGGGTGGTCGGCGACGCGACCGGGGACGGCGCGACCGCCGAGGGCAGCCGCACGGTGACCGCGACAGGGGAGACGTCCTGCCGGGTGGACATCGTCAAGCGCGTGACCCTGACGGGGAGCGACCGCCTCCTGCGCCCGGTGGTCGCGGCGGTGATCACACGCACGGAGCGCGGGGACCTCCGCCGGGTCAAGCACCTGCTGGAACGTTCCTGGCAGAGCCGCTGAGCCGGTCTCAGCGCCCGCGCCGCTGCGGCCCGAACCGCACGGGGACGCCCGGCGAGTACAGCACGCTCACCGGCTCCCCGACCGGCGCGGGCAGCCCTCCCGCCGCCACCAGATCCTCGTCGCACTCCAGCAGTTCCGCCCGGTGCAGGGGCCACCGGGGATGCACGTTGGGGAGATAGGCGGCCCGCCCGAGGAGCGAGGTGTGCAGGGCCCAACGGGCGGTCAGGAAGTGCTCCAGGGGAGTCGGTTCCCCGATCACCTCCCCGGCCCGCAGCACGATCCGGCTCCGCGCCCCCCGGGGCCCGGGCCACCGCCGCGTACTCGTGTACGTGAGGGTGTCCCCGGCCCGCTCGACCCCCATCCGCGCCCACACATACGGCAACCGGACCGCGACCCGCCCCACGAGCACGGGAATCAGCCGCGAGGCGTCGAGCGACCGGAAGACCACGGCCCGCCGCCCCCGCCCGTCCACCGAGTACAGCCGCACGTTGGTCTCCGGAAAGGACCCCAGATACGGCACCCCCGGCAGCCCGAGCACCCCCACCCGGTGCATCCGGAACGCCACGAGCCCCACGTACGTCGTCGTCCCGTCGAACGTGTCCGGCACGGTCCCCCGGGGCAGCAGCGGCGCCACGTCCGCCGGGTCCACCGCCCAGTGCAGGAACGCCAGATCCAGCCAGGACTGCGTGAGCAGCGGCCGCATGGGTGCGGCGGGCGGGTCGGGCGAGACGGGCTCGGGGTCCCGGTCAGGAGAGGACATGGCCGCAGCATCGCAGACGGCCGTGAAGGGCCCCGCGCAGACGGCCGCGAAAGGCCCTGTGCGGCCAGCTGTGAAGGGCCCCCTCCTTCCCTACGTCCCGTCCTCCGCCAGCTCCGCCACCCCCGTGATCCGGTGCAGCGGGTACGTGCGGACCTCGTCCGCCGTGTGGTCGTACCCCGTGACGAAGCCGCCCTCCACGCGGACCGGGGCGATCACGCGCTGGCTGGCCGCGCCCTCCGCGTTGACGTAGCCGATCCAGACGGCCGAGCCCGTCATCGCCGCCGCCTGGACCGTGGCCAGGGTCTCGGCGGGCGTGGTGCGGGGGAGGGAGCCGGGGGCGGAGGACGGGGTGTCGGCCGGTTCCTTGCGGGCCACAGTGGCGGCCGTGTCGCCCGCGCGGATGGCCCTTACCGCCGCGCCCAGGAGGGTGGCGTCGGGGGTCGGGGGGCCTTCGGGGACGGGGACGGGAGGGGTACGGGGCGGGGTGCGGCGGGCGCCCGCGCGGGTGATCAGGACGTCGCCCTCGGCGGATTCGGCGGCGGGGGCGTACCCCATCTCGCGGAGCGCCTCCAGGAGCGCGCCGGGGTCCGCCTGGGCGGCCAGGACCGTGGGGGCGAGGCGGCGCAGGCGCAGGCCCGTGGAGCGGCGGTCGGCCAGGATCTCGTTGAGGACCGCCTCGTCGTCGCAGCGTACGTACGCGGAGGCCGCCCCGATCCGCAGATGGCCGTGGCGGCGGGCCACGTCGTCGATCAGATAGCTCAGCGGCTGCGGCACCGGCGTACGGCTGTGCGCGGCCAGGAACGCGTGCAGGTCGGCCGCCGCCTGTCCGGCGTCCAGGGCGCGGCGGACGGAGCCCGGCGTGAAGCGGTAGACCGTCGCCCCGCCCTTCGACTCGACGTCCGCGAGGACGGAGAGCGTTTCGGCGAGCGGGCGTTCCAGGGGGCCCGGCGCCACCGCCGTCAGGTCCGCCTGGAGCAGCACGTGGTCCAGGGGTTCGGGGAGGAGGGGGGCCAGGAGCCGGGCAGCCGCCTCCTCGCCCTCGTCTTCGTTCAGCAGGGCGCGGGTGTGCGCCGCCAGCGCGCCCCGGCCCGTGATGCCCAGCAGCTCCGCCTCGTTCAGCGTCCAGAGCGCCAGGCGCGAGCGGAGGTCCGTACCGTCCCCGGAGGGCGCCGAACCCCGCAACGGGCGTTCCCAGCGCAGCCGTCGCAGCAGCGTCTCCGGGTCCGGGGCCGTGCCGGGAGGCAGTTCGGTGAAGAGGGCCAGGACCCGGCGGCGTACGTCGGGCGCGGCCGAGCGGTCCAGCTCCGGGCCCAGCGCGGAGAGGGCCCGGCCCTTCACGTCCTGGCCGCCGACCAGGCCCGGCACCCGGGTGGCCGGGAGCCAGGCGGCGGCCAGATGGGTCCAGCGGTCCTGGGTGGGGAGGTCGAGCCACTCGTCGTACGCGGGGGTCGGCGCGTACCGCTCGTCCGTCTCCCCGTCGGAGGCCAGCAGCCCGGCCGCGTAAGCCAGTTCGACCCAGAACGCGGCGATCGGCTCCGGCACGTCCAGCGCGGTCGCCGCCCGTTTCAGCTCCCGTACGCTCAGGCCGCCCGCGCGCAGGATCGGCGGGCCGCCGCCGTTCCAGAGCTTCAGCAGCTCCTCGACCGTGGACAGCGCGGTGAACGCCTGACCGGCCGCCGCCCTGTCCACAGCCTGTGGATCACGTTCGGCCGCCGCCGTGACGACCGGGGGGACCGGTTCGGGTACGCGGTGCGCGCGCCCGGCGCGCAGGTGGAGCGCCGCCTCGCGCGGCAGGACCACCGTGCGCGTCGAGACCGGCAGGAGCAGGCCCCGGTCCCGCAGCCACTTCACAGGGGGAGTGGGGTTGGGCGTGACCTCTCCGTACGGCGGGCCCCACACCAGCCGGTCCAGCACCGACAGCGCCTCCACCGGGGCCGTGTCCAGCAGCTCCGCCATCCGCGTCCGGTCCGTGAAGAGGGCGGACAGCGCCGCCACCGCCGAGACCGGGTCGTGCGTGGCGGGCAGGCCCGTCGCCGTCAGGATCTCCTGGAGGCGGCCCGGCGACATGCCCGCCGTCGCCTCCGCGACCGTGGGGCCCAGGCCCGTGGGGGAGGGGTGCTGCGGCGACGGGGCGAGCAGTTCGCGGGCCGTGCGCACCAGCCGCAGCCGTTCGTCCTCGCCCCAGACCAGGGCCTGTTCGCGCAGCGTCGCCAGCGCGCCCGGCAGCGCGGCCGTGACCGTGGCCCCCGCGTCGTCGCGCTGCTCGCCGTCGTCCAGCCCGTCGCCGGTGAGGAGCGAGAGCAGGGTGTCGTACGGGGCCGGGTCCGGCGCCACCGCCAGCGCCTCGGCCGTCTGGAGCGCGAACCGGTCCAGATGCTCCAGCGCGCGCACCACGGAGGCCCGCGTTCCGGCCCGGGTGGCGAGCTGGGTGATGTCGTTCGGCACCGGGTTGAGGAGGTCGGGGCGGGCACGCAGCAGCCCGGCCAGCGATTCGTCGCCCCGGGCGCGCAGGGCTTCGGCGAGCGTGCGCGGTGGTGTGGTCGTCCCCATCCGTCCCACGTTAGCCGCTGAAACGCTACCGTCGGGGCAGGGCCGCAAGAGGGGACGCACCGCGTGGGGATCGAGAGCGACCAGCTCGTCTACGACTACCTGAGCCGGGTCGGCGACCTGGCCCAGCAGCACCAGCTGTCGTCGGGCGCCCGGATGCGGCTCGTCTCGACGCTCCGGGGCGAGATCGACCGGCAGCGCGCCTCGGAGGGCGCGGACTCCCCGGCGGCGGTGCGGCGCATCATCGGCAGGCTCGGCACCCCGGACGAACTGGTCGGCGCGGCGGCGGAGTCGGGCGACGGGACGGTGCCGTTGCCGTCGCCCTCGGCGCGTACGGGGACGAGCGCGCGTACGGGCAGGGGTGCGCGTACGGGTGGGGACGCGGGCACGCGGGAGCAACGGCGTGCCGTTCCCCGGCCCCGGAGCGGA
Source organism: Kitasatospora albolonga (assembly GCA_002082585.1). NCBI lineage: Bacteria > Bacillati > Actinomycetota > Actinomycetes > Kitasatosporales > Streptomycetaceae > Kitasatospora > Kitasatospora albolonga. Next base: position 4,566,157 of record CP020563.1, read on the forward strand.
TTCCTCCGCAAGGGCCCGAAGGGTCCGGGGGATTCGAAGGAACCGGGCCCCGCCGCTGCCCCCGCCTCTGAACCCGCCGCGCCTGCCGGTCCGAAAACCGGCCATGAAGCCGGAGCCGAAGCCGGTTCCGGGCGGGGCGCGTCGCGGCCCGCCCCGCCCGCCGCCGACCACCCTCGTACCGACCACTCCCGTACCGACCACCCCCGTACGGATCTCTCGAAGCCCCCCGCCCCCGACGCCACCCCCTGGCCCCACCCCTCCGCCCCCCACGTCCTCGGCCCCGATCAGCGGGGCGCGGGTGAGGACGACTGGTGGCGGCTGGAGCCCGGCCCCTTCGACGCCGGGACCGCCATCCCTGGGTTCTTCGGCGGCATCGAGGCCCCGGAGCTCCTCGGCAGACGGCCACCGAAGCCGGACGACGAGGAAGAAGCCGAGGAGAAGGAGGGCCAGGAAGAAAAGGAAGGGGACGAGGGAACCGCCCCCGAGGAGGAGACCCGCCGTACCCTCCGCATCCCGAGGCCGCGCCGCCGCAAGCCCGCCCCCGCCCCCGTCGTGGAGCCGGTCGCCGCCGCCGCCCCCGCCCCGCGCGGCGGCTTCGCGCACCCCCTGCTGCTCCTGGCCGCCCTGCTGCTGATCGCCGGAGTGGTCACCGGTTCGTGGATTCCGCTGGCGGGCGGCTGGCTCATCGCGTACGGCTCGCGGACCCTCTCCCGTACGGAGGCGAAGTGGGCGGCCCTCGGGCTGCCGGGCGTCGTCGTCGCCGGGGCGCTCGTCTGGGTGTGGGGGCGGCTGGACGGGCGCTGGGGCGAGCCCATCGAGGAGGGGGCGCTCGGTGAGGTGCTGACCGGCGCCTGGCCGGTCGTCGTCCGTATCGCCGCCGTCGCCTCCGCGCTCTACCTGGTGTGGCGGGCGCGGAGGCGGGCCTGAGGGGCCGGAAAGGCGGCTGCTCCGCCGGACTTGGCCTGGAGCTACGCCGCCGGACCGGCCCGGAGGTGCTTCGTCGGACCGGCCCGGAGCTACTCCGCCGGACCGGCCCGGAGCTGCTTCGTCGGACCGGCCCGGCGGCGGACCTGAGGGGCCTCGGCGGTCACTCCGCCGGGCTGGCCTGGAGGTGCTTCGTCGGACCGGCCCGGAGGCGGACCTGAGGAGCCTCGGCGGTCACTCCGCCGGACCGGTCGCGCAGGAGAGCCCGAAGGACCCTGCAGTCACTTCGTCAGGTTGGTCCGGAGCTCGCTGAGGATCTTGTCGGCGGCCGTGTAGCCGATGCCCTGAATCCACAGCTGGTCGTCGACCGCGAAGACCTTGCCGTTCTTGACCGCGTCCATGTTCTTCCACAGGCCGCTGCCGGTGGTCTGGGTCTCCTTGGACTTCTTCGGGTCGCCGTACGTCGAGTGGAAGATCACGTCCGCGTCCGCGAGGTCGATCTTCTCGGGGCTGACGTCGTAGCTGAAGCCGTCCGCCGCCTTGTCCGTGACGGCCGGGCGGCCGAGGCCCACGTCGGCGAGGATCGTGGCGATGTAGTTCTTCTTGCCGTAGATGCGGATGTCGGCGCCCTCGACGAACCGGACCATGTTGACCTCGGTCGCCGCCGCCTTCTCCTTGCCGCCGAGCGCCTTCGTCACATCGGCCACGTGCCGGGCGTAGTCGTCGGTGACCATCTTCGCCTCGGCCTTCTTGTTGAGGGCCTCCGCGTGGACCTGGAAGTTCTCCTTCCAGGGGTAGCCGGTGTTCTCCGTCATCACGGTCGGCGCGATCTTGGAGAGCTCGGCGTACTTGTCGCCGTGCCGGACCTTGCTGGTGAGGATGAGGTCGGGCTTGAGACCGGCGATGGCCTCCAGGTTCGGGGTCATCATCTGGCCGACGTCCGTGATGCCCGCGACCTGGTCCTTCGGCAGGTAGTTCAGGAAGCCCGACTGCACGTCCGCGTGGGTCGCGCCGACCGGCTTCACGCCGAGGGTGAGGACCGAGTCGAGCTCGGCGGAGTCCAGGACGACGACCCGTTCCGGGGTGGCCGGGACCTTCACGTCACCCATCGCCGTCTTCACCGTACGGGGAGCCCCGGCGGAGGCGTCGTCGGAGCCGGAGGAGCCGGACGCGGAGCCCGAGTCGGAGGAGAAGCCGCAGGCGGACAGGGTCAGGGCGGCGGCCACGGTCAGGGACGCGGCGGCCAGGGTGCGGGAGCGGTGCTGGAGGGTCATGGTTCAGAGGGCCTTTCCGGGAGTCGGATGCGGAGTCTGAGTCGGGGCGGTGGCGGAGGAGGTCCAGGGGGCGCCCGGAACGACGAGCGGTGAACCCGTCACCGGGTCCGGGACGATCACCGCCGCCAGGCCGAAGACCTCACGGACGAGCCCGGCGGTGACGATGTCCTCCGGCCGGCCCTCCGCGACGATCCGGCCCTCCTTCATGGCGACCAGGTGGTCGGCGTACCGGGCCGCCTGGTTGAGGTCGTGCAGCACGGTGACGACGGTACGGCCCCGGGTGCCGTCGGCGGCAGGCGAGGCCAACTGGCGCACCAGGTCGAGGACTTCCACCTGGTGCGCGATGTCCAGATAGGTCGTCGGCTCGTCCAGCAGCAGCAGGTCCGTCTCCTGCGCGAGCGCCATCGCGATCCACACCCGCTGGCGCTGCCCGCCCGACAGCTCGTCCACCGGCCGGTCGGCCAGCGCCGTCACATCCGTACGGGCCATGGCGTCGGTCACCGCGCGCTCGTCCGCGTCCGACCACTGCTGCCACCAGCTCTGGTGCGGCTGGCGGCCCCGGGCCACGAGGTCGGAGACGATGATCGCCTCGGGGGCCACCGGGGTCTGCGGGAGCAGCCCGATGGACCGGGCGATGCGCCGGGTCGGTATCCGCGCCAGCTCCGTACCGTCCAGCAGGACCGCCCCGCCGCGCGGCTTCAGCAGCCGGCCGAGTGCCCGCAGGGTGGTGGACTTGCCGCAGGCGTTGGGGCCGACGATGACGGTGACCTGCCCGTCGGGCACGGCGAGGTCCAGCTCGTGGACGACGGTGCGGTCCTCGTACGCGAGGGTCAGGGCGCGGGCGGCGAGGCGGGAGCCCGTCTGCGCTGCGTCGGTCGACGGACTCATGCGGTGCCTCCACTGCGGCCACGGTGACCGCGGATGATCAGCCAGATCAGGTACGGGGCGCCGACCGCCGCCGTGAGGACGCCCACGGGCAGTTCGGTGGGCGAGAACAGCCTGCGGGCGAGCAGATCGCCGAGGACGACGATCACCGCGCCCAGCAGCGCCGAGGAGACCAGCGGGATCTGTGCCGTACGGGTCATCCGGCGGGCGATCTGCGGGGCGAGCAGCGCCACGAAGTCCACCGGCCCCGCCGTGCCCGTCGCCACGGAGGCCAGGACCACCCCGAGCGCGACGAGTCCGAGCCGTACGCGCCCCAGGCGCACGCCCAGCGCGGTCGCGGTGTCGTCGTCCATCGTCACCGTGCGCTGCGCACGGGCCGCCCAGGCGACGGCGGGCAGCAGGAGGAGCAGCGTCCAGGCGAGCGGGGCGGCCTCCGCCCAGCCGCGCCCGTTGAGCGAACCGGTCATCCAGATCTGCGCCTGCTGCGCGACCAGGTAGTCGCCCTTGGTCAGGAAGAGCATGGTCACCGACCGCAGCGCGATGGCGAAGCCGATGCCGATGAGGACGAAGCGGGTGGCGTGCAGTCCGCCGCGCCAGGCGAAGACGTAGACGAGGGCGGCGGCCGCGATGCCGCCGATGACGGAGAGATGGGGGAGGACGGCGTACGAGGTGATGCCGAAGGTCATCGCGCCGACCGTGAGCGCGCTCGCGCCCTGGCTGATGCCGATGATGTCGGGGCTGGCGAGCGGGTTGCGGGCCACGGTCTGGATGAGCGCCCCCGCGATCCCGAACGCGGCGCCCACCAGCAGCCCGACGGCCATCCGGGGCAGCCGGAGCGTGCCGACGACCAGCTCGGCGGAGGACGGCTGCCCGAGGAGCACCTTCACGACCTCGCCGGGCGCGACGAAGGACTCGCCGACGCAGAGGTAGGCGACACAGACGGCGGCGAGGAGGCCGAGGAGGGCGGCGGCGACGAGGGAGGCGCGCCGGTGCAGCAGGAACCGGCCGCGCGGCCCGGCCTTCACGACGGCGTACCCGGCGGGCCGGACCCGTACGACGGTGGACTTCGCACTCACGCCGGCACCGCCTTCCTCCTTACGAGGGCGACCAGGAACGGCACCCCGATCAGGGCCGTCATCACCCCCGCCGGGACCTCGCCCGGCGGGAACACGATCCGGCCGATGACGTCCGACACCAGCAGCATCACGGGCCCGAGCAGCGCGGCCATGGGCAGCACCCAGCGGTGGTCGTTGCCGACGACCGCGCGGGCGATGTGCGGGACGGCGAGCCCGATGAACGCGATCGGCCCGGCGGCGGCCACCCCGACCCCGGTCAGCACGGTCGCCCCGATCCCGCCGGTGATCCGGACCGCCGCCACGTTCTGCCCGAGCCCCTTCGCCACGTCCTCGCCGAGCGCCAGCGCGTCCAGACCACGGGCGACGGAGAGCACGAGCACCACGCCCAGCAGCAGGAACGGCCACACCTGCTGGACGACCTCCGTCTCCCGCCCCGCGACCGAGCCGACCTGCCAGAACCGGAACTCGTCCAGCGCCGACGCCTTCGTCGTGAGGACCCCCGTCGTCACCGAAACCAGCAGCGCGTTGATCGCCGCACCGCCGAGCGCGAGCTTCACGGGCGTCGCCCCGCCGCGCCCGCCGGAGGCGATGGCGTACACCGCGACCGAGGCGACGGCGGCCCCCGCGAAGGCGAACCAGACGTACCCGGTCAGCGTGTGCACCCCGGCGAACGCGATGGCCAGCACCACCGCCACCGACGCGCCCTGGCTGATACCGAGGACGCCGGGGTCGGCGATGGGGTTACGGGTGATGCCCTGGAGCACCGTGCCCGCGAGGGCCAGCGCCGCGCCGACCATCAGGCCGATCAGCGTGCGCGGCACCCGCATGGTCCGGATGACCTCGGCGGCGTCGGAGCTCCCGCCGTGCAGCAGCGCGTCGAACACCTCGCCCGGCGGGATGGACCGCGCCCCCACGGCGAGGCTCAGCAGAACGGCCAGCAGCAGCGCGAGGACGGCGGCGGCCAGGGCGGTCGTACGCCGGGTGAGCCGGGGTGCGCGGGGCGTGCGGGACGCGACGGCCGGTGCCGGTGCTGGCGCGGGCGCTGACGCTGACATCGGAACCAATCGCGAGGGGCTGCCGGAAGGGTTACTAAGGCTTGGCTAAGTGCGGGCCCAGTCTAGGCGGCGGGTTCCCGCCGGAGACGGCGGTGGGCCGGTCCGCCGGTGCCGTCGGCACAATGGCCCTCATGGCTTCCACGACTGAGCGCCCCCACCCCACTCCCCTCACCGTCGGCTTCGACCTCGACATGACGCTCATCGACTCCCGGCCCGGCATCGCCGCCGCCTTCCGGGTCCTGTCCGCCGAGACGGGGGTGCGCATCGACGAGGCCCTGGTGGTGAGCCGGCTCGGCCCGCCGCTGGATACGGAGCTGGCGCACTGGTTCCCGGCCGACGAGGTGGCCGCCGCCGGTGACCGCTACCGGGAGCTGTACGTCGACCACGCGATAGCCCCGACCACGGCTCTTCCCGGGGCGCGGGAGTCGGTGGCCGAGGTGCGGGCGCTCGGCGGCCGGGCGATCGTCGTCACGGCGAAGTACGAGCCGAACGCGAAGCTGCACCTGGCCCACCTCGGGATCGAGCCGGACGCGGTGATCGGCTGGCTCTGGGCGGAGGCCAAGGGCGAGGCGCTGCGCGAGCACGGGGCGCAGGTGTACGTGGGCGACCACACCGGGGACGTCCGGGGGGCCCGCGCGGCCGGAGCGCTGTCGGTCGCCGTGACCACGGGCCCGTGCGACGAGCGGGAGCTGCGGGCGGCGGGCGCGGATGTGGTGCTGAGCGACCTGACGGAGTTCCCGGCCTGGCTGCGGGCGTACGAGGAGACCCGCGCGGCTGCCTGAGGCGCCGGGCCCGCTACTTCCCCTCCTGGCCCACCCGGTCGATCACCCAGTCCAGGCCGTGCGGCCCCGGATCGTACGAAGGCGCTTCCCGCCAGACGCGGCTGAAGCCGTCGACCAGGGCGGACCGGGCGTCCGCGCCGTCCGGCAGCCGGGAGCGCAGCAGCTCCAGCAGGAGCGGGGCGAGCAGATCGTAGAGCTCGCCGAGGGCGTCCCGGCTGCCGTGCGCGATCTGTACGAGGAGGTCGTCGACGCGCCCCGCGACCCGGCCCGGGACGTCACAGGCTGTGGGAGGGGCCGGAAGGGCGTGCCCTGGCTGCTTCACACGGCAGAGCCTAGCCACCTCCGGGAACCGGCGTGATCCGGACGGAAGATCTACGGAAGATCCTCAGGTGGTGCGGTTCGCGGCCCGCTTGGGGGAGCTGAGCCAGACCGAGCGCACGACGCCCGCCCCGGCGATCAGGAAGCCGACCCCCATGAACATGCAGACCCCGTACGCGATCGGAGGGAACGGTTCCGTACCGAGGAAGAGCGGGGCCACCGTGACGAGAGTGGCCAGTGCGCCGACGAAAAAGACGATCGCGCCGACCTGAACCAGCCGGTCCCCGGCGCCTGAAGGAGTAGTACTCACCCCACCAGGGTAGTTCCCAGCCCGGAGGAACACTCCGGCGACGTCTTGTCACCGGCCGCAGGGCCATTAGCCTGGGACCAGGCGGGTCACGGTGACCCGCTGTACTGCTATCCGGAGCCGTTGTTCGATGTCGAGCACGGCTCTTCCGCACATTGACGAGTACGAGGACGGGGACAGACGTGCCCACCGGCAAGGTGAAGTGGTTCAACAGCGAGAAGGGCTTCGGCTTTCTCTCCCGCGACGACGGCGGTGACGTCTTCGTGCACTCGTCGGTACTCCCTGCCGGGGTCGACGCACTCAAGCCCGGCCAGCGTGTGGAGTTCGGCGTGGTCGCGGGCCAGCGCGGCGACCAGGCCCTGTCCGTGGTGGTCCTCGACCCCACCCCGTCCGTCGCCGCCGCCCAGCGCCGCAAGCCGGACGAGCTGGCGTCGATCGTGCAGGACCTGACGACGGTCCTGGAGAACATCACGCCCCAGCTGGAGCGAGGCCGCTACCCGGACAAGGCGGCCGGTGCGAAGATCGCGGGCCTGCTGCGGGCGGTGGCGGACCAGCTGGACGTGTAGGAGCCCGACAGCGCTGAGGACCTCGTGCCAGGCGGCCGAGGTCTTCAGCACGTCCGGCCCCCTCGGTCTCCCGGGGGACTCAGCTCCGGCTCTCCGCGAAGAGCCGCGCCGACCGGGCGAGGGCGGCCCGGACCGCGCCCCCACGCGTCAACGGGGCCCGGTCGACCCCGGCGAAGAGCGCGACGAGCGCGATGTCCGCGGCGAGGGCGCGCCCGGAGACCCGCACCACCACCTTCCTGCTCCCGCCGAACCCGGACCGGGTGGCCGTGGCCGAGACCCCGGGGTCCTCGTCGTCGGCCTCCCGCCGCAGCACGAACTTCTTCCGGCCGGCCGCCCACAGCCGGTAGCGGTCCCCGCCGTACCGGAAGTGCAGCGCGCGGGCCCGGCGCGTCAGCCCGAACCGGTTGCGGCGCAGGTGGACCAGGGCGTCACCGACCCTGAGGACCGATCCGTTGAGCGTCGGCAGGTCCGCGGCCTCGGTGTGGATGCCGCGGGACTCGAACGTCGCCGTGGGGATCGACGGCCCGCGCACCTCGGAGACCAGGCCGCCGGGGGTGTTCTTCCTGGGCAGCGGTGCGGTGAGCACGATCTCGCCGAACTCCGGCGATGTGCCCCGGTAGCCCGTACGCCGCTCGTGGGTGCGGCCCTCCGCCCAGGCCCTCAGGGTGAATGCGGTCGCCGTGGTGTGCACCGGGCCGCCGTCAGTACGTTCTGAGGCTCGACGGGATGCGGCGGATGGTCGTGCCGCGCTCGACGTCCGTGGTGACGAGGATGTTCGCCGCCGAACCCAGCGCGCCCTTCTCCGTGTCGAGCCGTCCCAGGAGCGCCCTGACCTGACGTTCCCAGGTCGTGTGCGCCGTTTTCAGCCCCTTGCCCGTCGCCCAGCCGGCGAAGGTGCCGGCCGCGCTGGTCATGGAGGCGTCGGACCGGTTGCCGGCCTTCTTGGTGTTCGGCTGGAGTTCGGTCGCGATGGTGTTCGCCGCCGCGCGCTTCCGGGCCGGTGACGATGCCAGGTCGGGGCCGCCGCCCGGCCCGGCCCCGGTCTGCTCCGCTTTCATGCTCTGCCCCCGTGGTTCGTCGCTGTGCATCAGACCTCAGACGTCGGACTTCGGACCTCAGACGTCGGACGCCTGGGGGAACGCCAGTGCGTCCGGGCCGAGGGGCGGTACGAGCCCCTCGGCCGCCGCTCGGGTCAGCAGGCCCCGGACCGCCGCGTAGCCGTCCTCCCCGAGGTCGGCGGTGAACTCGTTCACGTACAGGCCGATGTGCTGGTCCGCGACCGCCGGGTCCATCTCCTGGGCGTGCTCCTGGACGTACGGCCGCGAGACCTCCGGGTGGTCCCAGGCCAGCCGGACCGAGCTGCGGATCGTGTCGGCCAGGCGGCGCAGGGTCTCCTCGCCGAGGGACCGCTTGGCGATGATCGCGCCGAGGGGGATCGGGAGGCCGGTGGTGTCCTCCCAGTGGCGCCCCATGTCGGCCAGGTTGTGGAGCCCGAAATTCCGGTACGTGAAACGGGCCTCGTGGATGACGAGCCCGGCGTCCACCTTGCCGTCCCGGACGGCGGGCATGATCTCGTCGAACGGCATCACCACGACCTCGCCGACCCCGCCCGGCACCCTCTCCGCCGCCCAGAGCCGGAACAGCAGGTACGCCGTCGAGCGCTCGCTCGGCACGGCCACCGTCCGGCCCGTCAGGTCGAGGCCCAGCTCCTTGGTGAGGACCAGCGGACCGCAGCCCCGGCCCAGCGCCCCGCCGCACGGCAGGAGCGCGTACTCGTCCAGCACCCAGGGCAGGACCGCGTACGAGACCTTCAGGACGTCCAGTTCGCCGCGCTCGGCCATGCCGTTGGTGACGTCGATGTCCGCGAAGGTCACGTCCAGGGCAGGCGCGCCGGGGACCCGGCCGTGGGCCCAGGCGTCGAAGACGAAGGTGTCGTTGGGGCAGGGCGAGAAGGCGATCTCGATCGGGCCCGGGGCGGAGTCGGTGGCGGTCTCGGTGTCGGTCGTCATGCCGGGTTCAACCTTCCAGGTCCTCGTGGCTGTTCCTGCCCTTCCAGCCCTCCAGTACGGGAGCCGCCTTCCCGAACGCCTGCGTGAGCGCGGCCAGCGCGTCGCCGATGCGCCAGGCGGCCCGGTCGCGGGGCCCGACGGTGTTCGACACGGCCCGCAGCTCCAGCACGGGCACCCCGGCCCGGTCGGCCGCCTCCGCCACCCCGAAGCCCTCCATCGCCTCGGCCAGCGCACCCGGGTGCGCGGCGAGCAGGGCGGCGGTGCGGTCGGCGGTGCCGGTCACGGTGGAGACGGTGAGCACGGGGCCGGGCGCGGCGCCGGTGGCCGCCGCCACCTCCCGTACCAGCGCGGGCGGCGGGGTGAAGCGGTCCCGGCCGAAGCCGAGCGCGGTGACGGGCAGGAAGCCGTCCGGGGTCTCGGCGCCCAGGTCCGCCGCCACGATGCCGCTCGCCACGACGAGCGAGCCGAGCGGGGCGGCGGGGGCGAACCCGCCACCGATCCCGGCGGAGACGACGAGCCCGTACGGTCGCGGGGGCGTTCCCCCGCACGAAGCCGAAGCCGGGGCCGGAGTAGCCCTCGCCAGGGCGAAGGCCGTCGCCGCCGCTGCCGCCGACGGGCCCGCTCCGCCCGCCAGGACGTCGAACGCGCCGCTGCGGTGCAGCTCGGCCCCCGGCAGGGCGAGCGTCTCCGGGGTGCCTCCGAACGCACGCGTGACCGCGTCCCGTTCCACCGGGACCGCGGTCACGACGAGCACACGCACAGGGAGAGCCTCAGGACTTCTTCCGGTCCTTCTTCTTGCCGCTTCTTACTTCTTCTTGAACTCGAACTGCCAGATGCCGGTGAGCTTGCCGTCGGTCTCCACGATGGAGACGTTCGTCTTGCTGGAGGGCTCGCCCGTCTGGCTGGCGAAGAAGGCGCTGCCGGGGATCGTCCGGTAGGTCTTCTTGAACGGCTCCGGCTCGGCCTGCTGGCCGTTGATGAAGAGCGTCCAGCCGTTCTCGGCGATCTCGGGGTCGACACCGAAGCGGACCTGGTCGTCCATCGCGACCTCGACGACCTTGTCGGCCTTCTTGTTCAGGCAGCCCTGGATCAGCGATTCCTTGATCGGGTCGCCGTCGTTGTAGCAGGCGGCCTCGGTGTTCACCGAGGCGGTGCCGACCGTCACGGTGGCGAGCGGCGTCGGCTTGTCGCAGGCGGACAGGACAAGGAGTCCCGCGGACACGGCACCAAGAGCGACGCCGATTCGACGGCCCTTACCGGAGAAGAACGCAACGGTCATGGGCCGAAGGCTATCGGTCCCCTCCGCTCACGCCACGCGGGGGTGCGGCGAGCCGCGCCGCGCGGCCCCCAGGAGGCCCCGTACGGAGGCGGCCGCGCCGAGGGCGAGAATGCCCGCGGCGACCGACATGCCGAGCACCGCGTTGAGCGGCAGGGCGATCCCGATGCCGCCGCCGACCACCCACGCCATCTGGAGCAGCGTCTCGGACCGGGCGAACGCGGAGGTGCGGACCTCCTCGGGGACGTCCCGCTGGATCATCGCGTCCAGCGACAGCTTCGACAGGGCCTGGGTGAACCCGGCGACCGCGCCGAGCGCGGCGACCAGCGCGGTGGAGAAGAACACCGCGGCGAGCACCGCCGTGCCCAGGGCGAGCCCCAGCACCGTCGCGATGATCACCTCGGGCCCGCGCGCCCGGAGCCACGCGCCCACCGCCGTACCGCAGGCGTTCCCGGCCCCCGCCGACACGCCGACGATGGCGAGCGAGACGGCCGCGCTCTGGCCCGCCATCGGGTGCTCGCGCAGCAGGAACGCCAGGAAGAAGATCAGGAAGCCGGAGAGGGCCCGGTGCGCCGCGTTGGCCTGGAGGCCGTGGAGCACCGACCCGCCGACGGACCTCAGGCCGGGCGGGCGCTCCCTGGGCGGTTTCTCCCCGTTGCCTTTTCTGCCGCGCTGCTGCTGGGGGGCGGCGGAGCGGCGTACGGGCTCCGCGCGGTGCGGGAGGTGCGGGTGGTCCTGGGGGTCGATCAGGCGGGCCCGGCGCTCGCCCTTGGCGGAGTCGACCTTGGGCGGCAGCGTGAAGGCGAGGAAGGTGCCCACGATGAAGATCGCGCAGGCGCCGTAGAGCGGCCAGGCGGAGCCGATGGTCTGGAGGCCGGCCCCGATCGGGGCCGCCACCCCCGTGGCGAGCAGCCCCGCCAGGGTGACCCGTGAGTTGGCTTTGACCAGGGAGAACTTGGGTGGCAGCAGCCGTGGCACGACCGCGCTGCGGACCACCCCGTACGCCTTCGAGGAGACCAGCACCCCCAGCGCGGCCGGATACAGCTCCAGGCCGCCGGTGGCGACCGCGCCCGACATGGTGATCGCCAGCAGCGCGCGGGCCAGCATCGCGCCCGCCATCGCGGCCCGGCGGCCGTGCGGCAGCCGGTCCAGCAGCGGGCCGATCACCGGGGCGAGCAGGGTGAAGGGGGCCATGGTGATGGCGAGGTAGAGCGCGACGCGCCCGCGCGCCTCGTCCGTGGGCACGGAGAAGAAGACGGTGGAGGCGAGGGCGACGGTGATCATGACGTCACCCGCGCCGTTCACCGCGTGCAGTTCGATGAGTTTGCCGAGGCCGGACTCCCCGGCGCCATGGGCGTGCGTCGCCTTGCGGATACCCCGCGCCGCACCGGTGAACGGGGTGCGCAGGGCACGGCCCGTCGCCCGTCCCGCCCTGCGGAACGGGCCGGGACCGTCGTGCGACCTGGCGGCAGTCACTCCGTCATAGTGCCCCAACCCCGGCCGGTATGAACGGTGATCGGCCGGGGACTCGCGTGTGACGCCCTGTCGGACCAGCCCGCCCCGCCGCCGTCCCGTGCCCGGCCGGTGGTGTTCGGCCCGTGCCCGCCCGGCGGTGTGAGGAGGGGCCCGGCGGGGTGGCGCAAGTCCGCCGGGGCGGGGGTGGCCGGATGTCGGAGGGCGCGCGGACGCTCCCGGGCGGGTGTCCGGGGGCCGGGCGCCGGAGCACGGATACGGCACGTTTGGGGCGGGCAGGTGGGCGCGGAGCGGCGGAGAGGGTAGCGTGCGTAACGCGCCACCGGCGGTTGTTCTTGGCCGCGCGCCTCTCCGCGATCCCGCAGAATGGGTGGCAGAAGGCGCGCCCGAGGCAGGCACAACGGGTGTGGACGTCGACGCGGCCCCCAGGTCCGCTCCGCCCGCAGCTGTCTGGCCGAAAACGGCAATCGTGCAGCAGCTGGCGCGCTCGTGAGACTGGCGTATGGAGAGAAGCGAAGACCTGTGAGTGCTGCGACGACGCGAAGCCGTACGGCCCGTACCGCCCGTACCCCCGTTCCCGACCGCCTGTGTGCCGAGGCGGTGGACCTCGCGCGCGCGGCGGCGGAGGAAGCCGCCGCGCCCGGTGTGGTCGGTGAGCATGCCGGTGTGGTCTCCGAGGGGGACCGCGTCGTCACGCACTACTTCGAGTCCAAGGACCCCGGCTACCGGGGTTGGCGCTGGGCCGTGACCGTCGCTCGGGCCTCCCGTGCGAAGAACGTCACCCTGGACGAAACGGTGCTGCTGCCGGGGCCCGACGCGCTCCTGGCCCCGGAGTGGGTGCCGTGGAGCGAGCGGCTGCGCCCCGGCGACATGGGCCCCGGCGACCTGCTGCCGACCGAGGCGGAGGACCTGCGCCTGGAGCCGGGCTGGACCGGCGAGGACGAGCCGCCGCCGAACTCGGCCGTCTCCGACGAGCTGGCGGAGCTCGTCGACTCGGAGGACGCCGAGCTGACGGACCGGCCGGTGGCCGCCACCACCCGGGGCTCCATCGCCGCCGTCGCCGACGAGCTGGGTACGCGGCGGGCGCGGGTGCTGTCGCGGTACGGGCTGTACGAGGCGGCCGACCGCTGGGACGAGGCGTTCGGCCCGAACACCCCGATGGCACAGGCGGCCCCGGCCACCTGTGTGAGCTGCGCGTTCCTGATCCCGATGGCGGGCTCGCTGAAGCAGGCGTTCGGGGTCTGCGCGAACGAGTTCGGCCCGGCGGACGGGCATGTGGTGTCGCTGGCATACGGGTGCGGGGGGCACTCGGAGGCGGCGGTGATGCCGAAGCCGGTGCGGCCGGCGGAGCATGCGCTGGACACGATGCGGGTGGACGAGTACGCGCTCCGCCCCGAGCGCGGGGGCGGCTCGGTGCCGTCCGAGGCCGACGGCGCGTCGGAGGACCTGGGCCACTCGTAGTGGCGGTCACCCGATCCAGCCCGTCCGGCGTTTGAGGACGGAACCGTCGACGTGGTGTCGGGCATCTCTGCGGGGTGCTGGGCCCCAGGGCCCTTGTTTCGTGCCCGCCCACCCAGCCGAGGGTTCCGTCCTCAAACGCCGGACGGGCTGGGTGGCACGGTACCTTCGGGCGCACACTGGGCGGCAGGTACGGAACACAGGCGCAGCCACCCCCACCACGGCGGACGGAGTCGACAGCGTGAGCATGAATGCGACCGAGGGGGCCGATCCGTTCGGGACGGCACGGCTGCGGCGCGGCGTGCTCGACGCCTGGGGCGCGGGCCCCGCCCGCTTCCGGGAGGACGCCAACGCCGAGGAGGACCTCGCCCTCGGCGGCTACCGCGACCGCCTCGTCGTCGAGCTGGCCCAGAACGCCGCCGACGCCGCCGCCCGCGCGGGCGTCCCCGGCCGGCTCCGCCTCACCCTGCACCCCGCCGCCCCCGGCGCCCCGGACGGCCGCTGCGTCCTCGCCGCCGCCAACACCGGCGCCCCCCTGGACGCCACCGGCGTGGAGTCGCTCTCCACCCTTCGCGCCTCCGCCAAGCGCGAGGGCCACGAGTCCGCCGTGGGCCGGTTCGGCGTCGGGTTCGCCGCCGTCCTCGCGGTCAGCGACGAACCGGCCGTGCTCGGCCGCCACGGCGGGGTCCGCTGGTCCCTGGCCGAGGCCCGCGAGATGGCCCGGGACGCGGCCGTCGGCTCCCCCGGCCTCGGCGACGAGCTGCGCCGCCGCGACGGCCACGTACCGCTGCTGCGCCTCCCGCTGCCCGCCGAGGGCTCCGCACCCGAGGGGTACGACACCGTCGTCGTGCTGCCGCTCCGCGACCCCGCCGCCGAGGATCTGGCCGCCCGGCTGCTGGCCGCCGTGGACGACGCGCTGCTGCTCACCCTGCCCGGCCTGGACGAGGTGGTCATCGAGACGCCGGAGGGCGTACGGACCCTGAGCCGGTCGGCCCACGGCCCGTACACGCACATCGACGACTCCGCGCACGGCCTGAACCGCTGGCGCACCGTCTTCCACCACGGCCCCGTCGAGCCCGCCCTCCTCGCCGACCGCCCGGTCGAGGAGCGGCTGCGCCCGCACTGGTCGGTCACCTGGGCGGTCCCGGTCGACGAGTCCGGCGCCCCGCTCACCCCCCGTACGGCCCCGGTCGTCCACGCCCCCACCCCCACCGACGAGCCCCTCGGCATCCCCGCCCTGCTCATCGCCTCCCTCCCCCTGGACACCGCCCGCAGGCACCCGGCCCCCGGGCCGCTCACGGACTTCCTGGTGGAGCGGGCGGCCGACGCGTACGCGGAACTGCTGGGCGCCTGGCGGCCGGTGTCGACCGGGACCATCGACCTGGTGCCGGGCCCGCTCGGCAAGGGCGGCCTGGACGGGGCCCTGCGCGGGGCGATCCTGGCCCGGCTGCCGAGGGTCGCGTTCCTGGAGCCCGCCGCGCCCCGGGACGCGGAGGCCGACCGGAGCTGGGCGGACGACTGGGACCGTACGGAGACCACCAGCGGGACCGCCACCGCCGCCCTGCGCCCCGTCGAGGCGGAGGTCGTCGAGGGCGTCGGGGCCGAGACCGTACGGGTCCTCGCCGAGGTGCTGCCCTGTCTGCTGCCCGCAGGTCTGGAGCGCCGCCCCGAGCTCCGTACCCTCGGCGTCGCCCGGGTGCCCCTGACCGAGGCCATCGACCGCCTCGCCGGTCTTGAGCGCGACCCCGCCTGGTGGCACCGGCTCTACGACAGCCTCGCGGGCATCGACCCCGACCGGCTCTCCGGCCTCCCCGTCCCGCTCGCGGGCGACCCGGAGGACGAGCGGGCAGGCCGCCCGCCGCGCACCACCATTGGCCCCCGCCAGGTGCTGCTGCCCCTCCCGGACGCCCTCACCGGCCCCGTGCTCGCCCGGCTCTCCCGCCTCGGCCTCAAGGTCGCCCACCCGGACGCGGCCCACCCGCTCCTGGAGAAGCTCGGCGCGCTGCCCGCCACCCCCCGCGCCGTTCTGACGACCCCTCAAGTACGTTCCGCGGTCGCCGGATCGCTGGACGCGGGCGAGATCTGGGACGAGGACGCGCTCGACGCCGACGAGCTGGCGGAGACCGTCCTCATCCTCGTACGCGATGCCGAACTGGCCCCCGGCGACGAGCCCTGGCTCGGCGCGCTCGCCCTCCCCGACGAGGACGGCGAACCCGCCCCCGCCGGTGAACTGGTCTTCCCCGGAAGCGCGTTCGCCCAGGTGATCCGGGAAGGGGAACTCGCTCCGGTGGACGAGGAGTTGGCGGAACGCTGGGGTGAGGGTCCGCTCACCGCCTGCGGGGTGCTCGCCACCTTCGCCCTCGTCCGGGCCACCGATGTCGTTCTGGACCCGGACGAACTGGAGCCCCGCGACAGCGACTTCGCCGAGCCGGACGACGCCGGGCTGCTGGACGCCGTCGACGTGTGGTGCGAGGACCTCCTCGACCAGCTGCCCGAGACGCCGGTGCCGCCGGTCGCCACCGAGATCGTCGCCGTACGGGATCTGGACCTGGTGGACGACGACGCCTGGCCGCAGGCGCTCGCGATGCTGGCGCAGCCGCCGTTGCGGGACGCGCTGACGCAGCCGGTGCGGGTGCTGCTGCCGGACGGGACGACGCAGTCCGTGCGCCCGTACACCGCGTGGTGGCTGCGCGACCACCCCGTCCTGGACGGCCGCCGCCCCGCCGGGCTGCGCGCGGCGGGCGGTGACCCGCGTCTGGCGGGGCTGTACGACGCGGTGGACGCCACCGGCTTCGACGACACCCAGGTGCTGCGGGCCCTCGGGGTGCGCACATCGGTCGCCGCCCTTCTGGACGAGCCGGGCGGTGCGGCCGAGCTGCTGGGCCGGCTCGCCGACGAGGACCGGCCCGTCACCCCCGTACAGCTGCACGCCCTGTACACCGCCCTCGCCGAACTCGACCCGGACCAGGTGACGTTGCCGGACGAGCTGCGGGCGGTGGTGGACGGCGAGGTGGTCGTGGTCGACGCGGCGGACGCGGTCATCGCGGACGCCCCGGACGTGCTGCCGCTGACGGAGGGGCTGCCCCTGCTCCCCGTGGCCCCGTCCCGGGCCGCCGAGCTGGCCGACCTGCTCCAGGTGCGGCGGCTCGGCGAGACGATCGAGGCGGGCGTCACCAGCGAGGGCGAGGAGCACCGCGTACCGGAGTCCGTCCGCGTCCTGCTCGGCCCCGCCACCCCGGACACGTACATCGAGCACACCGAACTCCACGCGGGCGGCGTCGAACTGGACTGGCGCCGCACCCCGGACGGCGTCGTCCACGCCGCCACCCTGGAGGGGGTCGCGGCGGGCCTGGCCTGGGCGGCGGGCCAGTGGCCGCGCCGCTTCGAGGTGGCGGCCCTGCTGGAGGACCCGTCGCGTACGGAGGAGCTGGCGCGGGACCGCTGGTTCGACTGAGGGGGGGCGACGCCCGCCCCCTTCGCCCTCCGATCTCCTTCACAGAAAACGCATATCTGTGTACAACCATGCGCGGGCGGGGCGGGTCTCACCGGGTGAGTGGCTGAACTGCCGGAGTCAACAGGCCGTCGGCCACAGTCAGTTCGGACCGGTCCGCCCCCGTTCGCACCTCGGGGCAGGACCCCTTCTCCACGGGGAACACATGCGCATGCGTACGTTTGCGGCCGTCGTCACCGGCGCCCTGGCCGTTACCGCCCTCACGGTCCCGGCCGCCCAGGCGGACGGTCGCTACGGCGACACCACCATCACCAAGGTGACGGTCAACGGCGGCAAGAACGTGGTCGTCGGGACCTCGGGCGTCAAGAAGTTCACGGTCGTCCTGACCGCCAAGGACAACTCCGGCATCAAGGACGCCGACATCAGCCTGCGCGGACCGGCGTTCGGCATCCTGACGACGAGCGCCACCACCTGCAAGAGCAACACCTGCACCGCGAAGTTCGTCGTCGACCCGAAGGTCGACCTGCTGTACGGCAACGACCGGGCGGGCACCTGGTATGTCGACGCCTGGGTCAACGCCAAGGACGGCGACTTCATCTGGACGGAGAAGGCCAAGTCCTTCAAGCTCCAGCGTCAGTCCAAGCTGACCGCGAACGCTTCGCCGGAGCCGGTGAAGAAGGGCAAGACGATCACGGTCACCGGCAAGCTGACGCGCGCCAACTGGGAGACCTTCAAGTACCAGGGCTACGGCAAGCAGTCGGTGAAGCTCCAGTTCAAGAAGAAGGGCGCGAAGACCTACAAGAACATCAAGACGGTCAAGTCGAGCTCGGCCGGTGCTCTGAAGACGACGGTGAAGGCGACCGTGGACGGCCACTGGCGCTACAGCTTCGCCGGTACGTCCTCGACCCCGGCCGTCACCTCGGCCGCCGACTACCTCGACGTGAAGTAGCCCGGCTCACACCCCTGCTCGGCCCGCCCCGGGACGGGCCGAGCAGGGCAGGGGGCACGCGTCACATGGTTCACAGGAAAGTCATAAAGTCGTACAACCATTCACGCAGGTCACCCGTCTGATCCTGTGAGCCAACAGGCTCTGGACCAGATGGGCTCCGCCGGGCTGACAACGCCGCCCCGGAGCCCCTTCTCCACGTGGGGAACATCACATGCGTATTCGTGCCACTGTGGCTGCCGTCTCCGGCGCCCTGGCTCTCTCCGCCCTCGCCGTACCGGCCGCACAGGCCGATGACACCTCTTCGCGGTCGGCGGACCGCGGTTTCACCGCCTTCCAGTCCGTCCCGGGCGACCAGGCGAAGCGTACGGTCGGCGCCGCCGCGAAGTCGGCGAAGGTGAAGATCACCAAGGCGACCGTCAACAGCGGCAAGCCGATCGTCCTCGGCACCTCGGCGAAGAAGAAGGTCTCCTTCTCCGTCACCGCCTCCGACCCCTCCGGGATCGGCGGCGCCGCCCCGTTCATCTGGCACGGCAAGAGCGTCAACAAGGGCATCGGCTTCGGTCCGGACGAGAAGGGCTTCTCCTGCAAGGTTGCCAACGCGACCACCACGACCTGCAAGGGGACCATCACCCTCGACCCGAAGCTGCTGCTGAACTCCGACGCGGCCAACTGGAACGTCGGGGTCGTGGCGGTGACCATGAAGGGCGAGGAGGTCCAGCGTGACTCCGTCGCCAAGGTGCGGGTGCAGCGCCTCTCCAAGCTGACCGCGAACGCTTCGCCGGAGCCGGTGAAGAAGGGCAAGACGATCACGGTCACCGGCAAGCTGACGCGCGCCAACTGGGAGACCTACAAGTACCAGGGCTACAGCAAGCAGTCGGTCAAGCTCCAGTTCAAGAAGAAGGGCGCGAAGACCTACAAGAACATCAAGACGGTCAAGTCCAGCTCGACCGGCGCCCTGAAGACCACGGTGAAGGCGACCGTGGACGGCCACTGGCGCTACAGCTTCGCCGGTACGGCCTCCACCCCGGCCGTCACCTCGGCCGCCGACTACCTCGACGTGAAGTAGTCACAGCCACAGCCATACGGAAGCCCCCGGGAGGCCGAGCCTCCCGGGGGCTTCCGTA
This sequence comes from Kitasatospora albolonga, assembly GCA_002082585.1. NCBI lineage: Bacteria > Bacillati > Actinomycetota > Actinomycetes > Kitasatosporales > Streptomycetaceae > Kitasatospora > Kitasatospora albolonga. The sequence goes on from CP020563.1 coordinate 4,585,084, forward strand.
TGGCTGTGGCACTCCGCGCCCGGCGCCGCCTACGCCCCGAAGCGCCGGCCCACCAGGCGCCAGCTGAACTCCAGCGCGGCCGCCGCCGCCACCGCGATGCCGACCGCCGCCCACGGCATGGTCGTCCCCACCAGCTTCAGGGCGAAGAACTCCTGGAGCCACGGCACCACGAGCACGATCAGGAAGCCGAGCCCCATCGCCGCCACCAGGCCGATGCGCCACCAGGTGTAGGGGCGGGCGATGATCGCCAGGACCCACATCGCGACCAGGAACAGCGTCAGCGTCGCCGCGCTCGTCTCGGCCTCCAGCGCTCCGGGACCGGAGTAGTGGTGGCGGGCCAGCAGGTACGTGGTGAAGGTGGCCGCCGCCGCGATGACGCCCGAGGGGATCGCGTACCGCATGACGCGGCGGACGAAGTGGGGCTGGGCGCGTTCCTTGTTCGGCGCGAGGGCCAGGAAGAACGCGGGGACGCCGATGGTCAGCGTGGCCAGCAGCGTCAGGTGGCGCGGCAGGAACGGGTACTCCACCTGCGAGCAGACCACCAGGATCGCCAGCAGCACCGAGTAGACCGTCTTGGTGAGGAAGAGGGTCGCGACACGGGTGATGTTGCCGATCACCCGGCGGCCCTCGGCCACCACCGACGGGAGCGTGGCGAAGCTGTTGTTCAGCAGCACGATCTGGGCGACCGCGCGCGTGGCCTCGGAGCCGGAGCCCATCGAGACCCCGATGTCGGCGTCCTTGAGGGCCAGGACGTCGTTGACGCCGTCGCCGGTCATCGCCACCGTGTGGCCGCGCGACTGGAGGGCGGCGACCATGTCCCGCTTCTGCTGCGGGGTGACCCGGCCGAAGACCGCGTTCTGCTCCATGGCCGTGGCCATCTCGTCCGGGTCGGTGGGCATCCGGCGGGCGTCGAGGGTGTTCTCGGCGCCCGCGAGGCCCAGCTTCCCGGCGACCGCGCCGACCGAGACGGCGTTGTCGCCGGAGATGACCTTGGTGGCCACGTTCTGCTGGGCGAAGTACTTCAGGGTCTCTGCCGCGTCCGGCCGCAGCCGCTGCTCCAGGACGACGAGCGCGGTGGGCACGTCGCCCTCCGCCGCGTCCGGGGCGTCCAGTTCGCCGCTCGGCACCCGGGCCAGGAGCAGCACGCGCAGGCCCTGCTGGTTGAGGTGGTCGATCTCGTCGAGGGTGGGGTCGCCCTCGGGGAGCAGGACGTCGGGGGCGCCGAGCAGCCAGGCGGAGGAGGTGCCGTCGGCCTCGGTGAACGTGGCGCCGCTGTACTTGCGGGCGGAGGAGAACGGCATCGCTTCGGTGACCGCCCAGGCGGCCTTGCCGTCCCCGCCCGCCGGATAGGCGTCGATGATGGCCTGGAGGCTGGCGTTGGGGCGGGGGTCGGAGGAGCCGAGGGAGCGCAGCACCTGGTGGACGTACGCCTCGTCGCTCCCGTTCAGCGGCCGGACCTCCGTGATGTCCATGCCGCCCTCGGTGAGGGTCCCGGTCTTGTCCAGGCAGACCACGTCGACCCGGGCGAGCCCCTCGATGGCGGGCAGCTCCTGCACGAGGCACTGCTTGCGGCCGAGCCGTACGACGCCGATGGCGAAGGCGACGGAGGTGAGGAGCACCAGCCCCTCGGGGATCATCGGGACGATGCCGCCGACGGTCCGGGCGACGGAGTCCTTGAAGTTGTTGTCCTTCACGACGAGCTGGCTGATGATGAGTCCGATCGCCGTCGGCACCATCATCCAGGTGACGTACTTCAGGATCGTGCTGATGCCGCTGCGCAGCTCGGAGTGGACGAGCGTGAAGCGCGACGCCTCCTCCGCGAGCTGGGCCGCGTACGCCTCGCGCCCGACCTTGGTCGCGGTGAACGCGCCGCCGCCCGCGACGACGAAACTGCCGGACATCACCGGGTCGCCGGGCCGCTTGAGCACCGGGTCGGCCTCACCGGTCAGCAGCGACTCGTCGACCTCCAGGCTGTCGGCCTCCGCGACCGTGCCGTCCACGACCACCTTGTCGCCGGGCCCCAGCTCGATCACGTCCCCGAGGACGATCTCGTGGGTGGAGACCTCGACGGCGCTCCCGTCGCGCCGCACGGTCGGCTTCGCCTCACCGATCACCGCGAGGCTGTCCAGGGTCCGCTTGGCCCGCCACTCCTGGATGATGCCGATGCCGGTGTTGGCGACGATCACGAAGCCGAAGAGGCTGTCCTGGATCGGCGCCACGAACAGCATGATCACCCAGAGCACGCCGATGATCAGGTTGAACCGGGTGAAGACGTTGGCGCGGACGATCTCGGTGAGGGACCGCGAGGACCGTACGGGTACGTCGTTGACCTCACCCCGAGCCACCCGCTCGGCGACCTCGGCCGTGGTGAGGCCGGTGGCGCGATGGCCGGATGGCGGAAGGTCGACCGGATGTACGGGGTCGAGTTCCGCCCCCGCGTCGATCATGGCCGGCCGGGGAGGTCCGGGTGTGTGCTCCCCGGAGGAATCGAGTGCCCGCTGCGTCATGGTTAGAAGGTACGGGCGCCCGGCGCTGATCACCCGTCGGGGGGTCGAAGATCCGACCAGGGGAGGAGCAAGTCGGTCCCAGGGTTGTACGGGGACGGGGAGGAGCCCGTACGGAAGAGGCAGGCGGCCACGCCGTCAGGAGCCCCGACCGCGCACTGCGCACCGCACCGGGCGGCCGCGGCCTACGCCGTCAGACCGTCCGCTTCCGCTTCCGCCTTCGCCCGGGCCTCCGCCTCGGCCTCGGCCTGCGCCTGGGCCGCGTGCCGCTTGAGGGCGGCGTCGCGCCCGCGGACGTACCAGATGCCGATCAGCCCCAGTCCGGCACCGGCCAGCGGGGTCCATACCCACCAGGTGTGCCCCCGGTCGGCGAACCAGCCGTAGAAGGGGAGCTGGGCGAGGAAGAGGACGAACCAGAGGATCGTGCCGCCCACGATGGTGGAGACGACGGGGCCCTCCAGGGGCTCGGGCGCCTCGTGCTTCGGTGTCCACTTCTCCATGAGTTCAGTGTATGGGGCCCCTGTACGGCAGGCCGGGGGGCCGTTCGTCCTCAAGGAACCCGAGGGTCCGTGCAGGGCTCCCAAGGGTCTACGCGCGGAGATAGCGATCTTCGCCTGATGTATTCATACTGAATCTGCTTTGGGCTGGCTCGATTCGTTCGTCTGAACATCCAATGTCGATCACTTTTGCGCCCCTTGCTCTCACCTCTCCGCGCCCCACCCCTACGTACGACTGAGGTCACCCATGCCCCCCTCGGCCACCGCTCCGGTCGACTCCCCGCAGCCCTCGGCCCCGCAGCCCCAGGGCGGCCTGGACCGGTTCTTCAAGATCTCCGAGCGGGGGTCGACCGTCGCGCGCGAATTCCGCGGCGGGTTCGCCACGTTCTTCGCGATGGCGTACATCATCGTGCTCAACCCGATCATCCTGGGCAGCGCGAAGGACATGTACGGCCACCAGCTCGACAACGGCCAGCTGGTCACCGCCACCGTGCTCTCCGCCGCCTTCTCCACGCTCCTGATGGGTGTCATCGGCAATGTGCCGATCGCGCTCGCGGCCGGGCTCGGCGTCAACACCGTCGTCGCGCTCCAGCTCGCCCCCCGGATGAGCTGGCCGGACGCGATGGGCATGGTCGTCCTCGCGGGCATCGTGGTCATGCTGCTGGTCGCGACCGGGCTGCGGGAACGCGTGATGAACGCCGTACCGAAGTCGCTCCGCAAGGGCATCGCGATCGGTATCGGCCTCTTCATCCTGCTGATCGGCCTCGTCGACTCGGGCTTCGTCTCGCGCATCCCGAACGAGGCCCACACCACCGTGCCGCTCCAGCTCGGCGCCGACGGCCACCTCACCGGCTGGCCGATCCTCGTCTTCGTGCTCGGCGCGCTGCTCACGCTCGCGCTGATCGTGCGCAAGGTGCCCGGCGCGATCCTGATCTCGATCATCGCCATGACGCTCCTCGCCGTGGTCATCGACGCGGTGGCGGGCCTGCCCGAGGGGGCCTGGGGCCTGACGACGCCCGCATGGCCGGGGAACCCGGTCTCCGCGCCGGACTTCGGGCTGCTCGGTGAGGTCAGCCTCTTCGGCGGCTTCGCCAAGGTCGGCTATCTGACCGGCATCCTGTTCGTCTTCACCGTGCTGCTGTCCTGCTTCTTCGACGCGATGGGCACCATCCTCGGTGTCGGTGACGAGGCCAAGCTGATGGACGAGAACGGCACCTTCCCCGGCATCAACAAGGTGCTGTTCGTGGACGGCATCGCGGTCGCCTCGGGCGGTGCGACCTCCGCCTCCGCCACCACCTGCTTCGTGGAGTCCACGGCGGGCGTCGGAGAGGGCGCCCGCACCGGACTGGCGAGCGTGGTGACCGGTCTGCTCTTCTCGGTGGCGCTGTTCCTCACACCGCTGGCGACCATGGTCCCGTCGCAGGCGGCCACCCCCGCCCTGCTGGCGGTCGGCTTCCTGATCATCGCGGGGTCGGTACGGGACATCGACTGGAGCGACTACACGCTGGCGGTCCCGGCGTTCCTGGCGATGGTGATGATGCCGTTCACGTACTCGATCACCAACGGCATCGGCATCGGCTTCATCGCCTTCTCCGTGCTGCGGCTGGCGGCGGGCCGGGGCCGTGAGGTCCCGATCGCGATGTACGTGGTGTCGGCGGTCTTCGTCTTCTACTACGCGATGCCGGCGCTCGGCCTCACGTGATCGGGTCCCTCGTCACCGCGGGGCCCGTCGGCCCGCAGAGCCCCTCCGTCTCCCCGTAGAACTTCTCCGTCTCGTCGACGGCCGCCTTGAAGCGTTCGTCGAAGTCGTCGCGCATGAGCGTCCGGACCACATAGTCCTGGACGCTCATGCCGCGTTTCGCGGCGTGCTGCCGGAGCCGGTCGAGCAGCTCACCGTCTATGCGCAGGCTGAGCACTGTCGATCCCATGCCAAGCAGGGTCCCCGCCCGGGGGCGCTTTTCACCTCGCTTTCCGCCCCCATCTCACTCTTTCGGGTGATCTGTTTCTCGCCCACGCATAACCGAGTGGTATTTAGATTGGGTAATGAGTTACGCTAACGAACATGCCTGACCTGATCCACGACGGCGAGAGTGCCGCCGCCGTGAGCTCCCTCCGCTCGGCCGTGATGCTGCTGGGCCGGCGCCTGAAGCACCAGCGCGTCGACGAATCGCTGAGCCCCACCGAGATGTCGGTGCTCGGCACCCTGGCCCGCTGCGGTTCGGCCACCCCCGGTGAGCTGGCCCGCAAGGAGCATGTGCAGCCTCCGTCGATGACCCGCATCGTCGCGCTGCTGGAGGCGAAGGGACTCGTCAGGCTGGAACCGCACCCCGATGACCGTCGGCAGAAGGTCGTCAGCCAGACCGAGCAGGCCGAGGCCATGCTCGCGGAGAGCCGCTCCAAGCGGAACGCCTGGCTGGCCCAGCTCGCCGAGGGCCTGGACGAGGACGAGTGGGAGATGCTGCGGGCCGCCGCGCCCGTGTTGGAGAAGCTCGCCCACCTGTGACCCCGCGGGCGCGACGCCGGTGACCGCCCCGGCCGTACACCGCTGTACGGCCGGACCGATCACCGCCGGAGCGCCCGTCGTCACGTCCTCGTCGGACCGCACGCCGCAGACGTACGAGGAGATGAACCCTTTTGAGTACGGGACCCGGAGCAGACTCCGCCCCCGCACCGACTTCCACCCACGAGAGCACGACCGGCGGGACCTTCTCGTCGCTGAAGATCCGTAACTACCGCCTGTTCGCCACGGGCGCCGTGATCTCCAACACCGGTACCTGGATGTCCCGCATCACGCAGGACTGGCTCGTCCTGAGCCTGACGGGTTCCGCCACCGCCGTCGGCATCACCACGGCCCTCCAGTTCCTGCCCATGCTGCTCTTCGGCCTGTACGGCGGTGTCATCGCCGACCGCCTCCCGAAGCGGCAGATCCTGCTCGTCAGCCAGGCCATGCTCGGCCTGTGCGGTATCGCGCTGGCCGTCCTGACCCTGACCGGGGCCGTCGAGGTCTGGCACGTCTACCTGGTCGCCTTCCTGCTCGGCATGGTGACCGTCGTCGACAACCCGGCCCGCCAGTCGTTCGTCTCCGAGATGGTCGGCCCCGCGCAGCTCCGCAACGCGGTCAGCCTGAACTCGGCGAACTTCCAGTCCGCCCGGCTCATCGGCCCCGCCGTCGCGGGTGTCCTGATCACCACGGTCGGCAGCGGCTGGGCGTTCCTGCTCAACGGCCTCTCCTTCCTGGCCCCGCTCATCGGCCTGCTGATGATGCGGACGAACGAGCTCCACCCCTCGGTGCGGGTGCCCCGCGCCAAGGGACAGCTGCGGGAGGGGCTGCGTTACGTCAAGGGCCGCCCGGAGCTGATCTGGCCGATCGTCCTGGTCGGCTTCGTCGGCACGTTCGGCTTCAACTTCCCGATCTGGCTCACCGCCTTCGCCGACGGGGTCTTCGACGGCGGCGCCGGGATGTACTCGTTCTTCAACATCCTGATGGCCGCCGGTTCGCTGGCCGGAGCGCTGCTCTCGGCCCGCCGCCGCTCCACGCGGCTGCGGATGCTGGTGGCGGCGGGCACGGCGTTCGGCCTGCTGGAGATCGCCGCCTCACTGTCCCCGAGCGTCTGGCTGTTCTCGCTCCTGCTGGTCCCGATCGGCATGCTGGGCCTGACGACGAACATCACCGCGAACACGAGCGTGCAGATGGCGGCCGACCCGGAGATGCGGGGCCGGGTGATGAGCCTGTACATGATGGTCTTCGCCGGGGGTACGCCGGTGGGCGCCCCGATCGTCGGCTGGATCAGCGACACGTACGGCGCCCGCGTCGGCTTCGCGTCCGGCGGCGTGATCTCGGTGATCGCCGCCCTGGCCGTCGGCTTCGCCCTCGCCCGCGTCGGCGGTCTCCGCCTGAAGGTCGACCTCCGCCCGGGCCGCCCGCACGTCCGCTTCGTCCCGCGCGAGCGGCTGACGACGGCGGCGTGAGGTACGCGAAAGGCGCCCGCTTCCCGATGTTCCGGGAGGCGGGCGCCTTTCGCGTGTCCGGGTCAGTCGCGGGGGAAGGCGTCGGTCGCGAGGGTGAGACCGACGACGGTCGACGTCAGGTCGACCGGGGTGCCGAAGTCCAGGCTCAGGACGCTGCGGTACTCGTCGCCCTTCGGGAGCGTGTGCAGGTGCCAGGTCCCGGTGTACGGGTCGACGATGAGGTACACGGGGACCTCGGCGGTGGCGTACACGGCCTTCTTGGCGCCGTAGTCGTTGGCGCCGGTGCTGCGGGAGATCACTTCGGCGACGAACTCGATGTCCTGGTAGCGCCAGCGGCCGTCGTCGCCCTTGACGGCGTCGGAGGCGAGGGCGACGACGTCGGAGGCGAAGCCGTTGAGGAGACCGGGGAAGTCGATGCGTACGTCGGTCTTCAGCTGCCGGCGTTCGTAGGTGGTGCGCAGCTGCTCCAGGATGTCGAAGGTGATCTCCCAGTGCGTGTCCCGCTGCGGCGACATGTAGACGTTCCCCTCGACGATCTCGACCTTGAATCCCTCGGGGGTGGGCTCAAGCCACTCGAACATCATGTCCAGGGTGCGCTCGTCGCTGATGTCGGCCATGTCGATCCTGTCGTCTACGACGGTCATCGTGCCGCTCCTCCCCGCTGCCGCACGGGCGCGCGGGCAGCCGCGTAGTACAACGATAGGCCCGGCTCCTCGGACACGCCCGGACCCGCGTTACTTCCGCCCGGGGCCGTGCGGTGGTACGGGCGGGCTGGGCGCGGGGCCGGTGGGCGGTGCGGTTAGGCTCGAAGGGTGGACCCGAAGACCAGAAACCGCATCATGGCGGCCGCGCTCGTGCTCATGTTCCTCGTCGTCGCCGTGTCGGCCGCCTTCGGCAGCTGAGGCGGGCGGGGCGGCCGGTGCCGACGGCGTACGCGTGCCGGGCGCGGGCGGTGCCCCCGTACCGAGCTGAGCCAGTACCACCGCACCGATGACCCCCGCCGCGCCCAGCAGCTGGAGCGGTCCCAGCGTCTGCCCCATGAAGAGGTAGCCGAGGACCGTGGCGCACAGGGGCGAGGCGAACGACAGGAACGAGGCGGCGAGCGCCGGCAGCCGCGCTATGCCGTTGAACCACACCACGTACGCGAGCAGCGCCCCGATGACGCTCAGGTAGGCGAAGCCGCCGACGTTGCCCCAGGTCAGGTGGTCGGGAAGCGGTTCGCCGAGCAGGGTGACGGGCAGCAGGACGAGGCCGCCGACGGTGAGCTGCCACCCGGTGAACGCCAGCAGCGAGACCCCTTCGGGCCGCCCCCAGCGCTTGGTCAGCACGATGCCCGTCGCCATGCACACGGCCCCCAGCAGTCCGGCGAGTACGCCGACGCCGTCCAGGGCGGCCTGCGGCTGGAGGACCAGGAGCGCGACCCCGGCGGCGGCGAGCAGACAGGCGCCGATGTGCAGGAGCCGTATGCGGGCGCCGAGCAGGAGGGCGCCGAGGAGCAGCACGATCATCGGCTGGACGGTCATGACGAGGGCCGCCACCCCGCCGGGCAGGTGGTAGGCGGCGAGGAAGAGGAAGTAGAAGAAGGCGCCGATGTTGAGGACGCCGAGCACGGTCGCGCGCAGCCACCAGATGCCCCGGGGCAGGACGCGGGTCATCAGGAGCAGGACCAGCCCGGCGGGCAGGGCGCGCACGGTGGAGGCGAGCAGGGGCCGGTCGGGCGGCAGGAACTCGGTGGTGACCAGGTAGGTGGAGCCCCAGACGGCGGGGGCCAGGGCGGTGAGGAGGGAGATCCTGACCAGGCGTTGGTCGGTCATGGCGGGCTCCTGGGGGTCGGGCGGGGCCGTACGGGGCGGTCGGGTGGTCGGGCGGTGCCCGTACGGGGCGGTTCGTACGGGGGTCGGCGGACCCCGGCCCCGTACGAACCGTCGATCATTCGACGTCGAACTATCTCCCATCGAACGAAAAAGTACGGCAGGGAGTAGGCTGACGTCAAACAGTTCGACGTGGAACTATCCGGCGGGAGCGTGGCCGGGAGCCGGGCGGAATGAACAAGGTGGGCCCCATGCGTGACTCGGTCGACGACTTCCTGGACCAGTGGGCCGCCCTGCGGTCCGATCTGGACCTGGAGGCCATGGGGGCGGTGGGCCGGCTCCTGCGGCTGCACCGGCTCCTGGACAGGGAGGTCGGCGGGTACTTCGCCGGGCACGGCATGGAGCGCTGGGAGTTCGACGTCCTCGCCACGCTCCGCCGCAGCGACCGCCCGCTCACCCCCAAGGAGCTCGCCGCGAACGTCATGGTGAGCTCCGCCGCGCTGACGAACCGGATCGACCGCCTCGCCGCCCGCGGCCTGGTCGTCCGGGAGGCCGTGCCCGGCGACCGCCGCAGCCTGTACGTCACGCTCACCGACGCCGGACGCGCCCTCGTCGACAGCACGGTGGAGGGCCATGTGCGCAACGAGCGCCGGATACTCGCGAACCTGAGCGCGCAGGACTGCGAGGAGCTGAACCGGCTGCTGCGGACGCTGGTGAACACGCTGGAGAAGGACAGCTGAGGGCGGGGCGGAGGCGGACCTCGGCCACTCGGCCGACGCGTCCTTGCCTGGAGTGGGCTCGAAGGAGTTGGCTGGGGCGTCATGAAGTACACACAGCTCGGACGCACCGGACTCAAGGTCAGCCGACTCGTCCTCGGGACGATGAACTTCGGCCCGCAGACCAACGAGTCGGACAGCCACACGATCATGGACTCCGCGCTCGGCGCGGGCCTGAACTTCTTCGACACCGCCAACGTCTACGGCTGGGGCGAGAACAAGGGGCGCACCGAGGAGATCCTCGGCACCTGGTTCGCCCAGGGCGGCGGACGCCGCGACAAGGTGGTCCTGGCCACCAAGATGTACGGGAACATGGCCGCCGACGGCGAAGCCTGGCCCAACCACGACAAGCTCTCCGCCGTGAACATCCGGCGGGCGGTCGACGCCTCGCTCAAGCGGCTCCAGACGGACCGCATCGACGTCTACCAGTTCCACCACGTCGACCGGAACACCCCGTTCGAGGAGATCTGGCAGGCGATCGACGTCCTGGTCCAGCAGGGCAAGATCCTGTACGCGGGCTCCTCGAACTTCCCCGGCTACAAGATCGCCCAGGCCAACGAGCAGGCGGCCAGGCGCGGTTCGCTCGGCCTGGTCAGCGAGCAGTGCATCTACAACCTCGCCGAGCGCCGCGCCGAGATGGAGGTCATCCCGGCCGCGCAGGAGTACGGCCTCGGGGTCATCCCCTGGTCCCCGCTCCACGGCGGCCTGCTGGGCGGCGTCATCAAGAAGGAGGCCACGGAGGGCCGCCGCGCCTCGGGCCGCTCGGCCGACGCCCTGGCCAACAGCACGGTCCGGTCCCAGGTCCAGGCGTACGAGGACCTGCTCGAGAAGCACGGCCTGGAACCCGGCGAAACGGCCCTGGCCTGGCTGCTGACCCGCCCCGGCATCACGGGCCCGATCGTCGGCCCCCGTACGACGGAACAACTGGAAAGCGCCCTGCGCGCACTGGAGTTGGAACTCCCCGAGGCGGTACTCACCGGCCTGGACGAGATCTTCCCGGGCCCGGGCCCGTCCCCGGAGGCATTCGCCTGGTAGCTTTCCGCGCAATACCGTGCGGCCGTCGCTCCTGATGTGGGGCGGCGGCCGTATGCATGCGCCGACCGGAATGATCCGAAAAGGAGTGCGCGGGATATTTCGCTAATTCGGAGACCATCCTGACGGGGCCTATTTTCATGGACATGCCCCAGTGGCTCGATGTAGTGTCGAGAGGGTCCCGGGTGTGACCGTAAAGGAACTCTGGAGAGTATTTCCGTGACCCGGGTTCGCGCGATCGCCGAACGGGGGCGTTAGCGGACTTGTTCGGGAATTTTGACGGGGGAGGGGATCTGCCGAGATGGGCCATGTGGTGCTGCGGCGAGTTTCCTGGATGGTGTTCTGCTGGGTGGCCATTGTGGGTATGGGGATCGGCGGGATCATCGCCGTCTTCGCGGTCAGCTCTGCGAACGGGTTCCGGGAGGGGTGGCAGGGGATACCCGCTTTCCTGGCCATCATGGGATTTATCGGGAGGATCGGGAACTGCAAGGTGATTCTGCGTGACGATGAGCTCGCCGTGGTCAACCCTCTGCGGACCTACATTCTCCCGAAATCGGCTGTCCGTGGCGTATCGGTCAACGACGGCGGTACGCTCCGGTTCCACCTCGATGATGACCGGAAAATTTATTCCTTCGCCTTCGGGGGGTCCCTCATCGACCGCTTCGTGGGTTCGAGCGGAAAGGCGGAGCGGAAGGCCGAGACGTGGCTGAGGTCCGACCGCGCGGAGAGCGCGGCAGGGGCTGAGGCCGTGGCCCCTCAAGCCCGCTGGACGCGGTGCGCCAGCGCTGACGCGGCGATCGTTCTCGGCGTTGTCGTGGCGGCCGTCGGGGGCATCTGGATGGCTTTCACCAGCAGTTGACGGCTGCACCGCGGGAGGCCGCGGCGTGCGGCGTAGCCTGGCCGTGTGAACGTGACTCCACGGGTCCTCGCCGTCCTGAACGGCATCCTCGCCTCCGCCGCTCCCGACGAGCGCGGGGCGTTGTGGCAGCTGGCCGAGCCGGGGCGGGAGCTGGACGCCAATCTGGTGCGGCTGCCGGCGGGTGCCGAGGTCGGGGAGCACCAGGAGGACGTGCTCGACGTGCTCCTGGTCGTGCTGGCGGGCGGCGGGCACCTGCGTACCGGTAGCGGGGACGGGCCCGAGGGCCTGGAGCTGGGCGGCTCCACCGTCGTCTGGCTGCCCCGTACCTCCCGCCGCTCCCTCCTCGCGGGCCCCGACGGGCTCACGTATCTGACCGTCCACCGCCGCCGCCCCGGCCTCGCGATCAAGGCGCCGGGCGGGGCGTACGAGGGCGGCGAAGGGCCCTGCATGCTGGACCGGGTCTGCCCGGGGTGCGGGCGGCTCTCCGACGATGCCGCCCCGGTCTTCTGCAGCCGCTGCGGGGAGCGGTTCCCGGAGCGGTGAGCAGGGGGGGCGGGGGGAGCCCACCCCGCCCCCCGCTCACCGCCCCCTCAGTACCCCTTGCACTCCGTCAGGTCCGGGCGGCCCGGCGGGTTCTTCTTGCCCATCAGGCCGGACAGGTTCTTCCGGTACATGTCCTCCCAGACCTTCCCGGCCAGCACGTCCCGCAGCGCCGCGCACACCTCGCCCTTCAGGAGCGGGGTCTTGGGGCGCATCGCCACGCCGTACCCCTCCGCGCCCTGGATGTTCTCCAGCCGCCGCACCTTGCCCGGGTTCGCCTTCTCGTAGCCCGCGAGGATGATGTCGTCCGAGGCCACCGCGTAGACGTCGGACGTCACGTCCAGCAGCTTGTCCAGGCAGTCCTGGTACGTGTTGGGCTGCGAGTCCGTCAGGGTGAAGCCCCTCTTGGGCAGCTCCTTCTCGTACGTCGACTCCCGCGCCGTGCACACCTCGACCTTGAGCCGGCGCAGGTCGCTGGAGTCGTTGATCGTGTACTTGCTGGACTTCTCGCGCACCAGGAACCCCCGGCTCGCCTCGTAGTACGGGCCCGCGAAGTCGACGCTGTAGCCGCCGGGCGTCGCCGTCTTCCGGTCGTCCGTGATGCTGTACGAGGCGATGACGAGGTCCACCTGCTTCGTCTTGAGAGCGGTGCTCCGGAGGTCGGACGCGACCGTGGTGAAGGAGACCTCGTCCCTGTCATACCCCATGCGTTCGGCGATCGCGTAGGCCAGGTCGATGTCGTAACCCGCGTACGTCTCCGTCTTCTCGTCGTACTTGCTCAGGCCCGGCTGGTCGTCCTTGACGCCGATCTCCAGGGTGGGGTGCGTGTCCTTCCATCTCTCCGGCTCGCCCCCTCCCTGACCGCCCGACGCGGTGTCGTTGCTGCCGGGCCCGGTCCCGGTGCTGCCGCCCGGATCGTCGCCCTTCGCCACCAGCCAGCCCGCCGTGGCCAGCAGCGCCACGCAGAGCGTCGCCGTCGCCGCCTTCAGCCAGGGCCACTTCCGGCGGCCGGGGCCGGGGCCGGGGTGCGCCTGCTGCTCGGGCGGGGCCGTCGGCCCGAGGGGTTCGGGGCCGGGGGCAGGGCCCGAGGCGGGCTCCGAGGCGGTCGTCGGGGGGTGTGCCGCCGGGCTCGTCGGGCCTGCCGCGCCCGTGTGCGGCGTGAGGGGGTCGCCGAGCACCTCCCGGAGCATCGCGTCCGCCGTGGCCGCGTCCAGCCGTTCGCGCGGGTCCGTGATCAGCAGCCCCTGGATCACCGGGCCGAGGGGACCGGCGTACCGCAGGACCGGGTCCGGGGCGCGCCGGATGTTCTCCTGGACCTCCCAGACCTCGCCGCCGCCGAAGGGAACGCGTCCCTCGACCATCTCGTACAGCGTGATCCCCAGCGCCCACAGGTCGGAGGCGGGGGTGGGGCCGGGGGAGCCGGGGGTGAAGAGTTCGGGCGCCAGGTACGGGGGCGTGCCGATGACGCTGCCGGACCGGGTCACCTGCTCCGCGCCCTCGAACGTCGCGATCCCGAAGTCCACCAGGACGGCCACCCCGTCGTCCCGGACCAGCACGTTGCCCGGCTTCACATCGCGGTGGACGACCGAGGCCGCGTGCACCGCGCGCAGGCCCCGGAGGATCTGGAGGGCGATGCCCGACGCCCTCGGGACCGTGAACAGCCCTTCGGCGCGCAGCAGATGAGCCACGGACCGGGCTTCGAGCAGCTTCATCACGATCCAGACCTGGTTGTCGGTCTCGACCTGGTCGTGGACGGTCACCACGTTCGGATGCTCGATCTTGGCGATGGCCTCCGCCTCCCGCCGCGCCCGGCGCATCGCGGCGGCCTGGGTTCCGGCGGTCATCGCGTTCCGGTCGAGCAGCCCCTTGACGGCGACGAAGCGGCGGAGCCGCCGGTCATGGGCCTTCCACACCTCGCCCATCCCGCCGCTGCCGATGGGCTCCCGCAGCTCGTAGCGGTCATCGATCACCAGGTGCGGGCTGCCGGGGGCGGGTGAGTCGGCGGGAGACCACATCTGCGGTGCGCCGGGGTCCGCGCGCTGGAGACCGTCGCCCGCCCAGCGCTCGTCGGAGCCACTGACAGCCCCGTCGTCGGCTCTGCCGGGACCGGCCCCGGCCCCGGTTCCGGCCCTGTCTTCGCTGTGCATGCGACCCCCTGTGCACTACATGGACCCCGTCACAGTAGACGTTCCGTCAGAAGTACACAGCGGGAGCGGAGATGGCGCTGTTCCCCGCCCTAGGAAGCCGCCCCGCCGTTGCTCTTCAGCAACTGCCCGTTGACCCACTGGCCTTGCGGAGAGCAGAGGAAATCCACCAGATGCGCCGTGTCCTTCGGGGTGCCCGTGCGGCCGAGCGGGGTGCTCCGGGCGAGCTCCTCCCGCAGCCCGTCTTCCATCCAACCGGTGTCCACCGGGCCGGGGTTGACGACGTTGGCCGTCACCCCGAGGTGGGCCAGTTCATGCGCGGCGGCCTGCGTGATGCGGTCCAGGGCGCCCTTGCTCGCGCCGTACGGCAGGTTGCCCACGGTGTGGTCGCTCGTGAGGGCGACGATGCGGCCCGCGACCGCGTCCGGTTCGCCGCGGAATCGGAGCCCGTACTCGCGAATCAGCAGCCAACTGGCCCGCGTGTTCACGGCGAAGTGCCGGTCGAACGCCTCCACGGTGGTGTCCAGCAGCCCCGAGTCCACCGACTCCGCGTGCGAGAGGACGAGCGCGGTGACCGGGCCGAGGCGCTGCTCCGCCGCGTCGAAGATCCGGGTCGCGGCGTCGGGGTCGCAGAGGTCCGCCTCGATCGCCGCCGTACGGGCTCCGGAGTCCTCCAGCTCCCGAGCGATGGCCGTGGCGGCCCCGTCCTCGGCGCCCCACGTCATGCGCCGGTCGTACGGGGTCCAGTAGGTGAAGGCGATGTCCCAGCCGGAGGCGGCGAGCTGCCGGGCGATGCCCGCGCCGATGCCGATGCTGCGTCCGACACCGGTGATGAGCGCGATGGGGCGGGTCTGGTCCAGATGTGCCGAAGGCTGTTCGTTGATCGTCACGTGTCGATCATTTGTGACCCGTACGGGTACGTCAACGGCTTTCCCGGCCGCCTCCCCGGCCCCACCGCACCCCCTCTGAGCTGCACCGACCCATCTTCCTGGTGGGCCGACGCGATCTTTGTGTTTCCCCGGGGCCGGGGCGCGCTCCTAGCGTGGAAGACGGAAACTGCACCGGAAGTGAACGAAAGCGTCCGCATGCAGTCGAACGCCGCATATCGAGATATGCGGCCGGAGCAGAGAGGTATCGACCATGAGCGAGCAGCAGCCCCTGAACGGCAAGACCGCGGTCGTCGCCGGAGGCGCCAAGAACCTCGGCGGCCTCATCAGCCGGAGCCTGGCCGAGGCCGGGGCCAACGTCGTCGTGCACTACCACGGGGAGAACACCGCCGCCGATGCCGAGAAGACGGCGGAGGCGGTACGGGGCACGGGCGCCCAGGCCCTCGTCGTACGGGAGGACCTGACCCGGGTCGAAGGCGTACGCAGCCTCTTCGACCAGGCGCTCGACGCCTTCGGCGGGGTGGACGTGGCCGTGAACACCACCGGCATGGTGCTCCGTAAACCGATCGGGGAGACCACCGAGGAGGAGTACGACCGCATGTTCGCGATCAACTCCAAGGCGGCGTACTTCTTCCTCCAGGAGGCGGGCGCCCGCCTCAACGACGGCGGGCGGATCGTCAGCCTCGTGACCTCCCTGCTCGCCGCCTTCACCGACGGGTACGCCACCTACGCGGGCGCCAAGGCCCCGCTGGAGCACTTCACCCGGGCGGCGGCCAAGGAGTTCGCCCCGCGCGGGATCGCCGTGAACAATGTGGCCCCGGGGCCGATGGACACGCCGTTCTTCTACCCGCAGGAGACGCCGGAGCGGGTCGAGTTCCACAAGTCGCAGGCCATGGGCGGCAGGCTGACGGAGATCGAGGACATCGCGCCGCTGGTGAAGTTCCTGGTCACCGAGGGCGGCTGGATCACCGGTCAGACGATCTTCGCCAACGGCGGCTACACGGTCCGCTGAGCTCCTTCCCGTACGCCGGGAGAGCTGAGCCCCTCCCGGCGCACGGGAGAGCTGACCCCCTTTCCGGCGTACGGGAGAACGGAAGGCCCGCGTGACCCTGGACCTGCACAAGCTGGAACACCTCGTCGCCGTGGCGGAGGAGGGCGGGTTCACCCGGGCGGCCGAACGGCTGCACCTCAGCCAGCAGGCGCTGAGCACCTCCATCCGCACCCTTGAGCGGTACGTCGGCGTCCAGCTCCTGGACCGCGGCCACCAGCACGTCACCCCCACCCCCGCCGGGCAGGCCCTGATCGACGACGCCCGCGCGCTCCAGGCCCAGGCGCACGCCGCCCTGGAGCGCGCCCGGCGCATCGGCCGGGGTCAGGCCGGGCACCTGCGCATCGGCCACACCCCGGCGGTCACCGCGGAGGAGGTGGTGGAGCTGCTGACCCGGGCCCGTACGGAGGAGCGGGGCATACAGGCCCACGTACGCCAGCTCTTCCCCGACGAGCTGCGCGACCAACTCCTCACCGGGGCCTGCGATGTGGGCCTCAGCCGGTCCATGCCCGCCGACACCGGCCTCACCCGCGCCCGGATCGCCGAACACCGCCTCCGGGTCGCCGTCCCCGCGGGCCACCCGCTCGCCACCCGGCCCGCGGTGGCCCTGGCCGACCTGAGCGGGGAGCCGCTGACGGTGTGGGGCGAGCCGGGCTCGTCCGCGTACACGGACCTCCTGATCGGCCTGTGCCGCCAGGCGGGCGTGGAACCCGACACCCGGCGCAACCCGGTGCAGGGCACCCCGCCCCTCACCGCCGTCAGCGCGACCGGCCGCATCGCCTTCGTCACGGCACCCCCGGGCCCGGCGGCGGGCGGCACGGCCCACGTCATCGACCTGGACCCGCCGGTCCATGTGCCCGTCCACGCGCTGTGGCCCGCGCACACGACGTGCCGGGACCGGGACGTGTTCCTCAGCCGGGCGGGGGAGGGCCAGGGCTCCTTGCCGGGGTGAGGAGGGGCGGCGCTGACCCGGACTCGTACAACTCCTGGCCGACTCGTACAGGTGCCGTACAGGTGCCGTACGAGGTCGGCAGATGCCGTACGGGGGGCGCCACCCACCCCCCGTATGAACGCCGCATGTCTCCCGGCCGCCCCGTACAACCCTCCCGCCCCACCAGCGGTCTCACCTGCACCGGACGATGCGTACGCCGGGTCGCGAGCCCCGGCGGGAGCCGGGTCCGGCGCCCCTGCGCGGTCGGCCCGGAACACCGAACCCGGGCGGCCCGATCGGCGTCGTCCCGCGTGCTGTAGGAGAAGAAGACACGCATGCAGCAGCACCTCCGTACCACCGTTGTGACCATCGCCTCGGCCGCCCTCGTCGGCGGTCTGCTCCTCGTCGGCGGGGGCAGCGCCGCCGCCGCGCCGTCCGGGATATCCGGCGACTTCAACGGCGACGGCTACCGTGACCTCGCCATCGGCGCGCCCCTCGGCAAGGCGGGCAAGAAGGCGAACGCCGGATACGTGGCCGTTGTCTACGGCACGAAAAAGGGCCTCGACCGGTCCAAGCGCACCATCATCAGCCAGGCGAAGACCACCATCCCGGGCACCCCGGAGGGCGGCGACTACTTCGGCGACCGTCTCACCACCGGTGACCTGGACGGCGACGGCTACACCGACCTCGTCATCGGCGTGCACTCCGAGCGGATCGGCAAGAGCAGCTCCTACGGCACCATCACCGTCGTCTGGGGCGGGCCGAAGGGCCTGTCGAAGGGCGTGGACATCTCCTCGCCGCTGCCCAAGTACCGCAGCGAGCTGGGCTGGTCCCTCGCCACCGGCGACTTCGACGGTGACGGCCGCACCGACCTGGCCGCCGTGAACATCGCCGCCCCCGAGCTGAACATCTTCAAGGGGCCGATCTCCCGCAAGGGCAAGGCGGCGGGCCTCGTCGGCATCGACACCCAGGACCAGACGGGGATCAACGCCGACCGGATCATCGCCGGGAACGTCAACGGCGACCGCGCCACCGACCTCCTGGTCATGGGCCAGCAGGCGAAGGGGAACGGGTACATCACCCGTAGCGTCCTCTACAAGGGCGGAACGGCGGGCCTCAAGCCGGCCGGGAAGGTCGCCGGGGGGTACGAGGCGGTGATCGCCGACGTCAACAAGGACGGTTACGGCGACATCGTCACCGGCAACTTCATGGAGAAGTCCGCCGAGGAGCCCAACGGCGGCCCCGGAGGCGCGGTCACCGTGACCTACGGCAGCGCCGCCGGTCTCTCCACCCGTACCCCGGTCCGTATCACCCAGTCGACCGCCAAGGTCCCCGGCACCGCCAAGAAGGGCGACCGCTTCGGCTGGAGCCTGTCGGCCGGGGACACCAACGGCGACGGCTACGCGGACATCGCGGTCGGCGTCCCGGGCAAGGACGTCGCGGGGAAGACCGACGCGGGCGCGGTGGTCGTGCTGCGCGGCTCCGCCAAGGGGCTGACGGGCACCGGTTCGAAGGGCTTCACCCAGAACACGGCCAAGGTGCCCGACACCTCCGAGGAGCGCGACCAGTTCGGCGCCTCCGTCCTGCTGACCGACAGCAACAAGGACCGCCGCGCCGAGCTGGTCGTCGGAGCCTTCGCCGAGAACAACGGCGCGGGTGCGGTCTGGCTCTTCAAGACCACCAAGAGCGGCATCACCGCCACCGGCTCGACCGCCTTCGGGGCGACGGGGGTGGGCGGGCCCAAGGGGCTGTCGTACTTCGGTGATGTTCTCGCCGGATAGCGCGTGCGGGTCGCGTGTGGGTGAAGGGCCCGGCCCCGGGGTTCGGCCCTTCACCCACACGCGGGGGACCGCTCGACATGCGGCGGCGGGCAGGCCGACAGAGACTCGGTACGGATGGATCACCGGGGACACCCGTTCCCGGCCGGGCCGAGGAGGAGCAGCAGCATGACCACATCGATCAGTGACCCGGTGGTGGAGAAGTTCGTCGCCGCCGTCAACGCGGGCGACAAGAACGCCTTCACCGCCGTCCTCACCGAGGACGCCACGATGTCCGACGACGGCAGCGAGCGGGACCTGGCCGCCTGGACGGAGAAGGAGATCTTCTCCCCGCAGGCGAACGGCCGCATGAAGGTCGTGGACGCCTCGGACGGCGGCCGCACCCTCGTCGTCGACTACACGAACGACGCCTGGGGCACGATGCGGACGCGCTGGGTCTTCACGGTCACCGGCGACCGCATCAGCCGCTTCGAGACGGGGCAGGCACCGGCCTGAGCGAGCGGAGAGCGGCCGTCACGCTGGCCACTGCGTGGCCCGTCATGCAGGTCCCGTCACGTGTGTCCCCCGACAACGAATCTTGTGGGACAAGGGGCCCTAGCCTTCGCAGGCTGGTATGAAGCGGTCACGGGGGCCCCTATGTATGTGGTCAAGGCCGCAGGCCAGTAGGTTCGGGTGGTCGAGGGCGGGGCCGAGCTGTAGGGGTGGGTGGGCATGGGGGATAGTCGGATCACGATCGAGCTCACGGCTGATGAGGCGCTGGTGCTGTCGCATTGGCTGGAGAAGCTCCAGATGACGGACCTCAGTCGTGTTGTCGACGATCCGGCGGTCTGGGCGCCGATCCATCGGATCGCCGGGACGTTGGACAAGGTGCTGCCCGAGCTGTTCGCGCCCGATGACGACCGGCGGCTCGAGGCGGCTCGTCAGCGGTTGCGGCCGGAGGACTGACGGATCGGTTTGGCCTCCTCAGCATCCCGTCCAACTCCACGCCGACCACAGCGTCCCCGCAGGGCCGACCTGCGGCTTCTGCCTGCCCCCCATGGAATCCGCCTCAGCCGCCCGCCGTCGGCCGTGGTGCTCGCACGCCTGCCGACAGGCCGCCTACCGAGCACGCGAACTCGGCGAGATTCCCGGGCCGGCTCACACAAGGTTCCGGGCCGGGGCGGCCGGTCAGTCAGCGTCAGCTGGGGTCGCTGACGAACAGGGGATCGAGCGGGTCGCCCTCGTACCCAACAACAAGGCACGCCTCGGCGACGGGCCCTCGGGAGAGCTCCACGAGCCGGGCCAGGGCTGCGGCCTCGGACGGCAGTCCGGCCGGATCGAGGCCGAGCGCCCGGGCCGCGCAGTCGCGTCGCCGGTCGAGGTCGGGCATGTCCTCCCGGTACTCGTCGGCGACCGCCTGGAGTTCTCCGGCTGTCCGTCCGGGAGCATCACGCCACCACGGTGCCACCAGACACAGCCGCACCAGCTCCGGCAGTCCGAGGGCGAGCGGTCCGGCCTCGCCGTCGAGGCTGACGTACACCACGGGGCGTTCCTCTCCGCCCTCGCCGACGAAGCAGAACGCGTCACCCGAGGCCGCCCGCGCAAACTGCTCCAGCCGGGCTCCGGAGGCAAGCCGGACCCCGTCTTCCAGCTCCTGGTCGGCGGGGTCCGTCGCGTCGAGATCCGCAACACCGGCGAAGAAGTCGATGACCTCGTGGTCAGCACCCAGGAGGGGCAACAACGCGCCGTGGTGGGCGGGTACGTCGGCCGGTGCCCTCAATCCGTTCACCCGGCAACCGTAACTGGGGCCTCCGACAGCGGCGGCGCCAGACCGCCAGGGGCCTGGGCAGGGACAGGGACAAGGGGCGAGGCCCGCAGACGTAGGTGCGCTGAGACTGGTCAGGGTCCGATAGGACGGGACAGCACGAGCAAGATTCAATGTCACGAAACCGGTAGTCGCCACGCTCCGACAGCAAACGGGCAAGATCCGATGACACAGGACAACGCGGGTCCCTTCACGCAGGTCCCCGTCACGTGGGCTGTCACGCGGAGGGCCGCGTCACCTGCCCGCGTCACCCGCCCGCATCATCCGCCCCGCAGCCACGGCCGCAGCTTCTCCGGGTTCCGGACCACCCAGATCCGGTTGACGCGGCCGTCGTCGGCGAGATCGAACGAGGCCACGGTCATGACGGTCCCGGCGCGCCGGGCCACCAGCCCCGGCGCCCCGTTGACCGACCGCTCCAGGAGTTCGAGCCCCGGGGCCCTGTCCGCGATGGCGACCATGTACTGCGCGATGCGCGCGCCGCCCTCGATCGGCCGCAGGGCCGTACCGACCAGGCCGCCGCCGTCGGCGGTCATCACGGCGGACGGGTCGAGGAGGTCGACGAGGGCGGCGATGTCCTTGGCTACCCAGGCTTCCTTGACCCGCCGTACGGAGGCGGCCTGTTCGACCACCGCCGCCGCTCCTCGCCCCGCCGAGGGCATCGGGGCCCGCCCGTCGCGCACGCGTCGCCGGGCGGAGGCCGCGAGCTGCTTGCAGGCCGCGGGGGTGCGGCCGAGGATGTCGGCGATCTCGGCGAAGGGGTAGCGGAAGACGTCGTGCAGGACGAACGCCACCCGCTCGGCGGGCGTCATCGACTCCAGTACGACCAGGAAGGCCATGGTCACCGACTCGTCCAGGACCATCTGGTCGGCGGGGTCCGCAGCCCCTTCTCCCCGCCCGAACCCCCACTCGGCACGGTCGGGCAGCGGCTCGGGCAGCCACGCCCCGACATAGCGCTCCCGCCGGGCCCGCGCCGAGCCGAGCACATCCAGGCAGATACGACCGGTCACCGTCGTCAGCCAGGCACCGGGGGAGAGGACCTCGTCCTGCCGGCCGCGCGGCAGGGCGTACCAGCGGGCGTACGCCTCCTGCACGGCGTCCTCGGCCTCGGCCAGCGACCCGAGCAACCGGTAGGCCACATTGATCAGTTGACGCCGCTCACCGGCCACCGTACCGACGCCCGCCCCATCTGCCCCCATGCCTGAACGCCCCCTCGCCTTACCTTTCGCGCGTCTGTGCCGTCGGACTGGTGAAGACCTTATCGATCGGCCAAGTGCCCAGGTTCGGGCAGGAAAAGAGGACCGTGACATGGCCACTCGGGCGACGGCAACGACGGCAACAACAACGACAGCACGGCAGCAGCACCGCTTCCGCTTCTCGTTCCTCCAGGTCGCGGTCGCCCTTCAGACCTTGACCATCTTCGTCCAAGCGGTCTCCGCAGGGCTGCTGTTCACCACGACGTACGGGGAGATGCTGCACAGCGTCGGGGCGCGGGTGATGTACGGGGCGTCGATGCTGTACGTACTCGCGGCGTTGCTGGCCTGGAGGTTGGGCGGGGGTTCGCCCCGGCCGGTCTGGTACGCGACCGGCTTCCTGGTCCTCGCCTCGGTCCAGGTGGCGGTGGGCATCGCGCACCTTTCGTCGGTCCATCTCCCCCTGGGCGTGCTGATGTTCGGGCTGAGCGTGCTGGCACTGGTGATGACGCTGCCGTCGGTGAGGCGCGTCTGATGTCCGGTGGCGCGTCCGACGTCCGGCGGCGCACGGAGGTCAGAAGAGAGCGCGGATCAGCAGCCCCGGGATCAAGAACAGCGCGAAAGGGGCAAACACCACCGTCAGCGCCGCGCACACGCAGGTAACGAGGGCCATCCACAGGGGCGCCAGGATTCCGAGCGGATTGTCGCTGTCCACGACTCCTTGGACGTACCAGACCTTGCGGTACGGCAGGGGGGCCACCGCCGGACCGCCCACCGAACGCCGGTACTCGTGCCGACGGCCCGTCACATCGGTGACGGCGAAGACGTGATAGTGCTTCCCCTGTTTACTGGTCTGTCGGCGTACGAAGGGGGCCCGCACTCGTTCGCCTCGACGCGCTGTCCGCCACAGGACCGAAAGGTGGGAGTAGGTGGCGGATGCGAAGAGACAGCCAACGGCGCCCAGGGCGGTGCCGAGGAAGGAGGCGAACAGAACACCTGCGATACCGTCGAGCGGCTTCCCCCACAAGCCGTCGACGCCGCCCGTCGCGTACAGCGCGACCGCGTGGACGGTCAGCAGAGCGAGCAGGCCCCTCAACGCGAGCTGCTTGCCGGTGTACCGCTCCCGCAGCCGTGGCTTCCTGCCGGGCACGGGGGCATCGCGCAGGGGAGCGGCTGCGACAGGCGCCGCCCGCTTCTGCGGTACGGGCCTGCTTCCGGCGGCCGGTGTACGCGTCGACGGGGATGAGCCGGGACCGGCGCCGTGGGCCGGGGCGCCGACGGCAGGCCCGTCCCCCTCGGAGAGGCGTACCGCGTCCGCCGCGCACACCGCGATCATCCGCACCGCACCGCCGCCCGGCGCCCACGGGTGCTCGCTGACGGAGGGGCCGTGGCGAGGATCGAAGAAGCAGAGCGGAAGCCGCTCGGGCAGGGGCTTCCCCGACAGCCGCGCGTCCAGACAGGCCAGGGCGTGCCGCCCCTCGTCCAGCGCGCGGAGCGCACCCAGGTTGTCCGGGCGCCCCGGCGAGGGGAGAAGCCGCCGCCCTGCGCCGGAACGCCGCCGCCCCGCCCCGAGACTCCGGGTCGCCTGCTCATACGCGTCCAGGGCCCGCCGGTAATCGGCTACCGCGTCCGCGTCGGCACCGGGTTGCCCGGGGACGAACGTATGGGCGGTGAGCAACTCGCCGAAGGCGGTGATCTCCTCGTCCAGGCGGACGGTCTCATCCCGCTGCTGCCTTCGACTCCCGTGCCCCTGGCGATTCTTCAGCACCTGTGCCCCCTAACACCTGCTGTCAGTCTGCCTGACCGAAGCCGAAAACGGGACGGGGATGGGGGCGGCGACGGGGACAGCGGCGGCGACGGGGACGGGGGACAGGTGCAGGGACAGGGACGGAGACGGTGACCTGACCGGATACCGCCGTCCTCCTGTTCGAGACCTGTTCCCGATCGCGTACATGTGCATGCGCTGCGCTAATCTCTCTGGGCGCAGAAGCGGAACGCAGATGGACGGGGGAGCCGTGTCGCATTCGGAGCGCTGGCAGGAGATGTTCGGACCGACCGACGAGGGGCCCGCGACGAGGCTCGCCTCGGCGGCCTCCGACCCCGGGACCGGCACGGGCGGAACCGGAAGGCTCAAGCACAGCAAGGGCCCCTGGGTCAGCGCCTCCGGCACGGCCGGGGATCTGCGTACCCGGGCGGAGAAGAGCAGGTCGGCGCTGGGGCCCGGCCACGAGGGCATCGACGCGGGGGCCGCCGGCCTCAGCTCCGTCGCGGCCCTCAAGAGCGTGCTGACGTCCTGGGAGGAGCGCCTCCAGGCGGTGCGGGACGAGTGCGAACAGCTCAAGGGGACCTTGCTGACGGTCGCCGGGGAGATGGGCGAGACGGAGCGCGCGGTCGACAGGTCCCTCAAGGCCGTCGACACCGTTCACGGGGCGGACGCGAAGCGGTGACCGGAACCCTCACCTGGCAGCTGCTGCGCGACCTCAAGACCTCCGAGTTCACAGAGGCAAGCAAAAAATGGCACGAGGTCTCGGGCCGTTCGGCCTCCGACCGGGTACGGGTCGACCGTGCGATGTCCGCGAAGCTCCGCGAGACCCAGGAGAGCGACGCGGCGGAGGCGGCCCTCGGCAGGCTCCGGCGCCTCAGCCGCAACTTCCAGTACGTACACACCGAGTGCGGGCTCGTCCGTACCGCGCTCAACGGCCTGGCCGGTGATCTCGCCGAGCCCCAGAACCAGTTGAAGCGGGCCCTCGCGGACGCCGCCGCCCTGAACTTCACCGTCCACGCGGACGGTTCCGTCAGCTACCCGGCTGTCGAGGTCGAGGACGTGACCGGGGCGAAACAGGAGACCCCCGGCAGCAGGGCCCGGGGCAGCTCCCGCCTCCCACTGGAACCGCCCGGCCCCGGCCCGCAGGGGCAGCCGCCGCTGCACCCCGGCTACGGGGGCTTCAAGCCGCTGAACCCGAACGCGGCGAAGGCGCAGGACGTGGCCGACCGCATCGCCCGGGCCGTACGGTCCGCGCAGGAGATCGACGCCCGGTACGCGAAGACCCTCAACGGCCTGAGGGCGGAGAAGGGTCTCGACGTCACCGCGGCCACGCTGAAGGACGTCGCCCGGGACACCGCCGACGTCCGCTCCGCCGCCGGTATGCACCTCGGCGAGGGCATCCCGGAGGACAAGAGCCCCGCCGAGCGCAAGAAGTGGTGGGACGGCCTGACCGAAGAACAGCGACAGGAGTACCTGAAGGTCGCCCCGGACCTGATCGGCGACCTGGACGGCATCCCGGCAGCCGCCCGCGACGAGGCGAACCGCACCTACCTGCCGGTCCTCATGGACGAGTTGGCGCGACGGGGCGGCGACGACGCGAGGACCAAGCTCGACGCCCTCCGCATGATCCAGGAGAAACTGGACAAGCCGAGCCACCCGCCCATGTTCCTTCTGGGCATCGGAGACGAGGGCAACGGACGCGCGATCGTCTCGTACGGCAACCCGGACATGTCCCGCAACGTCTCGGCGTACGTTCCCGGTCTCGGCACCAAGCTCGACGGCGAGTTCGTCGAGGACACGATGAAGCGGGCCCAGGACACGGCCAGGGGAGCCCGGCGGGTGGACCCGTCCACTGCCTCGATCATCTGGCTGGGCTATGACGCCCCGCAGAACGTGGACGTGATGTCGAGGGGCGATGCGCAACGGGGTGCCCCGGCGTACAACGAGTTCATGGCGGGCATCTCGGCGACGAACAAGAACGCGGACCCGCATGTGACGGCGATCGGCCATTCCTACGGCTCACTCACCGTGGGCACGGCTGCCAAGGAGTCCGGCGGCATCCCGGGCGTCGATGACGTGATCCTGCTCGGGAGCCCTGGTGTGGACGCGCAGAAGGCGACGGAACTCGGTGTCGGCAAGGATCATGTGTTCGTCGGTGCCGCCGACAACGATCCGGTCACCCACTTGCCCACGAAGGACGAGGTGGCGCTCGGCTGGATCACTGGAGGCCCGGTGGGGCTCAGGACGGGACGCGACCTCTTCGACATCGGCAACGACGATCTGTACTTCGGCAAGGACCCGGCGAGCGCGGCCTTCGGAGCACAGCGCTTCGAGGTCAACGACGGACCCAGGATGATCCGCGACATGGGACTCTTTGACGCCCACTCCCAGTACTTCACTCCCCAAAAGGACCGGGTGTCGGCGGACAACATCGCCAACATCGTCGCAGGACGACCTGATGCCATCGTGAGGGAGAAGCATCGATGAGGCACATCACGCGGACCCTTCGACTGACCTGTGCGGCGGCTTTGGCTGGCTTGCTGCTTGCCGGATGCGGGCTGTTGGGTGGCTCCAAGAACGGAAATGGGGCACTGGAAGGCATGGACATGCAGGGCGCGGCTGAGCGTGCCGACGCGATGCTGTACGCGACGGTCGGGGCGATCAAGCCGGAGATCGAATGGGTTCACGACGGCACGACCACCGGCAGTTGTGATGTGACGCGCTACTGGACCGTGATGACGGTCGTCTCCGAACAGCGCCGGGGCAACTTCCTCGGCGTGGTCGAGCGTTTCTGGAAGGCGAGCGGATACCGGATCGACACGGTGAATCCGAGCAAGGACCTGCCAGCGATCTACGCCACGTCCAAGGACGGCTTCGGTATCACTGTCCTCTTCGGCTACAAGGGCCAGGCGTTCTTCGAAGTCACCAGCCCCTGCGTGGACAAGTCGGAGGTGGCCGCGCCCACGAAGGTGGCGAACGGTCGCGCGTACGAAGGCGAGATCCCCACCCCCAACGTCCGCTCCGCCTTCTGGTCCGCCGAGACGCCAGCGCCTGGCCCCACCCTCTCGCCCTGACCTCCTGACCTCCTGACCTCCCGGCCTGGTGTGAGCGGGCGCTGGGCGACGGTGTCACGCCGACTCGAGCACCAGCCAACTCCAGCGGACGCCGTCACCGCTGTGGAGCTCCGTGCGCTCACCCGGTCTGTCCGGAGTCCGAGTCTGTGATCCAGCGCCCTTCGGCGGAGTCGTGCACGTACGCCGGCCTCCCCCTGGTCCCGCTCGTGCGGAACGGCTTCCCGCCGTCCGTGATCCGCACCGTCCCCGTACGGCCCCCGGCGCTCCACTCCAGCTCCAGGTACCAGCGGCAGTCGCAGCCCGCCGTCCGCGCGGAGACCAGCAGCTCCTCGGGGTCGGAGGAGGTGACCTTGTACGGGAAGGAGACGGCCGGGATCTTCCGGGCCTCGGCGCCGGAAGCGTCAAGGCCGTCGACGGGCCTCGCGAGCGGGCGCGGCCGGTCGAGGTCCACGGCGAAGTGGCGCGGGGTGACGGCGCCGCCGCAGCCGTTGTCCATCCGGTACGCGTTCCACGGCAGCGGCGCGGCGCGGTCGACCACGCGCACGTGCAGGGCATGGAGGACGACGGCGTCGGACGGCGACCGGCCCTGGACCGTGATCCGCACCAGAGCCTCCCTGCCGTGCACGGCACCGTGCGTCCCGGCCCACTCCCCGGAGTCGGCCGCGACCGGCGGCGGGGCGACCGCGCGCGGGGCCCGGTCCACGAGGTAGGTGTGCCCGCAGCCGCCCTCCCAGAGCTGGGAACCGATGCTCCAGGTGAAGGGGAGGGGGGCCGCAGTCCGCCCCGGAGCGGTGGAAGCGGGAGCGGGGGCGGAAGCCGTACGGGTGGGGTGGCCGAGCAGGGCGGCGGCGAGGGCGAGCACGACGAGAGCGACGGTGGCGGCGACGAGGAGGAGGGGAGCGGGGGCGCCACGACGAGGGCGGGCGCGGGGCGCCTCCGGCACGGACGGATGATCTGCGGCGGACGGGTCCGGCGCGGTCGGGGCCGGGGCGGGGCCGGGGCCCGGTTCCGGCGCGGACGGTTCCGGGTTCGATTCCGGCGCGGCCGACACGGCCGGCACAGGCGTGGGCGCGGGCGAGGCCGCTCGGCGGCGGGCGCGGTCCGCCTCCGTCCAGGCCGCCTCCAGGGCCCGCCGTTCCTCCTCGTCGGCCCCGCACAGCAGGGCGAGGCGGTCGACCACGACGAACTCCTCCGGGACGGTCGCGCCCGAGCAGTAGCGGTGGAGGGTGGACGCGCTGACGCTCAGCCGTCGGCCCAGCGCCTCGTAACTCCTCCCGTCCCGCGCCTTCAGCGCGCGCACGAGCCCCGCGAACTCCTCGACGGCGGCGTCCTTCGGCATTCCATCCCCCTCGATCCTGCGTCCCACGCTTCACGTCCTTGCACGTCAGCGGGGGTGGAATGGTTCCGGGACGGCTGGTGGGCGCGTGATCGTTGCAGCCGACGGGCGTCGGCCCCACGCTGGTTGAGCACTGACCGAACGAACGACCCGACGGGGGATCCACCACCATGAACAAGCTCCGCGCCGCACTCGCCACCGCAGCCGCTGCCGCACTGGGCCTCGCGGCCCTCGCCACAGCCCCGGCGCAGGCCGCTGCCCAGCCCGCCTTCCTCGCCGCCTCCCAGATGCCGCCGTCGTCGACGCCGTGGACCGCCACCCAGGTCTTCACCGGCGTCCCGGAGAACGGCGGCGTCCTCTGCACCCCGTACAAGATCCCGGCGCAGAACACCCGCTACCGCGAGTTCAGCACCGAGCTCGACACCAACGGCGTCCAGGTCACCACCGTCGCCCGTACCGAGGCCGACGCCGTGAAGCTGGTCAACACCCTCCGCGGGGCCCTCGCCGGCTGCGGCCCCCTGCTGGAGCAGCAGAACCCGGGCCTGCAGGCCGTCAGCGCCTCCCACGGCAAGCTCGCCGTCGAGGAGGGCGCCTGGGTCTACAGCCTGGACACCGCCGACCCGCAGATCGGCATCTCCGACATCCACCTGTTCTCCGTCGGCCGCGACGGCCGCACCGTCACCCTCATCCGCTGGGGCCAGATGGGTGACCTCAAGGACGCCCCGCTGACCGCCTTCCGCACCACGACGAAGACCGCCGTCAACAAGCTCCACTGACCCGGGGGCTCCCCCGGGGGCTGACCACAGCTCGACAGCGGCGCGCCCGGAACCCGGGCGCGCCGCTGTCGAGCCCACCTGCTCCGCTGGCGGCGGCCACTTCCTGTCCTTCACCAGCATCGCCTGCACTCTCATCTGCTACCGCAGACTCGCCAAATGAGTGGTCTCTTAGGGGGGGCAGGCGGAGCGCCTTGAGCACCCCCGCGCTCAGCACCACGTCGTTGTCCGCGCCCGCGACCGCCCGGCCGCCGTCCACCCCGTACGCCCCCTGTGCGGTGTTCACCAGGGTGAAGCGGCCGTCGTCCTGGGCGTCGAGCAGAAGGACGTACTCCTTGCCCTCGGCCAGGTCGGCGGTCTCCGGGCCGGACCCGGGTGTCGTACAGGGCACCTCGACCGTACGGCCCGGGGCCGCGCCCTTCGCGGTCGCGGCGACCGCCGCCGTGACGGTCGTCCTGTCGATGCCGTCGACCGTCTCCTCCCGCCCGGCTCCGAGCCGCGCCAGGACGATCAGATCCGCCGCTTCCTCCCCGGTCTGCATGGTCTCCACACCCCGTACAGGTCGCGGGTCCGCACTTCCTTACAGTGAGCCCATTCCACCTTCGGTAGCTGCTGGTCAGCGCCATGTCATGTGCATCTGATACACCCTGGCCATGACGTTCGTGGCGGTGGCCGAGGGTGATGAGGGCGGATGGCACGTCGATCGGTGTGCGCTGACCGAGGCCATCCGTGCTCGGTGGCCTGACGTCGAGGTCGATTCGTCGGCCCGTAGCGCAGTGCGCAGTCTCACCTGGGAGCTCGACACGGGGAACGGCCCGGGTGAGGCTTATCTGCACGAAGACGGTACATGCCTGTACATGGACGTGGGGGAGGAGGACGCGGTCCGGCTGGCGATCGCCTTCCGCAGGCTGACACCCACGCGCCTTGACCTGGTGTTCTGCGATGACAGTTACACCTTCGACGTGCACGTATCGGCAGGAACCACCGAGACCGAACTGATGGCTCTGGTGAAGGCCGCAGGGTGAAGCTCAGCGCGCAGCGGCGAGGTGGAGAGCGCCAGGGGGCGGAGCTGGACACGTCGATCCCGGACGGATGAGATCGGGACGGGTGCCGGTCCGAAAAACCTCAGCGCGGATCGATTTCGTCTTGCGATCATGCGGGACGGGAACGATGCGGATGTGTACCGGTCAGGTTGCATCCGGGGTGGGAGCGAAGAGATGCAGGTACACATCCGTCCGTTCGAGGCTCGGGACCTCGACTCGGTGGTCGAACTGTCGCTGCGCGCCTGGGTTCCTGTCTACGAGAGCTTCGCCAAGGTGTTGGGGCCAGAGGTGTTCCAGCGCCAGTATCCGGATTGGCGTGCGTCCCAGCGGAGCGAGGTCGAAGACGCCTGCACAGGAGGGAAAGCGCATGTCTGGGTCGCCGAAGCGGAAGCGAAGGTGGCCGGGTTCGTCGCCGTGGTGCTGGAACCGGACGGGGGCGCTGGAGCCGTCGAGCTGCTGGCGGTTGACCCCGAGTGTCAGGGCCGGGATGTCGGTACGACGCTGACGGAGTTCGCCACCACGTGGATGAAGGAGGCCGGGGTCGCTCTGGCATCCATTTGGACCGGCGGTGACCCGGGCCATGCGCCTGCGCGGAGAACGTACGAGAAGGCGGGGTACACGGCGTTGCCTTTGGTGCGCTACTACAAGGCCCTGTGACTGACGCTCCCGAAGAGTCGTGCAGGGCTGAACGCGCGCCGCGTCAGCTCCTTTTGCTGGTCCGATTGTTGACGGCCTTCGTGTCCCGTTCATGGGGCACGACCACGATCTGTACGTCGTCCTCGTAGATGATCCGCCCCGGGGCTGCGGACCGCAGAGTCCGGCAGTCGACGCCGTGCGCGGACAGGATTTCCAGATAGCCGACGACACGAGCGAGGAGATGAGTGGCTGACGGCTTGAACCACGCCGCCGCACCAGGGTTGACCTCGCTGTCGTAGACACGGGGGTCAACGGTTGAAGGATCGGTGTACGCGGCGTCGTACCAACTGTTGCTGCGGCGGCGGAAGCGCTCCTGCTCGTCCGAGAGCCTTCCCTCCCTCGCCAGATTATTGACGAGCCCGAAGACGCCGGTGAAGTGGCCTCGGCTGTTCCGGTGAGGTGACTGAAACCGCACGTACTGGACGGCCTCACTGCCGCTGTCGCTCATCCCCATCAGCGCATCTTGCCACTGTTCCGCCCCTCCTCAAGTGTCTGACGAATCAGGCCGACGAAGGCGAACGTTCGCGCCGCATCAGGCGCCTGCACAGCTACAGGGGTGCGTGCACCGGTGGGTTTCGCCTGATGAGCTGCGGCTGCTTCATGCTTGAGGGGAAATGGCCCCGTCAATCACCTTTCTTGGGCTGCCATGACCGGACCGGTCGCTGCTTCCCTGTTTCTCGATGACGCGGGCGATCTCCGGCCATGGAGCGTGCAACGGGCCGAACAGCGACCAGTAGTCGTAGACGGCACGGACCATGGCGCTGACGCCCAGCCGGGCAGCATCCGGATTGATGGCACCGATGACGCGCCTCGTGATTCCGCCGGCACCCCGAGCCGCGGGTGCGATTCCCGACCCGAGAAGGAGCGTGGCCGTACGGATGGCGTCCAGCGTCGGTGACGGCGCGACCCGCGCGAAGCGGCCGTAAATCAGGGAGGGCCAGCTCTCCCGGGTGCGAGCCCAAGCAAGGCGCTCCAATCCTGTGCCGAGGTCGACGGCCAGGCGGTCGGGGTGGGCTGTGTTCCACAGTAGGACTATGTCGCCGAGCGGAAGGTCGAGGTGTCGGAATCTCAGTGTGATGCCTTCGACCTGCCGCCGGCGCCATGGGGTGAGCGTGCCGTAGATGCTCAGATGGCGGGCGTGGAACCCGACCTGGGAGAGGACTGTGAGCCAGCCGTCGAGGACGGCGCCGTACTCGTCCATGCTCTGTATGGGCTGGACTCGGGAGATGTTGACGAAGGAAGTCAGAAAGCCGTCCTTCAATTCACCTGCAGCGTCCCGGTGGGCTGTGAAGCGAACGACCGGCTGAGGGATGAACCCGCTTCGGAAGGTGCGGAGTTGGCCGTCCTTGAGGATCGGGTCGAGCGCTTGGACGGCGGAGATGGTCAATTCGGTCTCGCGCCCCCAGCGCAGTGGGAGGCAGACGTCACGAGGGGCGCCGACCTGCGCGAAACCGAGCTCCAGGGAGCCGAGCAGATCCCGCCACGCCGGCGGTCTACGCGGCGGTCGGTAGGGGGTTTCGCGATGTGGGTGAGCGATCTCGATGCGAGGGCCATCGACGGTGAACTCCCAGTGGGGACCTAACGCTGTGCGCAGTACATCTGGTATCTGCTGGGCCAGCTCGTCTCCGACGGAGCCGGTCGCGCGGGTCAGCACGGCCGGGTCGCCATCCCCTGGAAGTGGCGCACAGGGGCGAAGCGTTGCATCCCCACGGCCTGGACGCGGCGATGCTCGAGGCTCTCTGCCTGCTCGATGGCGTCGGCGAGCCTGCGCGCCGCGGTCTCGTCATCCTCTTCCGGGTTGACGACCGCGACCGCGCCCGTCTCGTCGCACAAGGCGGCGTCGGCGCAGGTTCCTTCCCGCCAGGTCAGGGCGGCCATCGGGGTGCCGACGCGGAGGGATTCTCCGAAGACGGCGGCGCCGGCTTCCACGTACGGCCGGGCGTACGTGTAGACGAAGACGGACGCCTCGGCGATGGCGGCGGTCTTGGCGGGGCCACCGAGTTCTCCGACCCACTTCACGTGGTCGGCGGTGAGGAGGCGCTCGTGGCGGCGGACGTACGTCTCGTCGAAGACAGGGCCGACGATCCGGATGCGCCGGCCGAGGATCTGCGCTGCGCGGACGGCGATGTGGGGCGCCTTGTCCTCATCGATCCGACCGAGCCAGACGAGATCGGTGCCGGCGACGGCCGGCGGCTCCTCCTCGTCGAGGCCGAGGTGGACGGCGAGCTCGGGGATCGGTTGGTGCTCCGCGTACCGCTCCGTCATCTCGGGCGAGTAGCAGTAGAGCCGCGACCGCCGGCCGTCGAAGGCGGTGGGGCTGTGCTGGAAGACCGGCGAGTGCTGGAAGGTGGCCACGTCGCAGTCCAGCTCGCTCCAGGTACGCGTCCACGCGGGAAGCGACGGGTACTCGTGGCCGACGACCAGGAGGTCGTACCCGCTGTCGCGCAGCTCGCGCTCGGCGAGCGTTCCGGGCGTGAGGTCCTCCAGGCGGACCGGCTTGCGGACCCAGTCGTGTTCCAGGTCCGTGAGCCAGCCCGGCCCGAGGAGGTGTACGTCGGCGCCTGCGGCCCGGGCGCCTACGGCGACCGCCCACAGCCATCGTTCGATCCCGCCGTATCCGGCGGGGGGAAAGGCGTAGCTACCAGGGAAGTCGCAGACGCCGACGAGCACGTTATGCCTCCGGTGTTCCGTCCGCCGAGATACGGCGGAAGCCGAGGTACGGGAAGAGGGCTTCGGGCAGGACGATCGAGCCGTCCTGCTGCTGGCACTGCTCGAGGAGCGCGGCCAGGGTGCGGCCGACGGGCAGGCCGGAGCCGTTGAGGGTGGCGGCGAGCTTGGGCTTGCCGTCCTCACCTCGGGTCCGGATGTTCGCCCGGCGGGCCTGGAAGGTGCCGAAGTTGGAGACCGAGGAGATCTCGCGGTACGTGTTCTGGCTCGGGATCCAGACCTCGATGTCGTACGTGAGCTGGGCGGAGAAGCCCGTGTCGCCGGCGGGCAGCTTGATGACCCGGTAGGCGAGGCCGAGCTCCTTGAGGCACGCCTCGGCGTGGCCGACCATCTCCTCCAGCTCGGCGTCCGCCGTCTCCGGGTCGACGATCTTGACCATCTCGACCTTGGCGAACTGGTGCTGGCGGATCAGACCGCGGGTGTCCCGGCCGTACGAGCCGGCCTCCGAGCGGAAGCACGGGGTGTGGGCGGTCATGGCCACCGGCAGCTCGGCCCGCGGGATGATCTCGTCGGCGTAGAGGTTGGTCAGCGGGACCTCGGCCGTCGGGATGAGGAAGAGCTCCCGGTCGGCGACGCCGGTCTTGAACAGGTCCTCCTCGAACTTCGGGAGCTGGCCGGTGCCGGTCATGGTCTTGCGGCTGACCAGGTAGGGGACCGCGTATTCGGTGTACCCGTGGCGGCGGGTGTGAAGGTCGAGGAAGAGCGTGGCCAGCGCCCGCTCCAGGGCGGCGCCGGCGCCGCGCGAGACCGCGAAGCGCGGACCGGACAGCTTCGTCGCCCTGCCGAAGTCGAGGATGCCGATGGCCTCGCCGAGGTCGACGTGGTCCTTCGGCTCGAACGCGAAGGCGGGCGGTGTGCCGACGCGCCGGATCTCGACCGCGAACTCCTCGGAGTCGCCGTCGGGGGCCGAGTCGTCCGGCAGATTCGGGATGCTCAGGAGCAGGTCACGCAGCTGGGCCTCGATCTCCTCCTGGCCGGCCTCGATCTCGCGGATCTGGTCCTTCAGCTCGCGGGCGCGCTCCTTGAGCTTGCTGATGTCGCCGCCCTGCTTGGCCGTCTGCTGAACCTCACTGGCCACTCGCTTGGACTCTGCCCGCAGCTCGTCGGCCGAGCGGATGTTCTGGTTGCGCCGAGAGTGGAGGGACTCCAGCTCGGACAGGTCCAGGGTGTAGCCGCGACGAGCGAGCCGACGAACCGCTTCGGCACCCATGTCGATCAGGGCGCGGGCATCATGCATGAGGAAGATCCTTCTGATCTTGCGAGTGGGACGGGGATACGGAATCGACGGTAGCAACCGCCGAGCCGTCCCCGGTCCGGAATATCCCCCAGTCACCGATGCCGCCGGTGCGGTCCTGAACGTCAGTTTCAAGATCGTTCATCAGCGTTCCGATGAAATCCGGCAGCTCCACGTCGGGGATGGCGACGGGCTCGACGTACGGCGCCTCCGGAAAGAACAGGGGCATGGTCTCGCCGGGAGCCCTGTCGCGGTGCCAAAGGAGTACGGAGACCAGCAGTCCGTGGGCCACCAGGACACGGGGGCCGGGATGCTCCAGGGCCGCGAGCACCCCGGTGAGCATCCTGCGGATGCCCTCGCGCTGCGACTCGCTTCCGCCGGGCGGGCGCTCGTGGGCGCCATGGCCGTCGAGCCAGACGGCGTATTCCAGGAACGGGTTTCCCTCGAATTCCCCGTAGTCGAGTTCGTTCAGCCGAGGATCGGTGATCAGTTCCGGCCCGGGGACTCCCATCAGGAGGTTGGCGGTCTGCTGGGCGCGGGGGGATTCGCTGGCCGGCCACGTTTTCACGCTGTGGAGGGGGACGCTGCTCCAGCCCTTGTTCAGCGACCGGCGGCCTTCCTCGCTCAGGCGGATGGGCTTGGGCGGATCGCCGTTGACGAGATAGCGCCGGCTGTAGTTCCTCTGGCCGTGGCGGAGGACGTACGTCGTCATGATCGGTTCCTTGGGGTCGGTGCCGACAGCCATGCGAGGACTTCGGCCATTCGCGGCGCGCGCGGATCACCGGTGTCGAGGTAGAAGAGCAGGCCGTCCAGGGCCAGGGCCCTGCACCACGGCGCGAGGACGGGCACGGGTATGCGGGAGATCCGGGCGGCTGCGGCCAGGCGGGCGTCCATGCCGTGTCCGAGGTCGTAGTACACGGTCCAGAAGGCCCAGTCGAAGGCTGCGTCACCCACCATCGGGAGGGGGTCGATCAGGCGGGGGTGGCCCAGCCAGTCGAAGAGGACGTTTTCCCGGTAGAGGTCCGCGTGCAGGACGGTGGACCGAGCGGAGTCCTCCTCCAGGGCCACGAGGGCGGGAAGCGCCGCGTTGACGTGCTCCAGACACAGGCCGACGTCGACCGATTCCAGTCGGCGCCGTACTCGGGGTCGTACCTCCTGGTGGAGGTACGTGGTCAGGGAAGGAAGGTCTCGCAGCCGGTGCCGACGGCGGCCGAGGGTGTGGAGGCCCTGGAGGGCGGCGGCCACGGTGGGAAGCTCGCGAGGCGGTCGGTCACCACCACCGGGGCGGCCTCCGATCATCTCCAAGGCCGCCGCGGCCAGGTCGTCCGCTGCCTCGACGACGCCCGCCGTCGGCCCGCCCGCCCACAGGCGTAAGGCGGTGACCTCGTTGCGGAACCGGGCGGGATCGGCCCACGCCTTGAGAAGCAGCGGACGTCCGTCGAGGGTTCCGGCCGTGACGACCACCGAGGCGTGTCCGGCGTCGTGGTACGTCCCGAGTGTGAGCTTCCAGTGCTCCGCCGCACGCTCCATCAGTCTGGGCACGGCGTCGAGCCAGCCGGAGACTCCCGGGCCGTAGTGCGTGACCAGCCGCCGTCGGCATTCCTCGGAGACCTCGCCGAGCGTCCGCTTCTCCATCAGCTCAGCACGATCCCGTCGGAGACCAGCTCGTCCGTCAGCGTCGGGAACTCGTCCATGGCCTGCGCCACCAGGGCCTGGACCTTGTCCACTTCGGCGTCCGGGGACGATAGGCGGACGAGGACACGCCACGGCTGGTCGAGGCGCTGCCCGGTCGTGCTCACCAGGTGGACCTCGGCGTGGCTGTCCGTCGTCTCATGGAGCCGCTCGGCGAGTCGTGGGCGCGTTGACCGGGAACGCGCTCGGGCGCCGGGCAGCCGCAGGCCGCCCAGCCGGTGGCACTGGGCGAGTCCCCCAGCACATCGTGGGCAGGCCACGGGGGTGCACAGCTTGCCTCATATGTACACCGTTGTTCACAACCTGCCTGTGAACCCTGGTCGGGTTGCGTATCCGCAGTGACGCTGAGCGCATGGAACTCCGTATCGCTGTCGTTCGCCACGCCGAGTCGACCGAGAACGCAACGAAGCACAGCGGCTTCTACCAGGACCCGCGGCCGTGGACTGGCTCCGCAGCGCACGCCCTGTCCCGGGATCTTGTCGGGCTGACGCCGCGTGGATTCCGCCAGTGCCAGTGGCTGCGTACGGTGATCGGGGGGCTCGTCGGCCCTTGCCCGTACGTGTACAGCTCGCCGTACCGGCGGGCGCTGGACACCGTGGAACTGGCGTTGCCCGGGCGCGGTACCGAGGTCACCGAGCTGCTGTGCGAGCAGCATTACGGCGACGCCACGTACATGACCAAGCGGCAGCTCTTCGTGACCTACCCGGACACCGAGCGGGACAGGCAGACCCGCAAGCACTTGTGGACGCCTCCGGGTGAGGGTGGCGAATCTCTGGCGGTCGGTGTGATGGGCCGGGCAACCGCGTTCGTCGGGAGCCTCGACGGCGCCGCGCCCGTCGTCGTGGCGATGACCCATCACACGGCCATTCTGGCTCTGCGCAGTGTGCTGGAGCGGCGGCCGGTGACCGAGTTGGTCCAGGAGTCCCGTGTGCGCAAGACGCCCAACGCGGGGGTTCTGGTCTATGAGCGGCGTGACGGGTGTTTCCGCCAGGTCGACGCCGCCGAGCCGGACTGCTGAGAGGGGGTGGGCCGCCATGGGCATCATCTACTTCAACGGCCCTGTACAGAATGGCGACTTCAGTCTTGCCAATCGTCCCGGTAAGGCCGTGGGCATACGGATCGCCGAGTCGCTGAACAGGCTGCTCGGCCTGGACCCGGTACCCCACCTGTGGAACACCGTGGCCCTCGCCGGAGACGTACGGCACCGTGATGCGGCAGACCGTGACGTGATCGGGCGGCAGGAGCGTGAGAGGCGGGCGCTCGTGGCGAAGTACGCGCCCGGCCCGGTTCCGGGCAGTGGGCTGCTCACCGATACAGCTCCCGCAGTGGTCTCTCTGGCCCTGGAGATGATCCATACCCTTCTTGCCGATGGGGCGCTGGCCGTACGGGAGATGGCGGTCCGGCTGTGTGTCCGCTGTGGGCACATGACCGGAACGGCGGCGGCGCACAGCTGTCACTCCTGCGGCAAGAGTGTCACCCGGTGCGCACGCCGGGCGCTGCTGGTCTTCGACCGTGTGGAGCACAGGCCGGTGCTTCAGCGGGGTGACTTCCATGCTGCCGGGGCCCGGACCCCGGCGCACCTGCTGAACATGGCCCGCAACGTCCCCCGGTCGCTGGTGCTCTCCCGTACCCGCGATCACGGGGTCTGCCTGGCCTCGCTCGGGCTCGAGGGCATGGTGCTGGACCCCCGGGCCGGTCTGCACATCGCGGTGCTGGCCGCCGCCATCGAGCGAGGCGCCGCACACCCCGTGATGACGGTGACCGAGAACGCGGCGGCCAATGTCGCGGCCTACGGTGCACCGTTCCGGCAGTACGGCACGACACGGTTGCGTTACACGCTCCACGGGCGGGTTCCGTACGACGCCGCAGCGAATCCACGGCTGTACGAGGTGCACCGCGCCGAGGCCGTACAGGAGCTGTTCACCGGCTGGTACTTGCCGTTGTGCGCCGCCCGGGAGCGGTCCGGTGTGAGTGCCGCCCGTCTTCCGGGCCTGCTGAAGTTCCTGCGCCGGGCCTACCTGGCCCGGCCCGCAACACCCCGGGGCGAAGTACTCGCCGAACTGCGCCAACGGGCTGCGGTGGGTGATATGAGCTGGGTCATGGACGTCCGTGCGCTGGCCTGCGCCCTGTCCGATCGGGAGAACGTGAGCGGGCCTGCGGGCCCGCAGGAAGGAGAGCGCCCGTGACAGGCACCGGCTGGCAGTTCGTCAAGAAGCGCACGGCGGACCCGGACGGGGGAGCGGTTTACGTCTCCGCCGACCGGGAGCGCTACCGGCGTACGGGCGGCGAGGCACTGCGGACCGAGGCCGCGTTCCAGCGGATGGCCATCGGCCTGCACTACCCGGTGCCGCAGGTTCTGGAGTGCGGAGAGGCGAGCGACGGTACGTTCTTCGTCGTTGAAGAGTCCCTGGGCGAGCAGTCGCTGCACGAGATGGCGCTGGCCTGCCTGGAGGACGGTGGGCGGGAGCTGGCCGACGCGGTGGTGGACCAGCTCGTCGAGGTCTCCACCCGGCTCCTGTCCGCCCAGGCCGGGCACCCGGTCGACGCGGCCCCCGACGCGCTGCGGCGGTGGGTGGAACAGGCGGGCTGGACGCACACCGTCTTCGCCGAGAACCCCGACTTCGACACCCCTCGCACCCACGCGGCCCTCGACCGGGCAATGGACCAGCTCGACGGCGTGCCCCTGGTGTGGGGCCACCTGGACTACGGCCTGCCCAACGTCCTTCCGGCCGGTGTCATCGACTGGCAGCACCATGGTCTGATCCCGCTCGGTTACGACGTCGCCCCGGCGCTCGACATCATCCCGTTCAAGGGCGGCGCGAAGGGGTACGTCGTCACCCCGGCCCAGCGCGAACGGTACCTGGCCGCGCTGGACTCGGCCGCCCGAGCGGTCGCCGCCGACCCGGTCAGCCCGCACTTGGGGGCGTTCCTCCTGGTCAAGGGGCTCTTCTTCCTTGCGCTGATGCGTCCGGACGACCCGGCCCGCTCCGACAAACACCGGAAGTGGCAGTACCGGCGCCACCTCTTCCTGAAAGGACTTGAGCAGTATGAGCGCACCGGGGCCGTCGACACCGCCCTCTTCCCGACTCTCGACGACTTCGCCGCTGGGCAGGGCTCTGCCGACCGTCCGTGACCGCGACTACCTGCTGGATCGCTCCGGCGTCATCTTCAAGGTGATCGGCGATGTCCACCCGAACTCGCACTGGCTTGGTTACGTGAAGTACTACCCCGACGAGCGTGGTGACCGGACGCTCTTCGGAAAGACCTACCGGCAGAACACGGTCGTCTCCAAGGCGTTCGGCATCCTGGCCGACCGCCCCGAGTGCTACGTCTACTCTCCCGCGATCGGATGTGTGATCACCGGCGTTCCCCGCGAGGAGGTCGTGCTGCACTACTCGTGTCGGCACGCGCTCACAGCCTTGCACAAGGCACCGGACCAGCTGGACGGTTCGCCCGTGAGCAACGACCTGCTCGCCATCATCGACTGGATCACAGCCCAAGGGGCCACGGACGCCATCGGCGTCACCGGTTCCTTCCTCGTCGGAGTGGCGGGCCCCCGCTCGGACGTCGACCTCGTCTGCTACGGCCCTCGCGGGTACGAGGCCGCCGAGGCTCTGTTCGCCGAGCGGTCGCTGATCCACCCTTACGAGGGGGAGAGCCTGACGCGGCTGTACCTGCGCCGGGCCAGGTACATGGCCGGGTCCTCCTTCGACATGCTGCTGCGGCAGGAGGCCCGCAAGCTCCAGGGGCTGACCGCCGGTGCCGGGGCCCACATCAACTGCGAGCCGCTGCGGGCCGACGGTGACCGGACGTTCCACGATGTGGTCGCGCGGGAGGTCGGGCAGATCAGTGTCCTCGCCCGGATCACCGACCACCGCCAGGGACTGGTAACACCAGCTGTGTACGGCATCGAGGTCGAAACCGTCACAGCCTCCACGATCGACGAGCCCGAGGTGTTCGCCCGCCGGATCACGCGCCTGCGCGGCTACCTGGGGGCGTACACCGGGGCGTTTCGAGAGGGCGACACCGTTTACCTGTCCGGGCGGTTGGTGCACACAGGGGCCCCGGGGGCGCTGGCGGGTTCGCCATCGAGCTGACCCCGTGGAGCGCCGCCGAGAGCTGTCTCGCCAGTCTCGCCCGCTGACCCCGGGGGTCTACGAGGCGGCGAACTCCACGAAGGACGCCCAGGTGGTGGAGGAGACGGCGAGCGCGGGGACGGTGAGGTCCTTGGAGTCGCGGATGTGGACGGTGTGGGGGCAGGAGGCTACCTCGACGCAGTCGCCGCCCTGGCTGCCGCTGTACGAGGACTTCGACCAGGCGAGTGCGACCTCTACGCAGTCGCCGCCCTGGGGGCCGCTGTAACTGGACTTGAACCAGGTGAGTGCGACCTCTACGCAGTTGCCGCCCTCGCTGCCGCTGTAGCTGGACTTGAACCAGTGGAGGTCGGTGCTCATAGTTCCTCTGCCATCTTCTCGATCGTTTCCAGCGTCCTCTCCGGAGTGTATGCCTGGGCCCGGGTGACGCCATACTGGCCGAACAGGTTCCCCAGCTCCGGATGTTCGGTGACGAAGAAGCTACCGCCCTGTCCCTCGATATAGGCGAGCTGCTCTCGCATGTCGGTCTCCAGCAGGACGAAGGGGCCGTCCAGCGCCGCATGATCCTCGCGGTACGGGTCCATCAGCTGGATGCGGACGTGCCGCATCCGTGCCACCTCGGCGAGGTGGTGGAGCTGAGCCTTCATCACTCGACGGCCGCCGATCGGCCGGGTCAGCACGATCATCTCCAGGACGAAGCTGATGTCGGGCAGCGGCCTGCGGGTCAGCAGCTTCTGCCGTTCGAGCCGCGCGGCGACCTTCGCCTCGATCTCGTCGTCGTCATAGGTCGGATAGTGGATCGTGAAGATTGCCCGTGCGTACGCCTCCGTCTGGAGCAGTCCGGGGATGACCTGGTTCTCGTACGCGTGCCGAGCCCACGCCTTCTCCTCCTCGTCCGCGAACGGCGTGAACCAGTCCGGCAGCGGCCTGCGCTGCTCCGTCTGCTTCGGCGGCTTCGGTGCCGCGACGATCAGTGCACCTTGTGCACCCAGCACTTCGTCCACCCGCTGCACGAAGATGCCTGTCGGCGGTCGCGCGCCCCGTTCCACCATCGCCACTTGGGACTTGGAGTAGCCGATCCGCTTACCCAACTGCTCCTGCGACAGGCCGGCCCGCTCGCGGAAGTGCCTGAGCAGCAGGCCGAACATCTCGGCGGCGGTCTCGGCCTGATCACTGGAGTGCACGGGGTCACCTCGTCTGTACACCACTGTTCACAACCTGCTTGTGACCCTGGTCACGGTACGTGTCCGGCGCAAAGCTGAGCGCATGGAACCCCGAAATTCACTTGATCCGGTGCCGTCCTGGATTCCCGCCTCCGGGCACGCCCTCCGTGAAGTGGGCGTCACCTTCGACGCCGTACGAGCCATCGGCATGCTCGGTGAGGAAATCGCGTACGAGGTCATGCAGTTCACCGACTTCCGGGCCGGGCCCATCGTCCGGTCCGGCATCGGCGAGCGCAGCATGTACTTCCTGCTGAAGCCCGGCATCGCCGCCGCTCTGCACTGGCCGCCCGGGGTGGAGGTGGTGAGCGGGGGCGAGCGGGGTGCCGCGTTCGTGGGGGTGCCCGCGTTGGACGGGCTCACCTGGCCGTTGGACTGGCGATCGCGGCCGACTGCGGAGAGCCCGTTCGTGGATGCCGTACTGCTTCAGGAGATGGCCTGGCTGCGGACGGGGTGCGCGGTGGAGGAGTGATCGGTGCGGTGCGGGCCGATGTGCGCCTGCCGCCCGGGCGGCCCGCACCGCTCCGGGTCTCCTTCGGGGACGACCGGAGGAGACCCGAGCCGTCCTGTCCACCATCGCCTGAAAGGTAGTCATGGGAACGAGTGACCACACCGCGCCGCCCGCCGACGGGATGACCGGCGTCGATAGCGTCGACACGGTGAACACCGAGGCGACGACCGTCCTCCCCACGCCGGACGCCGACCGGCTGCGCGACGCGCTGGTCGACCGGCTCCGAGCCGACGGAATCGTCCGTACCCCCGCCGTCGAGACGGCCTTGCGGACCGTGCCGCGCCATCTGTTCGTGCCCGACGCGTCGCTCGAAGACGCGTACGCCAACGCTCCGGTCCACATCAAGTACGACACCGACGGCACGTCGATCTCCTGCGCCTCCCAGCCGGGCGTCGTCGCCCTCATGCTC
Organism: Kitasatospora albolonga; assembly: GCA_002082585.1. Taxonomy (NCBI): domain Bacteria; kingdom Bacillati; phylum Actinomycetota; class Actinomycetes; order Kitasatosporales; family Streptomycetaceae; genus Kitasatospora; species Kitasatospora albolonga. The sequence continues at coordinate 4,627,428 of CP020563.1, forward strand.
GGCCAACTCGGCGTCCGGCCCGGCGAACACATCCTCGAACTCGGGGCGGGCAGCGGCTACAACGCCGGTCTCCTCGCCCATCTGGTGGGTGACAGCGGGCATGTCACCACCCTCGACGTCGACGCCGACCTCGTGGAGGGCGCCCGCGCCCGTCTTGCCGCCGCCGGTATCACCAACGTCGAGGTGGTCACCCGGGACGGGGCTCTCGGCCATGCGGGAGGCGCGCCGTACGACCGGATCATCGCCACCGTGGGCGCACACGGCGTACCGCATGCCTGGCTGCGGCAACTCGCCCCCGGCGGACGGCTCCTCGTCCCCCAGCGCATCAAGGGCACGGTGTCCCGGTCCATCGCCTATGAGCGGCGGGACGGCCGGTGGCTCTCCCTCGGCAGCGAGATGAACACCTTCATGCCGCTGAGGCGGGGCGTGGCCGACGACGAACGCCGGGTCGTCCCGCTCAGCGCGGACGGCGCCGTACGCCTCCAGGCCCCCGCCCGGCAGCAACAGCTCGACGCCGACGCCCTCATCGGCGTTCTGGAACAGCCGCGTACCGAGGTGTGGACGGGCATGACGGTCCGCGCCATGGAGTCGCCGGAGTGGATGGAGCTCTTCGTCAGCTGCGCTCTCCCCTCCGGCCTCGTCCGGATGCTGTTCCCGCAGAGCGCCAAGGGGACGCTGCTCACCGAGGACCCCTACCCCTCCTCGACCGCCGCCATCGACCAGGGGGCCGTCACCTATCTCGCCCGGCGCCCGTCGGACCGGAGGACCCCCGAGGGCGGCAGGCTCTGGGAGTTCGGCGTCATCGGCCACGGACCGGGCAGCGACGAACTGGCGGCGCGGGTCGCCTCGGCCATCCGTACCTGGGACCGGGAGTACCGGGGCCGCGAAGCCACGTTCGAGATCCTGCCGCCCGACGCTCCCACGCCCGAACAGCGCCCCAGTCTCTTCACCGTCGACACGCCGCTGAACCGCATCGTCGTCGACTGGCGGTGCCACCTGACGCGTAGCTGATGCCGTCGTGATCCGGGAAAGCCCCGCGTGTCGATGACGGGCAGACGGGCCCACCCGCCTGCGGTACCGTAATCGTGACATCACGCTTCGTGTGCGCGGGCTGTAAGGCTGTGCGTATAGGGAGCGGTCCCCGGAGGTGTTAGAGCACCGGCCCGGGGACCTTCACCACTAGTGGATCTGGAGTCCACCCGCGATGCTTGCGCATGTTATCCCGCCCCCTCGGGGCTATACGAAGGCTTCCAACGGTCTGGTACGTCACGCGCGCCTCGGCAGTGACGCGAAGATCCTGGTCCTTTACGTTCAAGGGTTGCCCGAAGGCGATCGTGACAAGGCACTCAGCGAGCACGCCCGGGCTGTTCAGGTCACCGGGCGCCGCTACCAGAAGGCCAAGGCCGAGTTGGTCGCGTGCGGGTACGTGCACGAGAAGCGGGAGGTCGTCGCCGGTGGGCGGTGGCGGACCGTGCAGGTCTTCTCCAACTGTCCGCTGACGGAGGACCAGGCCGCGCGGCTGCGGGCCGGGGTTCCGGCCGATGGGTACGAGGTACTGAGTACGGGCACGGGCACGGGCGGGGATGCGGGCGCGTGCGTGGGCGCGGGTGCCGTTCCGAGTGCGCACTTCCCGACCGTCGGTGAGCCGAGTGCTCGGGTGGTCGGTGGTCAATTACCCGCGGACGAAGAACAGGGGAAGAACGATCCCCACCCACCCACCAAAGCCGATGACGACGGCAGTGACAGTGATGGTGGGGCTGAAGTTGCTCTCGGAGAGCGTGTGCTGCTCTCGTTGCGGCATGAGCGGCGCGAGCTGCACCTCGGCGTCCGTGAGGCCCATACGCTCTCCGGCCTCGCCGCCGAGTGGTTGCGGCGCGGTGTCAGTGCCGCCGATCTGCGGCGGGCCCTGAGCACCGGGCTGCCGTCCGAAGGGGTGCGGTCCGCGGTGCACTTCCTGGCGCACCGGCTCCGGGAGAAGCTGCCCGCCGCCCCCGAGAGCGCACCCCCGCCGGAGCCCTCCCCGCCGCCTCCGGCCCTCATCACCTGCGCCGGTCCCGGCGAGGAGCACGTGTTCCGGCCCAACGTCCCCTGGGCCACCACCTGCGGGCCCTGCCACCAGGAGGAGCAGCGGGCCTACTGGGCCGATGTACGGGCCCGGAGCGAGGCGGCACCCGAGCCCCCGCCGTGGCGTGAGCGCTTCGCCGCCCTCGCGGGAGGCACGGAGGGCGCGGAGAGCGCGGGCGGCGCGGAAGGCGCGGGCTGAGGGCGGACATCGAAGTCGGCAAGGACGGCCCCGGTGCCGGGAGCGCGACTTCGCCTCTGCACCATCACCTTGGCTGGGAGGCGCCAAGGGCCAAGACGGGCCCGGCGCCGAGGGGGTCTTCTGCCCTGAGGCTGTGGTGTGCACCTGCGGCGGCGATGGGCAACCGTTTGTTGATTTCAGCCGTCATATGCACATGACGACGACGCCTGCCCACCCATGGCTCGTGCTGCGCGGCAGCGGTGCCACCGCCCGTTTCGGGGACGGGTTCGATTGCGTGCAGTGGGAGCAGGACGGGCGCGTGACGCGAATTCCGCTGCAGGCCATCGGAGCGGTCCGCAGCCTCGACCGCCGACTTGAGGTCGTTCTGACGACTGCGGAGGCCGACCGCCGTCCTGCCGTGTACGCGGTTGACGATGCCAGCGCCGCCGCCGTGACCGCGTTCTGCACCGCCCTGCGGGCCCGATTGCCCGAGAGCGCCGACGAAGGATTGCGCGTCGACGGCGAAGATCTCATCACCGAAATTCCGGATGGGCACCCCGGGACGCCCTCGAAGCGGGTTCTCGTTGTCGCCGTGATCGCGGTCCTCGCGGTGATCGATGTGACGGTGGCGGTGCTCCGTGAGCCGGCGTGGGCCATCGCTCTGCCGATCGTGCAGCTCTTCGCGTGCGCGGGCGGGGCCATGGCTCTGACGCTGGGACGAGGCTTGCGCGATGCGCTGAGCCTCGCCGATCGCGGCATCACGGTGATGGCCGAACTCGACCACTGCACCGACCGAACCAAGGTGTACCGGTACGAGGACCAGGACGGCGGGCTGCACTTCTACCGGGATTCGACCGGCGGGCAGCAGCTCGGGCTCAGCTACGACCCGAGCAATCCCGGCCGCGCCTCCGCCCGCCAGTCTCTCTACGGCAAGGTCATGATGGCGCTGATGTCAGTCGTGGGCCTCGGTATGGCCTGCGGTGGACTGGGGATCACCGGGTACCAGCTCTTCATCGCGCTGCGTGGCTGACTCCGTATGCGTCCGTGTCGGGATGCGTCCTGTCGAGCACTTCCAGAGCAACCGGCGGTGCTTGTCGAAGTCGTAGCCCCGGTCGGCTTACACACGCCGGGGTTTGCGGAGGGGACGTCCCCGAGCTCCCCGAATCGGCGGAACCGCGCCAAGCAGGGGCAGGAGCTGGGTGACGTCGTGCCGATTGCCGCCGGTGAGCGTGATGGCGAGTGGGGTTCCGTGGCGGTCAACGATCAGGTGGTGCTTGGAGCCGGGGCGGGCGCGGTCGACGGGCGAGGGCCCAACGTGGTTCCCCCTTTGAGGGCCCGGACGTGCGAACCGTCCACGGCGCAGTCGTCCAGGTCCAGCAGGTCGGCGCGGCGAAGCTCGGCCAGCAGAGCGGCGTGCAGGCGCGGCCGGACGCCGGCCTCGGTCCAGTCCCGCAGTCGGCGCCGGGCCGTCACGCCGGAACAGCCCACGGTCTCCGCCGGGACGTCCCGCCAGGCGACACCGGTCCGCAGCACGAACAGGACGCCGGCGAGTGCTGTTCGGTCAGGAACACGCCACCGCCCGGGATGCCGGTGGCGTGTTCGCCAGATCGAGCACTCAGCCCGAGGCGCCCTCCAGCGGAAGGCGGTCTCTAAAGTACTCACACTCCAACCACTCCTCCTTCACGAAGAGCGGACGTGTCAGGTGCCCCGCACCGACCTGCTGCGAGCGCAGAAGAACCCCGAGATCAGTCAGGGAAAGAGAGTCATCAGGTGTGTAGAGCACCCAGTTCCCATGCTCCGCAGCGTGGTCCAGCAGGAACTGCTGGCCCTGCTCCGGATCGCTTCCCGCCAGCGGGAAGCCAGAGAGGAAGACCTGCGGACCGGTGACCGCATCCAACGCAACACAGGCGAGCTTGCCCGCGTCGTAGAACGCCTTCACTCCATCCGGGAAGTCCTCCTGCGCATATGGCCCGCCAACCCGTTCCTGCGGCCCGGGGACCAGAAGTGCCTGGGCGACCTCGGCTGGAGACATCCCGAACCGCAACGGACCCACACCCGTTCCCGACCGCAGCTCCCAGCACTCCCGCTCCGCATCCGCGCCCATCCACCCACTCCTACGTCCGACCGGTCCAGATCTGCTTCTGTTGCTCAGGCCGCATATACGAGGCCATGGGACAAGGTGCCAACTCAGCTGCACAAGTGCCAACAGGGTGACGACGAGCCTGACCGCACCGTTCCTTGCCTGAACGCCTCTGCACCGGGTGCCTGCCGATCCGAACCAGGAACACCACCTGGCCGTCCCCGTCCCCGGCCACGCGCTCGGCGGCCCCGGACAGCCGAACGGCCGGTCACCTGCGGGCGGGGGAGCGCCTGCGGGGACCGGCCGGTCGGGGAGGGCGTACGGAACCTGTACGGCTACGCAACCTGTGCGGCTGCGGAGCCCGTACGGCTCGGAGTTCGTACGGCTACCTGGTCTGTGCCGTCATGGAGTTGGAGTCCGTACGGCTACCGAGTCGGTACGGGACCGGGTCAGCGTACGTCGACGTAGTCGCCGCCGCTCGTGCTGGCCAGGCGGGCCGAGGTGGCCTTGAACTGGGCCTTCCAGGTGCCGTCCTTCTTGGCGGTGAAGCCCTTGGTGAAGACGCCCTTGCTGTTCGTGCGCACGGTGGCCAGCTTGGTCCACTTCTTGGAGCCCTTGGCCTGGAACAGGATGTTCACGGACTGGCCGGAGGTCTTCTTCCACTTGCCGTCCAGGCTGTTCAGCGTGCCCTTGACCGTGATGGTGCGGCCCTTGCGGACCGGCTCCGGGGAGGCGTTGAAGCCGGTGATGGAGGTCTTGAGCTTGACGTCCACGTAGTCCGTGGAGCTGGTCGCCGCGGCGCGGTCGGCGGTGCCCGCGTAACGGGCGCGCCAGGTGCCGTCCTTCTTGGCGGTGATCTTGGGGGAGAAGGCGCCCTTGCTGTTGGTGGTGGCCGTTCCGGCCTTGCTCCACTTCTTGCTGCCCTTGGCCTGGAACTCGATCACGACGGGCGCCTTGGCCAGCGGGCTCCACGTGTTGTTCGTGGCACCGGCGGTCTGGAGCGTACCGGCCGTCTTCAGCTTGCCACCCTTGGCGACCGGCTCGGGGGAGGCGTTGAAGGAGATGATCCGGGCGGGGACGGCGGTCACCGAGAGGGTGGCGGCCGAGGTGGCCGTCTCGGCGGAGGCGTTGACGAACACCGCGCGGTAGCGGTTGCTGTTGAGCGCGGCGCTCGCCTTCACCGTCAGGGTGGTGGAGGTTGCTCCGTCGACGGTGGTCCAGTTGGTGCCACCGTTGGTGCTGCGCTCCCAGCGGACCGTGTCGTAGCCGGTCGCGGCGGCGGTGAAGACCGCGTTGGCGCCGGAGCGGGCCGTACGCGACGTGGGCTGCTGGGTCACGGTGGCGGGCGGCGCGGGCGGCTCGGCGTCGCCGAAGTAGAGCTGCTGGGCCACGTCCTGGGCGCGCGAGGGCATCCAGGTCGGGTCGGTGCCGTCGTGCGAGTTGAAGGTGGTGACGAAGCAGGCGGTCGTGCGGCAGTCGACGGTGGTGGCACCGGAGGTGAACGTCTCGGTGATCTTCGCCGTCACGGTGAACGTGCCGTCGGCGCCCACCTTGCGGACCCAGGCGGCGTTGCCGTAGACGCTGGGGTACGTGGTGCCGTTCAGAGCGACGGACTGCGCCAGGTAGACACCGCGGTCGGGCTGGTAGCCCTTGCCCTCGACCGTGACCTGGGTCTCCTCGCCGAGCTTGGTGACCTGGCTGACGGTCAGCGTGGGGACGCTGGTGGTACCGGCGATGGCGACGGGGTCCAGCGCGGTGCCGGGCTCGTACATGGGGCGGCCCTGGTAGGCGAAGACCTCCGCGCCCTTGGCGGTGAGCTTCGAGGTGATCCCGGTCCAGTTGACCGCTCCGCCGGTCAGGGCGCCGGCCGACGCCTGGAGCGTGGCGAGCTCCACTCCGGCCGTGGTGACCGGGGCCTTGCCCTCCTCCAGGTCCGTGGTCAGGTCCACGAAGAGCGAGCCCACGCCGTTCTTGAGGACGACCCGGGGGTTGGCGAGGGTGATGGCGGTGATGCCGTGGCTGGGCACCGCGTAGGTGACCGAGCCGCCGAAGCGGACGTCGGCGTTGCGCTTGGCGGGGTCGACCGCACCGTGCTTGACGGGGTAGCCGATCAGCCCGGCACCGCTCTTGGTGGCGCCGCCGGCCACGGTCACCGAGCCGCCCATGCCGGTGACGTAGCCGACCCAGGACGCCTTGAAGTTCCAGGACGTCGTGCCGCTCACCAGGATCGGGGAGGCGGCCGAGGCGGTGCCGGGGACGCCCTCGGCCTGCGCGGCGGCTGCCGCGGCCGCGGAGACCGGGGCGGCGGAGGCGGGGACGGCGAGAACGCCTGCGCCGACGGATACGACGGTCAGTGCGGCGAGTGCGGCCAGGTGGCTGCGGCGGGGTATGGACATGCGCTGCATGTCTCCTTCGGGGAAGGGGGCATGGCACACCCGCTGGGCGGAACCGTGCCCTGGACGAACGGAGAACAGGGGGTACCGGCTTCTTGGAGTGTGGGGACCCGAAGACGACGATCGTCATATTAGGTGAGGCTTACCTAAAATGACACCACGGGGGTCGGACTTCTGGTACGGAGGCCGGTTGTACGGCGGTGGCCGACATGCCGGGGGCGCGCTCGCTTTGGCCGAAAATCGCTGTGACCTGCGGATCGAGGCAACCCGGATCGGCATTTTTTCGCTCTTGACCGGGTGGATGCGGTCGAGGTGTGCCCGTGGCCACATCCCGCGTGCACGGTGCCGCGCCGCTGGATGTCCGGCTTCCGGGGATCTTTGATCCTGCGGGGCAGGTGTGAAGGATGGGGAGGCGTGTCCGAACGGACCGGCACGCTGACCTCATCCCCCGGCGTCATTTACATCCGCATCCACCGAAGGCGACCACTGTGAATCCTGACGTGCCCCCGCCCTGGGCCCCTCCTGGCGACTCGAACGAACCCGGCCGGGAGAGCGGAGAGTCGCCTCCGCAGGGTTACGGGCCTCCGCCGCCGGGACCGCAGGCGTACGGGGCGCCGCAGCCCGGCCCGTACGGTTACGGCCCTCCGGGATACGGACCCCCCGGCCACGGCCCCCAGTGGTACGGCCCCCTGCCTCCCGGTTACGGCTACGGCCCGCCCCCCGGTCCCGTACGGGCCGAATCCGGTACCTCCTACGACGCGCAGGGGCGCAACGGGCGGGGCGGCAGGTTCGGGTGGCTCGGGGAGCTCTCGCTCGTCGTGGTCCTGGTCGTGGTGGGCGTCGTCGTCGTTACCCTCGTCGGGGCCGTCCTCGCGGAGGTGCTGGGCGTGGGACCCGAAGAGGCGGACAGCGAGGTCTTCTTCGAGAACCCGGTCGCCGATATGGCCTTCCAGCTCATCGGCATCGCGATCGGCATACCCATCGTCCTGTGGGGCGCCCGCTACCTGGGCAAGCGCCCGGCGGGGACCGTCTCCTCGGTCGTCGGCCGGTTGCGCTGGCGCTGGCTGGGCCTGTGCGCCGCCGTGTCCGTACCCCTCATCATCCTTCAGTTCGGGGCGCTGTTCGCGTGGACCTGGGGTTCGGAGGCGGCCGAACCGTCCGGGGACGGCTTCCCCGGCTGGGCCTCCTTTCTGCTGACCCTCGCCGTGCTGGGGGCCCTGGTCCCGCTTCAGGCGGCGGCGGAGGAGTACGTGTTCCGGGGCTGGCTGGTCCAGGTGATCGGGCGGGCCGTCCGCTCCCCGTGGCCCGCCGTCGTGCTTGCGTCGCTCCTGTTCGCCCTGGCCCACGGGTTCGGTCAGCTCTCCGGCTTCATCCTGCTGTTCTACTCCGCGATGTGGTGGGGCTGGCTGGTCATCCGTACCGGCGGGCTGGAGGCGGTGATCACCCTGCACGTCGCCAACAACCTGCTGGCCCTCGGACTCGCGGCGGGCTTCGGCGAACTCGCCTCCACGCAGACGGCGGCCGACGCGCCCTGGCAGGCCATGGTCCTCGAATTCGTCTTCGCCCCGCTGTACTGCCTGATCATCGCCCGGCTCGCGGACCGGCGGGGCATCGAGCGGGTGAGCCCCTGAACGACGCCCGGCCCCGCCCTGCCGGGGCCCGGGGGTCCACCGTCCTTGCCGGGACTCAGAGCTCCACCACTCCTGCCGGGACTCAGAGCTCGACCACCCCTGCCGGAACTCAGAGCTCCACCGTCAACTGCGCCCGGATATGGGCCCGCAGCACCTCCGCCATGTCCGTCGTGCAGTCGCTGATCAGCCACTGGATCTGGAGGCCGTCCATCAGGGCGATGAGCTGCTGGGCGGCGGTCGCCGGATCGGTGCCGGGCCGGAGCGCGCCGTCGTCGCGGGCCTGGAGGTAGGCGCGTTCGGTGTTGGCGACCGAGGTCCGGTACCGGGTCTCGAAGTAGGCGTGGGCCGGGTGGTCGGGGGAGGTGGCCTCGGCGGCGACCACCGAGAACAGCTCGACGATCCCGCGCCGCTTGGCGTTCAGCTCCGCGAGGTCGGTCAGCCGGCGCAGATGGTCGACGCCCCGGGTCACCCCGAGCGCCAGCCACTCGTCGTCCACGTCGTCGCGGCGCTGGAGCACCGCGAGCAGCAGGGCCTCCTTCGTCGGGAAGTGGTGCAGGAGTCCCGGGTGGGAGATACCGCAGCGGGTGGCGATGGTGCGGAGCGAGGCGCCCCGGTATCCGGCCTCGCCGAACAGGGCCATCGCCTGGTCGAGGATCTCGGTCCGCCTGGCCCGGCCCTTGGCGTAGCCGCGCCGGTTCTCCGGGGTCACGCGCATTCACCCGCTGTCATCGGACGCCTCTCTCACTCCGCCGCGCGGGGACGGCCTCTCCCGTTCCCGCCCCGCGTTCCGGCCCAGATTCTCACAGGGGTGAATACTTACCAAGCGGTCGGCATTGAGCGTACGGTACTGCGGAGTGCCGTCGTGAAAGGAACTCCCGTGGGCCTCCTGCCGCCGTACCTCGACCCCGCGCTCCCCGTCGCGGACCGGGTCGCCGACCTCCTGGGCCGTATGACGCTGCCCGAGAAGGTCGGCCAGATGCTCCAGCTCAACGCCAAGGAGGGCGTGCGGCACCTGGTGGAGGACCTGCACGCCGGATCGATCCTGCACGCCTCGCCCGAACGGGTGCTGGAGGCCGCCGCCCTCACCGAGCGGACCCGGCTGCGCATCCCGCTGCTCGTGGCGGAGGACTGCATCCACGGCCACTCCTTCTGGGAGGGCGCGACGATCTACCCGACGCAGCTCGGCATGGCGGCCACCTGGGACGCCGGACTGGTCGAGCGGATCGCGCGGGCCACGGCGGTGGAGGTCGCGGCGACCGGGGTGCACTGGACGTTCTCGCCGGTCCTGTGCGTCACCCGGGACCTGCGGTGGGGCCGGGTGAGCGAGACCTTCGGCGAAGACCCTTACCTGATCGGGGAGTTGGCCTCCGCGATGGTACGCGGCTACCAGGGCGACGGCCTCGACGACCCGACCGCGATCCTCGCCTGCGCCAAGCACTTCGCCGGGTACTCCGAGACCCAGGGCGGCCGGGACGCCAGCGAGGCGGACATCTCCCGGCGCAAGCTGCGCTCCTGGTTCCTGCCGCCGTTCGAGCGGGTCGCCAGGGAGGGGTGCCGGACGTTCATGCTCGGCTACCAGTCCATGGACGGCGTGCCGATCACCGTGAACGACTGGCTGCTGGGCGAGGTGCTGCGCGGCGAGTGGGGGTACACCGGCACGCTGGTCACCGACTGGGACAACGTCGGCCGCATGGTGTGGGAGCAGAAGATCTACGCCGATTACGCGCAGGCGTCGGCGGCGGCGGTCCGCGCGGGCAACGACATGGTGATGACGACGTCGAAGTTCTTCGAGGGGGCCCAGGACGCGGTGGCGGAGGGCCTCCTCACGGAGGCGGAGATCGACGCCGCCGTACGCCGCGTCCTCACGCTCAAGTTCGAACTCGGCCTGTTCGAGAACCCCCGCCACCCCGACCCCGCCCGGCAGGCCGCGTTCATCGGCGGCTCCGCACACGCCAAACTCAACCTGGAGGCGGCCCGCCGCTCCCTCGTCCTCCTGGCCAACGACGGCACCCTGCCACTGGCGGGCGGCCTGGAGGAGGCAGGGGAAGGGCTGCGGCCCACGGGGCCCGGCCCCCGTACGGTCGCGGTCATCGGCCCCAACGCGGATGACGCACAGACCCAGTTGGGTGACTGGGCGGGCTCCTCGGGGCAGGCGGACTGGCTCCCGGACGGGCAGCCGCGCGCCATGATCCGTACCGTCCTCGACGGCTTCCGGGAGAAGGTGCCCGCCGACTGGACCGTCTCGTACGCGCCTGGCGCCCGCATCCTGAGCGTCGGGCCGGACCCCGAGGGGGAGTTCTTCCCGGACGGACAGCCCCGCCCCGAGGTCGTCGTCCCGGCCGCCCCCGATCCGGAGACGGTCGCGGAGGCGGTGGCCGCCGCCGAGGCCGCCGACTATGTGGTCGCCGTCGTCGGGGACCGGATCGAGCTGATCGGCGAGGGCAAGTCGACGGCCACCCTCGAACTCGTGGGCGACCAGGTCGCGTTGCTGGACGCGCTGGCGGCGACGGGCAGGCCGCTGGTCGTCGTGGTCATCAGCTCCAAGCCGCTGGTGCTGCCGCCGTCCGCGCTCGGTGCGGCGGCGATCGTCTACGCGGCCAACCCGGGGATGCTCGGCGGTACGGCGGTGGCGGAGCTGCTCCTCGGCCTGATCGAGCCCACCGGCCGGCTCCCGCTCTCCTTCGCCCGGCACGCCGGGCAGCAGCCGACGTACTACAACCAGGTGCGGGGCCAGCACGGTTCGCGGTACGCGGACCTCACGCAGAGCCCGGCGTTCGCGTTCGGGGAGGGGCTGAGCTACACCACGGTCACGTACACGGACCTGGAGCTGCTGACGGCGGTCGTCGAACCGACGGAGACGGTACGGGCCCGGGTCACGCTCACCAACACCGGTGCCCGGCCCGCGCTGGAGACGCTCCAGGTGTATGTGAGCGACACGGTGACATCGGTGACCTGGGCGGAGAAGGAGCTGAAGGCGTACGAGCAGGTGGCGCTGGCCCCGGGGGAGTCGCGCCGGATTCCGGTCGAACTCCCCGTCTCCGCCTGCACGTTGGTGGACGCGCAGGGGCGGCGCGTGGTGGAGCCGGGCCGCTTCGAGCTGCTGGTGGGCCCGTCCTCGCGGGAAGAAGCTTTGCTGCGGCGGGAGTTCACGGTGAAGGGCTGACGTCCGTCGCCCTCCTCCGGCCCGGGTCCTCGGGCGGGCCGGGGGTTTCCGGCGGTCCGGCGGCGGCGGTCCTCCGCGAGGCGCGCTGACCGAGCACCACCCCGCACAGGGTGAGCGCGAGGCCGAGGACCTGCCGCCCCGAGAGGGTCTCCCCGGCGAGCAGCAGCCCCAGCAGCACGCCCGTCACGGGGTTGAGCAGCCCCAGCAGGCCGACCGTCCCCGCGGGCAGGTGCTTCAGCCCGAGGAACCAGGCGGCGAAGGCGAGGGCGGTGGCCACCACGGCGAGGTAGCCGAAGCCGAGGAGCGCGGGCCCGTCGAGCGCGGGCGGCGCCCCCTCCACGAGGGCCGCGCACGGCAGGAGCAGCAGCCCGCCGCCGAGCAACTGCCAGCTGGTGGCGGCGAGTACGTCCACCTCGCCGCTCCACCGCTTGGCCAGCACATACCCGTACGAGGACATCGCCATGGCCCCGACGGAGGCGAGCACCCCGACCGCGTCCACGGGCCCGGTCGCCGTGAACACCATCAGGCAGACACCGCCGACACCGGTCACGGCCCCGGCGAGGTGGAGGCGGCCCGGCCGCTCACCGACGAGCGGCCAGGCGATCATCATCATGAACAGCGGCGCGAGGGCCATGATGATGGAGGCCAGGCTGGTCGGGAGGCGCTGCGCCGCCACGTACACGAGGGCGAAGAAGCCGCTCATGTTCAGGGCGCCGAGCACCAGGGACTTCCACCACCAGTCGCCCTTCGGCAGCTTCCGGCAGACGGCCAGCAGCAGGAGCCCGGCGGGGACCGCGCGGAAGGCGGCGCCGTACAGCGGGTGGCTCTCGGGCAGATACTCCCGCGTGACGAAGTAGGTCGTGCCCCAGGCCACGGGGGCCACCGCCGTGACCAGCGACCATTTCAGGTTACCTTCCATGGAAGCTATTATGCCTTCCATGGAAGGTAATGTTGGGGACGAGGTTCCGGGACGCGCGGGCCGGGGCATCGCTCCGGAAAGTGCGGCGCTCGACCATGTGGCCCGCATCCAGGCGGAGTGGGCGCGGGAGCGCCCGGACGTGGACGTGTCCCCGCAGGCGGTCATCGGCCGCCTGCACCGCCTGGGCCGCCTCCTGACCGACCGCCTCGACGTCGTCTACGCCGCCCACGGCCTGTCCGAGGGCGAGTTCGACGTCCTGGCCGCGCTGCGCCGGGCCGGTGCGCCCTTCGAACGGGCCCCGGGCGAACTGGCCGCGCACACCATGGTCACCACGGGGGCGATGACCAAGCGGATCGACCGCCTCCAGCGCGCCGGCCTGGTCACCCGCCGCCGCTCGGCGGCGGACGGCCGGGGCCGGGTGGTCGCGCTGACCCCGGCGGGCCGCTCCCTGATCGACCGGGCGTTCACCGACCACATGCGCAACGAGCGGCACCTGCTGGACGCGCTGGACCCGCAGGAGGCCGAGCAGCTGGAGCGGCTGCTGACGGGGTGGCTGGCGCGGCTGGAGCCGCCGCCCGCGGCTGAGGGTTCGAGCCCCGGGCCTCACGTATGACATCCAAGCCTTACGTATGACATCCGGGTCCTACGTATGACAACCGGCCGGCAATCGGCGCCGCCCCACTCAAACTCCGTTTCGATGCCCAGCCGGGACGCGCCGAGAAGAAGCGTTTCGGCGTGCGAGCATTCGCCCGTACGGGTGTGGCGCGGCACTCCGGCGGACCTCGGGGCGAGCACAATGGGGCGGCGGTTCGTGCAGAGGTGCCGAGGCCCTCTCCCGCACCTTGCGCTGTAGGAGGACCGGTGGCGGATGGCTGGGCGGTTCAGCGGACGGGGCCCGGTGACCAGGCCCGTACCCAGGCGAGGGAACAACTGCTGGACGCCGCACGGGAGCTGTTCGGGGTCGTCGGCTACCGCGAGACCTCCGAGGCGGACCTGTGCGAGGCGGCCGGGGTCACGCCGGAGGTGCTCCGCCAGGAGTACGGGACGCGGGAGGGCCTGCTCATCGCCCTCCACAACCGGGTCACCACCATCGGCCTGCGCGCCGCGGAGGCCGCCCTGCTCTCCGAGGGCATCGACGAGTGCGCCATCGCCGAACGGGTCCGGCGCCTCTTCGACGCGTACGTGGAGGCCGTGACCCGCGACCCGCGCGAGGCCCGGGTGACCTTCGTCGAGGTGCTGGGCGTCAGCGCGGTGGTGGACGAGCACTGCAAGCTCTGGCGCGCGCTATGGACGGAGTTCCTCACAGGGGAGGCCGAGCGGGCGGTGGAGCGGGGGGAGGCGGAGGACCGGGACCACCGGGTCGACGTCATGGTGATGGTCGGCACGGTCCACGAACTGATGGCCCACCACACCCGCCGCTGCCGCCGGGCCCGCCCGGAGGAGGTCTCCCGCGAACTGACGGAACTGGCGCTGACGATGCTGGGGTCGGAGCGGGTGGGGTGAGGGGGCAGGGCGGCGCGCGCCCGCTGTCCGTGTCCGTCCGTCGGGTCTCCGCGTCTCACGCCGGGATCATCACCGACCCTGATCAGGAGTCTCCTCCGCCGGAAACACCGGGTTTCCGTCCTCGCCCGTGAACGGCGGGCGGGACGGCAGGTGCCCCAACGCCTGCCAGACGGCATGGGCGGCGGCGAACTTCACATCGCCCGGACCGGAATCCGCAGGGGCGACGGCGATCTCCGTGATCTCCACCGACCAGCTGCGGACGCCGACGGGCAGTTCCCTCAGCGCGTACCAGGCACCAGCTCGTGCTTCCGCCAGGGCACCCGCGTCCCCCGCACCATCGGCGACAGCCGGGTGGCTCCCGCGGAATACGTCCGCACGGACCACGACCCCGGCACTCGCCGCCGGGACCACACGTACGCGGACCTCGGCGAAACGCGCCCAGCGGTTCGTCTGGCGCCGCAGCCGGAAGATACCGTCCATAACCTGAGTCTCCCGTGCGGCCGAAGCACCAACCGTCACTTTCACAACAGGCCCCAGTGCGGTGTCTCCGTCCCGGCGCCCGGGGGGCGGGTGTTCTTCGCGCACGACTGCTCGGTGTGGGAGCCGTCGGCGGGGCGGGTCAGCCCGTCTCCGCGGCGACCGGTCCGCCGACCAGCGCCGGCCGCCGCGCGTACGGCCCGCCCACCCCCCACGCCTGGTGCATCGCGTCGGCGAAGGTCGCGGCGAGGAGGTGCTCGCCGGTCGGGCCGGGGTGGGTGCCGTCGTACGTGTCCGTGTGGATGTCGTAGCCCGGGGGGTGCGAGGCCAGGAGGAGGGGGGAGGGCGGGGTGTCCAGGTCGGCCACGGCCTTGGCCAGCAGCTCGTTGAAGCGGGCGCAGGAGGCGGCGAAGGGTGCGTCCGTCTCGGCGCGGATGTTGGGTATCACCGGGAGCAGCACCATCCGGATGTGCGGGTTCGCCGTGCGGGCCGCCTCGATGAACGCGCGGGCGTTGGCCGCCGTCTGCTCGGCGTCCGTGTAGAAGCCGAGGTCTATCAGGCCCAGCGAGACCAGCAGCACGTCCGCCTCCGCCTCGCGCACCGCGTCCGCGATCACCGGGGCCATGTGCAGCCACCCCTCGCCCCAGCCCGCCAGGTGCCTTCGCGCGGCGGGCGGGAAGGACGGGTCGGCGTACGCGTCGGAGAGCGCGGTGCCCGTTCCGGGGTCGTACAGCGTCGTCCGCGGGCCGACGATCTCGTACGGGGCCGGGCCGACCGCCTCGAAGTGCTGCCAGAGGCGGTAGCGCCAGGTGAAGTCACCGGTGGCGCCGATGGTCATGGAGTCGCCGACCGGGAGAAAACGCATGGCGTCATCATGGCCGATCATGCCTCGGGGCTGCGACGTGACGATGGACACGGTGGAGTGCGCGGGGACGAACCGGACCGTGGACGGGGGCGGGACCGTGGACACTTGGGCCATGCGTTCGTACCCGATCCGTCCGGCAGGTCCCGTCGCTCCCCTCGCGGCCCTCCTGCTGCTCCTGGGAGCCGCCTCCCCCGCCGTCGCCGCCGACGGCGGGCCCGACCGTGACTTCACGATCGAGGACCCCCGCATCACCGAGTCCAGCGGCCTCGCCGCCAGCCGTCTGCACCCGGGCATCTACTGGACGCACAACGACAGCGACGACGGCCCCTATGTCTTCGCCGTCGACTCCCGCACCGGGAAGACCGTCGCGACCATCACCATGCGGGGCATCGGGGAGCCGCGGGACGTGGAAGGGATCTCGATCGGGCCCGACGGTGACATCTACGTCGGTGACATCGGCGACAACCTGGACGGCACCTGGAGCCATGTCTGGATCTACCGCTTCCCCGAGCCCAAGGCGCTCCGCGACGCCACCGTCACCGCCACCCAGTACGACGTGCAGTACGCCGACGGCCCCCGCAACGCCGAATCGCTGATGGTCCACCCCAAGACCGGCCGCGTCTACATCGCCTCGAAGAACGAGGGCGGCGGCGGGCTCTACGCAGGTCCCGACAAGCTCACCACCGGGTCCATGAACGTCTTCCGGCGGGTGGGGGAGGTGCCGTGGGTGACGGACGGGGCCTTCTCGCCCGACGGGAGGTCGCTGGCGCTGCGCTCGTACTTCAGCGCCCGGGTGTACGACTTCGAGAACGGCCGCCTCGGGGAGAGCCGGGCGGTCGCCGCGCCGTTCCAGCGGCAGGCGGAGTCGGTGACGTACACGGCGGACGGCTCGGCCCTGATGTTCGGCTCGGAGGGGGCGCGCAGTGGGGTGGTGCGCGTCGAGGTCGAGGGGGGCCGTCAGGAGAAGGGGGAGCAGAAGGAGAAGCCCTCCGGGAGCGGTAGCCCCGCCGCCCAGGGGGAGGACGACGGCGACGGCAAGGGCAGTGTGGGGCTCGGTGCGGTGATCATCATCGGCGTGGGGGCCCTCTGGTTCGCGCTGAGGCGGCGGCGCGGGGAGGGGTGAGGCCGGGCCTGGGGGATACCCCCTGCTCGACGTGGCGCCCTGCCCGCCTGCCTCAGTCCGTCCGCGCCCCTCAGCCGCCGTTCGTCACCGGCCACACCTCGTAGTGCAGGGTCCGGTCCCGCTTCAGCCGGTGCACCAGCGGGACCAGCACGCCCTGCACGATCGGGTACTTCCGCGACAGCATCCGCGCCGCGTGCGTGTTCTCCTTCGTGCCCGGGCGCAGCAGCCGGGCGTGGGCGCTGATCTCCGGGCCCGTCGGCCTGCCCCGGACCGTGCACGGGGCGAGCTCCACCTTCGGGTGGTTCCGCATCCGGTCGACCTTCCACGCGGAGGAGAACGTACGGATGAAGGCGTGATCGCCCTCGACGGCGATGTTGACCGGCGTGCCGACGGACGTGCCGTCCTCGCGGTGGGTGCTCAGCAGGACGGCGTACTGCTTCACGAAAGGAGCGAGCTCCCGGCTGGCGTCCATATATCCATTGGGGCACGGGCCGGGCGTGCTGTCATGTCCGGTCCTGTGCGCTGTCCGTCGCCCCGCTCGCCGTCCGCTCCGCCACCAGCGCCTCGAAACCGGCGATCAGCCGTTCCAGCCCGAACCCGAAGTGGTCGAAGTCGGGGCTGAAGGTGTCCTCGGCCATCCCCGCCATCGTCGGGTACGCGCCGCTGAGCATGGCCCGCTCCAGGTAGGGCTGCTGGCTCTTCCAGAACTCCTGGTCGCTCAGCCCCGTCTGCGCCACCGCCTCCGCCGCGTCGGCCTCGGTGCGGGCCAGGCCCTCCACGAAGCTGTTCACCGTGATGATCACGCCGATCAGCTCGGGGTCGCGCAGCCCCATGGACCGCAGCGCGGTGAGCGAGAGTTCGAGGCCCCGCAGGGCGCTGGGGCCGAGCACCGTACGGGCCTGGTTGATCTTCAGCAGCCAGGGGTGGCGGCGCAGGTTGTCCCGGTAGCTGCGGGCCAGGGTGGTGATCGCCACCCGCCAGTCGCCGGGGGCGCCTCCGGCGACTGGCTCGGCCGGCAGCGGTTCGCCCAGCACCCGGTCCAGCATCAGGTCCAGGAGTTCCGCCTTGCCGGGCACGTACCGGTAGAGCGACATCGTGCCCGTGCCGAGCTCGGTGGAGAGCCGGCGCATGGAGACGGCGGACAGGCCCTCCGCGTCCGCGACGGCGATGGCGGCCGTGACGATCCGGTCCAGCGTGAGGCCCGGTTTGGGGCCCCGGCTGGGGCGTTCCCCGGTGCCCCACAGGAGCTCCAGGCTGCGCGCGATGTCACCGCTCCCGGTCGCCGTGCCGTCCGTGGCCGTCCCGTTCGCCTTGGGGCTGCTCGCGGCCGTCGCCGCTGCTGCTGCCGCCGTGCCGCTCGCCGCCGCCGCTGTCGATCCGTCTTTCGCCATGGGGTCAGCGTAGTGCGCCGGAGAGGCTTTGGGTACGCCGTACCCGTATCGAGGTACACCGTACTCAGTTTGGGGTACGGTGTACTCAGTTCGCTTCCGGTTCGGTCGGAGAAGCAGGGGGTTGTGCCATGGCCATGTCCGAAACCAGGTCGAGGTCCGCGTCCGGGTACGCGGTGTTCGCCGAAGGTGTCGTGAAGCGGTACCGGGGGAGAGGGAGGGGCGCGGCGGAGACGCGGGCGCTCGACGGGTTCGACCTCGCCGTCCGCCCCGGCACGGTCCACGGGCTGCTCGGCCCGAACGGGGCCGGGAAGACCACCGCCGTACGGGTCCTCGCGACCCTCCTGCGGTACGACGGGGGCCGGGCGGAGGTCGCCGGGCTCGACGTGGGGCGTGAACCCCGCCGCGTACGGAGCAGGATCGGGCTCGCCGGTCAGTACGCCGCCGTCGACGAGGGCCTCACCGGGCGGCAGAACCTGGAGATGTTCGGCCGCCTCTTCCACCTCGGCAGCCGGGGGGCCCGGCTCCGCGCCGGGGAGCTGCTGGAGCGGTTCGGCCTGGTGGAGGCGGCCGGGAGGAGCGCTCGCGAGTACAGCGGCGGCATGCGGCGGCGGCTCGACCTCGCCTCCTCGATGATCCTCTCGCCCGAGGTGATCTTCCTCGACGAGCCGACCACCGGGCTGGACCCGCGCAGCCGGGGCGAGGTCTGGGAGACCGTACGGGACCTGGTGGCGGGCGGTACGACGGTGCTGCTGACCACGCAGTATCTGGAGGAGGCGGACCGGCTCGCCTTGCGCATCACCGTCATCGACCGGGGGCGGGCCATCGCCGACGACACCCCGGACGCCCTGAAGGACCGCGTCGGCGGCGACCGGATCGAGGTCGTCGCGGCCGACGCGGGCGACCTCGTGGCGGTGGCGAAGGCCGTGGACCGGGTGGCCGGGGGCGGGCTCGTCGTCACCGACGACACCGCCCGCCGGGTGCACGCCCAGGTCACCGACCGGGTGGCCGCGCTCACCGAGGTGGCCCGGAGCCTTCAGGACGACGGGATCGCGGTGGAGGACATCGGGCTGCGCCGGCCGAGCCTGGACGATGTGTTCCTGCGGCTGACGGGCCACGGCACGGGCGCCGACGACGCGCAGGCCGTACGGGAGGTGGCGGCGGCATGACCGTACACGCACCGGCCCCGGCCGCGGCACCCCGCGAGCACGGCCTCGCCTACTGGGCCGTCTCCGACTGCTGGAACATCACCCGCCGCACCCTCACCCACTACCAGCGGCAGCCCTCCGCCATCGTCTGGCAGCTCGGCTTCCCGATCCTCTCCGTCCTGCTGTACGGGTACATCTTCGGCAGCGCCATGAAGGTGCCGGGCGGCGGCGACTACCGGGAGTTCCTGATGCCCGGCATGTTCGCGATGACCATGGCCATGGGCTTCATGAACACCGCCGTGGCCGTCGTCACCGACGCGGGCAAGGGGGTCGTGGACCGTTTCCGGTCCATGCCGATGGCCCCCTCCGCCTTCGCCTCCGGCCGTGGGGTGGCCGACCTGACGGTGGCCGCCGCCGAACTGACCATCCTGGCCGCCACCGCGCTGCTGATCGGCTGGCGCGCGGGCGGCGGGGTGCTGCCCGCCCTGGGGGCGTTCGGGCTGCTCCTGCTGCTGCGGTTCAGCCTGATCTGGGTGGGCGTCTGGCTCGGCCTGCTGGTCCCCACCCCGGAGGCGGCGGGCGGGCTGTACGCGGTCGCCTTCCCGCTCACGATGATCTCCAGCACCTTCGTCGCCCCGTCCCTGATGCCGGGCTGGCTGGGCACGGTCGCCGCCTGGAACCCGATCTCCTCCACCGCGACCGCCACCCGCGAACTCTTCGGCAACCCGGTGGCCGGGGGCGGCACCTGGGTGGAGGAGCACGCCCTGCTGATGGCCGTGGTCTGGCCGGTGGCGATCACGCTGGTCTTCCTGCCGCTGGCGGTACGCCGGTTCCGGCGGCTGAGCCGGTGAGGTGGGGGTCGGGGCGGGCCGGGTGCGCTCCCCGGGGGCGCGTACGGGCGCGGGGCGGGCCGGGTGCGTAACTGAGGGGCGTGCGCGGGCGGGTGCGCGTAGGGTCGGGGGCCGTGCCGACCACCGGGCCCGGACCCTTCACCACCGAGCGCCTCGACGCGCTCCCCCTCGATCCGGCGTACGCCGACGAGATGGCCGCCGTACTCGCGGACCCGGCGCTGTACGTGTTCACCGGGGGCGGCCCGCCGGACCCGGTCGCGCTGCGGGCCCGGTACGAACGCCAGACCGCCGGTTCGCCGGACCCGGGGGAGCGGTGGTGGAACTGGGTGCTCCGGGTCCGCGCCGACGGCCGGCTCGTGGGGTATGTCCAGGCGACCGTACGGGGCTCGTGCGCGGAGATCGCCTGGGTGGTCGGGGTGCCGTGGCAGGGCCGGGGGTACGCGGCCGAGGCGGCGAAGGGGCTCGCGGCGCACCTGTGGTCCGCCGGGGGCGTCCGTACACTCGTCGCCCATATTCACCCCGGCCACGCCGCGTCGGGTGCGGTGGCGGCGGCGGCCGGGCTCGCGCCGACCGGGGAGCGGCGGGAGGAGGACGGGGAGCAGCGGTGGACCGGGTGCGCGCCGCGTCCGCCGGTTCTCTGACGGGCCTCCGGCGGTAGGAGGCCGGGTATCAGTCCGCTGACTCTCCGGAGGCCGGATTTCAGTCCGGCTGGTCCTCCATGTGCGCGAGGACGCGGTCCGAGAGGCGGGCGAGGGTGTCGAGCTCCTCCTGGGTGAGGGCGTCGATGAACAGCCGCCGGACATGGTCGACGTGCACGGGCGCCGCGTCCTCGATCGCCTCGCGGCCGGCCGGGGTGGCGACGACGAACGCCCCGCGCCCGTCCTCGGGGCAGTCCTCCTTCGCCACCAGTCCGCGCTTGGCCATCCGCCCGACCTGGTGGGACATGCGGCTCTTCTCCCACTCCAGCAGCTTGGTCAGCTCCATGAAGCGCATCCGCCCGCCGGCCTCGGTGAGTTTGGCCAGGACGAGGTAGTCGGAGGCGGACATGCGGGAGTCGGTCTGGACCCGGCGGGAGAGCCGTCCGATGAGCTTCTCCTGCATCCGGATGAAGCTGTTCCAGGCGGCCTGCTGCTCCGGGGTCAGCCAGCGGGGAGATGCGTCCATGCCGAAAAGCCTAGGAGGTGTCCGGCGATCCCGTGCGGGCGGGCGGCGCGGTCGGACGCGCGTCGGCGAATCAGTTGCCCCGAGCACTGGTTGACGTATCAACTAACCCTGCCTAATGTGGATGACACGTCAACTAAATGGTGGCGGGCCGTTACATGGACCGAGGGGAACCCCATGAGCACCCAGACCAAGACCGGACTCGACGCGCTGCTGACGCCCGAGGAGAGCGTCCTGGTGCTGATCGACCACCAGCCGTTCCAGTTCGCCAACCTGAACAGCCATGAGCCGACGATGGTCGTGAACAACGTCGTCGGGCTCGCCAAGGCGGCCAAGGCGTTCGGTGTGCCGACCGTCCTGACGACCGTTCTGGAGGAGCGCGGCGGGTTCCTCATCCAGGGGCTCCAGGACGTGTTCCCGGAGCAGAAGCCGATCGACAGGACCTTCATCAACACCTGGCAGGACCGGCGCGTCGTCGACGCCGTCAAGGCGACCGGACGCAAGAAGCTGATACTCGCCGGTCTCTGGACGGAGATCTGCCTGGCGATGCCCGCCATCCAGGCGGCCGGTGAGGGTTTCGAGGTCTACGCCGTCACCGATGCGTCGGGCGGTGTGTCGGCGGAGGCCCACGACATGGCGGTGCGCCGCATGGTCCAGGCGGGCGTCGTCCCGATCACCTGGATGGCCGTACTGGGCGAGTGGCAGCGCGACTGGGCCCGCGAGGAGACCGTGCCGGCCGCCGCCGAGATCCAGGCCCAGCACGGCGGCGCCTCGGGCGTGGCCTTCGCCTGGGAGATGCAGCTCCTCGCCGGGCGCGCCGGCAGCGGCGGCTGACCGCCCGGCCGCCGGAAGGCGGAGGGCGACACGAGCGGATTACGGTGAGGAAAGGGCGAGTGGAGGAGACCGATGACAGTTCAGGTGCAGGACGTTCCCGAGGCCAAGCGGTACGAGGCGCGGATCGAGGGGGAGCCCGGGGTCGCGGGTTTCGCGGACTATCTCCGTACGGAGGAACTCATCGCGTTCCTCCACACCGAGGTATCGCCGGACCACGAGGGCAGCGGGGTCGGTTCGGCCCTGGCCCGTACCGCCCTCGACGAGGCGCGCTCCGCGAAGCTGCGGGTGTTGCCCACCTGCCCGTTCTTCGCGGGCTGGATCGCGCGGCACCCCGAGTACCAGGACCTGCTGTACCAGTCCCGCAGCAGGGTCAGCGACTGACAGGCCGGGGGTCGGGGCCGGTGACCGGACGGGGGGACACGGACCGAGGGAGATCGGGATGAGCGACGGAACGGGCAGGCGGTCGTACGAGGGCCGGTCGATCACCGTCAGCTTCGACGCGGGCCTGTGCGAGCACTCCGCCGTCTGCGTCCGCGGCCTGCCGGAGGTGTTCGACACCGGCAGGCGCCCGTGGATCAGCCCCGACGGTGCCGATGCCGAGCAGGTGGCCGCGGTGGTGCGGCGCTGCCCCTCGGGCGCGCTGCGCTACGAACACCCGGAGGGCGGGAGGGGCACCGGCCCGCTTCCCTCCGGGTGCTGAGCACCTCCCTCCGGGGCTGATGCACTTCCCTCCGCGGGTAGCACTTCCCTCCGGGGGCTGAGACGGCCGGGCCCCTTCCGCGGGTGCCCCGGAAGGACAGGAGATGATCCGGATGTCCCTCGCAGTGCAGTTCTCCGACTACGGCACCACGGACGTGCTGCGTGTCGTCGATGTGCCACCGCCCGACCCGGGCCCCGGGGAGGTACGGCTCGCGGTGCGGGCCGCGGGCGTCAACCCGGTCGACTGGAAGATCCTCAGCGGCTCCATGCGCCAGGTCATGCCGCTCCGGTTCCCGGCCGGGCTCGGGTCCGACGTGGCGGGAGTGGTGGACCGGGTGGGGGAAGGCGTCACCGCCTTCGGGGTGGGGGACGAGGTGCTGGGAGCGTCCGTCACCCCCTCCTACGCCCAGTCCGCGCTCGCCACCCCCTCCGCGCTGGTCGCCCGGCCCGCCTCGGTTCCGTGGGAGGTGGCCGGCACCCTGGCCGGTCCGGGCATCACGGCCTGGGAGACGCTGAACAAGCTGGAGGTCGCCCGGGGCGAGACGCTCCTGGTCCATGCCGCCGCCGGAGGTGTCGGCACCTTCGCCGTGCAGATCGCCGTCGCCCGGGGCGCACGGGTCATCGGTACCGCGAGCGAGGCCAACCACGCCCGGCTCCGCTCCTTCGGTGTGGAGCCGGTCACCTACGGCCCCGGACTGGTCGAGCGCGTGCGGGCCCTCTCGCCGACGGGGGTCGACGCGGTCCTGGACGCCTCCGGGCGCGGGGAGATCCCGGACTCCATCGAGCTCGCCGGTGGTCCGGAGCGGGTCCTCTCCCTCGTGGCCTTCGATGCGGCCGACACCGGCATCCAGATCCATATGACCGAGCCCGGTGCGGGCGGGGCCGACGCGCTCGGGCACATTCTCGCCCTCATCGACGAGGGGCGGCTGAGCGTGCCGATCCACCGGGCCTACCCCCTCGACGAGGCGGCGACGGCGCTGGAGGTCAGCAGGTCGGGGCACCTGGGCGGCAAGCTCGTGCTGCTCCCCGCGTAGTCGCTCGTTGCCCATGGGTCCGCAGGCGCGTACGGACCTTCGACCGGCCTGCTCCACCGGCCCGCACCGGCATGAAGCCGAACGGAAAAGCACGGACAAGCACGTACAAGCACAGACAAGTACGGACCTCTGCCGACCGACCGTCAGGAGACACGACCGTGCCCGAAACCCACGCGGTGGACCAGGCGCAACGCAACACCGGGATCGTTCTCACCGCCATGCGGGAACTCTTCGCCGAGAAGGACCTCACCGCGCTCGACCGGTACTGGGCCGAGCCCTATGTGCAGCACAGCCCCCGGATGTCCGGCGGTCTGGACACGCTCCGTGCCGCGGTGCCGGAGCTGGCGGGCTTCCGCTGGGAGCCGCAACGGACCGCGGCCCAGGGCGACCTGGTCTTCACCCACAGCGTCGTCCACGGCTGGGCGCCGGGCCCTGTCGTCATCGTCGACATCTTCCGGCTGGAGAACGGCCGCATCGTGGAGCACTGGGACGTCGTCCAGGACCTCGTCGCCCCCGAGGCGACGGTCAGCGGCACCCCGATGATCTGACGCCGGGGCCGGAGGCGTGCGCCCACGGGAGTCCGGCCCCGGCCCACCGGACACCTCCTTAGGGTGGTGGACCATGACCGCATCCGAACCCCCGTCGCCGCCGGACTTCCTGCGCGCCACCCGCCGCTCGTACGACGCCATCGCCGGTGAGTACGCGCGGTGGACCCGCGACGAACTCGCCGCCAAGCCCCTGGAGCGCGGGCTGCTGGCAGTCTTCGCCGAACGCGCGGCGGCGGACGGCGGCGGGCTTCCGGTGGCCGACGTCGGCTGCGGAACGGGCCGGGTCACCGCCCATCTGCACGGACTCGGCCTCGGTCTCGACGTGTTCGGGATCGACCTCGCCCCGCAGATGCTGGCCGAGGCGCGGAAGGAGCACCCGGGGCTGCGCTTCGAGGAGGGCTCCATGCTCGGCCTCGGCCTGCCGGACGCGTCGCTGGGCGGGCTGCTCGCCTGGTACTCGACCATCCACGTACCGGACGAGGAACTGCCGCGCGTCTTCGCGGAGTTCCACCGTGTGCTGGCCCCGGGAGCCCCCGTACAGCTCGGCTTCCAGATCGGCGACGAGCCGTTGCGTATGACGGAGGCGCTGGGCCGGGACGTCTCGCTCGTCTTCCACCGGCGGCAGCCGGAGCGCGTGGCCGAACTGCTGCGGGACGCGGGCCTGGAGGTCCGGTCCCGGGTGTGGCGGGAGCGGGAGACGGACGGGCCGTTCCCGGAGCGGACGCCGCAGGGGTTCGTCCTGGCGCGGAGGCCGGTTGTCAGTGGTGGCTGTGAGGATGGGGACATCGGCACAGCGGGTGTGTGAGCGCAGTGGCTGAGTGCATGGACTGAGCACAGGAACTGAGGGGGACGCCATGGGCGCCTGGGACATCGGCCACTTCGACAACGACACCGCCGCCGACTTCGGCGGGCGGGTGGACGACGCGGAGCCGGAGAAGAAGGCGGACGTGCTCCGGGCGGTCCTGACGGCCGCCGCCGAGACCGCCCCGCAGGACTATCTGGACGAGGGCGAGGAAGCGGTGGCCGCTGCCGCGCTGGTTGCCGCCCAGTGCCCCGGCGGCGAGCCCGTCACCACCGCGTACGGCCCCAAGGACCCGATCCCGCCGCTCCCGGCCGACCTGCGCCCGCTGGCCGTCCGCGCCCTGGACCGCCTCACCGGCCCGAACGCGGAGCCGCTGGACCTGTGGGCCGAGGGCGGGGCGGAGGCGGAGTGGCTGGCGGGGATAGCCGCCCTGCGCGCGGTGCTGGCGGCGGCCCCGGGGGAGTGAGGGTGGCGGGGCCCGGTCACCCGGTCACCCGGTGTCCGCGGGGCTCGCGGTGTCGGCGGGGTCCGTGGGTTCTGGTCACCCGGGTCCGTGGGGCTCGCGGCGTCGGTGGGGCCCGGTCACTCCCTGCCCGGGTAGCGGCCCACCGCGCCGTCGATCAGTTCGCGCACGATGTCCATGTGCCCGGCGTGCCGGACCGTGTCCCCCAGCATGTGGATGAGCACCCACCGCATCGACACCACCCGGCCGTCCCACGCGGTGCCCGTCGTCTCCAGGTCCGTCGCCCGGATCGAGGCGTCGGCCGCCGCGCGGGCGCATGGGTCCGCACCCTAGTGGTCGGCCCCCGCGTCTGTCCTCAGCGTTTGGTGCGGCCCGCGCGCACGATCTCCTCCACGTCCAGGGCGAGTTCGGCGCCGATGGAGGCGGGCAGCGGGGCCTCCTGCCCGGGGGCGTACACCTCGTGGCGGTCGTAGCCGCCGGGCAGCGGCTCCGTCAGGACGTGGACCCGGCCGTGCTTGCGGTCAACGATCACGTAGACCGGGATCTTGGCCTGGGCGTAGGCGGTGACCTTGTGGCGCAGGTCGTTCTGGTAGTTCCCGGAGGTGACCTCCAGGACGAGGCGGAAGCAGGCGGGGTCGTAGCAGTTGTTCTCGATCAGGTGGTCGTCGAGGTCGGCGTCGACGATCGCCAGGTCGGGGATCGCGTAGTCCTCGGGGCCGCCGGGGAGCCAGAGGCCGATGCCTTGGAGGACTTCGGTCTCCCCGTCGTCGAGCCCGGCGGCGATGAAGGGCCGCATGAGCTTGGTGAGCGCCCGGGCGTGCGGGCCGTCCGGGGGTGGTGCCACGGTGATGACGCCTCCGATGATCTCGACGCGATGCCCCGGAAGCTGCTCCATGAGACGGTTGGCCGTTTCGAGCAGCGTCTCCGGCTCATCGTCACAGGGGTGCTCGACTGCTGCTGCAGGCATTGCGGGCCTCCTGGAATGGGCTGGTGTCGAGAGCGTCATCGTAGGGCGGGACAGCCGAGGATCGCGCTTCTGGCATATGCCGCCCGATCGAGCGAAGCAGAAACGGCCCGGCACCCCACGGGGTGCCGGGCCGTCTCCGTACAGCCGTACGAACAGGGAGGGCTACAGCTTCTCGATCACGTAGTCGATGCACGCCGTCAGCGCCTGCACGTCCGCCGGGTCGATCGCCGGGAACATCGCCACGCGCAGCTGGTTGCGGCCCAGCTTGCGGTACGGCTCGGTGTCCACGATGCCGTTGGCGCGCAGCACCTTGGCGACGGCCGCCGCGTCGATCTCGTCCGCGAAGTCGATCGTGCCGATGACCTGCGAGCGCTTCGCCGGGTCCGTGACGAACGGGGTGGCGTACTTGGACTCGTCGGCCCAGGCGTAGAGGTGGCCCGAGGACGCGGCCGTGCGGCCCGTCGTGAAGTCCAGGCCGCCCTGGGAGTTCATCCACTTCAGCTGCTCGTTCAGCAGGAAGAGGGTGGACAGCGCCGGGGTGTTGTACGTCTGGTTCTTCAGCGAGTTGTCGATCGCCGTCGGCAGCGAGAAGAACTCCGGGATGTGCCGGCCCGAGGCGTGGACGCGGGCGGCGCGCTCCAGGGCGGCCGGGGAGAACACGCCGATCCACAGGCCGCCGTCGGAGGCGAAGGACTTCTGCGGGGCGAAGTAGTAGACGTCGGACTCGGTGATGTCGACCGGGAGGCCGCCCGCGCCGGAGGTGGCGTCCACCAGGACGAGCGCGCCCTCGTCGGCGCCCGCGACGCGCTTGACCGGGGCCGCGACGCCCGTGGAGGTCTCGTTGTGGGTGAAGGCGTAGACGTCCACGCCCGCCTCGGCCCGCGGGTCCGGGTGGGTGCCCGGGTCGGAGGCGATGACGGTGGGGTCGGAGAGCCAGGGTGCGAGCTTGGCGGCCTTGGCGAACTTGGAGGAGAACTCACCGAAGTTCAGGTGCTGGGACTTCGTCTCGATCAGACCGTGCGTCGCGATGTCCCAGAAGGCGGTGGAGCCGCCGTTGCCGAGGATGACCTCGTACCCCTCGGGGAGGGAGAAGAGGGCGCGCACGCCGTCCCGTACCTCGCCGACCAGGTTCTTGACCGGGGCCTGGCGGTGGGACGTACCGAGGAGAGAGGTGCCGGTGGCGGCCAGCGCGTCGAGCGCCTCCGTCCGCACCTTGGAGGGACCGGCGCCGAAGCGTCCGTCTGCGGGCTTGATGTCAGCGGGAATCTGGATGTCGGCCACGAGTCGGAGCGTAGTCCCTCGGCGGCACGGCGTCGCAACCGTGTCCGTCCGGTGAGACGCGCGCTCCGACCCGTGGACCCGACAAGGAGGAGGGGCTACTCCTCGTGGCCGAACGGGCAGCCCAGCTTCACCGGCAGCTCGTACAGGTCGTTCTGCGTCACGATCGGCTTGTTGCGCAGCTCGGACGCCGGGACCGCCAGCTCCAGTTCGGGGAACTTCTCGTAGAGCGCCGGGAGCGCTATGCCCGCCTCCAGGCGGGACAGGGCCGCACCCGGGCAGACGTGCGGGCCGTGGCCGAAGGCGATGTGGCGGTTGGGGGTGCGGGTGGCGTCGAACTCGCCCGCCGTCGGGCCGTACTGCTCCTCGTCCCGGCCCAGCGCGCCGAACGAGATGATCAGGCCCTCGCCCTTCGGGAGGATCTTGTCGCCGACCTCGATGTCCTCCGTGGCGAACCGGATCAGGACGTGCGAGGTGGGGGTGTTCCAGCGGAGCGTCTCCTCGATCACGCCGTCCCAGGCGATCTCGCCGTTGAGGACCTTCTTGCGCTGCTCCGGGTGGGTCTGGAGCGCCTCGACCACGTTCACGATCAGGCTGATGGTGGTCTCATGTCCGGCGGCGATGATGAGTTGCAGCGTGTTGACGATCTCCTCGTCGGTGAGGTGGTCGCCGTTCTCCGAGGCCGCGATCAGCGCGCTGGTGAGGTCGTCGCCGGGGTTCGTCCGCTTGTCGTCGACGATCTTCGTGAAGAGCGCGCCCAGGTCCGCCATCATCTGCGGGACCTCCTCCGGCGGGGTCTGCGTCGAGAAGAACTTCTCGAACAGCTCCTTCAGCCGCGGGTGGTCCGCCGCGTTCACGCCCATCAGCTCGCTGATCACGTTCATCGGGAGGGGGTAGGCGAACTCGGCCTTCAGGTCGACCGGCTCCCCGGCGGGCAGCGCGGCCAGCTTCTCCAGGCTCGCGTCCGTCAGCGCCTCGATGCCCGCCCGCAGCCGCTCCACCCGGCGCACCGTGAGCGCCTGCGCCACCAGCGTACGGAGACGGCGGTGGTCGGCCCCGTCGACCGTCAGCATCGAGCGGCCCGGGTTGGCCAGGCCGATCAGCGGCCAGTCCATCGGTATCTCGCCGCGCTGCCAGGCGCCCCACACGTTGATGTCCTTGACCACCCGGCTGTCGGTGAGCAGCGCGCGGGCCTCCGCGTGCCGGGTGACCGCGTACACGTGTACACCGCCCGGCAGCTCCACCTCCGCCAGCGGACCGGCGGCCCGCAGCGCGGCGCTCTCGGCGTCGAGGTCGGTGACGAAGGGGTCGAGCGCGATGCGGGTCATGCGGAGCCTCCGAAGCTTCCGGGTCTGCCGAGGGCGGGCGTGGGCGTGAAGAGCACCGGCAGGTCGGTCAGGCCGCGCAGCCAGGGCGAGGGGCGGCGGGTGAGCTGCTCGGCGGGGACGGCGAGGTCCACGTCCGGCAGCCGGTCGAGCAGGACCTCGATACCGGTACGGGCGATGACCTCGGCGGTCTCCTGGGCCGGGAACGGGCAGCGGTGCTCGCCGTGGCCGAAGGAGAGGAAGGCGTTGTTGCCGCCGGTCAGCGCCGAGCCGTCGGTCCGCACCTGCGGGTCGCCGTTGGCGGCGGCCAGACCGAGGAGCAGCAGATCGCCGGCGCGGATGTGCCTGCCGCCGAGGTGGGTGTCGCGGGAGGCCCAGCGGCCCGCCACGTTCTGCGTCGGGGTGTCCTCCCAGAGGACCTCGTTCATGGCCTCCGCGACGCTGTGCCGGCCGCCCGAGAGCGAGGCGGCGAACCGGTCGTCGGTGAGCATCAGGCGCAGGGAGTTGCCCATCCAGTCGGCGGTGGGCTGGTGCCCGGCCGCCATCATCACCATGAGGTCCTGGGCGACCTCCTCGTCGGTGAAGCCGCCCGTGTCCGCGATCATCCGGCTGGCCACGTCGTCACCGGGCTCGGCGTGCTTGTCGGCCAGCAGCCGGAACATCGAGGTGGCCAGGTGCTGCTGTCCGGCGAGCGCCCGCTCCCGGCCGTCGATCATGTCGTTGATCGCGCCGACCAGGGGGTACGCCTCCTCGTCGGAGAAGCCGTAGATCCTGGCCAGGACCAGGGCGGGGAGCAGTTTGGCGTACTCCGCGATGATGTCGACCGAGCCCTTGGTGCAGAACCGGTCGATCAGCTCGTCCGCGAACTCCTCCGCGTACCGCTTCAGGGAGAACGGGTCGACGCCCTCCAGCGCGTTGCTGATCATCATCGCGCGGACGCCGTGGCGCTCGCCGACCGTGTAGAGGATCGAGGGCTGCCTGCGCCCGATCATCGGCAGCAGCGGCCAGTCGTCGGGGATGCGGTCCCACTGGTTCCACAGCTCGGAGTCGCGGCTGAAGAGGACCGGGTCGCCGGTGACCTGGTGCAGCTCGCGGTAGCCGAGGACGAGCCAGGCGGGCACGTCCCCGTCCAGGACGACCGGGGCGACGGCGCCGTGGTCGCGCCGCATGTCCCGGTAGAGCTGGACGGGGTCGCTCTGGAAGCGGGGGCCGGAGAGCGGGACGGACCCGTGGGTGACGGGGCAGCCGGAGGCGATGGTTCCGGAGGGGCCGGTGGGGCTGGAGGTGCCAGTGGTGCCAGTGGTGCCTATGGGGCCGGTGGGTCCGGAGGTGCCAGTGGTGCTTATGGGGCCGGAAGGGCCGGTGGTCGTGGTCACGGGGCGGGCTCCGGGGTCGGGCCGGCCGCCGCCAGTGCCGCCTCGGGGGCGTGCAGACGGGCGGCGGAGAGCGCGGCGAGGTGCTCGACGAGCGTGATGAGCACGTACTTGCTGGAGGACCGGTCGCGCGCGTCGCACTCCACCAGCGGTACGTCGTCCGAGAGGTCCAGCGCCTCACGGATCTGCTGCTCGCTGTGGAGCGGGCCGCCGAAGTCGTTGCACGCCACGATGAACGGCGTGCCGTGGTGCTCCAGGCGGTCGATGGCGTACCAGGAGTCGGCGAGCCGGCGGGTGTCCACCAGGACGACCGCGCCGAGCGTGCCGGAGAACAGCCGGTCCCACAGGAACCAGAACCGCTCCTGTCCGGGCGCGCCGAAGAGGTACAGCACCGAGCGTGCGTCGAGCGTGATGCGGCCGAAGTCGAACGCCACGGTGGTGGACGTCTTGGCCTGTACGCCGTCGAGGTGGTCGACGGCCTCGCCCGCGCGGGTCATCGTCTCCTCCGTGTTGAGCGGACGGATCTCGCTCACGGATCGGACCATGGTGGTCTTGCCGACGCCGAAGCCCCCGACGACAACGATCTTGAGTCCGTTGTCGGCGGTGTCGCTCAGGGTGGCGCGGTCAGAGGTTGCGGAGTCCAACGAGCACCTGTTCCAGGATGTCGGGGTCGGGGAGCCGGTCCGCGACACGGGCGGTACGGGGGTGGCGGGCGCTGATCCGGCCGGTGTCCAGCAGGTCGCACAGCATGATGCGGACGATGCTGACCGGCAGGTTCAGGCTCGCGGCGATCTCGACGACGGCGGCGGGGCCCTGGCACATCCGCAGGATCGCGACGTGCTCCGACTGCATGCCGGGGGACGGGTCGCACTCGGCGACGACCAGGGTCACCAGGTCGAAGGCGGCCGAGTCGGACCGGCTGCGGCCCCCGGTGAGGGTGTACAGCCGGTCCGGATCGTCGTCGCGGCCCGGCCGGGGGCGGGGCGCCGTCGTCATACGGCCGCGCTCTCGGCCGCGGGCGAGCGCGGCGGGGCGACCAGGTGTTCGCCGAGCTGCTCGACGAGCTCGCTCATGTTGTGGCCCACCAGGCCCACGTCGGACTCCTCGTCGGCGACGACGGCCAGATGGGCACCGGCGCCCGCCTCGACGATGAACAGCACGCCGCCGTAGAACTCGGCCATCGCGGACCGTACGCCGCCGGTGCCGTCACCGAACTCGATGGACGCGCCGTGCGAGAGGCTCTGGATTCCGGCGGAGATCGCGGCCAGCTGGTCGGCCTGGTCGACCGAGAGCTCGGGGGTGCGGCACAGCTTGAGGCCGTCGCGGGACAGGACGAGGGCGTGGCGGGTGCCGGGGGTGCGGTCGAGCAGCCCCTCCAGCAGCCAGTTGAGCTTCTCGTCGGTGGTCGCGGTCATCGGGTGTTGCCTTCCGGGTGCGGGGAGTTGGCACGTACCGCCCGGCTGAAGGTGCTGAAGCGCGCAGCCTGGACCTTCGGGTCGGTGGTACGGGCCTGGGGGGTGTCGGCTCCGCCGGGGGTGGCGTGGCCGGTACGGGCTTCGGCGGCGGCCAGGGTGCGGCCGCGGCGGCGCTTGGGCAGGCCGCTCTCGCCGAACGCGGGGACGTTGCCGGTGGTTTCGGAGGCCGACTCCGCCGCCGGGGCCGGGGCGCCGCCGGAGGTCCCGTTCTCGGTGGTGGACCGGGCCGCGGGGACGGTGTGGACGTCCGTGTCGGCGCCTTCGGCGGAGGCGTGGGAGGGCTCCGGCTCGGCGGCGGAGGCCGGGGCGGCGGTGGTGTCCGGGGCCGTGGCGCTGTCCGTCGGCGCGGCGGCGGTCGACAGGGCGGCGGCCGGGCCCGGGGCCGGGGCGGTCGTGCGCGAGATGAGGTCCTGCGGGAGCATCATCAGCGCGCCGGTACCGCCGCGCGCGGAGGGCCGGAAGGAGACGGTCAGGCCGTGTTTACGGGCCAGCCGGCCGACGACGGCAAGACCGAGCCGGGTACCGGAGAGGTTGGTCAGGTCCTGGTGGTCGGCGGAGACGGCCCGCTCGGCGCGGCGCAGCTGCACCTCGCTCATGACCAGGCCGCTGTCCTCGACGGTGATGACGATGCCCGCCGGGACCTCCTCCACATAGACATGGACCTCGGCGGTGGGCGGCGAGAAGTTGGCCGCGTTGTCCAGGAGCTCGGCGAGCGCGTGCATGACGCCCTCGGCCGCGTGCCCGGCGATGGCCACATCGCTGGTGGAGTGGAGGCGGACACGCTGGTAGCTGCCGATGCGGCCCATCGCGCCGCGCAGGATCGACTCCATGACGATCGGCTTGGCCCACCGCCGCCCGGAACGCGCCCCGGTCAGTACGGCGATGGAGTCCGCGAGCCGCCCCGCCTGGGCGGTGCGGTGGTCCAGGTGGAGCAGGTCCCCGAGCACGGACTCGTCGGTGTGCCGGTGCTCCATCTCCCGCAGGTCGGCCAGCATGCTGGTGGCCAGGGCCTGCATCCGCCCGGCCGCGTTGGCGCAGGCCGCGACGGCGGCGGAGCGCTCGGTCTCGGCGCGGGTGGCGCGGGCGGTGAGCCGCTCGACGGAGATGGCGAGGCGGGAGCGCTGGTCGGCGGCCTCCGCCGCGATCCGCTCGTTCTCGGCGCGGGCCTCGGCGGCGATGCGGGCGGTCTCGGCGGAGGCGGCGGCCTTGATCCTGGCCGTCTCCGCGGTGAAGCGCTGGGCCTCGGCGGCGGAGGCGGAGACCAGGCGCGAGGTCTCGGAGGTGAACCGCTGGGTGTCGGCGGCCCGCAGGGCGCGCAGGGTGCGCACGGTCCCCAGGGTGTGGACGGTGACGGCCACGCAGACGCTCAGCAGCACGGCGGCCGCTCCCGCGCCCCAGGCCAGCGGGGTCCGTACCGAATCGGGGGCCGAGGCCACGGCCCACAGAGTCAGCGTGCCGGTGACGGCTGCCGAGATCAGCAGGGCGAGTGCGGTGGGCCGGTGTGAGGGGCGCAATCGGAGTCCTCGGTGGCGGACGGTGCGGAACGGAGCGGAACAGAGCGGCTGAGCGGAACAACAGGTCGAAACAACGGGTCGAAACGACAGGTCGAATCCGGACAGTTCATCACGGGAATGGGTGTTCGTTACAACTGGAGCCGACAGTTCCTGCTCAAGTCTTGGTCACTATAGGAGAATTGACGTTCTGTTTGGGAAGTTCTTGTGGGCTTTTTTGTGCACCTTGTGCGCTTTGGTCCGCCCGCATCCCAAGAGTTCATCTGCTCCGGCGGCATCCTGAGCCCATGGCCGAACAGCATCGCCCGCATACCGGACCGTCCCCCGCTTTCGTCGCGGCCCTCCGCTCCGCCGTGCGCGGTGAGAGCGACTTCGGGGCCGCCGCCCGGGCCCTGACGACGATGGACGCCTCCAACTACCGCCGCGTCCCGCTCGGGGTCCTCGCCCCGCGCGACGCCGACGACATCGCGGCCGCGCTGACGGTCTGCCAGGAGTACGGGGTCCCCGTCGTTCCGCGCGGCGGCGGTACCTCCATCGCGGGCCAGGTCACCGGCACCGGCCTCGTCCTCGACCTCACCCGCCACCTGAACGCGATCCTCGCCGTGGACCCGGCCGCCCGCACCGCCACCGTCCAGCCCGGCGTGGTCCTGGACGACCTGCGGGCCGCCGCCGCCCCGCACGGCCTGACCTTCGGCCCCGACCCGTCCACGCACAGCCGCTGCACCCTCGGCGGCATGATCGGCAACAACTCCTGCGGCGCGCACTCGGTGGCCTGGGGCACGACGGCGGACAACGTGCGGGCGCTGGAGGTGGTGCGGTACGGGGGTGAGGCGCTGCGCCTGGAACAGGTGCCCCGGCACGCGGGAAGGGAGCGCGGCCCCGACGGCGTACGCGGAACATCACCCCACGGCCCCCACGGACCCCACAACCCCCATGGCCCCCACGGCGTACGCGAACTGATCGACGCCCACCTCGCCCTCCTCCGCACCGGCTACCCCGGCCTCCCGCGCCGCATCTCCGGCTACGCGCTCGACGCCCTGCTCCCCGAGCACCCCGGCGGCCCCGACCCCGTACGGGCGTTCTGCGGCAGCGAAGGCACCCTCGCCGTGGTCACCGAGGCGACCGTGCGCCTGGTCGAGGCCCCGCGCGCCCGCGCCCTGGCCGTTCTCGGGTACGCCGACGAGGCGGCCGCCGCCGAGGCCGCCCCCGGCCTCCTCCCGTACCGCCCGCTCACCGTCGAGGGCATGGCCGCCGACCTCGTACGCGAACCGGCCGGGCTGCCGCGCGGGGCCGCCTGGCTCTTCGTCGAGACGGGCGGTGCGACCCCGGCCGAGGCCCGCGCCCACGCCGAGCACGTCCTGCGGGCGGCCGACGCGGTGGACGGGGCGGTCGTCACCGATCCGGCCGGGCAGCGGGCCCTGTGGCGCATCCGTGAGGACGCCGCCGGGACCGCGACCCGGATGCCCGACGGCAGTGAGGCGTGGCCCGGCTGGGAGGACTGCGCGGTGCCGCCCGCCCGGCTCGGCCCCTACCTCCGCGACTTCCGCGCCCTGCTCGCTCAGCACGGCCTGCGCGGAACGCCGTACGGCCACTTCGGGGACGGCTGCATTCACGTACGCATCGACTTCGACCTGCTGACCCCGGCAGGTGTGTCAGGGTTCCGGCGCTTCTCCGAAGAGCTGGCCGATCTCGTCGTCGCGCACGGCGGCTCCCTCAGCGGCGAGCACGGCGACGGACAGGCGCGCGCGGAGCTGCTGCCCCGGATGTACGGGGACGAACTCGTCGCTCTCTTCGGCCGGTTCAAGGACCTGTGGGACCCGGACGGCGGCCTGAACCCCGGCATCCTCGCCCGCCCGGCCCCGCTGGACGCCAACCTCCGCTTCGAGGTGCTCCCGAAGCGCCCGGTGGACGTGGAGTTCGGCTACCCGCAGGACGGCGGCGACTTCGCGGGCGCGGTGCGGCGGTGCGTGGGCGTCGCCAAGTGCCGTACGGAACAGGCGAGTGGACCGGGCGTGATGTGCCCCTCCTTCCGGGCGACGGGCGAGGAGGCGCACTCCACACGGGGGAGGGCCCGGTTGCTGCACGAGATGCTGGCCGGGGAGGTGATCACGGACGGCTGGCGGAGTACGGAGGTACGGGACGCGCTCGACCTCTGCCTCTCCTGCAAGGGGTGCCGCAGCGACTGCCCGGTGGGTGTCGACATGGCCACGTACAAGGCGGAGTTCCTGCACCACCACTACCGGGGCCGCCTCCGCCCCGCCGCCCACTACGCGATGGGCCGCCTCCCGCAGTGGCTCCGCCTGGCCCGCCCCTTCGCCCGCCCCCTCAACTCCCTGGCCCGCGTACGCCCGTTGGCCGCGCTCGCGAAGCGGCTGGCGGGGATCGCGCCCGAGCGGACGATCCCGGTCCTGGCGACGGAGACGTACGGCAGGTGGCTGCTCGCCCGGCAGGGCGAGGGGGCGGAAGTGTTCGCCTCCGACCAGGTGGTGCACCTCTGGGCGGACACGTTCACCGAGTACCTGTCCCCGCAGGTGGGCCGGGCGGCGGTCCGGGTGCTGGAGGAGGCCACGGGCCGTACGGTGCTGCCGCATCCACGCGGCGTGTGCTGCGGCCTCACCTACGTCTCCACCGGGCAGCTCGACGCCGCCCGCCGGGTGATGCGCCGCACCCTCGACCGGCTCGCCCCGCTCCCCGGCCACCCAGTGGTCGTCCTCGAACCGAGCTGCGCCGCCACCCTCCGTACCGACCTTCCCGAACTCCTCCCCGACGACCCACGAGCCGCCGAACTGGCGCGAAGAGTAAGGACCTTGGCGCAGTACCTGGAGGAGTACGCCCCCGCCTGGACCCCGCCCCGCCTGGACCGCCCGGTCGTCGGCCAGACCCACTGCCACCAGCACGCGGTCCTCGGGGACGCGGCGGAACGGCGGCTGCGGGAGCGGATGGGGCTGACCGGTGAACTCAGCGGCGGGTGCTGTGGTCTGGCCGGGAACTTCGGCTTCGAGAAGGGCCACTGGGAGGTGTCCGTTGCGTGTGCGGAGGAGCAACTGCTCCCGTCCGTAAGGGAGTCGGAGCCAGGGGCCGAACTCCTCGCGGACGGGTTCTCCTGCCGTACGCAACTGGACCGGCTGGCCGGGCGCCGCGCCCGGCACCTGGCGGAGGTGATCGCGGAGGGCCTGTCGACGGAGGAGGAGCCGGGGCGCACGGGCGGTGACGGGGGAGCCCGGCATGATCCAAACGGGAGGCCCTAGCATCGAGGCGTTTGCAGGATCGTCGTGGTTCGCAAGGGGGAACATCATGGAAGACGGTGGCAAGCGGCGGCGGAGGCGGGTGGTCCTCGGCTCGGTGCTGGCGGGGGCGGTGCTCATATCCGGCGTCGGGCTCTGGGCGACGGACAGCCTGTCCTCCAAGGACCGCTACTGCTGGGGTGCTTGGGAGCAGGACAGCGGGCCGCGCTTCCTCGGTGACTACATGCTCCGTGACCCCGGCTCCGAACGGACCTCCGCCGAATCGGGCGTCCCCGGCTCCGGCGGGAGGACGGCGACCTGCACTCTCTCGGTGGTGTCCGCCGGTTCCGCCACCGAGTCGGCCGGCTTCCAGGACCGGCTGACGCTCAGCTACGGACCCGTCCCCGAGGCTCCGGACCAGCGACGCGACTGGATCGACCGCTACTTCAGCGGTTCGGCCTCGCCGCTGCCCGAAGGACTCGACGGGCTCGTGGCGGACGACCGGGCGATGCTGATCCTGCCCGAGGCGTGCGATGCGGCCGGCCGTCCGTCGGCGGTCACGCTGTGGGGCGAGAGCCGGGGCGGCGGCTCCACCGGCGGTCACGCGACGCCGCTGACGATCGCCTCCCTGCCGGACATCTCCACGATGCTGCTGGACGCGGCCGACGTGGGGATGCGGAAGGCGGGCTGCGCACCGGAGAAGCCGCTGCGGACCAGCGCGCCGATGGCCCGGCTGGCGGAGGACGGCCGGGCCGCCGAGAACCCCGTCTGCCGCATCCCCGGGGTGACGTTCACCCTGGACGAGGACGTGCGGTACGAGCAGCGGGTGGGGGTGGTCGGGGACCGGCTCCAGACCTGTTCGGTGATCCGGCGGGAGCGCGGCAGCCCCGACGAACCGGCGGCCCAGTTCGTGATGGCCGGATCGCCTCGTACGGTCGCGGTCTTCGCCGGACTTCCCGAGGGCGCCGGGCAGGGTTTCGTACGCACCACCTGCGGTGACCGGGACATGGTGTTCTACGCCCGCGTCGGGCCGGAACTCGGTGACGGCGGCGGGAAGAAGGACCGGCGGGTGTTCGAGCGCTTCACCGAGGCCGTGGGCAAGCGCGTCGGGTGCGAGCCCGCGAAGGGGAACGGGGGAGCGGCATGACGGACACCACGGCCACGACGACGGGGGAAGCGGGACCACGCCCCCCGTTGCTGAAGCGGCTGGTCCGCAGCCGGACGGCCCGGGCGGTCACGGCGGCCGGGCTCGTCGGCGTACTGCTCGGAGCCGGAACGGTCGCCTGGCGCACGGATACGCTCCCGTTCATCGCCGCACCGGCTCCCTGCTGGGACACGTTCGACGATGCCTTGACCGAGCGGGTGTTCGGCGACCGCGAGACCGTCGCGGAGACCCAGCGGCTGGGCAACGACCCGAACAGCAGGACCGCTGTGTTCGGGCAGTGCCGCATCACCGGTTACAAGGACGAGGAGAAGGCACGGGCGGCGAAACAGCTCACCGTGCAGGTCCGCAGGCCGGCCGGTTACGGCAGGCAGGACGTGTGGCCCGCCGAGTTCCTGGGCGCGGACATGGTTCCCCTCGGTTCGGGGCTGCCCGGCATGGTCTCGCCGGTCCGGGCCTGGCTGGCGCTGCCGGAGAGCTGCACCGGGAGGGCGGGCATCCTGTCGGCCCCGGCCGTGGTGGACCTCGCCTGGGGCGACCTGGCCCTCAGCGGCGCCGTTCCGGAGCGCGACCGCAAGGACCGGGCCGCCCTCGCCGAAGCGGTGGTGGCGGTGACCAACGGCGTCCTGCGGGAGCTGGGCTGCTCCGGCACGTACCCCGCCCCGGCTCCGGACAAGCTCGCCGACCTCGTCGGCTGGCAGAAGGCGGAGCCGGGCGCCTTCTGCGGGGTCGAGGGGCTCAGCGCGCCCGCCGCCTACAGCGACTCGCTGGGGCGGGTGCGCGTGGGCCCGGACGGCGGCGCCGCGCGGACCTGCGAGGCCGGTGGCCGCTACCCGCCGGGCTACCTGCGGCTGACCACGGTCGTCGACCCCACGCTGGCCCAGATCTTCGCCGACGAGGCGGATTACGGCGGTACGCGGCTGGACCGTACAGCAGGCGGACCCGAGGGGTTCGGGTCGATCAATGTGACGCGCGGGGTGTACCTGGCGCAGTGCCAGACCGGCGAAGTGGCGTTCGTGATCGAGCGGAGGGAGGCGGTCAGCAGCGTGGCGGGGAAGGGGGCCAACCTGATCCGGGCGCTGCTGCCGAAGTACGTGGAGGCCGAGGCCGAACGGATCGGCTGCGGCCCGATCCGGCTGGAGCTGCCGAAGGTCCTGGAGTAGCCGTACGGGCCCGGAGCCCCGGCCTCACCCCCGCGCGACGATCTCCCGGGCCAGCGCGGCCAGTTCCGGCAGGGCGGGGTGGCCCGGTCCGTCGCGGCGGGCGAGGAGGACCGGGATGCCCGGGGCGTCGTCGAGCGGCAGATAGACGACCCCCGGGTGCGGGTGCATGGCGACGGTGGAGGCGGCCGAGACACCGCTGCCGCGCCCGGCGGCGATGGCGGTGAGCCAGTCGTCGGTGTTGGCGACGGTGAGTGTGGCGGCGGGCCGGGCGTGCGGCGGCCAGAGCTCGGGGGTGGTGCTGCCGGAGACGGGGTTCAGGACGACGGGGCCACCCGCGAGGTCGGCGAGGCGGAGCGACGTACGGGAGGCCAGCGGCCCGTCCGCGGTCACCGCGGCCACCCGCGCCTCGGTGAACAGCACCTCGGTGACGAGCCCCGGCGCCCGGACCGGCCCGCGCAGCAGCGCCGCGTCGACCTCGCCCCGGGTGAGCCCGGCGGTGCGGTCGTCGATCCGGAGCAGCTCCAGCGGGGTGTCCGGGTGGCGCTCCTGCCAGGTCCGCAGGAGCGGTGTGGTGTACGGGCCGAAGGCCGACCAGGCGTGCCCGAGCCGCAGGGGCCAGTGGCGCAGCCGCCCGGTGTCGAGCGCCTCGTCGAAGGCGGCGACCGCGGTGGCGGCCTTGTCCCGGAAGGCAGCGCCCTCGGGGGTCAGGGCGAGATGGTGGGTGGACCGGTCGACGAGCCGGATGCCCAGGTGGCGCTCCAGGGCGGCGAGGGTACGGGAGACGGCGGGCTGACTGAGCCCGAGCCGCGCGGCGGCCCGGGTGACGTTGGCTTCCTCGGCGACGGCGAGGAAGGCCCGCAGATGACGGAGCTCGACGGGGCGGGCGGAGGGTGTGCGGCCTTCGGAGCGTCCGGCGCGGGCGGGGCCTCCGGCGCGGGCGGGGCCTCCGGCGCGGGCGGGGCCTCCGGTCCGTTCCGGGCCCC
Organism: Kitasatospora albolonga; assembly: GCA_002082585.1. Taxonomy (NCBI): domain Bacteria; kingdom Bacillati; phylum Actinomycetota; class Actinomycetes; order Kitasatosporales; family Streptomycetaceae; genus Kitasatospora; species Kitasatospora albolonga. The sequence continues at coordinate 4,667,213 of CP020563.1, forward strand.
CGGGCCCTCCCGCACCCCCTGGGCCCTCTGCGTTTCCTGGCTCTCCCCGGTGGTTCATGCGTCCGGAGCATAACGGGAGCCCAGAAGTCATTTCACGGGACGCGCGCGGGTGCTTACCGTGGAGCCTGCGCCCCTGTCGGCGCGGCACATCGTTTCGTACCCCCGGAAGGCCGCCCGTGAACGTCCAGCGCAGTGCCGCAGAGTCGGCCGCCGCAACCGTCGCCGTACCCGAGGCGGCACCCGCCCTGGACGCCGCCGACCACGGGCCGGGGCACGGAACCGACCCCGATGCCGCCTCCGGGCGGAAGGGGGTCGGGCGTGGGGCGCAGCTGGTGCCGGTCGTGCTGGTGGTCGCGGGTGGGCTGTCCGTCCAGTTCGGGTCGGCCGTCGCGGCGCTGCTGATGCCGAGGGCGGGGGCGCTGGGCGTCGTCACGCTCCGGCTGGCGGCGGCCGCGCTGATCCTGCTGGTGGTCTGCCGGCCGAAGCTGCGCGGCCACTCGCGCGCCGACTGGGGCACGGTGGTCGCCTTCGGCGTCGCTATGGGCGGCATGAACACGCTCTTCTACCAGGCGCTGGACCGTATCCCGCTCGGTATCGCCGTCACCCTGGAGGTGCTCGGCCCGCTGGCGCTCTCCGTCTTCGCCTCGCGCCGCCTGATCAACGTCCTGTGGGCGGGGCTCGCCCTGGTCGGCGTGGTCCTGCTGGGCGGCGGGGGCGCCGACCGCCTGGACCCGGTGGGGGTGGCGTACGCGCTGGGGGCGGGGGCGATGTGGGCGGCGTACATCGTGTTCAGCGCCCGCACCGGCCGCCGCTTCCCGCAGGCGGACGGGCTGGCCCTGGCGATGGTGGTCGCGGCGGTCCTCTCGCTGCCGCTGGGCATCTGGGAGTCCGGCGCCAAGCTCACCGTCCCCTCCACCCTGGCGCTCGGCGCGGCGGTGGCGGTCCTGAGCTCGGTGCTCCCGTACACCCTGGAACTCATGGCCCTGCGCCGCCTGCCCGCCTCCACGTTCGCGGTCATGATGAGCCTGGAACCGGCCATCGCGGCCATGGCGGGCTTCCTGATCCTGAGCCAGGCCCTGTCCACGACGGACGCCCTCGCCATCGCGCTGGTCATCGGGGCGAGCATGGGGGCGGTCCGCAGCCAGACGGGGCCGCGGAAGCGGAAGAAGAAGGAAGGGTGAGGGGCGCGGCGCTCAGCTGTCCGCGGGCAGAATCCGGAAGGCGTCCAGCCCCGGGGTGAGCGGGGCCATGGCCCGGAAGTCGCGCTGGTCCAGGGTGAAGATGCGGTCGGTCCGGTAACGGTCGGCCAGGACCACCCCGACGGCGTCGGCCAGGTCCAGCCGCAGGCCCTCGTACTTCTGCCGTACCTCGTGGGCGGTACGCAGATCCGCGAGCCTGAGCTCGGCGAGCCGGTACTGCCCGTCGCCCATACGGGAGTTCAGCGCCTCCATCACCTGCATCGCCGCCGGGAACCCCAGGTCGCGGTGGATGAGGTGATCCAGCTCGGTGACGACCAGCGGTGAGACGGCCAGCCTTTCGTGCTCCAGGATGCGGGCTGCCGCAGAGTGCTCGGGCTGAGCGGCGTCGAAGGCGGCGTAGAGGGCCGAGGTGTCGGCGACGATGATCAACGGCGTGCGGCCCGTTCCTTGATGTGCTTGTACACCGAGTCGTCCATCTCGTCCGGCGTGCGGGACCGCCCGCTGTCGAAGACCGGGAGCTCATGGCTGCGCTTCGGCTTCTCCGCGTGTTCCAGGAGCAGGGCGATGCCGCGCCGGATGAGCTCGGCCTTGCTGACGCCGGTCGCGGCCGCCTCGGCGTCCAGCCGTACTTCCAGATCCTCCGGAAGGTACACGGTCGTCTTTATCATGCGGCCAGATTACCACCCTGCCCTACGTAGGGCAGGGTGGTAACCATGCCCTTGCCGCTCACCACGTACAGGGTGCCCACAGATCGGTGATGGAGTCGGCCAGTTCGGCCGGGTGCGCGGGCCACCCCGTCCGGTGCCAGTGCTCGATGCGCCAGGACAGCCTGCGCGGCCAGAGCGGGGTGGCGGGCAGCTCCGTCACGGGGACCCAGACGGGGGTGCCGCCGTAGGTGTCCAGGGTCTCGGCGGGGCCGAGCGGGCCCTCGGCCGCCATGAGGAAGTAGTGCTCGTGCCGCTTCCCCCTCCAGACCCGCGCGACCTCGCGCCCGACGCGCCCGTGCAGACCGGTCTCCTCGCGGAGCTCCCGTACGGCGGCCTCCTCGGGCGTCTCGCCCGGCTCCACCCCGCCGCCCGGGATCTCGAAGTACGGGCCGTCCTCGTCCGGCTCCTGGAAGCGGATCACCAGCATGCGCCCGTCCCGTATCACGATCGCCCCGGCCCGGACCCGTACGGGCGGAACGGCGGCCGGATCGTCCAGTTCGACCGTCTCCACGGGCCCGGCGCCCTCCGCCCAGGCCCGCAGGACGGTCTCCGCCGTGCCGACCGGCCATATGCGGGCGTGCAGGGCCTCGTCCAGGGAGAGCGCGTGCGGCGGGCCCGGGGGTGTCGCCGTGCCGGGGAAGGCGTAGCGGACGGCGTCGGTGTCGTGGCGCTGCTCCAGGACGAGCCGTTCACCGTCGAAGTGCGGGGTCACCAGGTGTGGTTCGGCAGTCATCGGCGGAGACTAACAGCGGCGGGGCGCCCGGCGGCCGGGTGCGGCAGGGCCTCCGATAGAATCCAGGCCCCCACAAAATGGCAGAGAACCTGACGTGTTGTCCGAGAAGCAGGCCCCTGGATTCCCTTCCGAACCGGCACCCGGCGAGGTCCCCGAAAGGCCGCTGATGGCCTGGTGGGACCGGCGGAGCAGCCCGGCCAGGATCGAGTTGTACACGCGGTGGATGTTCGGCGCGCTGGTACTGAGCGAGGTGCTGCTCGGAGTCGAGGCGCTGCTGGAGGCCGCGCCCCACGGGCCGGTGGCGGCCCTGAGCGCGCTCATCGTCCTGCACGCCCTGACGATGGGCGTGGCCTGCGCGCGGGTTCTCGACTGGGTGCTGGAGCGCAGGGCGTACCCGCGCCGCCTGCTGGCGTTCGTGAACGCCGTCACCGTCGGCGTGGTGGTGGTTCTCGCGGTGATGCGCGGCTCGGGCGGGCTGGTGCCGTCGCAGGCCACGCTCGTCCTGCTCGCGATCGTGCCGTGTTTCGGCATCATGCCCCTCACGATGCAGTCCCGGTCCGGACGGCGGATGCTGCTGCTGATCGGGGTGGTGTCGCTCCTGACGGGAGCGGTCGTCATGCTGGCGTCGTGGTCGGTACTGGAAGGTGTCGTCTGCGCGGGTGTGGTGCTGGCCGGATGCATCGGTACGGCCTTCACCTGCCGGTTCTCGACCTGGATGCTCACCGCCGTATGGAAGCTGGACGAGGCCCGTGCCACGCAGGCGCGGCTGGCGGTGACCGAGGAGCGGCTGCGGTTCGCCCGTGATCTGCACGATGTGCTGGGCCGCAACCTGTCCGTGATCGCCATGAAGAGCGAACTGGCAGGCAGGCTGGGCCGCCGCGGCTCCGTCGACCCCGCGCTGCGGCAGATGGACGAGGTGCAGCAGATCGCCCGGGAGTCGCAGCACGAGGTGCGCGAGGTGGTCCGCGGATACCGGCAGGCCGATCTGCCCGGCGAACTCGACGGGGCGTGCGGTGTGCTGAAGTCGGCCGGGGTCGACTGCGCGTACGTCAAGGAGGGTTCGGGCCCCCTGCCGAGAGAGGTGCAGGTCGCCCTGGGGTGGGTCGTCCGGGAAGGGGCGACCAATGTGCTGCGGCACGCCGAGGCCACGCGGTGCGACATCACGCTGTCCGTGGCGGACGACGGCGGCCGTGCCACCCTGACCATGGTGAACGACGGCGTGCGGCCCGCCGGGGCGGACGTCCCGGGCTCACGTTTCCGCTCCGGGACCGGTCTCGCCGGGCTGCGGGAGCGGCTCGCTCTGCAGGCCGGGACGCTGGACGCAGGCCCCGGCCCGGACGGCACCTTCCGCCTGGTGGCCGACGTACCGCTGGCCGGGCGGTGACGCAGCGGGCGGAGGCGGACGGCCGGCGGTACGTCGGCCGTCCGCCTCTGGCGGAGTGAACGGCCGGATCAGATCCAGCCGTTCTTCTGCGCGATGTGCACGGCCCGGTAGCGGTTCTTCGCCCCCAGCTTGGTCGCCGCGGAGGACAGGTAGTTGCGCGCGGTCCCCGGGGTGAGGGCCGCGCGCTCCGCGATCTCGTTGACCGTGACGCCGTCGGCGGCCAGCGAGAGCAGGTCCGCTTCCCGGTTCGTCAGCGGCGACTCTCCGGCGCTGATCGCGTCGGCGGCCAGCTCCGCGTCGATGTAGCGGCTGCCCGCGTGCAGGGAGCGGATGATGGCGCTCATGTCCTGCGCGGAGATGGACTTGGGCGCGAAACCGTGGACCCCGGCCTTGAGCGCCCGCTTGAGGTAGCCGGGCAGGCCGTGCCCGGTGACGATGAGGACCCGGCAGTCCGGCAGCTGACGGATGATGGCCTCGGCGGAGGCGATGCCGTCCTGGTCCGGCATCTGCAGATCCAGGACCGCGACGTCCGCGCGGTGTTCGCAGGCGGCCGCGACCGCTTCCGAACCGTTCGACGCCTCGGCGACGACCTCGATGTCCGGCTCCAGATCGAGCAGAGCGGACACGGCGCTGCGCAGGAGGTGCTCGTCATCGGCAAGGACCACACGGATCACTGAGGATCTCCTCGTATCGGTACTGCTGCTCACGTCGGTACCGCTGGTCACGTCCGGGGTTCCCAGCGGAACCGCCTGCGCACGGTGTACGCGGCGAGTGCCGTCCATCCTGCGAGAACGGCGATGTCGAGCACAATCCGCCCCCACGACATTCCCTCCGTCCACCCGGCCCGGACGAGATCGATGACGGGGGTCAGCGGGAGGAACCGGAAGATGTCGTGGACGACGTCGGGCAGGACCTCCAGCGGGATGTAGGTGCCGGAGGTGAGCGGCAGCAGGAACATGCCGGGCAGCAGGGCGACCTGGGCGCTCTCCACGGTGCGGGCCATCGCCGTCGTGGCGGCGGCGAGCATGACCATGAGGGTGGTGCCGAGCGCCATCCCGACGAGGGGGAGGAGGGGGTTGGGGGGCAGGCCCATACCGGCGATGAGGGAGACGGCGACGGTGATGAGGCCGAACTGCACGGGTACGGCCGCCGCGGTCGGTACGGCGGACCCGGCGAGGATCGTGAAATCGGAGACCTCGCCCGTACGCAGCCGCTTCAGCAGGAGCTCCTCGCGGCGGGCCACGTAGATCCCGACCAGCGGTGCGTACAGGGCCATGGTGAGGATGACGCCCGCGGCGGTCGAGATGATGACGGGGCCCATGGTGAGCCCGGCGGCGGGCAGGTCGAAGCGGTCGATGACGACCTTCATGCCCACGGTGACCATCACCGGGATGAGCAGCACGTTGACGAGATTGGACTTGCTGCGGAAGAAGAGGGTGAACTCGGCGCGCCCGAGCGCGGCCAGGTGGGCGGTGGTCGCGTTCATACGAGGCTGCTCTCTTCCGTGTCGTGGGCGGTGTCGCCGGGGAGGGTCCGGCCGGGTGTCTCGTCGTGGCGTCCGGCGATATGGAGGAAGACTTCTTCGAGGGAGGCCGAGCGGGCCTCCAGCCCGGTCAGCGTGATGCCCTTCTCGCGGGCCCGCAGCAGCGCCTCGGTCGCCGTGTGCTGGAGATCGTCGGTGGTCAGCCGGACCGGTCCGCCGGGCTCGGTCTCCGCGCCGGTGGCGCCGAGTTCGGGGAGGGTGCCGAGGTCGGCGAGCGTGGTGTCCGGAGGCATCCGGAAGGCGATCGTGGCCGGTCGGGTGCCGGTGATCTCGGAGACCGGACCGGACGCGGCGATCCGCCCCCGGTGCATGATCGCCACCCGGTCGGCGAGGACCTCGGCCTCTTCCAGGTAGTGGGTGGTCAGGACGACGGTGGTCCCCTGTTCCTGCAGCCCCTTGATGATGTCCCAGGTCTCGTGCCGCCCCTCGGGGTCCATGCCCGTCGTCGGTTCGTCCAGGAAGAGCAGCTCGGGCCGGCCGAGCAGAGCCAGCGTCAGGTCGAGGCGGCGCTTCTCGCCTCCGGAGAGATTCTTGACCAGCACCCCGCTCCTGCCGCCGAGACCGGTCATCCCGAGGGCCTCCGCCGTCGGCCTCGGTGTGGAGACGCAGCGGGACCACATCCGGACCGTCTCCGCCACGGTGAGATCGGAGGCGAAGCCGCCCTCCTGGAGCATGACGCCGGTACGCGGCCGGATACGGGCCCGGTCGCGGACGGGGTCGTGCTCCCCGAACAGCCGGATGGTGCCCCGGGCGGGGGCCGCGAGGCCCTCCAGGAGCTCCAGGGTCGAGGTCTTGCCCGCGCCGTTGGTGCCGAGCAGTCCGAAGGTCTCGCCCCGTCCCACGGTGAAGCCCACGCCCCTGACCGCGTCGAAACCGCGTTCACCGGCGGGCCCGTAGCGTCGCCACACATCCGTGGCGCAGATCACATGGTCGAGAAATGGTTCTGGCATGGCGACATTCTTGCCGTCGGTACACCTCGCCGGTAGTGAGTCCTGTCATGGCTTTGGATGACAAACCTCATGGAAGGATTTTGCGTTTCCACCGCAAACGGCATAACGCGTTCCGCTTAGCCGTGTGACCCGTGCCATATCGCACCCCCTGGTGTCTGCTTATAGTTCCGGCGTGCGGTTGGACCAGCCGCACGATGTGCGGGTCGGAATTCATGACCGCATATACGGGGGGTTCGCGTTCGGCATGTTTCGGCATGTTTCCGAACGCTCGAAAGTCGATTTCAGCCTTCTGTTATGCGTTCATGAGTTCTCCGCGTGCTTTTTTCACACCAGGGAGAAATTTTATGAGCGACATCGCCGCCTACTTCAACGCCCGGCAGGACCTCGGCGGTATCGGCAGCGCCCACGTGCCTGCCGCTGACGCGCCCCTCCTGGCCACCCCGGCGACCATCACGACCATCGCCGGCTGGAAGGCCGTCGGCGCCTTCGCCGCAGGTGCAGGCTGTGTCGTCGGCGCGTACACGGCCGGCAAGGCCAACGGCTGACCCACAGCTGATCCACGGCGCGTCCGCCGCGGCCATCCGCACCACCCTTATCGATTCTCCGGAAAGAGATCCCTCATGACGAACGTCATCACGCGTCTGCACGCGACCGGTCAGCTCCCGGTGACCGCCATCGCGGACACCGAGTCCGGCGGCCTCACCGCCGCCGCCTACCCGGTGCTCGGCACCCCCGCCTTCGCGGTGCCTTTCACCGCCAAGGCGTTCTCGGCCGGCATCGCGTTCGGTGCGGCCACCGTGGCCGCCTACGACGCCGGAGCGGGCAAGTAACAGTGTGGTCCGGCGCCTGAGCGCCACGCATTGTCCGCGTTATTCCGTATGACGGTCCGCCGGGCCAGAGTCGCAGTCTGGCCCGGCGGATCACGGGACATTCTAGCCGGTGCACCATGGGAAAATTCCGGCATATTGTGGAGTGGAATCTGTGAAGCTTTCGAAGAGGATCGCCTCTGCGGTCTTTCGCCCTCTCCCGGTCTCCCGGGAACGGGCCATCGGCATATCCGAGCGGCTGAGCGCGGCCACCGCACTGGGGTCCTCGCTGGAGTACCTGACCCAGCGCAAGCAGACCCGCAAGGGCGGGCTGAACGACTTCACGATCCTCAAGGACAGTTACTTCGGCTCCTTCCCGCTCACCCAGCGGCTGATGCGGGCGGCCAGCGGCGAACGGACCACGGTGGCCCTGCACGTGGCGCAGGCGGCCGCGGCGACCGCGCTGCTGCTGCCCGGCAACCACCGCGCCCGGGGAGCGGCGAGCCTGTTCCTGTCGGCCAGCGGTGCGCTGCTCTACCCCCGCCACCGCTACGGCACCGACGGCTCCGACCAGGTCTCCATGCTGGTGCAGGCGGCGAACGGGGCCGCCAGGCTCTCCCGCAGCCCCCAGACCCAGGACGCCCTGATCTGGTACATCGCCCTGCAGGCCAACCTGTCGTACCTGGTGTCCGGCTGGGTCAAGCTGCTCGGGGAGCCGTGGCGGGACGCCACCGCCCTCGGCGGGGTGATGCGGACCCGGACCTACGGCCACGAGCCCACCTTCCGCCTGGTCGAGCGCTTCCCCCGGCAGGCCAAGTACCTGACGCACGGCGTCCTGGCGCTCGAATGCCTCTTCCCCGTGGCCTACCTCGCGGGCGGCCGTCTCGCCCGGCCGGTCATCGCCTCCGCCGCGGCCTTCCACGTCGCCAACGGATTCGTCATGGGACTCGGCCGGTTCGTCACCGCGTTCGTCTCCATGCACCCCATGGTCGCCTACACCTCCGCGCCCAAGTCCCACCCCGCCGTGGCCGGACGGGACGACCGGGCGCCCGCCGTGGCCGCCGTCCTGCTGGCGGGCTCCGCCGCCGCGGCCGGGGTGACCGCCGTACAGCGCAGGATGCGCACCCGGGACGGCTGGCCGACCTCACGGTTCGTCACCACCCGGCACGGCAACACCCTCCAGTACGAGACGGGCGGCGGCTCCGACGCGTCGAAGCCGGTCCTCGTCTTCGCGGCCGGACTGGCGTCCACCTCGGAGCACTTCGCGTGGATCACCGAGCGGCTCGTCAAGGGCTCCGGCTGCGGTGTGCTGTCCTACGCCCGCGCGGGGTACGCGGGCAGCGACCGCAACAGCCGGGACGCCTACCGTCTCGAGGAGTCGGTGGACGACCTGGTCGACCTCATCGGGCAGGCCGTGCCCTCCGGCCGCCGGGTCGTCCTGGTCGGGCACTCGCTCGGCGGCGAGCTCGCCCGCCGGGCCGCCCCGCAGCTCGGCGACCGCCTGGACGGCATCGTCTACCTCGACTCCTCCCACCCGGACGAACTCAACCGGTCCGCCGCGCAGCGCGAGGCCGGGGAGCAGCTCGGCCGGTCGATGTCCCTCATCACCGTGTCCCTGCGGCTCGGCATGGGCATCTTCATGGCGCGCCCCGACTGGCTGGAGAACCTCCCCCTCAACTACCGCCAGCGGGTGTTCGCCCAGTACACCGACGCCCGCATGTGGATCGCCGCCCGCCGCGAATGGGACGCCGTGGAGGCCGACTTCACGTCCTACAGCGGTGACCTGGAGCCGGTGGCGGCCGACGCCCTGGTGATCTCCGCCCAGCAGAGCATCGACCAGTCGCCGGAGCAGCTGCTCATGCACCACGAGATCGCCGAGTCCCACCGGGGCGCCGGGCGCCGGGTCGAGACCTGGGTCGTCGAGGGCAGCGACCACGACACCATGCTCACCGACAGCAGGTACGCGCTGCTGATCGCCGACCGGATCAAAGACTTCCTCACCACGGCCGCCGCCACCGCCCCGACAGCCGTCACGGCTCCCGCCACCACCCCCACCCCCTCAGCAGGAGCGGCCGAATGAAAGCACTGCACCACGCCAGATCGCTGTTCACCGGACCCGGTGCCACCGCGCGCGTCATCGGCGCCGCCTTCGTGGTCGGCACCATCGCCGCCCAGCACCCCAACCCCGTCTTCAACCGGCTCCAGGCCAAGGACACCTTCTCGGTCCTCCCGAACTGGCGCTTCTTCGCCCCCTCCCCGGCCATGCACGACTACCACTTCCTCTACCGCACGCTGGACGAAGAGAACGCCACCTCGCCCTGGCGCACCCTGGACGTCATCGCCGGGCGGAAGATGAGCCAGATCTTCTGGTTCCCCGACCGGCGCCCCGAGAAGGCCGTCTTCGACGTGTGCGGTGAGGTCCTTCAGGTGATGGACCGGGGCGGCTTCGAAGCGGGCCTGCAGTCACCGCCGTACCGGCTGATCACCTCCCATCTGCGGCACCTGCTGCGCGCGGAGGGGCAGGAGTCGGTCAAGGGGTTCCAGTTCGCCCTGGCCCGGGACGCGGGCTACGACACATCGGTGGAACCGGACATGATCTTCATGTCGCCCTACACGCCCATGAACCCGGAGGCCGCGCTGTGACCACCACCACCGTCATCATCTTCGCGATCGGCATCATCATCGCCCTGTACTTCCTGTTCAGCATCACGACGAACAACAAAGACAAGTGAAGATGACTCAGGACATCGGCTACGGCCAGCAGTTCCAGGGCTGGTACGACCGGATCTTCCCGAAGGACGCCCACGCGGACGCCACCGCAGAGGTGTTGGCCGCCCTGCACCCCGAACCCGGCGCCGGAACCCTGGAGTTGGGCGTCGGAACGGGCCGTATCGCCATCCCGCTCTCCCGCCGCGTGGGCCCGGTCACCGGTGTGGACTCCTCGCCCGAGATGCTCCAGGCGCTGAGCGCCGACAGCACCGCCGAGGAGGCGCGCGTCACCGCGGTGCGCGGTGACGCGCGCACCTACACCGACGACCGGACCTACGGCCTGGTGTACTGCGTGTGCAGCGTCCTGGGCCTGGTCACCGACCCCGTGGACCAGCAGCGGGTCATCAGCCGGGCCGCCGCCCTCCTCGCACCGGGCGGGCGGCTGGTCGTGGAGAGCCACAACAGGCAGGGCATCGTCGCGCTGCACGAAGGGCGGCGGCAGGCCACCTTCTTCACCCGCTATCCGGAACCCGGTACGGGACTTCAGACGCACGCCACCCTCCTGGACGACATCTGGGAGTGCCACCAGGTCTGGTACGAGGCCGACGGCACCACCCGCGTCGGATCGGAGGCCGTACGCCTCCTGGACCCCGACACCGTCGACGGGTACGCCACCCGGGCCGGGCTCACCCCGCACCTGCGGCTCTCCTCCTGGGACGGCACGCCCTACACCCCCGGGTCGCCCCTGTTCATCACCGTCTACGAACGGGGAGAGAACGCGTGAACGTATGGGAGACCGCGAAGGCGCACCGGCCGCTCCTGATCGCCGGGATCACCCTCGGCCTGCTCGGCGCGGTCGCGTCGCTCGCCCAGCCGCTGCTCATCGGTGAACTCATCGGGGCCGTGGCCAAGGACAGCCCGCTCTTCTGGCCCATCGCCTCGATCGTCGCGCTGTTCTGCGCCGACGCCGTGCTCGCCGCGGCGCACGCCTACGCGATCGGCCGCGCCGGTGAGAACATCGTCTTCGACATGCGGCGGACGCTCGTCGGCCGGTTGCTGCGGGCCGACATGGCGGCGTTCGGACGCCTCGACCACGGCGATGTGTTCACCCGGGTCGTCACGGACACCTCCATCGCGCGGGTCTCCCTCTCCCAGTCGCTGGCCCAGATCGTCACCTCGGGCTTCATGGTCGTCGGCGGTATCGCCGCCATGGCCTGGATCGACTGGCCGCTGCTCCTGCTCAGCCTGGGCTGTCTCGGCGCGGCCAGCGTGGTCTCGCTCCTGCTCGCCCGGCGGGTGCGGCAGGCGTCCCTGGTCAACCGGGAGGACACGAGCTCCTTCGGCTCCGGAGTGCAGCGCGTCATGGGCGGGATGAGCACCGTCAAGACCTCCCGCGCCGAGGCGCGCGAGGACGCCCGGATCACCGCGCTCGCCGGGCGCGCCCGCCGCTCCGGCATCCGGGTGAGCGCGATCTCCGCGATGCTCACCCCCGCCATGAACGTGGGCACGCAGGTGTGCCTGGCCGCGGTGGTGGGCTGGGGCATGTCCCGGGTCGCCACCGGGGCCATGGAGCTGTCGGCCCTGACGGCCTTCGTGATGTACCTGTTCTACCTGGTCGCCCCCCTGGTGATGCTCTTCCTCGCCATCGGGGAGTTCCAGCAGGGCCGGGCCGCCATCGACCGGGTCACCGAGCTGTCCCACCTGGAGCAGGAGGAGGCCGTGGCCCCGCCCCCGGCCGAGCTGCTGCCCGGCCCCGCCGTCCGGTTCGACGGGGTGACTTTCGGCTATGCCCCGCCGCCCGCCGCCCCGGTTGTCGAGGACGTCTCGTTCTCCGTGCCGCCCCACGGCCTCACGGCGATCGTCGGACCGTCCGGGGCGGGCAAGACCACCCTGTTCCAGCTCCTGGAACGGCTCCACCGGCCCGGCGAGGGCTCCGTCCACCTGCGGGGCGTCGACATCGCCACGATGCCGCTGGACCAGGTGCGCGGCCTGATCGGCTACGTCGAACAGGAGAGCGCCCTGATCCGGGGCACGGTCCGGGAGAACCTCACCTACGCCGATCCGGACGCCGACGACGGGGCGATCGCCCACGTCGTACGGCTGGCCGGGCTCACCGACGTCCTCGCCGGACTGCCCCAGGGGCTCGACACCCCGCTCGGCGAACGGGGCGCGGGCCTCTCCGGCGGCCAGCGCCAGCGGCTGGCCATCGCCCGCACGCTGCTCCAGCGCCCCCAGGTGATCCTGCTCGACGAGGCCACCGCCCACCTCGACAGCGAGGCCGAGGCCGCACTCCGCGACACCATCGCCACGGTCTCCCAGGAGTGCGCCGTCATCGCCATCGCCCACCGCCTCTCCACCGTGGTGGACGCGGACCGGATCATCGTCCTCGAAGCCGGACGCGTACGCGCCACCGGAACCCACCACGAACTGCTGGACTCCGACGAGCTGTACCGGCGCATCGCGAGCCGGCAGCTGCTGACCGAAGGCGCGGCCCGATGAGCGGGGACCAGGCGGACGCCGCCGTCGTCGGTACCGGGCCGAACGGTCTGGCGGCCGCCGTGACCCTGGCCCGCGCGGGGCTGCGCGTGGCGCTGTACGAGGCGGAGGACACGATCGGCGGCGGTCTGCGCACCGAGGCCCTCTTCGACCGGGACATCGTCCACGACCTGTGCTCAGCCGTGCACCCCATGGCGGCCGCCTCCCGCTTCTTCCGCGCGTTCGACCTGCCCGCCCGGGGTGTGGACCTGCGCCACCCCGAGATCAGCTACGCCCACCCCCTGGACGGGGGCCGGGCCGGTCTCGCGCACCGGGACCTGGAGCGGACCTGCGCCGGGCTCGGCCGGGACGGCGCCCGCTGGCGCGGCCTGATGCGGTCGCTGCTCGACCACAGCGAAGGAGTTGTCGACTTCGTGCTGTCCGGGCAGCGGGCCCTTCCCCGGGACCCGGTCGCCGCCGCTCTGGTCGGCCTGCGGACCCTGGAGCACGGAACGCGGCTGGGCGCCGCGCGGTTCCACGGCGAGGAGGCCGCCGCGCTGCTCACCGGCGTCACCGCCCACGCCCTCGGCAGGCTCCCGAGCATCGCCTCGGGCGCCGTCACCGCCCTGCTCGCCCACCTCGCGCACGGCACCGGCTGGCCGCTGCCCGCGGGCGGCAGCAGGAGCATCGCCGACGCGATGGCCGCGGACATCACCGCGCACGGGGGTGTGTTCCACACCGGCCGCCGCATCACCGACCTGCGCGAACTCGCCCCCGCCCGCCTGCTGATGCTCGACATCGCGCCCCGCGGACTGCTGGAGCTGGCCGGGGACCGGCTGCCGCCCCGCTACGCGCGCGCACTGCGCCGCTTCCGCTACGGCCCGGGGGCCGCGAAGGTCGATTTCCTTGTCTCGGAGCCGATCCCCTGGGCCAACCCCGAGGTGGGCAGGGCCGGTACCGTGCACCTCGGCGGGACCCATGCCGAGATGGTCCGGCAGGAGACCCTCACGGCGCGCGGTGTCCGCACCGACGAACCGTTCGTGCTCGTGGTCGACCCGGCCGTCACCGACCCGGGGCGTGCCGTCGGGGGCAAGCGCCCGGTGTGGGCGTACGCCCATGTCCCGCACGGGGACCGCACCGACCCGGTCCCCCTCGTCCTTTCCCGGATCGAGCGGTACGCCCCCGGTTTCACGGACACCGTTCTCGCCTCCCGGGGCATCCCGGCCGCCGGGATGGAGCACCACAACGCCAATTACGTCGGCGGGGACATCGGCGCGGGCGCGATGACCCTGACCCAGTCCGTCCTCCGGCCGGTCCCCAGCGTCGACCCGTACCGGACGCCGCTGCCGGGTGTCTACCTGTGCTCGGCGTCGACCCCGCCCGGCCCCAGCGTCCACGGGATGTCCGGCTACCTGGCCGCGCTCTCGTCCCTGCGCAGGGAGTACGGCGTCCGCGTTCCGCCCCCTCTGGGCGTACGGCCCTGACGGGAAACACGAACCCCCGCACCTCCGAACCCCCTAACCCCGAACCCCCGACCCCGGGCTGTGAACGCACGGGAGCGGCAGGCGGCGGACAGAAAATCATGCAAGCGCGCTTGATTGTTTCCTGGCGCGCTGCCATGCTCCTGGGCACCACACCCGGTCCCGAGGGGAGCGCACGTGTCCGATGTCGCAGCGGTGGTCGGCGATCTGCGCGAGGAGAGCGACGAACTCGACGCTCTCGTCGGGTCGTTGGAGCCCGGGCGGTGGCGTGAGCAGACCCCCGCCGAGGGGTGGACCGTCGCCCACCAGATCGCCCACCTCGCCTGGACCGACGAGGTCGCGCTGCTGGCGGCCACCGACCCGGACCGGTTCGGCGACGAGGTCGGCAAGGCGTTCGCCGCCCCCGAGTCCTTCGTCGACGAGGCCGCCGGGGCGCTGGTCGCCGCCCATGCCCCGGACGCCCTGCTCGCCCGGTGGCGGGAGGGGCGGCAGCGGCTCGACCAGGTGCTGCGGGACGCTCCGGCGGGCACCCGCATCCCCTGGTACGGGCCGCCGATGAGCGTCGCGTCCATGGCGACCGCCCGGCTCATGGAGACCTGGGCCCACGGCCAGGACATCGCCGACGCCCTCGGGGCCACCCGGACCCCCACCGCCCGGCTGCGGCACGTGGCCCGGATCGGGGTGCGGGCCCGGAACTACGCCTACGCGGTACGGGGGATCGAGCCACCCGGAGAGGAGTTCCGCGTCGAACTCCACGCACCCGACGGCGCGTTGATCGCGTACGGCCCCGAAGCCGCCGCCCAGCGCGTCACCGGGCCGCTCCTCGACTTCTGCCTCCTGGTCACCCAGCGCGCCCACCGCGCCGATCTCGCCGTCACCGCCGAGGGGCGCCAGGCGGACCAGTGGCTCGGTATCGCCCAGGCGTTCGCCGGCCCTCCCGGACCGGGCCGCCCGCCCCGTACCGAGCGGGCCGCACGGGGTGACCGGTGACTGCCCCCGCGCCGGGCCCGGCCCCTCTCCGTATCGGCAACGCCTCCGGCTTCTACGGCGACCGCTTCGACGCCGTGCGCGAGATGCTCACCGGCGGCCCCCTCGACGTCCTCACCGGCGACTACCTCGCCGAGCTGACCATGCTCATCCTCGGCCGCGGCCGCCTCAAGGACCCCGAGAAGGGGTACGCCACCACCTTCCTGCGTCAGCTGGAGGAAGGGCTCGGGCTCGCCCAGGAGCGGGGCGTGAAGATCGTCGCCAACGCGGGCGGGCTCAACCCGGCCGGACTCGCCGACGCCGTAAGGAAGTTGGCGGCCAAGGTCGGGGTTCCGGTGGCCGTCGCCCATGTGGAGGGCGACAGCCTGCCCGTACCCGACGGCTTCCTCACCGCCAACGCCTACCTGGGCGGCGCCGGGATCGCCGCCTGTCTGCGGGCCGGGGCCGACATCGTCGTCACCGGCCGGGTCACCGACGCGGCCCTCGTCACCGGCCCGGCCGCCGCCCGCTTCGGCTGGGGCCCCGACGACCTGGACGCCCTCGCGGGAGCGGTGGTGGCCGGGCACGTCCTGGAGTGCGGCACGCAGGCGACCGGCGGGAACTACGCCTTCTTCGGCGACCACGACCCCGGCCTTCTGCGCCGCCCCGGCTTCCCGCTCGCCGAGATCCACGCCGACGGGTCCTCCGTGATCACCAAGCACGCCGGTACGGGAGGCGTCGTCGACCTCGGGACGGTCACCGCCCAACTCCTGTACGAGACCGGGGGAGCCCGGTACGCCGGACCCGACGTCACCGCCCGCCTCGACACCGTACGGCTCACCCCCGACGGCCCGGACCGGGTGCGCGTCGACGGCGTGCGCGGCGAGGCCCCGCCGCCCACGCTCAAGGCCGGGCTCACCCGGCTCGGCGGCTGGCGCAACGAAGTCGTGTTCGTCCTCACGGGCCTGGATGTGGCGGCCAAGTCCCGTCTGGTGCAGGCCCAGTTCGCCGACGCCCTGGAGCGGAGCGGTGTGCGGCCCCCCGCCGAGGTGCGCTGGGAGCTGGTCCGTACCGACCGCCCCGACGCCGACACCGAGGAGCGGGCCAGCGCGCTGCTCCGACTCACCGTCCGGGACCAGGACGCCGAGGCGGTGGGCCGGGCCGTCTCCTCCGCCGCCGTCGAACTCGCCCTCGGCAGCTACCCGGGCTGCCATGTCACCGCACCGCCCGGAAAGGGCGCGCCCTACGGGGTGTTCGAGGCGATCCACGTACCGGCGGGGGAGGTCGAGCACCTCGCCGTACTGCCGGACGGGCGGCGGGAGATCATCGAACCGCCCACCCATACACAGGAGTTGGCCGAGGTCGATGAACCGCCGCTCCCCGAACCGTATCCGTCCGGGCCCACCCGCCGCGCCCCCCTCGGGCTCGTCGCGGGGGCCCGCAGCGGGGACAAGGGCGGTGACGCCAACGTGGGCGTCTGGGTGCGGGACGACGCCGCGTGGCGGTGGCTGGCGCATGAGCTGACCGTCGAGCGGTTCAAGGAACTCCTCCCGGAGACCGCCGACTTGACCGTCGTACGCCATGTCCTGCCCAATCTGCGCGCCCTCAACTTCACCGTGCACGGCCTCCTCGGGGAGGGCGTCGCGTCCCAGGCCCGGTTCGACCCGCAGGCCAAGGCGGTGGGGGAGTGGCTGCGGTCGCGGTGGCTGCCGATCCCCGTGGCCCTGCTGGAAGGCACCGCCCCCGTACCGGAGGTGACCGTATGACCGTCCTGCCCACCGCGCTCGACACCGACAGCCCGGAGTACGCGGCGCATCGGGCCGCCCTGCTGGAGAAGATCGCCGCCCTGGAGGCCGAGCACGCCAAGGTGCTCGCGGGCGGCGGCGAGAAGTACGTGGCCCGGCACCGCAAGCGCGGCAAGCTCCCCGCCCGCGAGCGGATCGAGCTGCTGGTCGACCCCGACACCCCGTTCCTGGAGCTGTCCCCGCTGGCCGCCTGGGGCAGTGACTATGCGGTCGGCGCCTCGCTCATCACGGGCATCGGGGTGGTGGAGGGCGTCGAGTGCCTGATCACCGCCAACGACCCGACCGTACGCGGCGGGGCCTCGAACCCCTGGACGCTGAAGAAGGCCCTGCGCGCCAATGAGATCGCCTTCGCCAACCGGCTGCCGTGCATCAGCCTGGTGGAGTCGGGCGGCGCCGATCTGCCCTCCCAGAAGGAGATCTTCATCCCGGGCGGGGCGCTGTTCCGGGACATCACCCGGCTCTCGGCGGCCGGAATCCCCACCGTGGCCGTGGTGTTCGGCAACTCGACCGCCGGAGGCGCGTACGTCCCCGGCATGTCCGACCATGCCGTGATGATCCGCGAGCGCTCCAAGGTCTTCCTCGGCGGACCGCCGCTCGTGAAGATGGCGACCGGTGAGGAGAGCGACGACGAGTCCCTGGGCGGGGCCGAGATGCACGCCCGGACGTCGGGGCTCGCCGACCACTTCGCCGTGGACGAGCAGGACGCGATCCGGCAGGCCCGGCGGATCGTGGCCCGCTTCAACTGGCGCAAGGCGCACACCGATCCGGGGCTCGCCGAGCCGCCGAAGTACGACGCGGAGGAGTTGCTCGGGATCGTGCCGGGCGATCTGAAGGTGCCCTTCGACCCGCGCGAGGTGATCGCCCGGCTGGTGGACGGATCGGACTTCGACGCGTTCAAGCCGCTGTACGGGACGAGCCTGGTCACGGGGTGGGCGCGGCTGCACGGCTATCCGGTCGGCATTCTCGCCAACGCGCAGGGGGTGCTGTTCAGCGAGGAGTCGCAGAAGGCCGCCCAGTTCATTCAGTTGGCGAATCAGCGGGACATTCCGTTGCTCTTCCTGCACAACACCACCGGCTACATGGTCGGCAAGGAGTACGAGCAGGGCGGCATCATCAAACACGGCGCGATGATGATCAACGCCGTCGCCAACTCCCGCGTCCCGCACCTGTCGGTGCTCATGGGCGCCTCGTACGGGGCCGGGCACTACGGGATGTGCGGCCGGGCCTACGACCCGCGCTTCCTCTTCGCCTGGCCGAGCAGCAAGTCCGCCGTCATGGGCCCGCAGCAGCTCGCGGGCGTCCTCTCCATCGTGGCCCGCGCGTCGGCCGCCGCGAAGGGGATGCCGTACGACGACGAGGCGGACGCCGGGCTGCGCGCGATGGTGGAGCAGCAGATCGAGGCGGAGTCGCTGCCGATGTTCCTCTCGGGGCGGCTGTACGACGACGGGGTGATCGACCCGCGCGACACCCGGACCGTCCTCGGGGTGTGCCTGTCCGCGATCCACACCGCACCGGTCGAGGGCGCCCGCGGCGGCTTCGGCGTCTTCCGAATGTGAGGCCCGGATGACCATCACGACTCTTCTTGTCGCCAACCGGGGCGAGATCGCCTGCCGGATCTTCCGCACCTGCCGTGACCTGGGCATCACCACGGTCGCCGTGTACTCCGACGCGGACACCGACGCCCTGCACGTACGGGAGGCAGACCTCGCCGTACGCCTGCCGGGGGCCGCCCCGGCCGACACCTATCTGCGCGGCGACCTCGTCGTGGCCGCCGCGCTGGCCGCCGGGGCGGACGCCGTGCACCCCGGCTACGGCTTCCTCTCCGAGAACGCCGCCTTTGCCGCCGCCGTGCAGGACGCGGGGCTGGTGTGGGTGGGCCCGCCGGTCAAGGCCATCGAGCTGATGGCGTCCAAGACCCGGGCCAAGGAGCTGATGGCAGGGGCCGGGGTGCCGCTGCTGGCCCCGGTGGACCCGGCGACGGCGGGCCCGGACGATCTGCCGCTGCTGCTGAAGGCCGCGTCGGGCGGGGGCGGGCGGGGCATGCGGATCGTCCGGGAACTGGACGCGCTGGGCGGTGAGTTGCTGGCCGCCGCCGCGGAGGCCGCGTCCGCCTTCGGGGACGGGGAGGTGTTCGCGGAGCCGTACGTGGAGCGGGGCAGGCACGTCGAGGTGCAGGTCATGGCGGACGCGTACGACACCGTGTGGGCCCTCGGCACCCGGGACTGCTCGCTCCAGCGCCGCCACCAGAAGGTCATCGAGGAGGCCCCGGCGCCCGGCCTGGACGACGCCCTGCGCACCCGGCTCCATGACGCGGCGGTGGCGGCGGCGCGGGCGGTCGGGTACCGGGGGGCGGGGACCGTGGAGTTCCTGGTCTCCGCCGAGGGGCGGCCGTACTTTCTGGAGATGAACACCCGCCTCCAGGTCGAACACCCGGTGACGGAGGCCGTGTTCGGGGTGGACCTGGTCGCGCTGCAACTGCGGGTGGCGGAGGGCGAGCCGCTGCCGGAGCTCCCGGTGGCGTCCGGCCACGCGGTGGAGGCCCGGCTCTACGCCGAGGACCCCGCGCGCGACTGGCAGCCGCAGACCGGAGCGCTGCTCACACTGGAGGTGCCGGACGCGCCCGGCCTGCGCCTGGACACCGGGTACGTCGGCGGCGACACCATCGGCGTGCACTACGACCCGATGCTCGCCAAGGTCATCGCGCACGCCCCGACGCGGACGGAGGCGGTGCGACTCCTCGCCGGGGCCCTGGAGCGCGCCCGTATCCACGGCCCGGTCACCAACAGGGCGCTGCTCGTACGGTCGTTGCGCCACCCGGATTTCGCGGCGGCCCGCCTCGACACCGGCTTCTACGACCGCCACCTGGCCGACCTCACCGCGCCCGGAGCAGGCGACCCCGCCACCGCCGCCCTCGCCGCCACCCTGGCGGAAGCCGTACGCGCCACCGAGGGCCACACCGCCCCCACCCGCTTCGGCGCCTGGCGCAACGTCCCCTCGCAGCCCCAGCTCAAGCGCTACCGGAGCGAACCCGACGGCACCGAGCACGCGATCGCCTACCGCACCCCGCGCACCGGCATCCCGGAACCGTACGAGAGGGACGGTATCCGGGCCGTCTCCGTCACCCCCGACCGCGTCACCCTCGAACTCGACGGCGTGACACGCCACTTCACCCTCACACGCGACCCCGACCCCGACCGCGACCAGGTCCACGTGGACACCGCCGGAGCCTCGTACACCTTCACCGCCCTGCCCCGCTTCACCGACCCCGCCACGCGGACCGACCCCGGCTCTCTCCTCGCCCCCATGCCCGGCACCGTCGTCCGCCTCGCGGAGGGTCTCGCGCCGGGGGCCGTGGTGGCGGCCGGGCAGCCGCTGATCTGGCTGGAGGCGATGAAGATGGAGCACCGCGTCCTCGCCCCCGCCTCCGGCACCCTCACCGCCCTGCACGCCGCCCCCGGCCACCAGGTCGAGCTGGGCGCCCTGCTCGCCGTGGTCCAGGAAGACCTGGGCCCCGCCCCCGTAACGGAGGAGACCGCATGAGCACCGTCCGTACCGCCGTTCTCGAAACCGAAGAGCACCAGGCGCTGCGCGCCGCCGTCGCCGCCCTCGGGAAGCGTTACGGGCGCGACTACATGACCACCGTCATCCGCGAGGGCTCCCACACCCGCGAGCTGTGGGCGGAGGCCGCCAAACTCGGCTACCTCGGGGTGAACCTCCCCGAGGAGTACGGCGGCGGGGGCGGCGGCATGGCGGAACTCTCCATCGTGATGGAGGAGTTGGGGGCGGCCGGATCGCCGCTCCTGATGATGATCGTGTCGCCCGCGATCTGCGGCACGGTCATCGCCCGCTTCGGCACGGACGAGCAGAAGCGGACGTGGCTGCCGGGCCTCGCCGACGGCACGCTCACCATGGCCTTCGGCATCACCGAGCCCGACGCCGGGTCCAACTCGCACCGGATCACCACCACCGCCCGCCGCGACGGCACCGACTGGGTCCTCACCGGCCGCAAGGTCTTCGTGTCCGGCGTCGACATAGCCGACGCCACGTTGATCGTGGGCCGCACGGAGGACGCCCGGTCGGGGAAGCTGAAGCCCTGCCTGTTCATCGTCCCGCGCGAGGCGGAAGGCTTCGGGCGCAACGCGATCGACATGGAACTCCACGCCCCCGAGAAGCAGTTCGAGCTGGTCCTCGACGACGTACGGCTGCCCGCCGACGCCCTGGTCGGCGACGAGGACGCGGGGCTGCTGCAACTCTTCGCCGGGCTCAACCCCGAGCGGATCATGACGGCCGCGTTCGGGATCGGGATGGGCCGGTTCGCGCTCGGCCGGGCCGTCGAGTACGCCCGTACACGCCAGGTCTGGAAGGCCCCGATCGGCTCCCACCAGGCCATCGCGCACCCGCTCGCCACCGCGCACATCGACCTGGAGCTGTCGCGCCTGATGATGCAGAAGGCCGCCCGGCTCTACGACGAGGGCGACGACATCGGGGCGGGCGAGGCGGCGAACATGGCGAAATACGCGGCCGGCGAGGCGTGCGTGAAGGCGGTCGACCAGGCGGTGCACACGCTCGGCGGCAACGGCCTGACCCGCGAGTACGGGCTCGCGTCCCTGATCACGGCATCGCGGGTGGCCCGGATCGCGCCGGTCAGCCGGGAGATGATCCTGAACTATGTCTCGCACCAGTCGCTGGGCCTGCCGAAGTCGTACTAGGCCCCGCGCCCGCACCGGAGCTGTACGGGCTCCAGCGGCTGCGGCACCGGAGCCGCACGGTCGCTGGCACCGCAGCACCGGGGCCGTTCGGGAGCCCGTGCAGAAGAAACCCGTCCGACCTCTCCCTCTTTCCCTCCCCCAGGGGCGATTCTGACTCTCCGCACCACCCGCACGGCGTCCCGCACCGCCTCCCGGGCGGCGCGGGCCACCGCGACGACAGGGGTTGACCGCCATGGTGTTCCGCAGTGAGTACGCAGATGTACCGGCCCTCGATGTGCCCATCCACGACGCGGTTCTCGGCGAGGCCGCCGGGTTCGGTGACACCGTCGCCCTGATCGACGGGACGAACGGCATGTCCCTCACCTACGCCCAACTCGACGGCTTCCACCGCCGTATCGCCGCCGCACTCGCCGAGGCGGGGCTCAGGAAGGGCGACGTCCTCGCCCTGCACAGCCCGAACACCATCGCTTACCCGGCGGTCTTCTACGGGGCCACCCGCGCCGGGGCCTCCGTCACCACCGTCCACCCGCTGGCCACGGCCGAGGAGTTCGCCAAACAGCTCGCCGACAGCGGGGCGAAGTGGATCGTGACCGTCTCCCCGCTCCTGGCGACCGCTCGCCGCGCCGCCGAACTGACGGGCGGCGTAAGGGAGATCTACGTCTGCGACCAGGCGGAGGGCCACACCTCCATCCTGGACATGCTGTCCTCCACGGCCCCCGAACCGACCATCGCCATCGACCCCGGCGAGGACGTGGCGGCGCTCCCGTACAGCTCCGGCACGACGGGTACGCCCAAGGGGGTGATGCTGACGCACCGCTCGATCGGGACGAACCTGGAGCAGCTGCGGCCGTTCATTCCCATGGGGGAGGGAGACCGTATTCTGGCGGTGCTCCCGTTCTTCCACATCTACGGGCTCACCGCCCTCATGAACGCTCCTCTGCGCTGCGGCTCGACGGTCGTCGTCCTCCCGCGCTTCGATCTGGCGCAGTTCCTGGCGGCCATCCAGACGCACCGCATCTCCGGTCTGTACGTGGCCCCGCCCATCGTGCTGGCGCTGGCCAAGCACCCGCTGGTGGGGGAGTACGACCTGTCCTCGCTCCAGTACATCGTCAGCGCCGCCGCCCCGCTGGACGCCGAGCTGGCGGAGGCGTGTTCGGCCCGGCTGGGGCTGCCGCCGGTGCGGCAGGCGTACGGGATGACGGAGCTGTCGCCCGGTACGCACGTGGTGCCGCTCTCGGTGGAGCAGCCGCCGCCGGGCACGGTGGGCAAGCTGCTGCCGAACACCGAGATGCGGATCGTCTCCCTGGAAGACCCGTCCAAGGAGGCGGAGTTGGGGGCGGACGGCGAGATCCTGATCAGGGGCCCGCAGGTGATGAAGGGCTACCTGGGCCGCCCCGACGCCACCGCCGACATGATCGACGCGGACGGCTGGGTGCACACGGGGGACGTCGGCCGGGCGGACGCGGACGGCTGGCTGTACGTCGTCGACCGGGTCAAGGAGCTGATCAAGTACAAGGGTTACCAGGTCGCCCCCGCCGAGCTGGAGGCCCTCCTGCTGACCCATGAGCAGGTGGCGGACGCGGCGGTGATCGGGGTGTACGACGCCGAGGGCAACGAGGTCCCGAAGGCGTTCCTGGTCCGGGGCCCGGCGGCGGAGGGGCTGACGGAGGAGGACGTGATGGCGTACGTCGCCGAGCGCGTCTCCCCGTACAAGAAGGTGCGGCAGGCCGAGTTCATCGCGGCGGTGCCCCGGGCCGCGTCCGGCAAGATCCTCCGGCGCGAGCTGCGCGACCGGGAGAAGACGGAGGAACAGTGACCCTGATCGGTACGTCCCGGGAACGGGGCATCGCCACCCTGACCCTGGACTCCCCGGCGAACCGCAACGCGCTCTCGGCGCAGCTGGTGGCGGAGTTGCGGGATTCCCTGACGGCCTGCGCCGCCGACGACACCGTACGGGCGGTGGTCCTCACCCACACCGGGACGACGTTCTGCGCCGGGGCTGACCTGAAGGCGCCGCCGGACCCGGAGGCGTTCGTGGGGCTGATGCGGGAGATCGTGGCGCTGCCGAAGCCGGTGGTGGCCCGGGTGGACGGGCACGTCCGGGCCGGGGGGCTGGGCCTGCTGGCGGCGTGCGACATCGCGGTGGCGGGCGAGGCGTCGTCCTTCGCGCTCACGGAGTCGCGGCTGGGCCTGGCCCCGGCGGTCATCTCCCTGACGCTGCTGCCGCGCGTGGACCGTACGGCGGCCGGCCGCTACTACCTCACGGGGGAGCGGTTCGACGCGGCGGAGGCGGCCCGGATCGGGCTGGTCACGGTGGCCGCCGAGGACGTGGAGAAGGGCCTCGCCCCGGTCCTGGACGGTCTCCGGCGGGCCTCACCGCAGGGGCTGGCCGCATCGAAGGAGCTGGTCACGGCTACGGTTCTGAGGAGCTTCGACCAGTACGCCGAAGACCTCATCGCCCGCTCCGCCGCGCTGTTCGCCTCCGACGAGGCGAGGGAGGGGATGACGGCCTTCCTCGAACGACGGGACCCGGTATGGGTGCGGTGACTTCCTCCTCCAGCGTTGCAAGATCGGCGCACGCGCCCAAGCAGGACCGCAGTCGGGCCACCCGGCAGCGGCTCCTGGAGGCGGCGGTGGCCTGCCTGGCCGAACACGGCTGGGCGGGCTCCACCGTCTCGGTGGTCGCCGAGCGGGCCGGGGTCTCGCGGGGCGCGGCCCAGCACCACTTCCCGACCCGCGAGGACCTGTTCACCGGGGCGGTGGAGTACGTGGCCGAGGAGCGCTCGGCCGCCCTGCGCGCGCTCCCCGTGCAGGGGCGCGCGGAGGTGGTCGGGGCGCTGGTGGACCTGTACACCGGCCCCTTGTTCCGGGCCGCGCTCCAGCTCTGGGTGGCGGCGTCGAACGAGGAGCAGCTGCGCCCCCGCGTGACGGAGCTGGAGGCGCGGGTGGGCCGCGAGACCCACCGCATCGCCGTCGAACTCCTGGGCGCCGACGAGTCCCGCCCCGGCGCCCGCGAGACGGTCCAGGGCCTGCTGGACATGGCCCGGGGCCTGGGCCTCGCCAACCTCCTCACCGACGACACCGCCCGCCGGGCCCGGGTGGTGGCGCAGTGGGCGGCGCTGGTGGAGGAGGGGTTGGGGTGAGTCGGGGCCGTTCGGTAACGGATGCCTGAACGCAGGGCAGTTGACGTGACGGGACGTGACGTGCGTCCCGGAACCGGCCTTCCTGGTCCACGGGGCACGGGGCACGGGGCTCGGGCCGGTGAAGCCGCCCCCTCTTCCACCCCCGTTCCCCTGTATCGGCTGTATCGGCGTCGGCCGGCTCAGACGGGCTTGAGGAGGTTGCGGAGGTTGGCCATGTGGGTCTTGATGTCCGGTGGTACGGCCAGGGTGGGCGACGAGTCCCCGGGGCTGGTGCCACAGGTGCCACGGCAGGGGCGGCAGAGGCCGTCGGGGAGGGCCTCGGGCGGGCCGGGGGTGCCGCATTCCGTGCACTCGACCAGGACGCGGGCGGCGGGAGCAGCGGCCTGGGAGGGGCGGACGGTCGTCGGGGGCAGGTGCGGGGGCACCTTGGTCGTCAGGCGGCGGCGGAGGAAGCCGACCGGGGAGTTGATCTCGGCCGGGATGCCTGCGGTGAGGGCGCTGGTCAGGTAGTCCACCGTAACGCCCCGGGCCAGCCATTCCGCTGCTTGGGCCTCCAGGGCCGCGCAGTCGTCCGCCGACAGGGCCAGGCGGTGATCCTCACGGCCCAGACGCGCCAGGGCAAGGTAGGCAGGGGACGGGCCGGTCCCGCGCGCCGGAGGTGGGGCTGCCTCCCGGGCTGTCGTGCCTGTCGGATGTGTGGTGCGTTGCTGCGGTACGGCGGGGGGTTCGGGGTGTCGGTGGTCGCCAACGCCTACTGGTGCGGGCCTCGGCGGCTCCGACGGAGGCGGGACAGCCACGTTGGTGGTCGCAGCCTGGGCGGTTGCGGCCTTTGCGGCGGTTTCGGTGGCGAGGTAGGTGTTCCACCATTCGTTGTCGCGGGCGGTGCGGGACCAGAAGGTGCGGAAGACCCAGCGCGTCTCGTCGCCGGTGCCGACGGGGCACCGTACGCGTCGCAAGTGCCCGGCGACGGAGAGGGCGTTCAGGGCGGTGGAGATGGCCTGTTGCCCGTAGAGGGGAAGCTGCTTGGCCAGTTGCTTGACGCTCATGGCCGCGCCGTCGGGGAGGTGGTCGATGAACCCGGCGACGTACCGCTCGCGGGTAGGGAGGAGCGTGAAGTCATCACGCGTACGGGGCTGTTGGTCCGGGGCGGAGCGCTTTCCGTAGCCCGGATTCGCCATGGGGTACGCGTCGGAGAGTGCGGGAGGTTGCAGGGCGGAGCTAATGTGCTGGTTAGCCACGGGATCGTCTTTCTAAGGTGTTCGATCTTGCGGTCAGACCCCGGCCTGGTGTCTCAGCAC
The DNA here is from genome assembly GCA_002082585.1 of Kitasatospora albolonga. NCBI lineage: Bacteria > Bacillati > Actinomycetota > Actinomycetes > Kitasatosporales > Streptomycetaceae > Kitasatospora > Kitasatospora albolonga. The sequence goes on from CP020563.1 coordinate 4,693,121, forward strand.
CTGTCGGGGTCGCTTAGTTCTCGAACCGTAAGCACTCGTAACGCTCCGCCGCAAGCCGTCACCATTAGTCATACTTCCCCAGCTGTGACCTGGGTGGGGGGTGGGGAGGGTTTCCCAACCCCCTTCTCTTGCCTGCCGGTTAAAGAGGGCACTCGAACCCCGGGCCTCGGAGCCCAAGCTTCGGGCCAGGCCCCGTACCCGTACACGAGAAAGGGTGAACGGACCGGCCTCGAATCCCGAGGCTTGGGACCCGAGAGACGGTCAAGGCGGGGATGCCCCGCGTGCGCGGGGACCACACCGACATCGACGTCTCCACCGCCGAGGGCACGGGGCCACCCCCGCGTGCGCGGGGACCACCCCCAAGACCGGCTTGACCAGCCACTCCAAGGAGGGGCCACCCCCGCGTGCGCGGGGACCACACCGTGCCGTCGAGCCGCTTGCAGTACGGGCAGGGACCACCCCCGCGTGCGCGGGGACCACCGCCGTGCGATCCAGGTACTGACCGGCCTCCAGGGACCACCCCCGCGTGCGCGGGGACCACACCCCGCTCGGTTCGGCCTGCCACCGCCGGACGGGACCACCCCCGCGTGCGCGGGGACCACGCGACCGTCGGCGGACCCCCGGGCGGGTGGGAGGGACCACCCCCGCGTGCGCGGGGACCACCGGACCATGGCGCGGCAGCGCTGGGAGGACGAGGGACCACCCCCGCGTGCGCGGGGACCACAGCGCTCAGGTGATCCGGGCGATCGGTGACGCGGGACCACCCCCGCGTGCGCGGGGACCACCGACCGGCAGCACGGTCCCCGTACTGAGGCACGGGACCACCCCCGCGTGCGCGGGGACCACGCCGTCTCCTCGGGGGCCGTCGAGGGCTCCTGGGGACCACCCCCGCGTGCGCGGGGACCACGGCGCCGCGCTGCATGGGGGTGGCCATCAGACGGGACCACCCCCGCGTGCGCGGGGACCACCGGGGTGGTAGATCGAGGTAGCCGGGGTGGTAGGGACCACCCCCGCGTGCGCGGGGACCACACCCGGAGGCGTGACCCACCCCCCGGGCCGTCGGGACCACCCCCGCGTGCGCGGGGACCACACCCGGAGGCGTGACCCACCCCCCGGGCCGTCGGGACCACCCCCGCGTGCGCGGGGACCACCCCACCCCGTAACACCCCACCCCTGGAGCACCGGGACCACCCCCGCGTGCGCGGGGACCACAAGGACTTGATCAGCTTCGACACGGTGCCCTTGGGACCACCCCCGCGTGCGCGGGGACCACCGGGGTGGCTCGGGCAAAGGTCGGCCGCGCTGGGGACCACCCCCGCGTGCGCGGGGACCACCGATCATCGGGGGCTCGTGTCCGATCTGCTTGGGGACCACCCCCGCGTGCGCGGGGACCACAAGGCCGGACTCCTCCTCACCTTGGACGGGCTGGGACCACCCCCGCGTGCGCGGGGACCACGCTGGCGAGGGACGCGTCGTAGAGGTAGGCGAGGGACCACCCCCGCGTGCGCGGGGACCACCGGGCGCGCGGCCCGTCCCACGAGTGGGAGACGGGACCACCCCCGCGTGCGCGGGGACCACACTGCCCCGGCGCTGAATCGGGTCCAGCTGAGGGGACCACCCCCGCGTGCGCGGGGACCACTGCAGCGCCCACTGCCACGGTGAGTTGGGGCCGGGACCACCCCCGCGTGCGCGGGGACCACTTGGACGGGGTGAAGTGGCCGGTCACCGTGCCGGGACCACCCCCGCGTGCGCGGGGACCACCGGGCCGGTCTACTGCTTGATCCGTGGCAGCAGGGACCACCCCCGCGTGCGCGGGGACCACTCGACGTCCGGCGGGGTCGACTTGCCGATCTGGGGACCACCCCCGCGTGCGCGGGGACCACTACGGCTGTCGTGCTAGCTGAGCGTTCCGCGGGGGACCACCCCCGCGTGCGCGGGGACCACACATCTGGCTATGCTGTGCGCCAGCGTCGCTGGGGACCACCCCCGCGTGCGCGGGGACCACAGTTCGTGACCTGCGGGTTTAGGTGGCTGAGGGGCTGTTTTTACTTACTTCCAGGGAAACGGACATATCGTCTCCTTCTGTGAGTGGCCCAAGGCTGAACGCAGCGGACAGGACTTCTCCCCCGGCCGCACGCCCAGCATGCCTCATCGTCACCGCCGAAAGGCCGTTCACCGAATACTGCCGGAACAACCCGGGCGCCCTGATCCGGAGTTGTGGGCCTGGGCTTCGTGCGCCGTCGCGATACGGTCGATCCGGGCGGCCAGGTCGAAGTCGGCGGTGGTGGGGCGGTGTCCGGCGTCGTGTGTCGTGATGCGGAACCGTACGTGGTCCCAGCGCAGGTCGATGTCCGCGTGGTGGCCGATGAGTCGCTGGGCATCCGCGATGTTCACGATCATCGCGACGCCGCCGTGGTACCGAATCCCGAACGTGCGGGTGATCGCGTCCCCTTCACGCACCCAGCCGGGCGATCCGGCAAGTTTGGTAGCGATCTCCTCGTCTGACAGCGGATGCTTACCCATTCGTCAGAACCTTTCTGCACTCAGGGTCATGAGTCCCGCAAGGTCATGGCCTACTTGGCATCGTGCCACGATCTCCTCTTTCGGAAGAGGCTGTCCCGTCGCCAGGACGCCACGGGCAGAGGGGAGAGCCGCCTAGTTCGTGGCGACCGGCGCTGGGCCTCCTGGGGTCAGTGGCTGGGCGCAGGAAGCCCGGGCGTTGCTGATGTCACCCCCGTCCCCCGCTCCCATACGGCCGGAGGTCGGCTGTCAGCATGCGCGCCGATGCTGCCGCCTGTCACAGCCCCGGGGCCCTCTGCTCCGCCGCTTGCCCGCTACCCCCGCCCCTCTCCCAGAGCCGACCGCAGCCAGTCGATGCCCCCCTGCGCCAGCAGCTCGTCCGCCAGCCGGTTCGCGGTCTCGGTGGTGAGACGCCCCCGGCTGTTGTCGATCCAGCGCTGGGCGTTCTCGTAGCCCTGGGCCTTGTACTCGATGCCCTGGAGCAGGCACTCCAGCTTGTCCGCGTCGCGGGCGCAGACCGCTTCCGGTGACTCCTTGGCCTCGTACTCGGCGATCAGTTCGCGGACCGCCGAGGCGAGGACTTCGGGCATGCCGACCGTCTGGTCGGCGGTGACTTCCTGCGGGTCGCCAGCGGGGGCGTACTTCTTGCCGAGGTGGTTCACGTCCCCGGTCCGGCTCTCCTGGGTGTCGTGCCATACGGCGAGGTAGGCGGCCCGGGCGGGGTCGGCGCCCTCCAGCTTGGCGATGATCGTGGCGATCAGGGCCGTACGCCAGGAGTGCTCGGCCACGCTCTCGGGGTCCCGGACCCCGGCCATCCACCACCCGGTGCGGCGGGCGTGCTTGAGCGTGCCCGCCTCGTACAGGAAACGGCCCACTGCGGACAGGTCGTCACCGGCCATGAGTTGTTCCTTTCGCGCCTCGCTGGGAGAGGCGGATCGCGTACCTGATTCCTCCCGATTCCTGGCCATCCAACATCACCGGAGCGTTGCCCACGCTCCCTTCGTAGTTTGCTCGGACGGGCCGGGAGCGTGGGTTCGCCGTGGGGGCGTGGGGCCGCCTTCGCGTGGCCACTCGGTCGGCCCTTACGATCTCGGCATGATTCGTGCAGTGGTGTTCGACGTCGGTGAGTGCCTGGTGGACGAGACCCGCGAGTACGGCACCTGGGCGGACTGGCTCGGGGTCCCCCGCCACACCTTTGCCGCGCAGTTCGGCGCAGTGATCGCCCAGGGGCGGGACTACCGCGAGACATTCCAGGTCTTCCGCCCCGGCTTCGATCTCTACGCCGAGCGAGAGGCACGGGCCGCCGCCGGGCAGCCGGAGCACTTCGACGAGTCGGACCTGTACCCCGACGTACGCGACTCCCTGGCGGCGTTGCGTGCGGACGGGCTCTGGCTCGGTATCGCGGGCAACCAGACGGTCCGGGCGGGCGGCATCCTGAGAAGTCTGTTCACCCAGGACGTCGACCTGATCGGCACCTCGGACGACTGGGGCGCGTCGAAACCCGACCCCGAGTTCTTCGTGCGCGTGGCCGAGGTCGTTCCGGCGGAGCCCGGCGAGATTCTCTACGTTGGTGACCGCGTCGACAACGACCTCCGACCGGCCGTCGCGGCAGGCATGCGTACGGCGCTCGTGCACCGGGGGCCTTGGGCCACGATCCAGTGGGAGACGGAGGAGGCGAGGAGGCTCCCCACCTTCCGAGTGGAGGGCCTCCTTGAGCTGTCGCCTCTGATCCAGCAGTTCAACGTCCGGATGCCCTGAGCTGTGCTCTCGACGGGGGCGGATCACGTACCGAGCGCCCTTCTGCTCTCCCCGTCGACCGTCCGGTATCGCCGGGTTCCGGCTTGTTCTCCGTTCTCGTCGGGCGGAGGCGAGCCGGTGGCCGACGCCGCGCGCCGTGATCCGGAACCGTACGTAGGCTCGCCACGTGAAGACGTTCGTGTTCGACATCGGTGAGACCCTCGTCCGTGACGACCGATACTGGGGTTCCTGGGCCGACTGGCTCGGCACCCCCAGGCACACGCTGTCGGCATTGGTCGGTGCCGTCACCGCTCAGGGGCTCGACAACTCCGAAGCCCTGAAGCTCGTGAGACCAGGTATCGATATCCCTGCCGAATACGCTGCCCGAGAGGCCGCCGGGCGGGGTGAGCATCTTGACGAGTCCGACCTGTACGAGGACGTCCGTCCCGCGCTCGCCCGGCTTCAAGCACTCGGCGTGCGTGTCGTTGTCGCAGGCAACCAGACAGCGCGCGCAGGTGAGTTGCTCCGGACGCTGGACCTGCCCGCCGATCTTGTCGCGACTTCCGAGGAGTGGGGCTGCGCCAAGCCCTCGGCGGAGTTCTTCGCGCGGGTTCTCGACGTGTCCGGTGCTCCTGCGAGGGACACCGTGTACATCGGGGATCACCCCGCGAACGACACGTTCCCCGCCGCCGAGGCCGGGCTGCGCACCGTGCACCTTCGACGCGGTCCGTGGGGGCACCTGTGGGCGAACGACCCGCGTGTCCGCGAAAAGGCCGACTGGGTGGTCGAATCCCTCGTCGAGCTGACGGCGATCGTGGAGGAATAAGCGAACGGACACCGGGTGCCCGATCTCCACGAGGTGCGGGGCAAGGGGCGGGCTCGCGCGGCGGGCCTGGACCCCGTACGGCTTCTCGATCTCGGGTTCGCCCTGTATGCCGGGGCGCGGCTGCCCGGCGTACGGCTCGTCCATCAGGACAGCGCTGAGGGGGCCCGGGTCTGGGTTACCCGCGAGGACGGAGCCGCCGCCACGGCCGCCACGGGGGAGGAGGTGTGGCAGTACGGGCCCGGCCTGCTCTGGGAGGAGATCGAACAGGTCTGGTGGGAGTACGAGTCGGCGGGGCGCCCCGGCGCCGATCAGTTCGGGCTGACCGTGAGCAGCCGGGGGCAGCAGGTGTGGCTGCGGGAGCCGTCGGAGGTCGTCCGGCCTGCCCGGGGGTAGGGGGCTCCGGCGCGCGTGCGGCGGCCGAGGGGCTTCAGCGGGCGGCCGGAACCGGTCCACCAGGTCGTGCACGGACGTGCAGATGTACGGGAGTTGGCGCGCGGATGTGGAGTCGGCGGCGATCGTCCGCACGGCCCGCCGACCGGCTGTGAGGTGCCCCGCCGCTCGTTACGTTGTGCCCGTGTGGAGCCAGCAGCGGTCAGGGAACGACGGCGGGGCCGGGGGCGCGCGGCGTACGGCCGAGGGGTCCGGGCAGGCGCCCCGGGTGGCGCATCCGGCCGGTCCGGGGGTCTTCGGCGGTGGTCCCCGGGGCCTCCAGGGCATGCAGCAGACGGTGGGGAACGCGGCCACCGCGCGGGCGGTACGGCGGGGGAAGCGGCCGGTCGCCCTGCCCCCGCGCATCGAGGAGAGCGCCGAACAGGGGCTCGTACTGCCGCCGTACCTGATGGACCTGGAGGCGGGCGGGCTGTCGACGGCGTACGGGCTGACCGGGCAGGAGTTCGTCCGCACCGCGATCGCGACCGTGGTGGGGCACGGCGACGGCACGGTGGCCGGTATCGCGTCCGAGCTGGCCGGGCGGCCCGAGTCGTTCTTCGGGCAGGGGCGCGCGTTCGCGGTGGAGGGGACCGGGAGCACGGAGGGGGCCGGGGGAGCCGGGAGCGCCGGGTTCGACGTCACCGTGAGCATCGCGCCCGCGCCCGACGACCGGCCGCCCGTGTTCCATCCGTCTGCCGCCCTCGCGACGGCCGCGCCGGACCCGGGCGGGGCGCCGCTCGCCGCGCTGGACGACGCCGAGGGCAAGGACACCAAGGTCGACGTCCAGCACAACAGCGGTGCCAGCAGCAGCAGTTCGGTGGGCAACTCGTCCAGCACGGGCGCGGGCGGCACGGTGTTCGGGCTCGCTCCGGTCGCGCCGGGGGTGTGGCTGGGGGCCGCGGCGACGGGGAGCGTACAGCCCTGGCAGTCCTCGCGGGATTCCCGCACCCAGCGGGGCGTGGCCGAACCGCGCGTGCTGCGCAGCGACAAGGGCTCGGTGGAGGTGGAGCGCCGGGTGGTCTACCGCGTACGTATCCGGCCCCAGGCGGGCCGGGGCGAGCACGTCTTCCGGGGCTCGGGGACCCTCACCCAGCGGGTGCCCACCGAGCACCTGATCCCGGCCACCACCGGGGCGCCGGGCCGGCCGCAGCCGGTGGGCGCCGACCTCGCGCGGCAGGTCTCGCTGGCCGACTCGCTGGCCCCGGTCGCCGTGTCCGACACCGCCGCGCCGCACCGGGGCGGCGGCGGGCTCTTCGACGCGGTCGCCTCCGTCCTGCACCCCTCGCTGACCGCGCCCGGCGCCCCCGGCCGCTCCCGGCTGTACGAGGCGACCGCCACCCCGACCGTGCTGGAGGACCTGCCCCGGCTGCTGGGCGGCGACGGCGTCACCGGGGACGATCTGTACTCCAAGGACGGCAGCAGCGCGGGCAGTTACCGCATGCGGGCCGCCGTCACCGGGCTGTCCCCGGCCTGGGGCACCGGGAAGACCCAGCTGCGTACCCACCAGCAGGCCCAGCAGACCAGGACCGAATCGGCGGGCAAGGGGCGCTCCCTCGCGGGCGGCGCGGGCCCGGCGGTCGGGTTCGGGGGCGCGCCCAACGCGGCCGTGATCCGGGGTACGGCGATGCCGGTCGCCGCGGCCCGCAAGGCCCGGTTCAGCGTGAACGAGCAGACCGTCTCCAGTCGGCAGGGCGCGGAGGTACGGGGCGAGAAGGTGCTGTACCTGGGGACCGTACGGTTCACCGTGGAGGGCACCGGCCCCCGTTCGGCCCGGATGGTCCTGCGCCCGGAGGCGAGGGTCGCCACGCACACGATGCGGGTCTGGGTCAGCCTGCGGGCGGATGAGGCCCAGGAGTTGGGGCTGCCGCTGCCGCCGGGGGTGACGGCGGACGCGTTCATCAAGAGACCGGCGCGGCAGGCGGGGGCTCCGGCCTCGCCTCCGGGAACAGCCCCGGTCCCGGCTCCCGCATCGGCTCCGGGGGCGGTGCAGACCCCGGCCCCGGCCTCCGGGGCAGCGCAGACCCCGGCCGCCGCCCCCGCTGCGGACGCGCGGCACCTCCCCTTCGGTGCGATGGGGTCGAGCGTCACGATCGGCCGGCTCGACACCGGGCCCATGGTGCGGGCCGTGCAGAAGCTGTTCGCCACCGACCCCCGGCTGGCCGGTTACCTGCCCGCCTTCGGCACCACCGCGCCCGCGGCGGACACCAGCCGGGAGGAGGACGAGGCGCAGCGCACCAACTACCGCGAGCTGATGGCCGCGCTCTCCGAGGCCAACCTGCGGGTGAACAAGGACCAGTTGCTCTCCACCGGCATCCGGGTCCGGCTGCGCCGCAAGACCACCCTGCACGCCCACGACGTCCAGCTGCGGGTCCACGGCACCCTGGGCGAGGCGAGCCACCTCGGCGAGATCGACGACTGGCTGGCGCGCAGCCACTCCGGGGTCGCCGCCAACGTACAGAGCGGGCGCAGCAGTTCACGGTCGATCGGCGGCATGGTGCTGGCCCAGGCCCGGTTGGTGCCGGGCATCCTCACCGCTTCGGCCCGCTACGAGCGCAACGCCACCGGCTCCCGCCGCAACCAGGCCGGACCCACCACCCGTACCGATGTCGTCGCCAACGGTTCGGAGAAGGCGAGCGCGTTCGGGGCGGCGCTGCGCCTCAACGTGGACGTCACCATGACCTCGCGGCAGCGCAAGCTGGCCCGTGCCGTGACCCCGGGCAGCCCCGGCCGGGACGCGCCGGAGCCCCGGCTGCTGTCCGGGTTGCACCTGGAGGAGCAGGACGTACGGCTGCTCACGCCGTCCGAGTTCACCGTCGGCACGGCGGAGAAGGCGCGGCTGGACGCGGGCGGCGGGCAGGCCCCGGGCCCGGAGCGGCCCGTCGCCGCGACGGGGATCGGCGACCTGGCCGGGCTGGCCCCGGTGCCGACGGCCGGGCAGCTCGTACGGGACTGGCAGCTGGTGGAGACCGTCGGCGACGGGCAGCCGGTCCGCGATCTGGCCCTCGGTCTGCTGGCCCGGGCCGCCGCCCGGGGCGAGGCGGGCCGCCGGGACGCGGCGCTGTCCACGGAGGGGCTGGCGCCCCGGCTGGCGGTCGAGGAGCGCTTCAGCCCGCGCGCGATCACGGCGGCGCTGCGGCAGGCCGCGTCCTCCGGCTGGGTGGTGAAGAACCTGCGGTACCCGCGTCGGCTGGCCGCGCTGAACGGTGCCGTGGGCACCCGACTGGCGCTGGCCGCACCGCAGTTGGTGCACGAGGCCGCAGGGCCGGGTACCGAGACGTTCGTCTTGGGCGGCCACCAGGCAGGCGGGCAGCAGGGCCAAGGCACCTCCGAAACCGTCCAGTTCGGGGTCACCGGCGCGCAGAACGGCGCCGACTGGCGGCTCGCCGAGGGTCTTTCGGCGTACGGGTCGAGCTCGGCGGGCGACACCGGGGCGGCCACCGTGTCGGGGGCCGTGGAGCGCAACGCCCACACCCCGAAGAAGGCCCCGCTGTACCTCGTCCGGTGCGATCTGCTGGTCACGATGGTGGCGGAGGTCAAGGTCACGGGCGGCGGCCCGTACGTGGCCAACGCGGCGCAGACGCTGCCGGGCGCGGCGGCGGTGTGGCTGACGGCGGAGCAGCTGAGGGCGGCGGGGGTGCCTCTGCCCGCGTCGGCGCGGAGGGCGCTGAAGCTGGACGGGGACGGTGGTGGCGGGGGCTCAAACCGTACGGCGGCGACGGCCGGGGGATCAGGCCGTACGGCGACGGCGGCCGAGGGTTCAGGGCGTACGGCGACGGGTGCGACTGCGGCGACAGGCGCGACGGGTGGCCCGGCCCGGCGGCCCAGGCCGACCTTCGCCCGCGCCCTGCCCCTCGGCTTCGGCATGATCGAGGACCTGCCGGACTTCGTTCCCCTGCTGGACCGGCTGCGCACCACCCTGGCGACCGGCGGCCACCAGGACCTCGCCGACGACCTGCTGCCCCGCCAGCAGCTGCGGGACCGCAACGACAACGTGCAGCGCCTGCTGCGGGTCCTCGACCGGGACGGCTCCACCGGGCTGCTGGCGAGCGCCATGGACGGCGGGGTCACCGTGGAACTCCTGGACGGGCGCAAGACACCGTACTGGGCGGTGTTCAAGGTCGACCGCATCGGTGAAGGCGTCCAGGAGGGGCAGGCGGACGACGGCCGGGACATGGAGTACATCACCTCGGCGGTCGCCCAGCAGGCCACCTCCCACGACGAGGGCTCGGCCAAAGGGGCGGAGGGTGTCCTCGGGGCCTCCGGAAAGCCGGAGGGCGGGGCGGGGCAGGTCAAGAGCGCGGGCGGGGCGGCCGGGCTCGGTGCAGGCTCGGGCTCCGGACGCCGTCGCGGTGGTGCCGTACGGGGCCAGCTGGGGATGAAGACGGTCGCGGAGGCGAAGACGGCCAAGGCGGTGAAGGTACGGGTGCCGATCCTGGCGTCCCTCGAACTCCACCGGGGCGCGGGCAGGCTGGCCATGGCGGGCCTGGGCCGTATGACCCTGGTCCACCGCGTCCTGGAGAGCGACTTCGAGGCCCTGGGCCGGGTGAGGACCCCGCGCCGCACCCCGCTTCCCGCCGCTCCCGACGCGACGGCCGGTACACCGGCCGGGCTGGGCGCCTGGCGGGCGGGCGGGGTGCCGCTGCCGATGGAGGCCCAGGTGAACGGCTTCCAGGGGGCGCCCTACGTAAGGGAGTTGGTGTCGACGGCGGTGCGGCGGGCGGGCGGCAACGACCGCTTCCGGGGGAAGGGGCAGGCAGCCGCGTACACCCTGGGCGAGGCGGTCTCCACCGAGTGGCTGATCGCCGCCCTCCCGCTGCTCACCTCCGCCGGGGCGGAGCTGCCGCCGGTCCACGTGAGCGGGGCGGAGGGCCAGGACCTCCAGGCGTCGGTGCACGCACGGCTGCGGAACGGGCGGGTGCTGGGGGCCGGGGACACGATGACGTTCGAGACGGTGGCGCAGAGCGACCTCGGGGCGCCCCGCCCCACCCAGACGGACGGCCAGAGCTCGGCCGAACAGGGCAGACAGGCACGGGGGTTGCTCGGCGCCGGGGTCCTGAACGCCGACGAGTTCCGGCTCAACCAGCTCATGGGCAACACGGGCGGCTCGGCCTCGGGAAGCGGAGCGGCGGCACACGGCGCGGGCTCGATGCCGCTGCACAAGCCCAAGTTCGGCTCGGTGCTGGTGCAATTCGCCCTGGACATACGGGTGGTGGCCCGGGTGACGAACCGGGTGCGCACTTCGCGTACGGAGGTGGCGGTACGCGAGATGACGCTGCCGCGCCCGGTGGTGATCCGGATGCCTCTCCCCGCGGTCGGCCGCCTCCTGGCCGCCCACCCCACGGCCGTCACGGACCCGGGCGACCACCTGGGCCTGCGGGCGACGGCGGCACCGCCCCCGACGGGGCCCTGAGACCGCAGCGCCCCCGACGAGACCCTGAGACCAGGGCCGCCCCCGCCGATCGTTCGGCGGGGGCGGCCCGTCCCTTAACCCTTCTCCCCCTGAAGGGAGAAGCCCTCCGAGGAGACCAGGCCCTTGACCGGGTCGGCGCGGAAGCCTGCGACGTAGGCCACGGGGTCGCAGCCCTTGCCGTTGGGGTGTTCCTCGGTCAGCTGGGCCTGCTCGGTGTCCTTGACCGGGCTGCCGCCCTTCACCGGAGTCACGGTCAGTTCGACCGGCACCTTCTTCGCCCCGATGTCCTGCGGAAGCCGCACCGACACCATTCCCATCGGATCGCTCGGGTTGCCGGATGCGCGCTCCTCGCACGAGCCGTCCACGCAGACCCGGATCGTCGCCCCGCCGGAGCTCTCGAAGTCGGCCGGGCGCCAGACGACGGAAACCCCGGAATCCATGTCGGCGAGCGTGCATACGCTGCTCTGCCCGAACGTGCATCCGGTCAGAGCGGCGACCGCCACCAGCGGGAGGAACACCTTGCGCATGTCAGCCCCTCGCCACCGTGCCGGGGAGCGCCGAGTGGGCGAGTCCGATGTCGGTGAAGACGAGGTGGCAGGGGTCGAGGAGGCCGCCGCTCTTGTCACCTCCGCCTCCGCCGCCACCGGAGGTGATGCCCTTCGCATACGCCCTGCCCTTTCCATCGACTGTGTAGACGGGCCCGCCCGAGTCACCGGGCCTGGCGCACGCGCTTTTGGTCCTCTTCGCAGCCCAGGACCGACGGCTCGGCTCTCTCTGCCATCCGGCTCTGCCCCCCCCGGACTGGCGGCCAGATCCTACGACTCGGCTCTCGCAGCCCGGCCCTGCCGTTCGGGTCTCCTGCCCGGGCGCACCGCTTGGAGCTGGCGCCGGGTCCTGTCTCCCGGCCCTACTGCCCGGGCCGACCGCTCGTACCCGCTGCCCCGCCGCCCTGCTGCGCCTCGGCATCGGTCTTCTTCCACGGCCTGACGCCGAGCTTTCCGGTGGTTCCCAGATCGAGGCCCGGGGTCACCGTCACCGGTTCGGCACCGGCCTTGGCCCGGACCTGGACGTAGGGCACGTTCACCGGCGTACCGGACTCGGTGGTGTTCCGCCAGACCAGGCCCGCGGTCGCCGTTTCGCCGGGGCCGAGGGTGACGGGGCGGGGCGGCTCGTCGGGCCCGGCGCCCGTGGTGATCTCGCCGCTGCCGTCGAGGATCTCGATGCCGTCGACGGGCTTCATGCCGTGGTCCAGGAGCCTCAGCAGGGGATAGCCCTGGACGGTGTAGTCACGTGTACCGCAGTTCTCCAGATGCAGGCCCACGACGCGCAGCCCCATGGCCGCGTCGCCCTGGTCGGCGCTGACCCGGATGCCGGAGGCGGGGCACGTACCCGGTTCGGCGGGCGCCTCGCTCGCGGGGACCTTGGTCACCTGGAGCACCTTGGCCCCGGTGATCCGGGGCGCACCGGGCGGCAGCCCCTCCGCCCGGACCGTGCCCCGCACGGTCTTGCCGGGGCCCACGTCGCGTACGGTCGCGGTCTCGTTGGCCATGGCCCCGCCGTCGTCGCTCGTGAAGGTGATGATGACGGTGTACGTCAGCTTCTCCGAGCTCTCGTTGGTCACCTCGAAGTCGGCACCGGCCCCCGTGTCCGGGGCGAGGCGATCGGCGGAGACCGCATAGCCGTGGCTGGGCGAGGGGGAAGCCGAGGGGGAGGCAGGGACTGACGGGAGGGTCAGCGAGGTGACCCGTACGCCGTCCTTCCCCGGGTCGTCGACCGGCGTGGAGGACGACGACGGTCCGGCCGCGTCGGGAACCCCGCCGCCCCCGGTGTCCCCGACACCCGCGCGCTCCGTCCCGCAGGCCGTGAGCAGCAGGGCGGTCACGGCGACGGCCGACAGGAAGGGGGCGGGGCGGAGCGGAGAGGTTCGGCGCATCGAGCCATCTGATCAGTACGTGAACCACGACTATGTGATGGAGGGCACAGTTCCGGTCACAACGCTGCTACAGAGGGGGGAGGTTGGTCCGGATGAGCCGGTCGGGTGGGTGGGGTGCACCGCGCAGACGACGCTGCTGCGGAAAGGGGGCAGAGCCAACCGCGCCGCCCCGCCCGGTCTCGCCCCGCGTCCCACCCCCACGTGCCCCACGTCTTGTTGTCCCATTTTCCGGTGGGATTGCCCAGGCCGGAGGCCCGGCCGTCCCGCGGTGTCCCGGGACGACCGCGCGCACCCGCCCTGGGACGGCAGCCGAACCGTACGGTCCTTGCGATTCCTCCAAACCCATACAGGGAGAAGAGCATGCGACTCAGCACCTGGAAGCGCTCGTTCGTCAGCAGCGTCGCCGCTGCCGGAATCGTTGTCGGCACCCTCGCCGGTGCGAGTGGCACCGCCGCCGCGGCCCCGGCGGACACCAAGTCGGCCGCCGCCACCAAGATCGCCCCGCAAGCGGTGCAGAACCTCGGGCTGAGCGTCAGGCAGGCCAAGGGAATCCAGCGCCGACACCAGGAAGTCGGCTACAACCCCGGTGCCATCGACGGCCAGTTGGGCACAGGCAGCTGGAAGGCGATCCAGCGCGCACTGCGCGATCATCACGGATACGCGGGTGCCATCGATGGGATCGTCGGCCCCAACACCATCAGGGCGCTGCAGCGTTCGTTGAAGGCCAACAACTGGGGCTACACCGGCGCCATCGACGGCATCGCCGGGCCCGGCACCCGGGCCGCCTTCGCGCGCTGGGCCAACTGGTGCGTGGACCGCTACAACTACTGATCCGAACCTCCGTGAGGCCCCTCGGGCCACCTCCACTGCGGAGGCGGTCCGAGGGGATTCTGCCGGTCCGGCCCGCGAGTGATCACGGCCGGTGGCGGGCCCTCACCCGGCCGGGACGGGCGTCGCCTGGTGGTAGTACAGCCGCCACGCCGTCCCGCCGTCCTGCCTGCGCCACAGCGAACTCCGCCGGGCCCGGTTGCCGTCGAAGACGCTCTCGTACGTGAGATGAACGAGCCCCGGAGCCAGTACGGTCCCCGTCATACCGGACGCCTCGAAGCGCGGTCCGCCGCCCGTGTTCCCGCCGTCCAGCTGGGGCAGCGCGGCGAGCATCTCCTCGTACGTCCACCGCCGCCCCGAAGCCCCGACCTCGATGAACTCCGGATCGAGCAGCTCCGCGGCGAGTGACGGCGACATGCGCACATCGGGGTCCAGCAACTGCAACTCACCGGTGATGGCCGCGCTGATGTCTGTAGTCTCTCCGCTCATCCACTGATCTTCCCCAATGGCATCGGCGCTGGGGACTGGGGGGCTTGGGGGCGAGACGTCAGCTGATGCTGTCCCGGCGGAGCCGACGCCGTTCACGTCGCCGCTCGGTCCTACGCGCGCGAGCTCGCCGCAACCGCTCCTCACGCATACGACGCTGACGCTCCTCCTGCCTGGCGCTACGAGCCTCAGGGGTGTTGAAGTGCGCGAGCCAGGGGACCAGGACACCGGTCCCTACGAGGGCGAACGCCACGATCCAGTGGCCGACGGAGCTGCCCATGACCAGGGCGAGCACGGCTCCCGCGCCCGCTCCGGCCGAGTACCCCAGGGCCGGGCGCCAGTCTCTGCGGTAGAACCCGGTCCTGACCATGATGAGGAGCGGTACGGGCGAGGCCATGAACGCCGCGAAGTGCTTTCCGCCACCGTCCGGCACACCACAGCCCCCTCTGGGGTGCGGAGCGCACCCCAAGGTCGCCAGCCCCGCCAGCCCCCAGCCGAAGCACAGGGCCAGCACCGCCGCCAGGACCGCCCCCACCCATGTGGCACGCATCCCCGCATCGTAGGGGAGAGGGCCCGGCGGGTCGGTCAACTGTTCGCCCTCAGACGGGTTTGAGGAGGTCGCGGAGGTTGGCCATGCGCGCCTTGACGTCGGCGACTTCGGCGGGTTGGACCGGGGCTTCGGCGGTGTGGGCAGTACGACAGGGGCGGCAGAGGCCGTCGGGGAGGTTCTCGGGCTGGCCGGGCCGTCCGCAGTCGGTGCACTCCATGAGGACGCGGCGGGTGGGGGTGTTGGCCGTTGTGGGGGTGGGGAGTTGGGGTGGGAGTTTGTCGGTGAGGCGGCGGCGGACGAGGCCGGCGGGGTGGTCGACCGTGGTGGGGAGTCCGGCGGTCAGCGCGCTGGTGAGGTAGTCGACGCTCACGCCCCGGCCGAGCCATTCGGCGGCCCGCGCTTCGAGGGCGGCGCAGTCGTCGGCGGAGAGGGCGAGCCGGTGGTCCTGGTGGCCGAGGCGGGCCAGGGCGAGGTAGGCGGGGGAGGGGAGGTCCGCTGCCGGGTCTTGGTCCGGGGCGCGTTGAGGCGGTACGGGGTTGGGCTCGGGGGCTTGTCGCGCGGCGGGGGCCTCGGGGGCGGGCCGGGCTGGTGCGGGACTCACGGCCTGCGTGGCCTGTACGGCCTTCTCGGTGGCGAGGTAGGTGCTCCACCATTCGTTGTCGCGGGCGGTGCGGGACCAGAAGGTGCGGAAGACCCAGCGGGTTTCGTCGCCCGCGCCGACCGAGCACCGTACGCGTCGCAAGTGCCCGGCGACGGAGAGGGCGTTGAGGGCGGTGGAGATGGCCTGCTGGCCGTAGAGGGGGAGCTGCTTGGCGAGCTGCTTCACGCTCATGGCCGCGCCGTCGGGGAGGTGGTCGACGAACCCGGCGACGTACCGCTCGCGGGTGGGGAGGAGAGTGAAGTCGTTGCGCGTACGGGGTTGTTGGTCCGGGGTGGAGCGTTTGCCGTAACCGGGCTTGGCCATCGGGTACGGGTCGGCGGGTGCGGGGGCAGGCAGGGCGGAGCTAGGCTGCTGTGTAGCCACGGGATCGTCCTTTAGGTTGTGCGCGATCTTGCGGTCAGACCCCGGCGTCGGTGTGGCAACACCTGCCGGGGTCGTTCGTTTCTCGAACCGTAAGCAGTCGTGACGCTCCGCCGCAAGCTGTCACGATTAGTCATACTTCCCCGGCCGCGACCGGGGAGGGAGGTAGGGGAGGTCTCCCCAACCCCCTTCTCGTGCCCGCCGGTTAAAGAAGGCGCTCGAACCTCGAAGCTCGCATCCCGACACCCGTGTCCCGGGACCCGAGCTTCGGACCGGGACCCGTCTACGTACCCCCGCAAGAGCGAACCGGACGCCCCGAAGCTCGGGTCCCGGTTCTTGGGACCCGAGCCCCGAGTCCCGGGCTTTCACATGAGTGGTGATCAGCGGGGCGGGAAGGAAGCCAGCGAAAGGTCCCACTGGTCAGCCGCGCGAAGCAGCGCCGCGGCATCCGTCCTGATCTCCACGGCATACTGGTAGATATCAGCCCTATCGTCATCTTGCTGCCATGGGGGCGCTGCCTCCAATGACAGATGAACGCGAATCGCCACGGCCCCGCCCTCGCTCCGACCGGCGAGGCTGAAAGCCACGACCGGCTCGATGAAACAGATGTCCGGCGACAGCTCACCTTCGGCATCGGGTCCGGTCACGGCCACTGTCCCTGCGGCCACTGCTCGCAGCCACGCGGCCACCTGGAGAGCCTCATTGGTGAGCAGACACGGTTCGGTGAAGGACCAGCTTCCCTCGGGAGTCGTCACCGTACCGTCAATGACCAGCCAGTTGTCGTCGTACGAGTCGCCCCGGACCGTGGAGAACTGATAGCGCACGGGGCGGAGGTCGACACTGCTGGTGAGATCGTTCAGGAGCACTGGACCAGGGTGCCATGCGCGGGCCAGCGGGGCGGCTGCGCCTTCCGGCTCGGATACCGCAGAGAGCTGGAGCGCCACCCCGGACTGCCCGCCGCTTCGGGAGCACGACCAGGGGGAGCACCGCGAGAGCCGATCACAGCAGCCCTCTGACCTGCTGCTTCGGGTTGGCGAAAGCCCGCTGGACCATCCCTGCATGCGCAGGGACCACTTCGAGGACCCGGCGCGGGACTGGGCGGCTTGGGGGCCATCCCCGCACGCGCGGGGACCACGTCCAGGCGATGCCCGTGCTCCGGTTCGAGCAGGGACCATCCCCGCGCACGCGGGGACCACCGGCGGTACTACCGCCCGGGCCAAGGTCGTCAGGGACCACCCCCGCACGCGCGGGGACCACGACGAGGAAAATTCCGGCCTGCTCCTGCTCGGAGGACCACCCCCGCACGCGCGGGGACCACGGACTCGTTCAACCGAGCCTGTGCAGCGTGACGGGACCACCCCCGCACGCGCGGGGACCACTCGGTCGCCACGCTGACCGCGTGGAAGTCGACGGGACCACCCCCGCACGCGCGGGGACCACCGGACGAGACGGTCAGCGGAGGCGGGAGGCAGGGGACCACCCCCGCACGCGCGGGGACCACCCGATGGGGCTGTCGGGCTCGGGGTGGCCGCAGGGACCACCCCCGCACGCGCGGGGACCACTGCGCCCGGACCACGAGCATCGGCGGCGCCTTGGGACCACCCCCGCACGCGCGGGGACCACCCGTTCTTGCCGGACTGGCGCTCGGACTGGCGGGGACCACCCCCGCACGCGCGGGGACCACGCAGCCCGTGTCCGACCGGATGGGAGCCGGGAGGGACCACCCCCGCACGCGCGGGGACCACATGGTCTTCTTGCAGTGGTAGGCGAGGGTCGGGGGACCACCCCCGCACGCGCGGGGACCACTTCAAAGCACCGGAACAAGAAGGGCCGGGGCAGGGACCACCCCCGCACGCGCGGGGACCACGAGGGCACGGTGCGCCTGTCGCGTGACGTGCGGGGACCACCCCCGCACGCGCGGGGACCACGGAGCGCCTCGTCACGAATGCATCGCTGCAGGGGGACCACCCCCGCACGCGCGGGGACCACGGCTGATCGTCGCAGGGTAACGGTGACCAGCTGGGACCACCCCCGCACGCGCGGGGACCACAGTTCGTGACCTGCGGGTTTATGAGGCCAGGGGCTCGTTTTTCATCACTTCCTGAGAAACGGACATATCCCCCAGCCTCATAGGTAGCTTCCGTCGGAACCCGTGCAGCCCTCATTGTCCCGAACACCCGCCACCGGTACACACGTTTCCTCCGTACCCATGCCGCCCTTGGACAGTGATTGCCAGCCGGGACCAGCCTTACGGCATGTGAGCCGACCTGGCACGCTGTGCGAGAGGCCCTGAGCGTGAACCGAATCGAGGAGACAGGTTGATCACGGAGTACCAGCAGCGCCTGCGTGAGCGCTACCTCGCTGCTCCCGTCATGCCGTCCCCGGCGCCCTGGCATCCAGTCCTGGACCGGAGCATTCCCATCGGCGGCCTGCTCGGCATCGGCTTCGCCGTCCATCCGGAGACCGGGCACGACCTCGCCATGGTCGTATCCCACGACGGGCACGGACTCTTCGACGCAGCCACCAGCAAGAAGATCGCCCGCGACCGGGACCCCGACCCCGCCACCAGCGCCCCCGAAGCCCACCCGGACCTCGCCTGCCCCGGACTCGGCCCCGTCGCGGGTACCGAGATCCGTATCGCCGGACTCTTCGGCGGCGGGCTGCACACCACCACCTCGGACGGCTGGACGGTGGATGTCGTTAGCCCCGACTGGCCCCACGACCGCGTCATCCTCTCCGCCGACGGTGGAGCGAACAACGGTGCTGCGGGAGGCACTTGGTGGCACGTCTTCCACTCGGACTACTCAGAACTGCGCACCGCCGGTTTCTCCCCAACCGGTCTCACCCTGGCAATCGCGACCAGCAGTGATCTCACTCTCTGGACCCGCCCTCAGTTCCACAGCGAGAACTGAACCGCCACCGGACCGCGTTCGGGCACCTTCCCGTCCATCCCCAGTCGGCAGTTGGCCCAGGCGGGCCGGACGGCACGTCCTCGTCCAAAGTGCTCCGCCCTCAGGACAGGGGGCTACTTCTCGGCCTCACCCAAGGCGCTGCGCAGCCAGTCGATGGTTCCCTGGGCCAGGAGTTCATCGGCCAGCCGGTTCGCCGTTCCGGTGACGAGGCGGCCGCGGCTGTTGTCGATCCAGCGCTGGGCGTTCTCGTAGCCCTGGGCCTTGTACTCGATGCCCTGGAGCAGGCACTCCAGCTTGTCCGCGTCGCGGGCGCAGACCGCTTCCGGTGACTCCTTGGCCTCGTACTCCGCGATCAGTTCGCGGACCGCCGTGGCCAGTACCTCCGGCATGCCCGCCGTCTGGTCGGCGGTGACCTGTTGCGGGTCGCCGGCAGGCGCGCGCTGTGATCAAGCTGGTCAAGTCTGTACCTCAGCCGGACGGGGCCTACCGCGTGTTCCTCGAGCACACCCTCAGTTGCGCCGCCTGCCGACTCTCC
Source organism: Kitasatospora albolonga (assembly GCA_002082585.1). Taxonomy (NCBI): domain Bacteria; kingdom Bacillati; phylum Actinomycetota; class Actinomycetes; order Kitasatosporales; family Streptomycetaceae; genus Kitasatospora; species Kitasatospora albolonga. Next base: position 4,712,308 of record CP020563.1, read on the forward strand.
GGCGGTCCTTGTCCTACTGCGGCCCGGCTCGTCAGGGCCTGGCGCGAGAGCCGCCGATGAGCGCCACCGGCCCCGGGAATTCGCGCCCGCGGCCGCTGCATGCGCAGGAGCACCGGTGAACGCCTAGTGCCGCATCAGGCAACGTGCGTCCCGTCTTGTAGGGCGAGGCGGCAGCAGACGCCTATTGGATGCACCCTGCGTAGTCTCGCGGGGTGCATTCTCATCTGAGCTTCGAGAACCCTCCCGCGCTGCCTCACGAGGTGGTGGTCGAGACGCTGGAGCGTGCTCTGCGTGACCGTTCGGCTGAAGGCGAGGCGGCGGCGGTGCTGGTCGGGACCGCGCTGAACGACGACGACGCGGAGTTCGTCGAGCACTGGTGCGTGCAGGTGGGAACGCGGGCCGTGCCGGGCAGTCCGTTGCTCGGGCTGGCCGGCCTGTGCCTGGGACACACCGCCCGCCGCTTCAGACACCTCAGCGATGAAGCCCTCGCGCTGGCCCAGTCGCTTTCGGCGCGGGCCGAGACCGACCCGGCGGACGTGGACGGCCGGGCCGTCGACGGTTACGACGACGTCCGGAGCTTCCTACACCTGTGGTGACGCCGTCTGCTGGCGTGGCAGGTCAGGCGGCGTTGGCCCGGGTTCACCAGGGCTTTAAGGCGCTTGTCGGCGGCGTTCTTGTCCCGCCGTTTTCGCCGCTTCGCCAGATGATGTAGCGGCGGATCATGCTGCCCTGAGCCCCTGTGGGTGGGGTGGCCGGTGCCGTCGAGGGTGAAGTAGCGCAGGGCGGGCCGTACGGGAGACGGACCTGGCGTCACCACGCTCCGCCCGGCTCGGCGACACACACCGACGTCCCCGACGCCCCGGCCGCCGTCGACCGCATCGCTTCCAAGCCGTCGACACGGATCACACTCTCGATCCGGCCCCCGTCCTCGCTCAGCATGACACTCAGCACCGGCACAGCCTCCGCCCCCGCCATGCGTACCGTGGTGCGCCAGGGAAGACGCGGTCCCTCGACCACCACCTCGCCCGCGTCGCCACCAGGTCCTGTGGTGTAGGAAATCTCGCTCACGCCCACGCCGGTGACCACATACTCCACCTCGAAGGACCCGGCAGCGGCGTCTGCGGCCGGCAGGCTGAACGCCTCCGCCCCGCTCACCGCGCCCCGCAGAACCTCGGGGTCCTTCCAACGATCGCTCACCACTTGCTTCCTTCCAGAGAGGATTGGGTCAAACCTGCCCGTGCGCTTCGGACGCGGCAAGCGTCACGCATGCCCACGTCTATGTCACCACCGGACAGCGGGCCGACCACCGTGACCACCCGTCCTTGCTGTCAAACCGGCCAGAGAGTCTGCCAGGCAGCGGCCGACATGAGACTGTGGGCCCACACAATGATGCATGGGCCAGAAATCAAGTGCTCTGTCGGGGTGCAGAAAGGCCAGTCGGCGCTTGGCGCCGACTGCCACCTTCAGGAAGTCCCCGAAAGAAGAACCGAGTTCCCGGATTTGCCGTGCCAGCGGCGGGACTGCGAAATGTTTGTTTGACCCACTCCAGCGGTGACAGGTTGCCGTCAAACGGTACGAGGCTCTTCCAAAGAATTCGAGAGGGCCTCGTTTCAATGGCTACAATATTTCTGTCAACCATTCTCCTGTCCGGGGAGGAAGGCGCTCGAGGATTTAACGCAGATGAACCCTGCCTGCCCTGACCCCGACCCTGGACCCTATGCGAGCTGATTCACTGCGCGGATTGGCCTCAATCACCCGGTACTACCGCCTGGATGGAGGTTGAATCGTCATCCGGCCAAAGGAAGAATCCGAAATCATCGCCCAGGGGCACCTCTGCCTCGGTCGGCAGATCGACCCCCTCCCTGCATACCAGAATTTCTGGTGAGACTCCGCCGATCGACCGAGAGAAGATCACGACCGGCAATTCTTCGGCCATGGTGGCCGACTCAATTGCAGGCAGGAGATTTTGCCGGGAGATCCATTGGACGTTTGCGTCAAGATATGCCGTAACCAAGGAATGCGGTCGAATGGATCTGGAAATTATCGAGAGGTCCTCGTCCAAAATGGGATGCCATCGACAGCCGTAGGACCCATCCGCCCAGCGCTCAAGGATTGCAGTTGTGCCTCGCGACAGCCTGACGCTCTGCGCGACCTCCTCCCAGAACTCGCCATCTGCCGGACGGGAGGCCGCATCGCTTTCTTCTTTGCCGCAAGGCACAGAGACCACATGCAGCCCCAGGCGTTTCACCTCATCCAGAGAGTCCACCGCATCCGGTTGGATCTCCACCGAGAGGTAAAAGTCAGTCTCGACCGCCACCCGCAAGGTATCTCCACTTGTCAAAGTGCAAGAGAGCAAGCCATGTCGGAGCATCCACCTGAGCAACCTCAGGGCAGTGTGCCGATCAACAGAGCAGCCGTCATAAACGGCGCCAAGCCAGGCCGGCGGGGGCTCGTTGAGAACTAGGTTCCTCAACTCGAATCTGTCCGCCTGCATCGCGTCGGCCAGGTATGCCACGGCTGAGATGTAGGAATCCTCCACCCGCCGATACTCGGCAGCCGTCAGCACTTCGCCATTGAAGGACTTGCCGACATCTTCGAAGGAAGTCCAGTCGGCAATCAAACCACTACGCCTGGGCTCGTCATATTTGGAGACAAGAAAACAAAGAGTCACGGGCGAAGCCATTCCAGTCTGCCGGACTTTCCCAGCTCGTACGGACCGCTCCGGAGTGTACTCCTGGCTGTCTGGAGCGACTCAACGGAAGGCCCGGCCTTGTGAAAAGGTCCACGGTACGCCCGGCCGCCACATCAGCTGGGCGCGATCCGGCAGACACCCGCCCACAGGGGTGCCCCACCACTTGGCGGGCCGGAGCTCAGGCAGGATCGGGACCTGAGCGGGCGGAGAGGGACTCCCTCCCGCGACCCCGAACCCCACACCACGACGAAGCCGCACCTGACCCACATGCCCCACCCCCTCGGAGGGAGGGCCGGGGGCTGGGGCGGAGCCCCTGGAAAGGTTCGCTGGGTGGCTGTTGCGCGCCTGGTCCGGCGGGGTCGTCGGCAAGCAGGGCGGAGACAGGAGCGGGCGGCGGCCCCGAGGGGCCGGGCGCGCGGGTCGCGCCGGCGGGCCGCCTCGAACCAGTGAAGAGCTTTGAACAGCTCCGCTTGTGTGGACACCCGTCCCTGTCCTGTCGCATGCGGCGTGGCAGTCAGCGCCCGACCGCCACCCTTCCCTGGAGCAGGAGGTCGAAATCGTCGTCAAGGAACCGGTCGGACGCACCCGCATCGGTATTACCGCGCGTCCGTTCCGCCTCCGGCGCGACGCCGTCGACCGCCTTGAGGCTGCGCGCCCTCCGTACCCCTCGCCGACACAGGTCAGACCGGAAACTTGACTGCTTCACTTCAGGATCAGTTGCACTCAGCCGCTTCAGGACGCCTGGATCGCATCGCTGCCGATGGCGACAACCAGCGAGCCCGACCCCTCGGCCAGATAGCCATGTTCTGGGAAGTAATCCACATGAAGGTGGTCATTCTGATCCGCCTCCAAAGTGAACCCTTCGATGTTCTCAGCAAGGAGAGAAAGGGACTCCTGCCCGCCCTCAACCTCCAGAGCTTCACCATCTTCGGAAGAAGAAATTCTCATCTTCCCACTCGCTTGCTGAAATTCAATCCGCAACAACGATTTCGTGTACGGGAACGGATTCGAGACCTTCGCCAGGAGTATTTCTCCCCTGCCGTTCCGTAGCTTCTGAGCCAAGGCCAGCAGCTCGGAGCGGGTTCCGGACAGCTCCAATTCCCCGGTCGAATCGTCGCGCAATACCTTCAACATCGCGCCTCCTTCATCGGCCTAGGCCCTGTCGTCAAATGATCCCTGCTGGTGGATCATGATGTGGTGATACGTCGCCATGAACTGTCGGATGCTGAGTGGGAGTTCGTCCGGCCGTTGCTGCCTGTGTCGTTGCGGGGGCGGAAGCGTCTGGATGACCGCAGGGTCCTGAACGGGATCGTGTGGAAGTTCCGGACGGGGGTGGCCTGGCGGGATGTGCCCGGGAGGTATGGGCCGTGGGCCACGTTGCATACGCGTTTTCGCAGGTGGGCGGCGGACGGGGCGTCGATAGACCGCCGGACCTCAGTACTACCAAAGAGATTCCTGGGGAGTGGTGCTTTCCTTGCTCAGCGTCGACCTCAGTCTCTGGAGCATCGCAAGCCACTCTTCTCCGTCTCCTTCTTGGCTCCGGTCGTCCCACAAATCGTTGTCCTTGACAAGTAGGCGAGATACTGCGTCAACTGCCAGGGATATCACTTCTTTGGGGATATCCGGAATATCGCAGGATGGGCCACAAACCTCCGACTGGAACTCTCCTCCGCCTTCCGTCCTCCATGCGACCAAGGCGGCTGCGGCGATTGCCATCTCCGCGCTGCCTCCATCGACATGGGAGCTGGCGTCGTTCGCCACCGAAGCAAGAGTTGCGCGTAGCATCTCGACCCGTTCGGACTGCAGTGCACCATCTAGATCGCCAGCGAAGTCGGCGGCTGTGTCATTTTCAAACGGTTTGTGCCCCCATGTTCCCATGGATGCTCCCTAGCTACGAAAACCTCAGGTTCCCTATTGATCTTACTGGCGAAAGGGGATTTCGAGCTGAGTTGCCTCTGCTGGCGATCATTGAGCCTTTTCCAACCTCACGCTGACGCGTGGTGAAGGGCGAGGATGACCTGGATGATTGCTGTGATGCGGGTGGTGCTGCAGCGGAGCTTCCGTAGGAGACGCCAGCCCTTCAGGGTGGCCATGGCCTGCTCGCCGAGGCATCGGATCTTGGTGTGCGTGCTGTTGTGCCGGTGCTGCCACCGCTTGAGGCGGCGGCCGCGGAAGGGCACCCGGATGGGGCCGCCGGCACCCTGGTATGCCTTGTCGGCCCAGCACTTGAGGTCGGCGTCGGTGAGTGCGTCGACGATGCCGTGGGTGCGGGCGGCGGTCAGGTCGTGGGCGGATACGGGAAGCGCGGGCCAGGCCCACAGCAGGCGGCCGAACGGGTCGGTGAGGACCTGGACGTTCATACCGTGACGTTTGTGCTTGCCTGAGTAGTACGGCGTGCCGGCGGCGATCCGCCGATCGGCAGCAGAGTGCCGTCCAGGACCACGAACGCCTTCGTCCTCGCGATGCGTATCGCCTCGGCCAGGGTGGGCGCGAGCGCGGCCAGCAGATCGACGGCTTCGCCTATGTAGCGGTGTGCGGTCGCGATACCGATCCCGAACCCGGCGGCAAGCTGGGCGCAGGTGTCACCGCACCGCAGGTGGGGCCAGGGCGAGGAGAGCCTGACGGCTGGCGGTCAGGCGCCGCCACCTGGTCCCGATCTCCCTCGCCGCACCGCGAGTCGTCCAGTCAGGCACCGCAGGGTGCGACTGGACAGGTCGATCGACGACGGGTAGACAGCACGCGAAGCTCCTGGCGGACAGCGGATCTTGGTCGCGAAAACCGTCTACCAGGAGCTTCGTCGTTCCGTAGATCCGTCCAACACGCCAGCGTCGGCAGGTTGGAAAAGCTCACTTACGCTGCCGTCAAGGCGGAGCGGAAGTTGACGTATCAGACGCACCGAAGGCCCGAGGCTGCAGATGCAAAGTCTTGGGGCCTTCGGTACGTCTATCAACGCAGACCGCGATCAGTCGACAAGGATGTGGGTCGAAGGGACTCAGTCTGCCATCCGCTCCAGGATCAGATCGATCTCAGATTCGATCTCCTGGTCAGCAGTAAGGTGGACATGCATCCCATTGCTTACGCCCTCCTGCGCAAGTGTAAGAAGGTGTCGCGCCAATGAAGTGAGCCCCGCGCGGTTGGCCTTGATCAGCACTTCCGATCGAGTCGCAGAGACCGTGATCTCGAAACCCTCATCCCACGAGAAGCGCAGCCCTTCATTAGGCCGGTAATCGGGGGTGATAATTACTTGCTCCATCGAGTGCTCCTAACTTTCTGACCAGCGACTTCGCTGCTTAAAGGGAAGTGCTAGCTTCCTCGGACAGTAAAGTCACTGGAATTGCCCTACTCGAGATAGATGTGTCGATTCTCGGTGACCATCATTTTTCCAGGCTTCTTCGGATTGGGGGCGAGCCGCTCAAAATTCATATGCGGGCCACCGCCATGCTGTCCAGTGATATCCGATTCACCCATTCTTGCGACACGCGTACCGCTCCTCGAAACGTATCGCCCGCTACCCGGAACAGGCTCCCTGTATCCACGGCCAAGCCATTTCTCTGCTGCATTGAGCGCATCGTTCGTCGGTATGCGGGTTCCGTCCACCGGGTGGCCATCACCGTCATACTTGCGCACCGAGGTCCACGGACAATTTGAATTGTGAACCAGGACCGGAGTCTTCCTCGCCAGCACATAGTACGTGTGCGTGTCCGCAATGGTCAGGTTGTGAACAGTGGCGTTCTGTGTCCATGCCTGGACTGCGGTGATCTGCAGCCAGCTTCCCGTTGAGCTCTGGAGCCGCTGGCCGGGTTCCAGGTCATCGGCGTCCACCCACTCACCGAGGGCCGGAACCCAGAAGGGGTGTCCGTCCGTGGCGACGACCGTGCCGGTAGCGGTGCCGGCAACGTTCCCGTTGTTGTCCGGCTGGAGCTGGAGCAGCCCGGTGTCGACGGGAACCCCGTGGTCATCCCGGTTACTGGCCCGGACAGCATCACCGATGTTCCCGGGGGGTGCGTCCCCGGTCCGGACCGTGACCTTGACCAGGTTTTTCGCCCCGTCACCGAGGATGGTGGCGACCACCGGCTGCGCGGTTGTCTCACCGGTCTTCGGGTCGGTGGCCAGGACCTTGTCGCCGAGCTTGACGTCCTCGATCGGCTTACGGGTTCCGTCCGCCATCACCACGAGGGTGCCGGGCACGAAGCTGTTGCTGGGGCAGCCGACCTGCTCGGTGACAGCCTCCTCGGCCTGGCCCCTGGCCTCGCTCTTGATCTCCTCACGGGCCTTGCTGCCGGCCGACTGCTTCGGGCTGGCCTTCTTCTGCTGGGCCGGCTTCGCCTTCTGCGACGGCTTCGGCCTGGGCCTCGGCTGCGACTTCGGCTGCGGCCTGGGCTTGGGCTTGGCCTTGCGGGCGGCGGCGCGGGCCGCCTGGGCCCTCTTCGCCGCGGCGCGCTGGGCGCGCTGCTTGGCGCGGGCGGCAGCCTGGCGGGCTGCCGCGCGCTTTGCCGCGGCGCGCTGGGCGGCCCGCTTGGCGGCGGCGCGCTTCGCTGCTGCGGCCTTGCGGGCGGCTTCGCGCTTGGCCTTGGCGGCGGCCTTCTTGCGGGCCGCGGCGATGGCGCGCTTGCGGGCTTCGGCCAGGAGCCTCTTGCGGAGGGCCTCGGCCGCCTTGCGGGCGGCGATCTGGGCGGCCCGGCGGGCGGCGGCGCGGATGGCCGCCTGGATCGCGATACGGGCCGCGATACCGATCAGGATGGGGAAGAAGAGGCCGTCGGGGTCGGAGAAGGTGGCGGGGGCGTTGTTGGAGTAGGCGTAGGGGTTGATGGTGGCGGGCTGCTGGTAGTCGACCATGGGGTCGACGGACAGGAAGCGGCCGGTGGCGGGGTCGTAGGGGCGGGCGCCGAGCTGGGTGAGCCCGGTGTCCTGGTCGCGGGTGCCGCCGACGAATCCGCGGTATCCGGGCCAGGTGGACGGGGCCGCGCCGCGGTCCTCGCCGAACGGGGTGAGCAGGCGCCGGGTGACCGGCATGCCCGCCGCGACCATGTCGACGGATGCCTGGGTGGAGCCGTGGTGGTCGGCGAGGAGGATCTCGCGTCCGCCGTCGGAGGAGCGGACGGTGGTGGCGCCGTCGGGGTGCGCGTAGGAGCGCTGCACCGATTCGGTCCCGTCCGCCTTGACGGTCAGTTCGGTCTCGCCGAGGTAGAGGGTGGTGGCTCCGTCCGCGCCGGTGCGCAGGAGGCGCTCGCCGGAGGCGCCGTAGAAGTAGGAGGTCTTCTTCTCGCCTCCGCCTTCCAGGGGTTCGGTGACGGACTCCAGGTTGCCCTCGATGTCCCAGGTCAGGGACTGGGTGGTGCCGCCGTTCTGGCGGGTGGTGGTGTTGCCGGCCGTGTCGTAGCCGAAGGTGGACCTGGTGGTGCCGTCGGCGCCGGTGGAGGTGATCTCCCTCAGCCGGTTCGGGCCGCCCGCGTCACCGCCGTAGCTGTAGGTGCGGGTGATGTCCTTGGCGGCGTTCCCGGTGGGGTCGTGCTCGACCAGCTTGGTGCGGTTGCCGGACGCGTCGAACTCGTAGGACTGCCAGTACGCCTCGGGTCCGCCGACCGTCGCCCTGCTCGGGCCGTCCGCCGCGCACTTCTCCCGCGCCGTCCAGGCCGAGGTCATGCGGCGCAGCTGGTCGTAGGCGAAGCACTGGGTGTCGGTGCCGGTCTGCGCGTCGGGCATCCCCGGACCGGGGGTGCGGGAGATACCGGTGACGTTGCCTGCCTCGTCGTACGAGTAGGTGGTGTCGTCGATACGGCCGGGCTGGACGGAACGGTCGTGGACGACGCGGTCGGTCCGGCGGGTGAAGTCGTTGTGGAAGTAGGTGGAGAACAGCTTCTTGCCCGCGGGTCCGGCCTCGGAGCGCAGGATCTCCCCGTACTTGGAGTACGTGACGTCGGTGACGTAGTTGGCGGCGCCGGAGATGGAGATGGGCAGGTCGTCGCGGTTGTACCGGAAGACGATGCGTTCCTTGGCCATCGGCCCGACCTTGGGCAGCTCGACCCAGGACAGGTTGCCGGTGGACGTGTAGGCGTAGGTGTACGTGTACTCGCCCGCGGCCTTTCCGGCCGTGGCGGGGATGGTGGTCTTCGTGGTGCGGGGGCGGTAGTTGGCGTCGTACGCCGTCACCTCGTCGCGGTAGGCGTTGCCGTCCTTGTCGTAGCGGATGGAGGCGACGGGCAGGCCCTTGCCGAGGCTGTCGTAGGTCCACTCGAGCCGCTTGGGGCCGGTCGCGGAGTTCTCGCGCAGGCTGGTGGGGCGGCCGCCCTTGTCGAAGGTGGTGACCAGCTTGTTGCCGCGGGCGTCCACGACGGTGGTGAGGTTGTCGCCCCGGTCGTACTCGAAGCGCGTGGTGCCGCCGTCGGGATCGGTGGCCGAGGTCTGCCTGCCGCGGGCGTCGTAGGTGAAGGTGTGCTCACCGCCGCCGGGCTCGGTGACCTTGGTCAGCTGGTCCTGGTCGTCGTAGCCGTAGGTGGTGTCCTGCCAGGCGGACCGGTCGGCCTTGGTGTACTCGCGCAGCCTGGTGTCGCGGCCGTCGGTGTCCTGGTAGGTGGTGGTCACCGTCTCGCCCTTGGGCGGGGTGACGGTGACGGCGTCGCCGTCCTTGACGGTGGTGCTGCGGAGCTTCTCGTCCCCGTAGTGGTAGGTGACCTCGGAGGTCTCCTCACCGAGGCCGTTGAAGACGACCCGGGTCTGCGAGGGCACCACGTTGTCGCCGACGGTCAGCAGGCTGGGGGCGACGTTCTGGTCGTTGAAGTAGCCGTCGTTGCTCTTGTACGTACGGCCCACGCTGTCGTAGAAGGTGTCGCTCACGATGCGGCCCTCGCCGCCGACCGCGGCGTCCTGCGTCTGGCGGGTGCGCAGCAGGCCGTCGAGGATCTCGTAGCTCGTGGCGTACGAACCGTCGTCCTTCAGGGTCCTGTTGGTGACGACCGTCGGGCCGTCGCGCCGGATGGTGTAGTCGTACTCGGCGGACGGGGACTGGGTGGCCGGGTTCCGGTCGATGTCCCAGACCTTCAGCAGGCGCCCGAGCGGGTCGTAGCGCATGTCGACGCGCTTGCCGTTGGCGTCGATCTCCGCGGTGGGCAGGCCGCGCTGGTCGAACTCGGTGGTCTCGGTGTGGCCGAGCGGGTCGGTGTCGACCTGCTTGGTGGGGACGGCGCCGGTGGCCGGGGTGAAGGTGATCCGGGTCTCGTCGCCCTCGACGTCGAAGGTCTTGGTCTCCCGGCCGTGGATGTCGTACTCGGTCCGGTCCACCGTGATGTGGCCGTCGCCCGCCGCGTTGAGCTCCTGGACCTCGGTGACCAGGCCCCGGGTCGGAGCGGCCTTGTACGCGCCGCCGTCGTAGAGGGACCGCGTGTCGTCGATGACCTTCCCGCCGGTGGCACCGCACGCCCCGGTGGTGGTGACCTCGCGGGACTCGGTGTCGAGGATGTGCTTGGCGGTGTTGCGGGCGTACTCGATCCGGGTGCACGCCTTCTTGCCCGACGGGGTGGTCTCCTCGACCTCGGTGGGCAGTCCGGTGCTGTCGTACGTGGTGGTCTCCGAGCTGCGCCGCCAGGTGGTGTCCTTGACGTGCTCACGGGTCTCGGACTTGACCGGGGACACCATGTACGCCTGGAGCGGGGTGGTGCCGGTGCGCTTGCGCTCGGCGGTCTTCACCGCGGAGGGCGTCAGCTTGGTGGCCGCGGCGATGGCTCCGCCGTCGGAGGCGTAGGTGATCTCCTCGCGCAACTGGCCCTGGAACTCCGGGCGGTCGGCGATCTTGCCGCCCTCGGAGTCCTCGATCTCCACCGAACGGGTGCCCGACGGCAGCTTGTCGCCGTGCATACCGCGGAAGTAGCGGTTCTCGGTCAGCTGCTTGACGTCGGTGCCGGAGCCCAGCCGGGTGCGGACCCGCTCGTAACCGCGGTACTGCGACCAGGTACGCCGCTTGGCCTCGGTGTTCTCCGAGTCGTCGTACGCCCAGGCCGCGCCGCCCAGGTACTCGTAGCTCGTCACCTTGGCCACGGCGTCGGTGACGTTGTCCTCCTCGCGGACCTGGGTGACCAGGTACTTGTGGAAGTAGTCGGTGATCGGCTCCAGGGCGCCCTTCGGCGTCCAGACCTGCGGGTAGCAGCGCAGCGTGTTGGTGTGCGGGCTGGCGGGCATCGTGCCGCCGCGCTTGCACTGCTGCGGGGAGTAGGTGACGCCGATCGTGCCGCCGTTCTCGGTGTCCACGGCGTGGATGCGGTAGCGGGAGAACGGCTCCAGGCCCTCGAAGCCGTCGACCCGGTTGTCCATCTGCTCACCGCGGAAGGTGACCTTCGGCATGGTCGCGGTGGTGCCGTCCTGGCCGTGACCGGTGCGCTCGATGGACTTCAGCCACAGGGCCGGCGAGGTGCCGTCCCCGGTGGCGGGGAAGCTCTGGTCCAGGGTGAAGGAGTCGACGTTCTTGAAGCCGCCGTTGTTGACCTGGGTGGTGATCTTCGTGAGGCGCTTGGTGGACCAGAACGTCGGGGAGTTCTTGTCCTTGCACTGAGCACCGGCGTTGCACTGCTGGTCGATCGGGGTGTCGGGCCAGTGCCTGGCGTTGGCCGGGGTCCGGTCGGCCTCCGCGCAGCTGAAACCGGAGCCGGGTATGCAGCGCTCGGCCACGGTGAAGGTGATGCGCGCGGCGGCGTTCTGGGTGAACAGCTTGTCGGAGCGCTGGCCGTAGTCGATGTTCTTCAGGTAGGCGCCGCGGTCGTACTTCACACCGGCGGGCTTGTTGTTCTTGCCGTAGTGGTTGGACTCCTTGGTCCACCACAGGGACATGGCGTCGCCGCGCGGGTCGACGACGTAGTCCAGCATCCAGCGCCAGCCCTGGTCGCAGAACGAGTCGGCGAACGCGGAGGCGTAGCAGGGCTCCCCGGAGTGGTTGCCCGCGACGGGCACGGTCAGGGTGGAGTTGGTGCGCTGGGCGGCGGCGCCGGGCAGCTTGTTGAGGCCGAAGTGGTACTGCGTGCCGTCCGTGGTGGTGAGGACCCAGTACTCGCCGCCCCGGGCGCCGTTCTCCGCGCCGGTCTTGCGCTCCAGCCTGGAGCCGTCGTCGTCCGCGGGCCGCCAGGCGCCGCTCGTGTCGTCCTTGACCAGCTCGGTGGAGGACCCGCCGAGGGACATCACCATCTGGTCCGAACCGAAGCACAGGTCCCCGGTCTTGCCCGCCTGGCCCGGGTTGTTGGCACCGGTGCCCTGGTCGTCGGAGCAGGAGCGGTACCGGCGCTCGATGAAGCCGGGCTCGTAGTCCCAGCCCTCGGCGATCCACGAGGACTGCGCGTTCGTCGAGGCGGTACGTCCGTCGATGGCCTGCGAGGAGTACCCCAGCGCGACCTCCGGCTCAGGACCGCCCGGGACCTCCGGCGCGTCCACGGGGTAGGTCCAGGAGAAGCCGCCCGACGAGGAGCCGCCCATCCAGGAACCGGAAGGCGACAGCGAAGTGGCGGAGTAGTCGCCGCCCGATCCCGCCGCCCGTGCCACCGCGGCCAGGGCGACCGGCTGGGCGGCCCGGCCCGCGCGGGTCTCGGGGAGGTCGATCTCGCCGGTCAGCTGACGGGCGGAAGTGTCGTTGTGCTGGGTGAGCGACTTGCCGGTGGCGGTGTCGATCAGCTCCAGGCGGGAACCCCAGTTGGCGCCGAAACTTCCCTCGAAATCACGGTAATTGAACTTGACCTCTGCTTTACCCGAGGGGGGTTCTTCCATCGTGGAGACGGCTCTGCTCGCCATAAGCGGAACGGTGGGAGTCACCGTGAACAGGACCCCGTTGACGCCTGCCCGCTCGGCGGCCTTCCGGTCCAGGACTTCGATTTCCACGAGGCCGGTGTCGGCGATGTCCTCGGCCGGGGCGTCAGTCGCCTGCCGCACCGATACCGGTCCCGTGTCGAGGGCGGCCGCCCGGCCCTTGGCCGAGGTCGGGGCCGAGGCTGCGGCGATCCGCTCGGTCTGCTGGCCGGTCGGCCAACTCGCGTCAGGAGCCTTCCAGTTGCGGTCCGAGCCGCTGGAACGGTCCTGCTTCCCCGGTACGAAGTCCTTGCCGGGTATGGACTTCTCGTGCTGTATGCCCGGTGGTTCGGTCCGCTGTTCGGCGGCCTGGGCGACGTCCATGCCCGGGATCAGGGAGGCCAGAAGCGCCACCATGGTCACGATGGCGATGGTGACCAGCACCTGGGCCAGGTAACGAATTTTGGGCAGCGTGGTGTCCACGTACACGAGGGAATCCTCACAAGATCGCCGAGAGGCGCTCAATGTAAAGTTAATGTGAAGGTAAAGTCAATCCTTGACCTTTCCTTTTGGATGCAGATCACTTGCCCCTGTGCGGTCGACTCCCCGGGCGGAGGTGATCCGCGACCGGAAGGACCGCGCAGAGCGCCTCACGCAAGACGCACATACGGGCCCGAACGCCCCTTGTACGGCTTGCGGCTGTCGACTTCTCAGCAGAAGAAAGTGACCACATGTCGCACATACCGGGCAGGGCGAGACGGCGGCGCACCAGTGCGCTCCTCGCCGGCCTCCTCACCGCCGCCTGCCTCTCGGGCACCACCCCCGCCATCGCCGCACCGGGGCAGCCCGCAGCGGCCCCTGACGAGGCGACGGCCCTCATGGCCGCCGAGGCCAAGGCGTCCGCACGCGCGACGGCCGAGGGCGAGCCGGTCGAAGTCACCTCCGCCCGTACGGAGACCGGCGAGGTCCACGCCATGCCCGACGGCACCATGCGCCGCACCGAACACACCGCGCCGGTACGCGTCAAGCGGGCCGGCCAGTGGCGGGCCATCGACACCGACCTGCACCGCAGCGGTGACCGGCTGGCCCCCAAGGCGGCTCCCGGCGAGGTCACGTTCTCCTCCGGCGGCGACACGGAGCTGGCCACCTTCACCGACAAGGGGCGCAGCGTCACCCTGAAATGGCCCGACCCGCTGCCGCAGCCGCAGCTGGAAGGCCCCACCGCGACCTACCCGGAAGTCCTCCCCGGTGTCGACCTGGCGGTCTCGGCGAAGCTGGACGGCTTCGGACACGTACTCATCGTGAAGGACGCGCAAGCCGCCGCGCAGCCCCGTCTGAAGACCATCACCTACGGCCTCGAAGCGGACGGGGTGAAGATCGAGAAGGACGAGGCGTCGGACACCCTCCGCGCCCTCACCCCGCAGGGCCAGGAGGTCTTCTCCACCTCCACACCGCGCATGTGGGACTCATCGACCACCGGCACGGCCCGCCGTACCGCCCTCGCCCAGGAGTCCGACCCGGGCGTCCGGACGGCCGACCTGCCGCTGACCCTCTCGCCCGACGCCCTGACCCTGACGCCCGACCAGGATCTGCTCAACGGCGACGCCACCACCTACCCGGTCTACCTCGACCCGAACTTCAACGGCGCCCGGCAGGCGTGGACCATCGCCTACTCCCGCCACCCCTCCACCTCCTTCTGGAACGGCACCAACTGGAACGGCAGTTACAAGGACCAGCCGCGCGTCGGCTACGAGAAGGACACCGGCGGCAAGTCCCGCGCGTTCTTCCGCCTCAACTCGAAGGGCCTGGGCGGGGTTCAGGTCCTCTCCGCCCAGTTCCAGATCACCAACACCTACTCCTGGTCCTGCTCCGGGCGCAACACCGAGCTGTGGCTGACCGGCGCCATCTCCAACAAGACCACCTGGAGCAACCAGCCCTCGTGGTCGACCAAGCTGGAGACCAAGTCCTTCGCGTACGGCTACAACTCGAGCTGCGCCGCACGCGGGGTCGACTTCAACGCGAAGGTCGCCGCCGAGCGGGCCGCCGCGGGCAACTGGGCCGACATCACGGTGGGACTGCGCTCCACCTCGGAGACGGACACCTACACCTGGAAGCGGTTCAACAGCAACCCGAAGATCATCATCAACTACAACCGTAAGCCGAACACCCCGTCCAGCCTTCAGACTTCGCCTTCCACCAGCACGGACACGGCCTGCAACGTCGCCCCCTACGTCACCCTGGGCAACACGGACGTGACCCTCAGGGCGAAGGTCTCCGACCCGGACGGAGGCACCGTCAAGGCGCGCTTCCACCTGTGGCCCACCGGCAAGCACCCCAATGACGCCGCGGACGGCGTCATGATCATCAACCGCGATGTCCAGGTCACCTCGGGCAGCATGGCCTCCACCGTGGTCTCCAAGAACGACCTGAAGCGCTACGAGGGCTTCGGCTCCAGTGGCCGGTTCTCCTGGAAGGTGTCGGCCGTCGACGCCCATACGTCCTCCGGGTTCACGCCCACCGGCGGCGGCTGCGCGTTCGGCTTCGACTCCAGCCGTCCCTCGTCCCCGCCCGGCGTGACCTCAACCGACTTCCCGAGCGGTGACAGCGGATCGTGGGGCGCGCCTGCCCGGACCGAAGGATCGTTCACCCTGAACTCCGGTGGCGTCTCCGACGTCGTGAAGTACACCTACGGGCTGAACACCAACCCGCCCACCACCGTGGCCACTCCGGCGGCGGCAGGCGGCTCCGTGACGGTCAGGCTCACCCCGACCCACACCGGCCCCCACACCCTGTACGTCGTCAGCCACGACAGGGCGGGCAACAAGTCCGACACCCAGGCGTACCTCTTCTACGCGTCCAGCCCCGGCACCCCCGAGAAGCCGGGCGACCTCAACGGCGACGGCCATCCCGACCTCTACGCCGTCGACGCGAGCGGCAACCTGCGCTTCTACCCCGGCAACGGCGAAGGCCGCCTCGGCACCCGGATGGACGTCTCCACCACCGGCGAGTGGGCGGGCTCCCTGATCACCCACCGCGGCGACTGGACGGCGGACGGGTACGAGGACCTGATCACCCGCCGGAGCGACGGCAGGATCTGGCTCTACCCCACCGACGGCCTCGGCCGGGTGGACGAGGAGACCCGCCAGGAGATCGGCCAGTTCGCCTCCCCGGGCGAGCCCGAGTACATCGACCCCGCCTCCATCGACCAGCTCGTCTCCCTCGGTGACATGGGCGCCGACCCCGACGCCGCCAAGGTCGACTTCGCCGCCGTGATCGGCGACGCCCTGTGGTACCTGCCCGGCTACACCGGGGGCCACCTCGACTACGGCTACCCGATCGCCGCCACCGGCTGGAAGAACATGACCCTGGTCTCTCCCGGTGACCTCGACGGCGACGGACACACCGACCTGATCGCCCGCGACACCGTCAGCGGTCAGGTCTGGCTCCACCGGGGCAAGCCCGCCCCGGACGGCGGCACCGACCCGGCCTCCCTCGCCGACCCGGCCACCCGCACCGCCTACGCGACCGGCCTGCCCGCCGCCACCCACCCGCTGATGACCGCGACCGGAGACGCCAACGGGGACGGCGTCACCGACCTGTGGTCCACCCACCTGGTCACGGGCAGCGGCAACCTGATGTTCCACCCGGGCCGGGCAACCGGCGGGGCACAGCCGCCGCTCCTCGTCGGACCCGGCGGCTGGCACACCATCAGGTCCATCGCCTGACCCTGCCCCGATGACTCCCGGGGCGGTGCGGCCCGAACACCGAAGGGCCGCACCGCCCCGGGAGGCAGCAGCCGGGCCTTGGTGGAAGGGCCGGCGAACCGTGCCCCGGGCCTCGGCAAGAGCCGGGGTCAGCTCGGCGAACCCGCCCCGGGGCCACCCGGCAGACCCTCCGGCTCCGCCGTCCCCGCCGCCTCCCGCCGGTCCGGTGTGACCGCTTCCGCCGCCGTCAGCCGGTCCTCCGCCCTGATGTCCCTGGCCTGCTCCGCCACCCACTCGGGGCTGATCGCCGGAGTCTCGCCCGGCACCTGGTCGCTCACGACCAGGCAGAACGGGTGACCCGCCGGGTCGAGGAGCACCCGTACGTCGTGCTGGGGCTGGAACTCCGCCGGGATCGCGCCCTCCGCCACCGCGTGGGCCACTCCCGCCTCCAGGTCCGTCACCTCGAAGTCCAGGTGCAGCATCATCAGCTGGTCGCCGGGGGAGGCGGCGGGGGCGGGCCAGACCGGGGGCACGTACGCCTCCTCCGTCTGGAAGGCCAGGCCGGAACCCCCGCCGGGCGGCACGAGCTGCACCCAGCCCGGCTCCTCCCGCACGGTCTCCCACCCCAGGAGGCGACGGTAGAAGTCCGCCAGCTCCGCCGCGTCCGGGGCGTCGAGCACCGTGCAGGTCAGGGTCAGGGAGGGTCGCGGCGGTCGCGGGGTGGTGGTCACGGCGGGCTCCTCGGGTCGGAGATGTGCCGGTACGAGTACCCCGTACCGGCACATTCACCGGGCCCGCCGCGCCGTCCTCACCCCGCCGCGCCGTCCTCACCCCACGATGTCGGCGTACCCCTCGATCTCGCGCGGGTTCCGCGACCCCGGGCCCACGTACGTCGCCGACGGACGGACCAGGCGGCCCGTGCGCTTCTGCTCCAGAATGTGGGCCGACCAGCCCGCCGTACGGGCGCACGTGAACATCGACGTGAACATGTGCGCCGGGACCTCCGCGAAGTCCAGGACGATCGCCGCCCAGAATTCGACGTTCGTCGCCAGGACCCGGTCCGGGCGGCGGTTGTGCAGCTCCTCCAGTGCCGCCTTCTCCAGCGCCTCCGCCACCTCGAAGCGCGGCGCGGCCAGCTCGCGGGCCGTGCGGCGCAGGACGCGGGCGCGCGGGTCCTCGGCGCGGTAGACGCGGTGGCCGAAGCCCATCAGCCGCTCGCCCCGGTCCAGGGCGCCCTTCACATACGCCGTGGCGTCGCCCGTACGTTCGATCTCCTCGATCATGCCGAGGACCCGGGACGGGGCGCCGCCGTGCAGCGGGCCCGACATCGCGCCCACCGCACCGGAGAGCGCGGCGGCCACGTCCGCGCCCGTCGAGGCGATGACCCGGGCGGTGAACGTGGAGGCGTTCATTCCGTGCTCGGCTGCCGACGTCCAGTACGCGTCCACCGCCTTGACGTGCTTGGGGTCCGGCTCGCCGCGCCAGCGGATCATGAACCGCTCCACCACGGACTGGGCCTTGTCGATCTCGCTCTGGGGCACCATCGGCCGTCCCTGACCGCGTGCCGACTGGGCGACGTACGACAGGGCCATCACGGCGGCCCGCGCGAGGTCGTCCCGGGCGGTCTCCTCGTCGATGTCCAGCAGCGGTTTCAGGCCCCAGACGGGCGCGAGCATCGCCAGCGCGGACTGCACGTCGACCCGGATGTCACCGGAGTGGACGGGGATCGGGAACGGCTCGGCCGGCGGCAGCCCGGGGTTGAACGCCCCGTCCACCAGCAGGCCCCACACGTTCCCGAAGGAGACATGGCCGACGAGATCCTCGATGTCGACCCCGCGGTAACGGAGCGAACCGCCTTCCTTGTCCGGTTCGGCGATCTCCGTTTCGAACGCGACGACTCCCTCAAGACCGGGTACGAAGTCGGACATCAGGCGGCTCCCTCAGTTCGGCGGGCGGCGGGCGGCGGGCCGCGGCTGTGCGCGTACGCAGCAGGTGTACGGAGGCCGCGGCTGTGCGAAGGCCACAGGGGCCTGCCCCACGATATTGGCGGGTTCCCACGGAGCGGGGAAGCGTGACATCCGGCACAGGACTCCATTCCGGCGGTGAGTGGTTACGGGCCCTCCGGGCCGGGCACACTCGGCCACTGCGGCAGGATGGGCCCGTGTCCACATCAGATCACTCCGTGCCCACTCCGGATCACGCTGTGCCCGCACCGGATCACGCTGACCACCAGGCTCCTTCCGCCGGGCCCTCCGGTACGCACTCCCGTACCGATTCCACCATTGATCCGGCGGCCATGCGCGAGCAGTACCGCTCGGAGGACTTCACCGAGCGCGACCTCAGCCCCGACCCGATGGACCAGTTCGCCCGCTGGTTCCGCCAGGTCGCCGTGGGCGGGGTGCTCCACGAGCCCAACGCGATGGTCGTCTCGACCGCCACCCCGGACGGCCGTCCCTCCTCGCGCACGGTGCTGCTGAAGCAGTACGACGACCGGGGCTTCGTCTTCTTCACGAACTACGGCTCCCGCAAGGGCCGCGAGCTGGCCGCCAACCCGTATGTCTCGCTGCTCTTCCCCTGGCACCCGATGGCCCGCCAGGTGATCGTCACCGGCAGCGCGTCCCGGGTCTCCCGCGAGGAGACCGTCGCCTACTTCCGTACGCGCCCGCACGGCTCCCAGCTCGGCGCCTGGGCCAGCGACCAGTCGACGGTGGTCCCCTCCCGCGAGGAGCTGGTCAGCCGGTACGAGGAGCTGGCCGCGCGCTACCCGGAGGGCGAGAAGGTCCCCGTACCGCCGGAGTGGGGCGGCTTCCGGGTGGTCCCGGAGACCATCGAGTTCTGGCAGGGGCACGGCAACCGGCTGCATGACCGGCTGCGGTACGTGAAGGAGGGCGCGGACTCCGCCATGTGGCGGGTCGAGCGGCTCTGCCCGTAGGACCGGGGGCAGGGAGCCCGGGGGCTGGGGCCCGGGGCCGTACTGCCGGGGAGAAGGCTGCCCGGTGGAACGCAGAAACCCGCAGGCTCGGGGTCCTCCGTGCACAGAGGAGCCGGCCGGACTTACCGGCGAGCCTGCGGGTCGGTGACTGCTGGGAATTGGCCGGCGTCCGGCCAGGTGCACTGCGCAGAGTGCGACGGCGGGCGTCAGCCCGCAGTCACCTCACGAGTCCGAAAAGAAATCACTTCCGGAACACCTCCTTTCCTGTGTGCTGAACAGCCTAGGAACCCCGCGCGGGGCGCTCAACCGATTTATTCGGCGGCTTCACACTGCCGGGGCCCGGCCCCGGAGGTCAGTGGACGCTGAAGGCGTAGGTCATGGGGATGTCCTGGACGTAGAAGCCGGAGACGCGGTGGAAGAACAGGCGTCCGTCCTCGTAAAGGATCTTCTCCGGCATCCCGGGCTCGGAGATCTGTGCCGTCGCGTTCGAGGCTGCGAAGGTGTCGGGCTGCTTCAGGAGCACGGTCTGCTCCCCGTCGGCGGCGGCCAGGCGCAGCACACCGCTGCCGTCCTGCCCCGCCCCCGCGTTGCTGTAGGCGACGACCCCGTCGTCCTCGGCGCGCAGGGGCAGCATCTCCGACGAGCCGACGCTGTCCACGGTCCACTTGCGCTGCCCGGTACCGAGGTCGAACGCCGCGATGTGGTTGCCGCTGCTGAAGTTCTCCCGCCGACTGGCGAGGTAGACGGTGTCCTTCGAGGTCGCGACCGCGTTGCACCCCGTGGCCCCGCAGCCGGGAACGTAGTTGT
The DNA here is from genome assembly GCA_002082585.1 of Kitasatospora albolonga. NCBI lineage: Bacteria > Bacillati > Actinomycetota > Actinomycetes > Kitasatosporales > Streptomycetaceae > Kitasatospora > Kitasatospora albolonga. Next base: position 4,732,202 of record CP020563.1, read on the forward strand.
CGATCTTGATCGTCGTCCTGACCGAGCCGTCCGGGTGGAACGTGAACAGCCTGTTCACGTCCAGTCCGCCCGCGTTGCCCACCTGGGCGCCGACCACCAGCGGGTCGACCGAGGCCAGATAGGCAGAAGTCGGCCCGGCGGGCAGCTTGATGGTCCGGGACGGCTTGCCGGTATCCGGATCACGTTGCGTCACCGCGAACCCATCGCCGCAGTAGGCCAGGCCCGTCACCGTCCTGCCGCCGAGGTACTCCTCGTAGTCGCATCCCTGCGGGGGCGCGTCCCACACCGGGTCGCCGGTGCCGATGGCGAAGCCCCGGGACGATGTGCCGTCCGACCAGCCGACCGCGGCGAAGTTCTCGGTGACAGCGACGCTGAGGTCCAGCCCGAAAGCGGCGTCGGGCAGGGACTTCTGCCAGACCTTGCGCCCCTTGTCGATGTCGATCACCGCGAACTCGGTGCACCTGCTGCGCTCCTTCTTGGAACCGGCGAACGACACCGCCACGTACCCCTTGTCGGTCACGTCCTGGGACGCGCCGCACAGGGTGCCGTCCAGCGGCACCTTCCAGGTCTGCTCTCCGCTGTCCAGGTCGTAACCGAGTACGGAGAAGGGGCCGCCGGAGGCGTAGGAGCGCGAGGTCACCCAAGTGCCGTACGCCCGGTGCCCGGTGTCCTCGATGTCCTCCTTCGGCGGTGGCACCTTGATCAGTTCGCGCCCCTGTGTGGGAAGGGCCGTCGGGGACGCGGACTTCGTCGGGGCGCTCGCCTTGGCGTCGGCCTCGGCCGGGCTCTCCCCGCCGTCGTTGAAGTGGAGGAACGCGAAGGTACCGGCGGCCAGGACGGCCACGGCCGCGGTGACGCAGCCCGCGATGACCGCGGTCCGGCGCTTGCTGCCTTGGGGCACTTGGGGCACTTGGGGCGGCGGCCCCGGGACCCCGGGAGGGACAGGGGGCATGGGCGGCTGCGACATGCGAGTTCCAGCTCCTTGTGAACCAGGCGGTGGCGGTGGGAGAGCCCCCGTGGGAAGCGGTGGCCGGTGTCGCCACAGGCTACGAGAGGTCGGTTTCCGGGACGGCGGCCAGGGGCCCGGTACGCGGAGGGCGGGATGGCGGGGCCCGGACATGCCGGTGGGCCCGGCAGCAGCCGCTGCCGGGCCCACCGGCTGCCGCCGGTACGAGGAACGAGCTTTCAGCTACGTCCGGTTACGCCCGTGTGTGCCTGTGCCCTCTCCCGGCTCCGGCGCTTGTCGCTCTTTCAGCACTTGTAGTTCTTCGCGCCGATGTAGGTCGGAATCGGGGTGATACCGGGAAGGGTGAACTTCATTTCCACGCACTTCTTGTACTTGGCCGCCGAGCTCCAGACGCCCGCGAGATGCGTGAGCGATCCGCCGGTGATCGCACCGCAGGCCACCGAAGCCAGCGGAATGGCGAGAAGGCCGCAGAGAACCGCGCCGCCCGGCGCGTACTTCACCTTGGATTCGTACTTCTTCACTTCGGACTTGCTGAACTTCACGTAAAGGAACCAGCCGGTGCTGACCTTGGGGTCGGCCACGACGGGAAACGCGGTGTCCTTGTTGATCTCGACGTCCTGGATGAGGGTCGACCCGTTCAGCTTGTAGCTGGTGGGTACGTCCTTTCCGTTTGCATCCTTCGCCCACGGGGCGTCGATGGCGCCGATGGCGACATCGGGGCCGTCGCTGTCGCTCCGGCGGACGAGGTCGAATCCACCGGTCTCGTTGGCGACCGCCTGGGTTCCGGCGGGGAGGTTCAGCTCGTAACGCTGCTGGGCCGGGGCGTTCGCGTCCTTGAGAGAGGTCAGGGCGCGGGCGCCGCCGTCGGCGGTGAGCTGGACGGCGATGTCCGTGGAGGCGGCGGCGTCGGTGTAGACCGTGGTCCCCGCGCCCGCCAGGGAGCCCTCGACGGTACGGCTCTGAGGCAGGCTCAGGCCCACGACGCTGCCGTCCGGCGCGGTGATCTCGATCTCGCCCGCCGAGCTCTTCGGGGCCCGGGCGGTGGTGGTCACACCGCTCTCGTCGGTCACCGACGCGGTGAGCGCGCCGTTCTGCGGGACTGCCGCGGCCAGGTCCTGGGTGCCGGTGGCGCCCTCGATGATCCGTGCCGTCCGCTCGGCCTGCGACGGCAGTCCGCCTGCCGTGGCGGTGGGCGCGATGGTCATCAGCAGGGCGCCCGCCACGGTGGTTGCGACGATGCCGCTGGTCATACGAGTGGTCCGCATCATATGCGGTTTCCCCCTTGTCGAAACGTTTGACGAAACGTCCGGGCACACCGCTGGTCGAGCTTCTTCCCCCATGGTTGAAGCAGGCGGCATCCCCGATTGGCCGTGGTCATTGAAGCATCCGGCGGAAGCGGCGCATTCAGGGATTCGAGAGGGCTTCAGAGACCGGAAGTTTGCAACTGCACTTCACCTTGCAGGGGCACGGGAATGGCCGGAATCGTCCTTCTACCGCTTCTGCGGTTGTACGGAGGCACGTGGAACGGCAGCCGCGCGCGGGCGAGGTGACCGGGGCGGGGGGCGGCCGGTGGGGCGGCCGGGAGGGTGCGGGGGATTCCCGTCTGACCGGTCGGTATTCGGGGGTTCCCGCTCCCGTGGGGAGGAAATACCGGCCGGACTTCCTGCTGTCGTCCGTGCCGACGGTGCCGCCCGAACCGGACGGGCGGGGGAATTCCCCATCGCGGGGTCAGTTGAACTCCATGGAGGGGAAGTTGGGATTTCTGCCCGGGATTCTCAGGGGTTCGGCGGGGCGTTCCGGATGCCGGGCCGGAAGGTGTCCGGAACGGCCCCGCCGGGTGCGGGCGATCCCGGGGCGCGTCAACGCCCCGTGGCGGGTGGGGCGGTGGCGGATGTGCCCGGTGGCTTGATGGTGATGGAGCGGGAGGAGGCCGGAACGTCTGCCTCCTCAACCGGGCTGGCGGCCGCCCGGCCTTCGGCTTCGGGGGTGGACCCTCCGGCTCCGGTGGGAAGTGTTGTTGAAGCCGATACCGTTCGCTGGCTCAAACGAGACGTCCCGGTCGGTTTCGCCGGGTGGCGGGGCGGACGGGTTTTCGAGAAAGTGCTGTGCGGTGCGTCACATTCGAGTTCAATGGTCTGACGTGCGGCCATGGCGGACACGTCCTGCGGGGGGTTCGGGATGAGTGTTTCCACGAGCAGGGGGACGACCGACGCCCTCGGCCCCGATCCGTTTCCCGGGTCCGAGCTGCTGGCCGCCCTGCTCGACGGCATGGACGCGGCGCTCTGCGCGTTCGACGCGTCCGGCACCGTCACCCACTGGAACCGCGAGGCCGAGCGCATCCTCGGCTGGTCCGCGCAGGAAGCCGTGGGGCGTACGGGGTTCGCAGGCTGGGCGGTGCGCCGGGCCGACGCGGACGAGGTGCAGGCGCGGCTGATGTCGGCCATGGACGCGCCGGGGCGGCAGGTGCACGAGTTCGCGCTGCTGCGCAAGGACGGCGGCCGGGTGCTGGTGCGGACCCAGTCCGCCGGGGTGCGCGGCGCGGAGGGGAAACCGGCCGGGGTCTACTGCGCGTTCAGCGAGGTGCACGCCCAGATCGACCTGGAGCGGGCCATCGCGCTGAGCGAGGCGCTGCTGGAGGACGCGTCCTGGGGCGTGGTGCTCGTCGACGTCGACCTCCGCCCGACCGTCGTGAACGCGTACGCCTCCCGGGCCCTCGGCGGCGGCCGGACCACCCTGCTCGGCCGCCCCCTCGGTGAGCTGGTGGTCCAGGGCGTCGAGGAACTGGAGGCGGCCCTGCACCATGTCCTCGCCGAAGGCGCGCCGGGCGCCCCGGCCGAGATGTGGGTCACGCTGCGTACGGCGGAGGGCGAGCGCCGCCGGTGCTGGCGCAGCGGGTTCCTGCGGCTGGCCTCGCCGCTGACGGAGGAGCCGGTTCCGCTCGGGGTCGGCTGGCTGTTCCGGGATGTGACGGCGACGAAGCTCGCGCAGCAGGAGGCGGACCGCCTGCGGTTCCGGACGAGCCAGCTGCACCGGGCGGGCCGTACGGCCTCCGAGTGCGAGGACCCGATGGAGGCGGCGACCTCCCTGCTCGACTTCGCGCTGGCCGGGTTCGCCGACCACGTACTTCTCGATCTGACGGCGGCTGACACGGCGTCGGGCGGGCCGGTACCGGGTGGGGGAGCGGCGGGCGACTCCGCGGCGGGCGGGCGCCTGGTGCGTACGGCCGCCACCCCCTCGGACGCGCCCGGCCCGTGTCTGCCGGTCGCGGGCGGCTCCCTCCCGGTCCGGTACGGGCCCGGCCACCCGGCCCTCCAGGCCGTCGAGCGCACCGGCTCGGTCCGTACGAGCGCGGGCGCCGGGAACCCCGGAGCGGCGGCGGCCTGGGCGGCGGAGCGCCGCTGGCCCGGGGACGCGGCCCACGCCCTGTGCACGGTGCTCCGGAGCCGGGGGCGGACGCTGGGCGTGCTGACGTTCCTGCGCGCGGCGAACCGGGCCGCCTTCGAACGCCCCGACACGACATACGCGGAGACGGTGGCGGCCCGGGTCGCGGGAGCCGTCGACCTGGCGCGGGCGGTGGGGCGGCCGGCCGACTGAGAGAGCCTTCCCGGCAGGACGGTCTGGGCAAGACCGTCCGGGCGGCAGGCAAGGCCCGGCCGCCCGGTCCGCCGACGCTCAGTCGATGCTCAGCTGAACATGTCCCTCCGGAGGGCGATGATGCGCCCGGCTTCCTTGACCCTCTCCGGTCCCAGCGGGAAGTTCTGGAGGTAGGCGGTCATGGCGACCGGGTCCTGGACCGACAGCAGGAACTCGGCCGTCTCCTCCCTCCTGACCACGTCGCGGAACTCGCTCTCGGTCAGGGGCGTCACGCCCGGAGCCGTCGAATCCATCTGCTCGATCCCCACGATGTCGTAGGGCGCGCTCTGCTTCGCGATCCAGCCCTTCTCGGAACCCGTAGCCCCCTTCGCCAGGTACTTCCGCTTGATCCGGATGGTGAGGACGTATCCGTACCGCGCCTCCGCCGCGAACTTGGCCGCTATCGCGGGGTCCGTGGAGAACTCGATCAGCTTCGCCGTCTCCTCGTCGCGGGCCTGACTCACATAGCCCTGGACGTGCTCGGGGTCGGGCCGGGTGGCGTTCTCGTCGGGCGCCGCGACCATCTTCGGGAGGCTGATGAACGAGCCGCGGATGATCTCCTTCTGGAGGTGCTTCCGCTGTGTGGGCGTCACGCCGCGCTTCAGGATGACCTCCTGTTCGCTGTCCTCGGGAAGCTGCCCGATGGCGTCCTCGGCGCTGACCGCCAGCGCCGGGTCCGCCAGGTCCCCCGGAGTGATCCGCCGCCCGGCCGGGGCGGCCTCCGACTGCCCCGGGTCCTCCATCATCCGCTGGACGGGTCCGTGGGAGCTGTTCGCCGTTCCGCGCGGGGCCGTGACGGAGGGGGCGGTACGCGCCCCCGCGGCGTAGGCGGCGCCGTCCCTCTCGGCCGCCCGCTCGGAGCTCTGCCCCGGGTCGGTGACGGTGACCCCCGCGCCGTTGCTGTGGCCCGTCTCGGGCAGGCCCTTGAGGTTCTTGTCGACGTGGCTCAGCTCGTGACCGATCACCTTCTGGTCGCTCGCCGCCCCGGCGGAGAGGAAGATGTGATGGCCGACGGTCATGGCCTGGGCCCCCATCGCCGCCGTGGCGCGCTGGGCCACCGCGCCGCTGTGGACGCGGGTGGAGGAGAGCGCGTCGTTCCGGTAGAAGGCTCCGGCCTTCGCCGCAACCGAGGAAGGCAGCGGAGCGCTTGATGAGTTCATGGCGGCGGCCAGCAGCGCGCTCTGCCCTTCCGGGCTGGTGTCCCGCACCTCGCCGTGGACGTGCTCGTCCTCCGCTCCCCGCGCGGCGTCCGTACCGCCCGGGGAGCGCTGCACCTGGGACTCCCGCGACGGATGCCCGCACGCGGGACCGTGCTGATGCCGGTCCTGCGCTCCCGGGTGGCCCGCCTTCCGCAGCATCGCGACCACCACCTGGTTCCCGGCACTGCTCTGTAAACCGGGCAGCCGTTGCACGGTGCTTCCGGTAGGTCCGGGAGCCGCCCGCGGGCGCCGGGGCGCCTGCGACTTCCCTGCCGCGGTGTTGTCCTCACGGGCCAGTCCCATACGTTTCCCTCCGGCGGTCCCAGTCGTACCAACTTCCTTACGCTCGCACGGAGTACGGGAACACCCCCAGGGCCTCGGGGGCAGAATCGCGGCACTTCGGGGTTCCCGGGCGGGCGCACCGGGGAGAACTGGCCGCCCCTCCCGGCCCGGCTCCCCACCCCTGCCGGGCCCCGCCCTCACGCCGCGTGCGGGGCCAGGGCCGGGGAGAGGCGGGACGCCCGTACCCGCCGGGTGGAGGCCCGCCTGGGGCGAGGCCCGCCCGGGTGGCGCTGCGGACGTGCGAGGGCGGCGGGATCAGCGGCGCTGTGCGGGGCTCAGCGGCGGTTCGTGGAACAGCGGTGGTGCGCGGGGGATCAGTGGCGGTAGAAGATCCGCTCCCGGTACTCCGTCATGACCCGGCCGTTCCAGTCGTGGCCGCCGTCGACGTTGGCCGAGCGCAGGAGCGGCGGCTCGATGCCCCGCGCCACCAGCTGCTCGGCGGCGGCGGCCAGCATCGCCTGCATGATCGCGCTGGTCACCACCGTGGAGGCGGGGGCGAAGGGGGCCTCGATGCCGGGGGCCGTCAGCTCCGCGTCGCCGATCGCGATCTTGCTGTCCAGCACGATGCCGCAGTGGTCGCGCAGGAAGCCGCCCGAGACGTGCCGGGAGCGGGTCTGCTCCGCGTACGCCACCGAGGTCACGCCGATGACCGTCAGCCCGAGGGCCCGGGCGTTCTGGGCCATCTCGACCGGGAGCGCGTTGCGGCCGGAGAGCGAGATGATCACGAGGACGTCGCCGGAGGTGGCCGGGCTGGAGTCCAGGACCGCCGAGGCCAGGCCGTCCACCCGCTCCAGGGCGGAGCCGAGGGTGGCGGGCATGACGTCCACGCCCGTGGTGCCGGGCACGGTGAGCAGGTTCATCAGGGCCAGCCCGCCCGCCCGGTAGACGACGTCCTGCGCGGCGAGGGAGGAGTGCCCGGCCCCGTACGCGAACAGCCGGCCGCCCGCCTCGACGGTGTCGGCGATGGCGCTCCCGGCGGCCGTGATGCTCGCCGACTCCTCGTCCCGTACGCGCTGAAGCAGACCGATCGCCGCATCGAAGAACTGACCGGCCAGCTTGCTGTCGCTCATGGGAGGAGAGCCCTTTCGACGGGGTTTGCGCGGGGCGGGAATGGCGGCGCCGCGGATCACGTTGCGGTCTGGACCAGTGGCCTGTCAATAGCGCCTGGCGGCCTCCGTCGCACGGTCTTCGGCCGGCGCGGCACGGTTGTCGGTGCTATGCGTCAGAATTGGTGCAGGGCCATCGCACGACGATTTTCTGTCACAGCATCGAGGGGCACGTATGTCCGGACTGATCGACACCACGGAGATGTATCTCCGCACCATCCTCGAACTCGAAGAGGAAGGCGTGGTCCCCATGCGCGCCCGGATCGCGGAACGGCTGGACCAGAGCGGTCCGACGGTCAGCCAGACGGTGGCCCGCATGGAGCGCGACGGGCTGGTCCAGGTCGCGGGCGACCGCCATCTGGAGCTGACCGAGGAGGGCCGCCGCCTCGCCACCCGGGTGATGCGCAAGCACCGGCTGGCCGAGTGCCTGCTCGTCGATGTGATCGGCCTGGAGTGGGAGCAGGTCCACGCCGAGGCGTGTCGCTGGGAGCACGTGATGAGCGAGGCCGTGGAGCGGCGGGTGCTGGAGCTGCTGCGCCACCCGACGGAGTCTCCGTACGGGAATCCCATCCCGGGCCTGGAGGAGCTGGGCGAGAAGGCGGAGGCCGATCCGTTCCTGGACGCCTCGATGGTGAGCCTGGCCGAGCTGGACCCGGGCGCGGAGGGCAAGACCGTGGTCGTGCGGCGGATCGGGGAGCCGATCCAGACGGACGCCCAGCTGATGTACACGCTGCGGCGGGCCGGGGTCCAGCCCGGTTCGGTCGTCAGCGTGACGGAGTCGCCCGGCGGGGTGCTGGTCGGCTCCAGCGGGGAGGCCGCCGAGCTGGACGCGGAGGTCGCCTCGCACGTGTTCGTCGCCAAGAGGTGACGTGCTGACGCCTTTGGCATCGGCTTCCGGGCCCTGGGCCCGGGGCCCCCGGGTGGGTTTCCGGCGGAATCGCAGCGGCCGGGCGGATCGCGTGCCAGGCTGAGGCCAGGCATATGACCTGAGGGTGCCGGACCGGATGCGGTCGGCACGGTCGGGGAGGGAGCAGGGAATGCGCCCGTCGTACCGGCACGTCCGCCGTTCGGTGGCTGCCGCGGTCCCGGATGCCCTGGTCAGGGGCGGTTCGGCGGCGGCTCCGCCGCTCTCTGCCATCGTTGTCGCGGACAGGGGTCGACCCCGGCGCCCGAAGGTGCCGGGGTCGGTCCTCCCCTGTGCTGACCCGGAGCCCCGAGCTCCCAGGGTCATTCCCTGCGGACCCCTGTCCCCGAGCGGTCCGCCTCCCGTTGGAGATCTCCCCAGGGGGATCGGCCGCAATCCTCGCCGGGTGTCACTCGAACGTGGGGTGTTGAGCGGCGCATCCCTGTTTTCGAATAAGAGTTCGATAGCCTGGTGTTGTGCGACCACGCGGTGACCGAGGACCAGAAGGGGGTGCCAGGACGATGGTGCGGCGCATCGATGTGACCGGACACGACGGCGTACGCCTCGCGGCGTGGGAGTTCGCGGACCCGCCGAAGGAGCGCGCGGAGGCGGCCGGGGCGGGAGCGGACCGCGCCCCCGGGGTGTTACTGCTGCACGGGCTGATGGGCCGGGCCTCCCACTGGGCGCCCACCGCCCGCTGGCTCGCCGAGCGGTACCGGGCGGTCGGCCTCGACCAGCGGGGCCACGGCCGCAGCGACAAGCCCGCCGACGGGCCGTACACCCGCGATGCCTACGTCTGCGACGCCGAGGCCGCGATCGAACAGCTCGGGCTCGGCCCCGTCACCGTCGTCGGCCACGCCATGGGAGCGCTCACCGGCTGGCAGCTCGCCGCCAAACGCCCCGACCTGGTCCGCGCCGTCGTCATCTGCGATATGCGGGCCTCCGCGCTCGGGGCGGCCTCGCAGCGCGAGTGGACCGACTGGTTCGCGTCCTGGCCGCTGCCCTTCGCCACCCTCGCCGACGTACGGAAGTGGTTCGGCGAGGACGACCCCTGGGTGGAGCGGCCGAACCCCCTGCGCGGCGAGTTCTACGCCGAGGTGATGGCGGAGCGGGAGGACGGCTGGCGCCCCGTCTTCTCCCGCAGCCAGATGCTCAGCTCCCGCGCCACCTGGGTCTACGACGCGCACTGGGAGGAGCTGGCCCAGGTCCGCTGCCCCGCCCTGGTGCTGCGCGGGCTCGACGGGGAGCTGGGCCGGGCCGAGGCGCAGGAGATGGTGCGCGTCCTGCCCCGGGGCCAGTACGCGGAGGTGGCCGACGCGGGCCACCTCGTCCACTACGACCAGCCGGAGGGGTGGCGGGCGGCGGTGGAGCCGTTCCTGGAGCAGCTCGCCGAGGAGCCCCGGGGCGACCGGGAGCCGGTCGCCCCGTAGCAGCCGCCTGTTCTCAGCCGACCCCGTGAGGCTCGCTGCCCAGCGGTGTACGCGATCCACGCGGCGTACGCTCCGCGCGCAGCCCCAGCACGCACCCGGCCACGACGGAGCCGGCGGCCGGCACGCCCAGGCCCGCGATCACCGTGTCGGGCCCCGGGGAGCCGGTGACGGCGGCGTGGAGGAAGGACGCGGCGATCCCCAGCTCCAGCAGACCGAGCAGGGCGAGCAGGACCCAGCGCACCGGGCCCGGCACCCGGGCGCCCGCCGGGGCCGAGGCCAGCACCAGCGCGCCGGCCGCCATGACGACCGCCACCCCCGCCACCGTGGCCCAGTACACCGGCAGCGCGGACCCCGCAGGGGCCGGCTCCGCCGTCGCGGGGGCCAGGAAGGCGAAGGCGAGCTCCATCAGCACCAGGTACAGCAGCTGGAGGATGACGAGGGCCGGGGCGATGCGCCGGTGCAGGACCTGGCTCATCCCTTGCTCACCGCTGTCAGGATCTCCGGCAGCCGGTTCGCCGTGCGCGGTGCCGCGATGCGCAGCCCCGCCCACCCGATGAGGGTTCCGTACGCGAGCCCCGCCGGGATCACCAGCCACAGCGCTTCCTGGCGGCCCGTCAGATGCAGCCAGGCCACCAGCACGATCACCGGTGCGGCCAGTACCAGCGCGGCCAGCATGCCGAGAAGGATGGAGATCCACGCCAGCCCGCCCTGCCCGGGCGCCGCGTTCTTGAACGCCCCTTCCTGCGGGATCGAGTAGGGGAACACCGCCGAGGCGAGCGCCCCCGTCGCCATCATCGCGCCCAGCATCGCGAAGGAGAGGCCCAGCGCGCCCGGCAGGGACCGCCACTCGCCCAGCACCGCCGCCGTCACCCCGCAGATCAGCAGCGTGTACGGGAGCGTGATCAGCAGCAGGGCCACCGCCCGCGCCCGCAGTTCGACGTACGCGTCCCGGGTCGAGGAGATCGTCAGGGCCACCATCCAGAACGCGGAGGTGTCCTGGCCGAACTGGTTGTACATCAGCATGCCGAGCATCCCGGCGGCGACGCAGGCCAGATAGACCGAGCCGGTGCCCTGGACCGCGTTGATCAGGGGCACGATCGCCCCGAGCGCCAGCGACGTCACCCAGGCCGCCTTGGTCTTCGGGTCCCGGACGATGTACAGCAGGCTGCGGTGCACGACCGTCGCCGTACGGCCTTCCGGCAGCAGCCCGGACAGCCCGGCGCGGTCCGACGTCTTCTTCCGGTCCGGCGCCGCGGCGGCCAGCGTGGAGCCGTCCGGCGCGGTCATCAGCTTCACCAGCCCCCGCTGCCACATCCACACCAGCGCCCCCAGGGCCACCACCGTGATCAGCAACTGCGCGACCGCGACCCCGTACGCACCGTCCGACGCCGCGTCCACCGCCGCTATGGCGGAGGCCCCGGGCAGCCAGCGGACCACGTTCGCGGCCGGTTCCAGGGCGGAGAGCCCGCCCGCCTCGCCGAGCCGCTGCGCGCCGAAGTTGACGAACTGGATGCCCACCGCGATCACCAGACCGCTGAGCACGGCCAGATCGCGGCCCTTGCGGGAGTTGAGCAGCCGTACGTTGGCGGTGGCGACGGCCCGCGACAGCGCCACGCAGAGCAGCATCGTCAGCGGGACCGCGCCCACCGCGAACAGCACGCCCGCCGCCCCGTGCGCCAGCGCGAGGACCGAGCCGAGCACCAGGCAGAGGGTGAACAGCGGCCCGATGCCGACCATCGAGGAGACCAGCAGGGCCCGGACCAGTGGCTCGGGCCGCAGCGGCAGCATCACCAGCCGGGTCGGGTCGAGCGTGTCGTCACCGCTGGGGAAGAAGAGCGGCAGCACGGCCCACCCCAGCGCCACGATGCCCGTCAGCAGCACCACGACCGTCCCCGCCTGCGCGTTGCCCCGCAGCAGGAGCAGCCCGAGCACCTGGCCCGCCGCGAGCAGCAGCGTGAAGACGAGCGAGATGACGAACACCGCCCTGCGCCCGCTGGACTGCCGCAGCCCGTTGCGCAGGAGCGTCAGCTTGAGCCGTACGAAGACGGCGGTCAGGCCCGCCGTCGGAGGGACCGGGGCGGCGGTGGTGGTGACGGGGGTGTCCAGCACGCTCATCGGGAGCCGCCCAGCCAGTCGAGCGTGTCGCCGGAGTCCCGGCCGCCCGCGCCGACGAGTTCGAGGAAGGCGTTCTGCAGCGAGGGGGCGTCACCGCGCACCTCGGCCAGGGTCCCCTGCGCCTTGATCCGGCCCGCCGCCATCACGGCCACCCAGTCGCAGAGCGACTCGACGAGCTCCATCACATGGCTGGAGAAGACCACGGTCGCCCCGGACCGGGTGTAGCGCTCCAGCACCCCCCGGATGGTCTGCGCCGACACCGGGTCGACGCCCTCGAACGGCTCGTCCAGGAAGAGCACTTCCGGGTTGTGGAGCAGGGCGGCGGCTAGCCCGATCTTCTTCCGCATCCCGGTCGAGTAGTCGACCACCAGCTTGTTCTGCGACCCCGCGAGGTCCAGGACGTCCAGGAGCTGCGCGGCCCGCTTGTCGACCTCGTCCCCCGGCAGCCCGCGCAACCGCCCGTTGTACGCGAGCAGCTCCCGCCCCGACAGCCGCTCGAAGAGCCGCAGCCCCTCCGGCAGCACCCCGATCCGCGACTTCACCGCGACCGGGTCCGCCCACACGTCGTACCCCGCGACCTCGATCTTCCCCATGTCGGGCCGCAGCAGCCCGGTGACCATCGAGAGCGTGGTCGTCTTGCCCGCCCCGTTGGGCCCCACCAGTCCGACGAACTTCCCGGCGGGCAGCTCCAGATCGATCCCCGAGACGGCGATCTGCTCCCCGAACCGCTTCCACAGCCCCTGTACACGCACAGCGGGGGGCGCGGTCGACGCACCGCCCGCCGTGGCGTCTGTTTCCTCACGTGCATCTGCCCGGTCCGGCATGGCACAGCCTTTCGATATCCCCATAGATGGGGACCACCCTACGAAAGGCCCCTCCGGGCGCTACATTCAGTGCTACAGAGCGCGTGTCCGGGCGTCCGCCGCCTCGCGGGCGCAGGCGTACGCGAGAGGGCTGATCAGTTCGTCCACATCCGGCAGCCAGCGGTTGACGGTGGTGGGCTTACGGGCCCACTGGACCGCGCCCCGGCCGCCGACGCGGGTGGGCGGGGCGGCGATGTAGTGGCCCTCGCCCCGGCCGGCCAGGTCGATCGCCTCGGCGTTCCAGCCGAGCGTGCGCACCAGTTCGGCGGACTTGGCGGCGGCGCCGGGCAGCACGAAGAAGAGCATCCGGCGGTCGGGGGTGCAGGTGACCGGGCCGAGCGTGAGGTCCATCCGCTCCATCCGGGCCAGCGCCAGGAATCCGGCGGCCTCGGGGACGTCGAGGGCGTCGAAGGTGCGGCCCGTCGGCAGGAGCACCGAGGCGCGCGGCTGCTTGGACCACATACGGCGGGCCGCGGCCCCGCTGCCGGTCGCCTGGCCCGCCCAGTCGGGGCGGTCCGCGTGGGCCCCGGGCAGGGCGCAGGCCGCGTCGCCGCAGGAGCAGCGCTCCGTCCCCTCCACCGCCTCCAGCCAGGTGCCGGGGAACACGTCCCAGTGGCGCTCTTCCGCGTACCGAACGGCGGCGTCGAGCAGTTGCTCGCCCCGCTGCTGAGGGACCTGTGCGGCTTCCGTGACTCCGATGGGCTCTTCCACGCACAGCTCAACTCCCGGCATCACCGGGGGTTACGGGCGCGGGCGGAGCGGGTCACGGTGCATCGATCCTGCACGCGGGGCGCATCGGAGCACGGGCGGGGGCGCGCGTGAGGGGGCGGGCCGATGCGGGGGTAGCACCCAGCAGGACCGGGCGATCCGCCCTGCCCGGACGGGCAACTCACCGTTCCCGTACCGAATGCCGATGGAATATGCGCATTTCTTGTGTATGTGACGGGCAGTGATGCTTCCACCGATCACCGCCCATTCGACTGTTCCAGGGGGAAATATGGCAGCAAGGCCACTCGTAGCCCGCCAGCCCAACGAACGGCTCCAGACACTGATCCAGGAAGCCGCCTGTTCCAACGCGGGCCTCGCGCGCCGCGTCAACATGGTCGGGGTCGAGCGCGGTCTCGACCTGCGGTACGACAAGACGTCCGTGGCCCGCTGGCTGCGCGGACAGCAACCCCGGGGCCGGGCCCCGGGCATCATCGCCGAGGCGCTCGGCCGCAAGCTCGGGCGTACGGTCACGATCGAAGAGATCGGCATGGCCAACGGCAAGAACCTGGCCTCCGGCGTGGGCCTCCAGTACGCGCCGACCGTCGCCGGGGCGATCGAGCAGGTCTGCGAGCTGTGGCGCAGCGACGTCGGCCGCCGCGATCTGCTCACCGGCTCCGCCGTCGCCGCCTCCGCCCTCGTCGAGCCCAGCCGCGACTGGCTGATCTCCGGCAAGGACCCCCAGGTCGAACGGGCCGCCGGGGCCCGGGTCGGGATGGCGGACGTCACGGCGGTACGGGCGATGACCACCGCCCTCACCGACCTCGACCACCGCTTCGGCAGCGGCCATGTCCGCCCGGTCCTGGTGCACTACCTCAACAGCGTGGTCTCCGGCCTGCTTTCGGGGGCGTACCGCGAACAGGTCGGCCGCGAGCTGTTCGGCGCGGTCGCCCGACTCACCGAGCTCGGCGGGTACATGGCGGTCGACACCGGTCAGCCCGGCCTCGCCCAGCGCTACTACATCCAGGCGCTCCGGCTCGCCCAGGCCGCCGGGGACCGCGCGTACGGCGGCTATGTGCTGGCCGCCTCGATGAGCCACCTCGCCGCCCAGCTCGGCAACCCGCGCGAGATCGCCCAGCTCGCCCGCGCCGCCCAGGAAGGCGCCCGGGGCCAGGTCACCCCCCGCGCCCAGGCGATGTTCTACGCGGCGGAGGCCCGGGGCCACGCGCTGCTCGGGGACGCCCGGACCTGCCAGGTGGTGATGGGGCGGGCGGTCGCCGCGCTGGAGCAGGCCGACCCGGAGAGCGGGGACGACCCGGACTGGATCACCCACTTCGACCACGGCTACCTCGCGGACGAACTCGCCCACTGCCACCGGGACCTGGGCCAGGCGCCGGAGGCCGCGCGGCGGGCCAAGGAGGCGCTGGCCGCCCTCCCGGAGACCCGGGCCAGGCGCCGGGGCATCGGGCTCGTGCTCCTCGCCTCGGCCCAAGTCCAGCAGCGCGAGGTGGAGCGGGCCTGCCACACGGGGACGCGGGCGATGGAGCTGCTGGGGACGGTGCGCTCCAGCCGGGGCGCCGAGTACCTCGACGACCTCCAGCAGCGCCTCGCGCCGTACGGGCAGGAGCCCGCGGTCCGGGAGTTCGGCGAGCGGCTGGAGCTCCAGGCGGCGTGAGAGCGCGGTGAGAGGGGAGTGACGGGGGCGCGTCGCCGTTAACAGCGTTCCGTGTGTGCCGGGTGTTACCCGGGCTGTGAAGGGGCGGTGAGAGGGGCCACGCGCTTGGCGGAGGCGGGTGACCACCCGATAGCGTGAGCCGACGGTTCCGTTGGTTCACACGTAGGAGTCCCCGGTGACGCAGAGCGGACAGGGCGGCGAGCAGGAGCTCCCCGCTGGACGACCCGCGCACGAAGGTGTCGTGCTGCCCTCCGACGGCGGTGCCCCCTGGACCCCGGGGGCACCCACCGCCGGACAGGGTGTGCAGGGCGGCCAGGCGGTGCCCGCGGGCGGGCAGCCGTGGGGGCAGCCCTGGGGGCCGCAGTCCGATGCCCCGCCGCAGCAGCCGGGGCCGGAGCCTCAGGCGCCGGGCGCGTACGGGTACCCGCAGCAGCCGCCGCAGTCCCAGCCGTTGCCGCCCGCGCAGCCCGGGGCGCCGTACGGGCAGCAGCAACAGCCGTACGGGCAGGGGCCGGGGGCGTACCAGCAGGGCCAGCAGCCCCAGCAGGGCCAGTACTCCGACCCGTACCAGCAGAGCCAGCAGTACCCGCCGCATCAGCCCCAGCAGCACCAGCCCTACCAGGCCCAGCAGCCACACCAGCCCCCGCAGGCTCAGCCCCAGCCGTATGCGCAGCCCCTGCCCCCGGAAGCCGCACCCGGGCCCGGACCGGGGGCTCCCGGTGTGCCCGGCGGGGACGCCGACGCCACCCAGTACATCGCGCCGGTCCCGGCCGGGGACGTGGACGCGACGCAGTACATACCCCCGGTGCCCGGCGGAGCCCCGTACGGGATCAGGCCGGGCGCGCCGGAGGACCGGCAGCCGCCCGCGGAGTTCGACAACCTGTTCCGCTCCGAGGGGCCCGCGGACGCCACCCAGCAGATGCAGTACGTCGACGGGGCCGGGGCCGGGGCCCAGCAGGCGCCGCGTCAGCAGTACGGTCAGCAGCAGCCCCAGCCCCACCGGGCCCAGCAGCCCTACCCCGGCGGCCAGTTGCCGCCCCAGGCGCCGCAGGGCTACCCGTCCGGGCCCCAGGGACCGCGGGGCGGCGGCGGGGCGTCCGAGCCGCCGCTGCGCGACGACGACCCCCCGCGCAGGCGCTCGGCCCACATCCCGCTCATCGCCGCGGTCGTCGTCGGCTGCGCGGTCGTCGGGCTCGGCGCGGGCGCGCTGCTGAGCGGCGGCGACGAGCAGGCGAAGGACGACAAGCAGCCGGTCGCCTCGCAGAGTTCACCGGCGCAGAGCGTCTCCCCCAGCCCCAGCGAGGAGCCGGTCGACCCCGCGAAGCCGCAGGCCGAGGCGTTGGACAAGCTGCTGGCCGACAGCAACAACAGCCGCGCGGCGGTGATCAGCGCGGTCGAGAAGATCAAGTCCTGCAAGGACCTGGACCGGGCGAACACCGACCTCAAGGACGCCGCCCAGCAGCGCCGCGACCTGGTGACCCGGCTGGAGGACCTGACCCTGGACAAGCTGCCGCAGCACGCGGCGCTGACCTCATCGCTGAAGCGGGCCTGGAAGGCGTCCGAGGCGGCCGACGAGCACTACGCCGCCTGGGCCCGGCAGGCCAAGAGGAACAAGAGCGTCTGCAAGGACGGCCAGGCCCGCTCGACCAACGAGACGGCCCGCGCCAACCGGCAGAGCGGCGAGGCGACCAAGGCCAAGCAGGAAGCCTCCGTGCTGTGGAACGCCATCGCGGAGAAGCACGGGCTGACCAAGCACACCCCCCAGGAGCTCTGACCCCCCTCTCCCCGGCCAAGCCCGGCCGGGGCGAGGGGGAGGGGATCAGCCCGGTGTCCGCCGGGCGTCCGACAGGGCCTCCGCGACGTCCACGAACCCCTTCTTCTGGGCGATGAGCCGCCCCTCACGGACCACCTGGAACGTCACCTCCGCGTTGACGATGCGCGGGTAGGGCGAGGTGCCGAGCAGGTCCTTGAAGCGCCAGCGGAGCACCGGGGTCAGCCCGCCGGTGTCGACCTCGGTGCCCCGGTTGAGCGCGGAGGCCACCTTGTTCGGGGTCACCGTGTCGTCCCCGATCGCCCGGACGACCGCCCGCAGCGCCGTGTACGCGATCCATGTCGTCTGCACACCCGTGTCGTCCGGGTCGATACGGGTGTCCCCGAAGGCGTGCTTCCGGATCACCTCGCGCATCTCGTTCCAGCGCGCGTCACCCGCGTCCGGGTACCAGCCGGTGATGTAGGCCCCCTCGAAGGGGCTCTTGCGGCCGCCCGTGCGGTCGATGAGCGGCTGGCTGACGCTGCCGAGCACGGAGGAGATCCGCACCCGCTCGCCCTCCGGCTCCAGTCGGCGGAAGGAGTCGAAGAAGGTCTCCGTACGGGCGCCGAGCACCGCCGTGACGCAGTTGCCGCCCGCGCGCGGCTCCAGGGCCTTCGCCGCCTGCTCGTCGTAGGAGGTGGCGTGCTCCGGGGCCAGGATGTCGGTGGACTCGGGCCGCTGGGCGGCCAGCAGCCCGGTGTTGAGGAGCTGCGGCATCCGGGCGCCGCCGATCGAGTCGGGCCGTACCAGCGAGACCTGCTCGCAGCCGCGCGCCAGCTGCCGTCCGTGGCCCGCCAGAAGCGCCGACTGGCCCCCGTTGACCGGGTACGAGAGGTAGCTGCGGAACTCCTCGTCGGAGGCGCCGTAACCGCCGATGTACGGGACACCGCCGGACTCCAGCACCGGCATCGAGCTCTGCCCGTGCCTGCTGTACGAGCCGACGACGGCGGCCACCTTGCGGTCGACGGCCTCCCGGGCGCACCGCTCGGCGCCCGCCGCCGAGTCGCGCTCGTCGCAGGTGATCACCTTGAGCTCGCGTCCGTCGATGCCGCCCTGCTCGTTGATCCAGCGGGCGTAGGTCCGGGCCATCGCGGGGACGCCCGGCATGCTCACCGCGTCGGCGTCGTCCACCCGGTCGGGGGCCCAGGTCATCACGGTGACGGGCTCCCCGGAACCCCCCGATCCGCCGGGGAGCACGCCACAGCCGGACAGCAGCAGCGCACCGGCCGCCGCCGTACCGATCAGGGAAGGGAAGGGGCGGGGGAAGGCGGTACGTCTCCGTCCGGTCATGGACAGCAAGGCTCGCGCCCCCGGGGTAACTCCACGCTGTGCCGTCTTCAACGCTCGGTGACGTAAAGGTGAATTACGGGGGTGTGCGCGGGCCCGCAGGAGGGGAACGTACGATCGACGACCGTGCAGCAAGGTTCGGAGAAGTCTTCCCGTCACGGCCGTCGCTCCTCCACCATGGGCGTCATGCCGCTCACTGACATGCCGTGGTGGCGCTGGCGCACCAACGTGCGCTCGGCGCTGCACATGCTCTCCGACCCCGTCTTCCACCACGAGTACTGGCTCGCCGGCCGGGAGGGGTACGGGGACGTCACCGACGCCGTGTACCGCCTGGTCGAGGACACCTGGCTCGACAACTGGTCCGCCGAGAAGTACGTCGGCACCATATTCAGGGACTCCGCCGAGGCCGCCGCCGTCGACACCGCCGCGCTGCGCGTCCTGCGGATCATGCACCAGGTCGGCGCGGACGCCCCCGTCTCCGCCTATCTGGAGCACCACGGCTGGCCGGAGGCGGTCCGGGCGGCCCGCGAGGCGCATGTGATGCTCGCCACCAACGACGCCGAGGACCCGGACGTCCCGCCGCGCTCCCTGGACGTCATCCGGATCATGACCAGGGCCGCGTGACGACCGGGGCCGCAGCGTGAGCAGGGCCGCCTGACGACCCGGGCCGCGCGGTGATCCGGGGCCGTGCGACGACCCGGGCCGCATGCTGAGCAGGGACCGCCCGGCATCCGGCCGCTGTGGCACCCTACGGGGATGACCGCACCGCAGCCCGCCGCCGCCCTGGCCGCCTCGGACACCGACCTTCCCGAGCAGTACGTCCTCACGCTCTCCTGCCCCGACAAACAGGGCATCGTGCACGCCGTCTCCAGCTATCTCTTCATGACCGGCTGCAACATCGAGGACAGTCAGCAGTTCGGGGACCACGACACCGGTCTCTTTTTCATGCGCGTCCACTTCTCGGCGGAGTCCACGGTGACCGTGGACAAGCTGCGCGCCAGCTTCGCCGCCATCGGTGAGGCTTTCCGGATGGACTGGCAGATCCACCGGTCGGCGGAGCGGATGCGGGTCGTGCTGATGGTCAGCAAGTTCGGCCACTGCCTCAACGACCTGCTGTTCCGTTCCCGTACGGGGGCGCTGCCCGTCGAGATCGCGGCCGTCGTCTCCAACCACACCGACTTCGCCGAGCTCACCGCCTCGTACGGCATCCCCTTCCGGCACCTCCCGGTGACCAAGGACAACAAGCCCGAGGCCGAGGCGCAGCTGCTGGAGCTGGTCCGCGAGGAGAACGTCGAGCTGGTCGTCCTCGCCCGTTACATGCAGGTCCTCTCGGACGACCTCTGCAAGCAGCTGAGCGGCCGGATCATCAACATCCACCACTCGTTCCTGCCGAGCTTCAAGGGCGCCAAGCCCTACCACCAGGCGCACGCCCGGGGCGTGAAGCTGATCGGCGCCACCGCGCACTACGTCACCGCCGACCTCGACGAGGGCCCGATCATCGAGCAGGAGGTCGAGCGCGTCGGCCACGACGTCACCCCGGACCAGCTCGTCGCGATCGGCCGGGACGTGGAGTGCCAGGCGCTGGCGCGTGCGGTGAAGTGGCACGCGGAGCGGCGCATCCTGCTCAACGGCCGCCGTACGGTGATCTTCAACTAGAGCTCGTACGAGGGCACTACAGACGGCTGAGCGAGGCCGACGCGAACAGGATGTCGCGGATGGCCTCGCGGTCGCCCTCCTGGCCCGCCGCCGCTTCCACCGGCGAGATGTGGCCCGCGACCAGCTGGCAGAACTCCACCCCGTCCAGGGCCACCTGCGCCACCGCCCGCTCGCGCGAGCCGACGGCGGCCGGGGAGTCGAGCGGGATGTACCAGTCACCGCCGCCGTGCCCCTCCACCTCCAGATGGACCGAGCGGCCCGGCTCTCCCGCTCCCACCAGGTCCTTCGCGGGTGCGGCGAGACCGGCCCGGCGGCGGGCCGCGAGGGTGGCCGGGAGCAGCCGGGCGGCCAGGTCGATCATCCGGTGCAGATGGGCGGCGGACGGCGGATCGTACGGGTAGGCCACCGCCTCCGCGATGTCCGTGCCGTGCACCCAGCACTCGAAGGCCCGGTCCAGCAGCGCGTCCTGGAGCGGCAGGGCGAACTCCCCGTACGAGACGGAGCGCTCCCCGGCGTGCCGTCCGGCCAGCGATGCCGTACGGATCAACTCGTGGGTCAGGTCCCGCCAGGGCTCACGGACGGCCCGGGTGGCGGGCGGGTGCGTGGCGGCCCAGTACGTCTCGGTGCGCCGGGTCGGCGAGAGCGGCACCCCGGCGCCACCACCGGCCGCCCCGGCCCCGTCGAGCGGGTCGTCCAGGCCGAGCGCGGCGGAGACCAGCCCGTCGACGGCCATCAGATGGCCGATCACCCCGGCCACCGTGGACCTGCGGCTGACCGCGCGCTCCTCCTCGAACCACCGCAGCTGCACGGGCGCGTGCCAGTCGGCGTCCCCGATGTCCCGGAGCAGCGCGTCCAGCCGGGCGGTCTCGGCGTCGTACGGAGCGGCCCACTCCGGTACCGGGATACGGGCCGGGCGGCGCCCGAGACAGCCGTCCAGCACCCGGCTCCGCAGCCCCGGGTCGAGGTCCAGCGAACCGTCGGTGTGCAGCAGCCCCACCGCGTCCCGCAGCCGCAGCGCCTCGTCCGCACAGGGCGCGCACACGGTGAGGTGATCCTCCACGGCGGCGGTCTCCCCGGCCGAACAGGCGGAGAGCGCCCAGGCACCGAGGAGAGCCTTGAGCACCCGATGGGAGAGCTCCGGGGCGACGGCGGGCTCGCTGGTCATGGCGTGGGGCGGCGGTACGGGGTCGGCGGGACCGGTGACGTCGAGCGGGGCGGTGGCGTCTCCGGGCTCGTTGGCATCGAGCGGTGCGGGTGCGTCCCCGGGCTCGGCAGCGCCGAGCGGGGCGTCCGCAGGCCCGGTCTCGGCGCTGTCCGGTACGCCGTCCCCGGGCCTGGGCCCGGTCTCCGCGCCCTCCGGCCCGCCCTCGTCCACCGCACCCGCATCCACTCCCCGTACGACCCCGTCAGGAACCCCCTCAGGGACCCCACCAGGAACCCCCTGCTCCGGTACGGCTTCGTCCGGTGCGGGCTCTCCCGGCGGTGGCAGCACGGGCCGCTCCACCGACTCCAGGTCGAGGTCGTCCACCGCGCCGCGCGGGCCCGGTATGCGGCGGGCGCCCCGCACCTCGTCGTCGCGCCGGCCGCCCTCGCGTCCGTCGCTGCTCATGGGGTGTGCCCGTAACCGGGCGGTGGGGACCCCTGGGGCGAGCGGGGTCCCGCGGTGGACAGGAGCTGGAGCCCCAGCCGGAGCCGGCGGCGGGCCTCGTCCTCGGTGACCCCGAGGTCGGCCGCGGTCTGCCGGTAGTCCCGGCGCTGGGTGTACGCCAGCTCCAGCGCCCGCCGCAGGGAGGCGGGCATCGAGGAGACGATGTAGTCGGCGCGGGCCGCCGCCGTGGCGCTGCGCACCCGGCGCTCCAGCTCCTCCGGGTCCGGCACGGCACCCTCGCCGTGCTCCGCCGCGTAGGACACGGCGACGGCCCGCCGCAGCCGCCGTACGGACCGGTCGTGGGTGAGCCGGGCCACCCAGGACCGCATCGAGCCCTGCTTCGGGTCGTACGCCTCCGGGTTCTCCCAGACCTGGGCGAAGACCTCGCGGGTCACCAGGTCGGCGGCGTCCTCGTCG
The DNA here is from genome assembly GCA_002082585.1 of Kitasatospora albolonga. Taxonomy (NCBI): domain Bacteria; kingdom Bacillati; phylum Actinomycetota; class Actinomycetes; order Kitasatosporales; family Streptomycetaceae; genus Kitasatospora; species Kitasatospora albolonga. The sequence continues at coordinate 4,753,959 of CP020563.1, forward strand.
TCGAGCATCCGGTACGCCTGGCTGTGGACCAGCGAGGCGAACCGGTCGTACAGCTCACCGAGCGCCGCCGCCTCGCCGCGGGCCAGCCTCTGCTGCATCCTGCGGTCCCAGCGGGGCGGTGCGTCCTTCGCCATGAAACCCCCAGCCCCAAGCCCCAGCCCCGGCACCGGTGCCCCGGCTCCGTGATGGATCGTGATCCAGCCTCTGCCCTCGTTGTCCGAATGTAGTCCGCCGCGCGGTCCGCGCACCTGCCTTTGCCGCAACTGTCCGGTGTAAGGACGAGGGTGGGGCGGCGGTGAGGACGACGGTGAGGGCGGCCGGGGCCCGGCAATTCATTTCGGCCACTCTCGCCGCCCCGGCGGCCCTGAGCAGGGGAAACCGGCCGAAGTGATCATTTCCACCGGAAACCCCCTGGGCCCGGGAGGGTGGGTCGGTGTTTCATGGATGCGCGGTTGGGCAGCCGCGAGGAGGAACGGAAACTTCCGGATTGCCGGAAGCCCCGGAACGAGAGGTCCAGTCGCGTGGCGCTGAAGGTGGACGAGACCGAGCAGGGCGACTGGACCGTGCTGCGCATACGCGGTGAACTCGATCTCGTGAGCTCACCCGTCGTGCGTCAGTCCGTCCACGACGCGGTGGCGGAGGGGCAGCACGACGTGGTGCTCGACCTGTCCGACGTCTTCTTCTGCGATTCCAGCGGGGTGGGCGTACTGATCGCCTCGCGCCGCCTGATGAAGTCCTGCGGCGGCCGACTGCGGCTGATCCTCCCGGCCCGGGGCGCGGAGGACGGCTCGCACGTCAACAAGGTGCTGGGAGCGCTGGGCGTGCGCCGGCTCTTCGACGTCTACCCGGACACGCTGTCGGCCACCGACGAGGAGTGCAGGCCGCTGAGCGCCTGACCTCCACCGGCCGGCCGCCGGGCCGGGACAGGCGGTGCCTCTCCCGGCTGTCAGCCGTACTCCGGTCTGCCCGCCGCGAGCTGGTCCGCCACCGCCCGGAGCCAGCTCTCCGCGGTGAACGGGGCCGGGGGCTCGACCTCCATGCCCAGTTCGCTCACGGCGACGACGTAGTCGTCGTCCTCCAGCCCCAGCGCCAGCAGTTCGTTGATCTCGCCGACCAACCGCGCGGTCAGGTGAGGGTCGGCCCCCGCTCGGTAGTCGCGGATCGCGGCGTCGTGGTCCGCGAACTCGTCGGGCATGTCCTGCGAGAACCAACCGCCGAGGAACTGCCCCAGCTCTCCGAAGCGGGCGTGCCACTCCCAGTGGGTCTGCGGCGTGGCCGGGGGCGGTACCTCTCCGGACTCGATGCTGTGCTTGATGTGGTCGGCCATCTCGGACAGCCAGCTCTGCGTCCGAGACTCGGGGAGTCCGAGGTCGGGCACCGCGTAGAACTCACCGAGCCGCAGCCGGAGGCGGCCCGGCGGGTTCCGTGCGTACTCACGCAGTTGCTGTTCGGCCACGGAGAGGGCCCACGGCCTGGTGTGCCAGGTGTGCCGGAGGTACGCCTGGAGGGCGGGTGGCACGGTGTCCGTCTCCGGGCTCTCGGCGTCCTGTCCGGCGAAGGCTGCGACGACGACGTCGAGTTCGCCGTACCGGCGGTCGAACTCCAGCGGCTTCATGGACACTGCGGCACCTTCACAGGTAGATCGGGTAAGTGGCGTGCACAACGAAACCGTGCGGGCTCGAAGCCTCGCGTCTCAGTGTCACCCGTGCGGCCCGCACGTCCACGGGCTCACGTCCGGCGAACATCATCGCCTGCAGCAGCACACGGCCGACGGGTTCTTCCCGGGACGGCCAGGCGGCCTCGATGGTGAGCCTCGGGCGCGTGCCCTGGGCCAGCCAGCGGTGTACGGCCTGCTCATTGCGCGTGACGACCTGTTGCGTACACCACTGCGCGGTCGCGTGGTCGGGATAGGTGGCGGAACGGGTACGCACGAATAATCCTCAATCGATGGTGAAGCCCCAGAAGACACCGACTTCCGTGGCGGAGAGAGCGATGACACCGCAATCCATGACGTGCTCGGTGAATCCTTCGTACGTTCCCTCCCGGCGGAACATGTCGGCGTGCGGATCATTCCGTGCCGACACCGCATTGGTGAAGAACAGGGAATCTTCTCCGAACCGGTCCAGGACCCCGCGCGCATGAGACATCAATTCAGCTTCCCGGGCGGGGAAATCCGGGATCTCGTCCGTCTGGAACCATTCGCCCTGGAGGGTGACCACGATCTGCTCGGCCCCCCTTCGGGACACCGGGAACACGCCGGTGAAATCGTTCGGCGTGACGGCGCCGAACGGGCCGTTCGGACCTGGGGCGTACGGGGCGCCGCCAGGAGCGGACACCTGCCGCGGCCAACCGCGTGGCTCCGCCGTCGCCAGCCGCATGACGTCGAGGGCGTCGCGCCGCCAGTCGTCGTGTCGCCGCGCGCCCACGGCCGCGAACATCCCTTCCCCGAAGAGGGCGCGCAGGGAACGGGTCCACGAAGCCTCGTCGATCCGCGTCATGTTCCGTACCTCGGTCTCCACAAGTGCGTACTACGGGTGCTGGGTCTTGTCGGTGGGCATCGATGTGAGAACGACGAACGGAGGTGTGCTTCCGGGGTTGGGCCGCAGAACGACCCACACATTGGTCACGTCACGCGCGGCGCTGTCACCCCGGTCCCACGATCTTCCTACGGGGTCGTTCGTCGTCAGGAGGAGCGAGCGCGACGAATTGGGCCCGGGGTTGCCCGCGAGCCAACGGTCGATCTTCCTCTGATTGGACGGTTCGTCCAGAGCCGCCTGAGTGTATCGCTGCGCGTCCGCGAGGGTGTTGAACGTCGAGACGGCTTCGGGGCGAATTCCGGAAGGCCGGACGATCTGCTGATCCCTCAGCCGCTGTTCCAGCTGCTCATCCGTCTTGCCCACGTGCTTGTCCACCACATGGGCCCCGGCCATACCTTCCTGATTCGCGAGATCGAGCGGGTATTTGTGGTTGCTTTCGTCGTCGCCCGCCACGGTGTAGAGCGGATCGTCCTTGAAATCGGTCAGCGCGCGGGCGCCGAAGGACTCCGCGCGTGCCGACTCCGCCTGGAACGTGGGGGCGCTGGTATACGCCTCGTCCAGGGCTGCGTGGAGTTTGTTGAGCTCGTCGACCTGACGGCGCACGCGGTTGTTGTACGCCTCGACCGCCGCGTTCATCGCCGCCTCGTCCACCTCGAGGGCGAAACCCTCCGCGAAACCCTTCCCTATGGTGAGGAGTCCTCTGCCGATGCTCTTGAGATCCTTCATGCCCAGGCCGTCACTGGTGTCGATGTGCGGCAGGGCCTTCATGACGGCTTCGTAGTAGAGCTTGCGGATATCGTCCCGGACGTCCTTCGCGGCGATGGCCCACGCGCCCAGAGCGTCGCTCATGACGTCGCAGGTCCTGACCATCACGTCCATGACGGGGTGGCTGCCGGCCTGTCCCGGCTGCGCGGAGTCGTGTTTCCACTGGTAGCCCTCGCGGCTCTTGCCCCACGCGCTCGTCCCCCAGACAGCGCTGCAGAACTGCCGCATCGCCGCCGCCCACTCACCGTTCGAGCGGTCGGTGTGGTTGTGCACGGCACTGCTGAGGTTGCCGTCCGTGGTGGTGACGACCATGCTCGCGGAGACCCAGGCCACGGACATGTTGTCCAGGCCCAGGTAGTCGGGCAGCGGCATGATCTCAGCCGCCTTGCCCATGCGGTAGGCGTCCTCCAGGAGAGGGCGGATGATCGCCAGGACACCGGCCTCCAACGCTTCCAGCGCCAGCTGGAACATGTCCTGGCTCTGGTCGATGTCCGCCCACTTGAGGTCCGTCACGGGCCCGTAGTCCGGCGGCTTGTCGATCACGACCGGCGGCGGCTGCGTCCGGGCAGGGGCGCCGGAGGGGTCCGTGGCGGCGTCGGCGGTCGCGTAGTTGTTCGCCGTCACGGCGAAGCCGACCGCGGCGCCTCCGACGCTCGCCACCGACCTGGCCCACACCTCGATGAAGCGGTCGCCCACCTTCTTGTAGGCGGTGCTGAACTCCCATGCGGCAGTCCCGTACCCCCCGCAGTCCGGGTACCGGCCGAGCTCGCCCAGGAGCTGGTTGGCCCCCCTGTTCAGCCCGTCCTGGAGGTGCGCCACGTAGCCCGCGAGCGTGTGGAGGGCCATCGGGGTCACGTCGATGTCCCCGCCGCTCTTCACGGGAGGCGGGGGAGGGGGCATGCTCATCAGCCCGCGCCCCATCCCCGGAGCACCGCGGCATGGGCCGCCACGTAGTTGGTCTGCCCGTTGGTGACCACGCCGTGGAGCCACGCCTGTGTCTCCTGGAGCCCGCGAGCGGCTCTGTCCCACTCGTCGAGCTTGTCGATGAACGCCTCGCGCGCCTCCCCCTCCCAGGTGAGGACGACCTTCTCCACGCGGTCGTGCATGGTGTCGACGTTCTCGTTGAGCTCCTTGAGGATCGTCTCCAACTGGCCGGAGAGCAGGCGCAGCGCGGCGAAATCCACCGCGATGCTGTAGTCGCTGTCTGCCATGCGATGTCCTCGTCAGAACTCGTTCAGGTGGCTGGTGGGCGGCGCGGGCGGTCTCGCGGTGTTCGGAGTCGACAGCTTGTCGGCCTCCTTGTCCACATCCACGGCCACCTGGATTTTGCGGAAGGCCGCCAGCGTGTCGAGCTCCTGCTCGGTGAACCCGTCCCGGCTCATCCGGACAGCGGCCTCGAGCAGCTTCATGAGCTCACGGATGCGTACGGCTTCCTTGGCCGCCGCACGGTGCTGCTTCCGGTAAGCCTTCGCCGCGGGGCCCCGCCAACGGGCTTCGATGGCGTCGACGACCGTGTCCATGCGCTGGACCTGTCTGTCGAGGTATCGCTGCATCTCGTCGAGATCATCGGCGAGCTTCGTCAAGCTCCTGTTGCTCACCCGCAGCCCGGGTTCTGCCGACACGCCCGCCCCCATGCCCAGTCACCGCTCAACTGATCAAAGATGCTCTGCTTGCGCACTTTAACAAACCGGAACAGTCGGTCACTGGGTGATCAACTTATCGTGAGGGAGTGCGTTCTCGTCATTCTCCGGCGGTTCCCGCCGCTCCGCCGCCGTGCCGATGCGAGGTTGTCACACAGGAACAGCTCCGCGGTGACACGTGAGCGCCTCCGGCGACGTACGCTCCCCGCATGGACAGCGCAGAGTACGAGCGAAAGATCGCGCACCGTTTCGCCGCCTTCGACCAGGACGGCAACGGCTACATCGATCGCGCCGACTTCAACGCCGCAGCCGCCCGTCTGCTCACCGAGTTCGGTACGACGGCCCGCTGCGACAAGGGCCAGGCGCTCTACACCGGGGCCGAGGCGTTCTGGCAGGGCATGGCGGGGATCGCCGATGTGGACGGGGACCAGCGGGTCACCCGTGAGGAGTTCGTGGGCGGGGCGGTGAAGCGGCTGCGGGACAGTCCCGAGCGGTTCGCGGAGATCGCCCGTCCCTTCCTGCGGGCGGCGATCGCGGTCGCGGACAGCGAGAACCAAGGTGGCCGGGCGTCGGTGGCCTCCGTGGAGCGGGCGCTGAGAGTCCTCGGGGCCGGTGCCGGGATTGCGGGTATCGCGGCCCAGAGCCTGGACACGGACCGGGACGGGCTGATCGCCGAGAGCGATGTGGTGTCCGCGCTCGCCGTGTACTTCACGGTGATCGAGCCGGACGCGCAGTAGTTCCGGGCGCGGGACGTACGGGAGCGGCGCGCCGCTCCCGTACCTGACGTACGCGCTCCTCACCCGCCGAACCGCTCCCGCAGCTGGTACTTGAGCACCTTGCGCAGTGTCTCGTTGCGGGGCAGGGCGTCGAGCACCTCCAGTTGCTCGGGCACCTTGTGGACCGAGAGCCCCGCGGCCCGCAGATGGGCCGCCAGCCCGGCCAGGGTCGGCGTGGGTGCGCCCGGTGTCCGCTCGACCACCGCGCAGACGCGTTCGCCGCGCTCGGCGTCCGGGAGCCCGATCACCGCCGCGTCCGCCACGGCCGGGTGGGTGTGGAGCAGGTCCTCGATCTCCTTGGCGGAGATGTTCTCGCCCTTGCGGATGATGATGTCCTTCAGCCGCCCGGTGAGCGTGAGGTGTCCGCTCTCCCGGAGCCGGCCCAGGTCCCCGGTGATCAGGAACCCGTCCGCGTCGAAGGCGGCGGCCGAGGCGGCGGGGTCCAGATAGCCCCGGCAGACCGCCTCCCCGCGCAGCCGTACCTCGCCCTCCACGCCGTACGGGAGCGGCTTCCCCTGCTCGTCGGTGATCCGGATCTCCATCCCCTCCGGCGGCCGTCCCTCGGTCAGGGCCAGGTGTTCCGGGGTGTCGTCCGGGGCGCCCATGGTGATCATCGGGACCTCGGTCATCCCGTACCCGTGGGTGAGCTGGACCCCCATCTCCCGCACCACCGCGTGGTACACCTCCGGCGGCTTCGGCGCCCCGCCGCCCGCGAGGAGGCGGAGGGAGGGGATGAGGCGCCGGTCCGGGGCCTTGCGCTGCTCGGCCAGGAACATCGCGTAGAAGGCCGTCGAGCCGCCCGCCACGGTGACCCCGTGCCGCCGGTACTCCGCCAGCGCGTCCGGCAGCGCGAACTGCTCGAACATCACCGCCGGGAACCCGTACAGCAGGAGCATCACCGTGTAGTCGGGCCCGGCGACATGCGCGTACGGGAACGCCATCGAGCCCACGTCGTCCGCCGAGAGCTTCAGGGCGTGGGCGAGGCAGGACCCGCCCGCGATCAGCGAACGGTCCGTGTGCAGCACGCCCTTGGGGTCGGAGGTGGTGCCCGAGGTCCAGTAGATCCAGCGGACCTCGGTGCCGGTCGAGGGCTCCGGTGGGGGTGGCAGCGTCGTCGGATCGCCGTCGGGGAGGTCTTCGTACGCCTCGAAGTCCCTTGGTGCGTCCGGGAGTTCGCAGGCGATCCGCTCCGCCATCGCCGTGTGGTCGAAGCCGCGCCACACCCCCGGTACGGCGAAGAACGCGGCCCCCGACTCCCGTAGCGCGAACCGCACTTCGCGGTCCCGGTAGAACGGGATGACCGGGCTCTGTACGGCCCCGAGCCGGGTCAGGGCGAAGGAGAGCAGGGCCGTCTCCAGCCGGGTCGGCAGCTGCCAGGCGACCACGCTGCCCGCCCGCACCCCCATTCCGTACAGCCCGGCGGCGACCCGTTCGGCCCGGTCCCGCAGCTGCCCGAAGGTCAGGGAGCGGTCCTCCTGGAGCAGGACCGGGCGGTCGGGGGTGAGGGCGGCGCGGGCCTCGATCAGCTCCCAGAAGGTGCGGGAGGAACTCAGCGCGTGCGCGGTCGCGGTCACGTCGTTCACGGCGGTCACAGGGGTCCCTCCGAACTGACGGCCAGTCAGATAGTGCGGAGAGCGTAGGGCTCCGCGCCTTGTCGGTCCAGGGGTGCGGGGCTAGCCTGAGTGCCGCAAGCGCATCTGACGGACCATCAGAAAGCACCTGGGGCCGGTGAAAGAGCCGACAGGTGCGCCGGAGGGGACGGCACACGCCATGACGGATGACGGCACCACGACGGAGTCGGAACTGCCCCGGATCGTCAGCGTCGACGACCATGTGATCGAACCCGCGCACCTCTTCTCCACCTGGCTGCCCGCGAAGTACCGCGAGCGCGGGCCCCAGCCGCTGACGGCGGGCATCGGGGAGCTGGCGTACACGGGCGGGAAGTACGTCATCACGATGGACCCGGACGGCCCGCCGACCGACTGGTGGATCTACGAGGACCTCAAGTTCCCGTACAAGCGGAACATCGCCGCCGTCGGCTTCGACCGCGACGACATGACGCTGGAGGGCATCACCCGGGCCGAGATGCGCCCCGGCTGCTGGGACCCGGCCGAGCGCCTCAAGGACATGGACCTCAACCATGTCGAGGCGTCCCTCTGCTTCCCCACCTTCCCGCGCTTCTGCGGGCAGACCTTCGCCGAGGCGCACGACAAGGAGGTCGCCCTCGCCTGCGTGCGCGCGTACAACGACTGGATGGTGGAGGAGTGGTGCGGCGACAGCGGGGGCCGCCTCATCCCGCTCTGCATCATCCCGCTCTGGGACATCGGCCTCGCGGTCGCGGAGGTCAGGCGGAACGCGGCCCGGGGCGTCCGCGCGGTCACCTTCTCCGAGATCCCCACCTACCTCGGCCTGCCCTCCATCCACACCGGCTACTGGGACCCCTTCTTCGCGGTCTGCCAGGAGACCGGCACCGTCGTCAACATGCACATCGGCTCCAGCTCCCAGATGCCCGCCGCGTCCCCGGACGCGCCCCCCGCCGTACAGGCGTCGCTCTCCTTCAACAACGCGATGGCCTCGATGATGGACTTCCTCTTCAGCGGGGTGCTGGTGAAGTTCCCGACGCTCAAACTGGCGTACAGCGAGGGCCAGATGGGGTGGATTCCGTACGCCCTGGAGCGCGCCGACGACGTGTGGGAGGAGCACCGGGCGTGGGGCGGGGTGCGCGATCTGATCCCCGAGCCGCCGTCCACGTACTACTACCGCCAGATGTTCTGCTGCTTCTTCCGCGACAAGCACGGCATCGCCTCGCTGGACGTCGTCGGCCGTGACAACGCCACCTTCGAGACCGACTACCCGCACGTGGACTCGACCTTCCCGCACACCAAGGAGGTCGCGCTCGACCACGTCAAGGGACTGGACGAGGAGACCGTCCACAAACTGATGCGCGGAAACGCCATCCGGATGCTCGGCCTGGACCTGGACACGTAGGGGCCCGGTCGTGGATCTCGCGTACACGGAGGCCGAGGAGGAGTTCCGGGGGCGGCTGAGGGAGTGGCTGGCCGCCGTGCTCCCCGGGCTGCCCCCCAAGCCCTCGCCCGACGACTGGCCCGCGCGCCGGGCGTACGACACCACCTGGCAGCGGATGCTGTACGACGCCGGGTACGCGGGTCTGCACTGGCCGGTGGACGCGGGCGGGCGGGGCGCCACCCCGACCCAGCACCTGATCTTCCTGGAGGAGACGGAGAAGGCCGGGGCGCCCTATGTCGGGGCCAACTTCGTCGGGCTGCTGCACGCGGGCCCGACCATCGCCGCCGAGGGGACGGCCGCGCAGCGGGCCCGCTGGCTGCCGCCCGTGCTGCGCGGGGACGAGATCTGGTGCCAGGGGTTCAGCGAGCCGGACGCGGGCTCCGACCTGGCCGCCCTGCGCACGCGGGCGGTGCGCGACAGCGACGACTACGTGGTCACCGGCCAGAAGATCTGGACCTCGCACGCGGAGGTGGCCGACTGGTGCGAACTGCTGGTGCGGACGGACCCGGAGGCGCCGAAGCACCGGGGGATCAGCTGGCTGGCGATGCCGATGGACGCGCCCGGCATCACGGTCCGGCCGCTGCGGACACCGGCCGGGTCGACGGAGTTCGCCGAGGTGTTCCTCGACGAGGTCCGGGTGCCCGTACGGAACCGGGTCGGCGCCGAGAACGACGGCTGGCGGGTCACCATGGTCACCCTCTCCTTCGAACGCGGTACGGCCTTCGTCGGCGAGGTCGTCGCCTGCCGCCGCACCCTGGAGGCACTCGCCGCCGAGGCCCGGCGCAACGGGCGCTGGGACGACCTCGTACTGCGCCGCCGCCTCGGCCGCCTGAACGCCGAGTTCCGGGCCCTGTGGCGGCTCACGCAGTGGAACGTCGGTGAGTCGCAGCGCACGGGCGGGGTCCCGGGCACCGGCGGCTCGGTCTTCAAGCTGCGCTACTCCGGCGCCCGGCAGGAGCTGTACGAGGCGGCGGCGGAGGTGCTGGGCGCGGAAGGGGCCTTCGACCTGGACCGGGAATGGGTCCTGGACCGGCTCTCCTCCCTCGCGTACACGATCGCCGCCGGTACCTCGCAGATCCAGCGGAACATCGTCGCCGAGCGCATCCTCGGCCTCCCGAAGGGGCGCTGACCTGCCATGGACTTCCAGCTCTCGGACGACCAGCGGGCCCTGCGGTCCGGGATGCGCGACCTGCTCGGGGCGGTGTTCGACCGGGACCGGATGCGGGCGGCGGTGGAGCGGGGCGGGGGCCTGGACCGTTCGCTGTGGCGGGAGCTGGGGGCGGCCGGACTCTTCGCGCTGCGGCTGCCGGAGGAGGCGGGCGGGGTGGGCCTCGGGCTGCCGGAGGCGGTGCTGCTCTTCGAGGAGGCCGGCCGGGCGCTGCTGCCGGGCCCGCTGGTGGCCACGCACCTGGCGGCGGGGGTGGTGAAGGGGGCCGCCGAGGGGGAGGCGGTGGTGACGGTCGCGGAGGGGGGCGGGCGGCCGGTGGCGGACCTGGAGGGCGCGGACGCGGTGCTGGTGGCGGGGGAGGGGCTGCGGGGTCTCGTGGCGGGGGGTGTGCTGGCGGGGGAGGGGCTGCGGGACTTCGTGGCGGGGGCGAGGGCCGTACGGTCGGTGGACCCGCTGACTCCGCTGCACCGGGTGGAGGGGTTCCGGCGCGCTGAGGGGCCTGCGGGGGGCGCGGAGGCGCATCAGGCGGAGGGGCTCGCGAGGACCTCGGAGGCGTACCCCGGCGCACTTCGCCGCGAAGGGGCGCTTCTCACTGCTGCCGAACAACTCGGAAGCGCCGCGCGCACCACCGACATGGCCGTTCAACACGCCGGTACGCGCCAACAGTTCGGTTCGCTCATCGGTTCGTTCCAGGCGGTCAAACACCTCTGCGCCGACATGCTCGCCCGCACCGAGCCGGCCCGTGCCGCCCTGTACGCCGCCGCGCTGACCGGCGATCCGGTGGAGATCGCGGCGGCCAAGCTGCTCGCCGACGAGGCCGCCGTACGCAACGCACGGGACTGCCTCCAGATCCACGGCGGTATGGGGTTCACCTGGGAGGCAGATGTTCACCTCCACCTGAAACGGGCCTGGCTCCGGGCGGCCCGGTGGCTCACGGCGGCGGAGGCGGAGGAGCTCCTGGCCGCCGGTCTGACCCCCGTACGCCCGCTGTACGGCGGTTCAGCGGCACATGGTTGACGGCCGGACGAAGCAGGGGGCGGAGGGTGACTCAGTGCAGTCGGTCGGCGTCGATACCGGGTTGTGTCCTTTGCGTGATTCGTCACCGGGTGGAGTCGGCGCCGGGCTCGGGTACGCTCCGTGGGATGCGAGTGGTTCTGGAACCGGGCGATCCGGGGGCGGCCTGTGCGGCGGCTCCGGTCCGGGGCGAGGGCTCTTGCCGGAGATGTGCCGGGCCTGCCCGGGAAGCGATTCTCGCGGTCTCTGCGCGCTCCTGTTCGACTCCCCGCAGCGTGCGTCGCACAGTATGCACCACGCGTACTCCTTCGCGCTGGAATATGCCCGAAGCGCTTGTTGCGGTGACTGTACGTCAACCATGCTGTCGCGTAAGGGAATCACGTTCCGTGACCCTGAGGAGGCGCGAGGCGATGTGTCCGCCGGTTCGGATGGTGTGAGCGGTGCAGGTGCTTCAGGTTCAGCTGGAGGTCGGTCCCGATCCCGCAGAGGTGGGACGGGCCCGTAGGTGGGCGCGGTCGCGCCTGGTCGGATCGGGGATAGGGGATGACGAGCCGCTCGCGGAGACGCTCATCCTGCTGATCTCGGAGCTGGTCACCAACGCGGTCGTCCATACGGGCTGCCCGGCGGTGCTCCGGATGCTGTTCGGCGGGTCCGGGGCCTCCGGCGCGGCCGGGACGGTCCGGGTGGAGGTCGCCGACGCCAGCGACTGCCCGCCCCGCCCGCGCCACGCGCAGGGCGAGGACACGGGCGGCCGGGGCCTGGAGCTGGTGGACGGCCTCGCCGACCGCTGGGGCTGGCAGCGGGAGGGCGCCGGGAAGCAGATCTGGTGCGAGGTGGACCGGAGCGGCCCCGTGGCCAAGGAGGCGCCGCCGAAGGTCGTGGTGCAGGGCGGCGAGATCTGCGAGCCGCCCGTCTGCGTCTTCACGAACGCGCCGGGCCTGGCCTGAGAGCTCCTTCCGGGCTCCGCGGGATCTACAGCACCGCGACCGGGGCGACCGGGGAGCCGGTGGCCCCGGCGAACGGCTCCGGCGCGGCGGTGAGCAGGAACGCGTACCGCCCCTCCTCCGCACAGGCTGTGGACAGCGCCTCCAGGTCCCAGTTCTGGCCCTGGAGCATGCCCATCTCGACGAGGTGGAGGGCGTGCACGGGCATCCACAGGCCCTCGATCTCCGGCGGGAAGACCTCGAAGGTCAGGGTGTCGTTGGCGACCGCCGCCACGTCCCGGGCGTGGAACCACTCGGGCGTGCGCACGGACAGCCCGGGTGACGGATGGCCGTACGCGTGCCGGTCCCCGGCCAGGACGACCCGCACCTGCCCGGTCCGTACGAGGACGATGTCCCCGGCCCGTACGCGTACGCCCCCGAACTCCTCCGCCGCGTCCAGGTCCTCCGGCGTGACGGCGTGCCCGCCTGCCAGCCGGTCCACGCCCCGGGCGCGCGCGACATCCAGCAGCACCCCGCGTGACACCAGGTGCCCCACGGTGGCGATCGACGAGAACCGCGCGCCCGCGTGCGCCGTGATGGTGTCCGCCGGGCGGCCGTTGTAGATCCGCCCGCTGTGCGAGACATGGGTCAGGGCGTCCCAGTGGGTGGCGGCCTGGAGTCCCATGGTGACGGTGTCGTCGCTGGTGGCGACGGCCCCCGGCCCGAACATCTCCTGGTTGATCTGGACCATGGTGTGCAGCGGGTCGATCCGGCCCGGGATGAGCCCGCTCTGCACCCCGCCCTGCCGGAGCGGGAGCGCGAGCGGTATCCGGCGGCCGGTGCGGACGGTGGCGACGGCCTCCCGGACGACGGCGTCGGTGATCAGGTTGAGCGTCCCGCGCTCGTCGTCCTCCCCCCACCGGCCCCAGTTGTTCACGCGCTTCGCGATCTCGTGGAACTCGGCGGGCAGGGACATGGGGGCCTCCTGGGTCTTGTGCCGGGGCATCCGGCTGCCCGTAAAATCTAACGGTCCGTCAGAAACCGCGAGAAGGGGCCGGGCATGGGGAACTTCTTGGCAGGCAAGGTGGTCGCCGTCACGGGGGCCGGCCGGGGCATCGGACGGGCGGTCGCGCTCGCCGCGGCGGCGGAGGGGGCGCGGGTCGTCGTCAACGACTACGGCGTTTCGGTGGAGGGGTCCGAGCCCACCAGCGAGATCGCCCGGTCGGTGACCAAGGAGATCGAGGCGGCGGGCGGACAGGCCGTCGCGGTGGCCGACGACATCTCCACGATGGCGGGCGGGCAGCGGATCGTGGATACGGCCCTGACAGAGTACGGGCGGCTCGACGGGGTCGTGTGCGTGGCCGGAATCCTGCGGGAGCGGATGCTCTTCAACATGTCCGAGGAGGAGTGGGACCCGGTCCTCGCCACCCATCTGAAAGGCACGTTCACGGTCTTCCGGGCCGCGTCGGCGGTCATGCGGAAACAGGAGGGCGGCGGCACGCTGATCGGCTTCACCAGCGGCAACCACCAGGGGAGCGTGTCCCAGGCCAACTACAGCGCGGCGAAGGGCGGGATCATCTCGCTGGTCCGCAGCGCGGCGCTGGGCCTGCACCGGTACGGCGTGACCGCCAACGCGGTCGCGCCCGTCGCCCGGACCCGGATGTCGGCCGGGGTGCCGACGGAGCTCGCGGAGATCGGCGAGCCGGAGGACGTGGCGGCGCTGGTGGTCTACCTGCTGAGCGAGCGGGCGCGGGCGGAGGGGATCACCGGGCAGGTGTACACGGTCGCCGGGCCCAAGATCGCGGTCTGGGCCCAGCCGAGGGAGCTGCGGGCGGGGTACGCGGAGGGGGCGCCCTGGACCCCGGAGCGGATCGCGGAGTTCCTGCCGGGGACGGTGGGGGTGGACCCGATGCCGATGCTGGCGCGGGTGGAGGAGATGGCGAAGGCGGCGCGGGCGGGGGCGCGGCCGAACCGGTGACCGCCCTCGGGGGCTCCGCCCCCGAACCCCCGCTCCTCGAACGCCGGAGGGGCTGGATGTGACGGGCGGCCGAGCCAATTCAAGCCCCTCCGGCGATTGAGGAGCGGATGCCCGCACAACCAAGCCCGTCCGGCGTTTGAGGACCGGGGATCTGGGGGGCGGAGCCCTCAGGACGACAGGAGGCACGTATGGACTTCCGGGTCACCGAGAACGACCACACCTTTCGCACGCACGCCCGCACCTGGCTGGCGACCCACCTCGCCGACGCGGTGAGCCCCCGCGCGTGGGAACGCGAGTTGGGCCAGGCGGGATGGATCGGCATCGGCTGGCCGGAGGGCGGCGGCGCGGGCTACGGCAACCGCCCCGCCCCCCTCGCCCACCAGGTCGTCTGGGCCGAGGAGTACGCCCGCTCCGCCGCGCCGCCCCGGATGGGCCACATCGGGGAGAACCTCCTCGCGCCCACCCTCATCGCGTACGGCACCGAGGAGCAGCGGCGCCGCCATCTGCCCCCCATCGCCCGGGGCGAGACCCTCTGGTGCCAGGGGTACAGCGAACCCGGCGCCGGGTCCGACCTCGCGGGCATCCGTACCACCGCCACCCCGGACGGGACCGGGGCCTACACCGTCACCGGGCAGAAGATCTGGACCTCGCTCGCCCAGGACGCCGACTGGTGCTTCGTGCTGGCCCGCACCGAACCCGGCTCCACCCGGCACCGGGGCCTGACCTTCCTCCTGGTCGAGATGGACCAGCCGGGGAGGATCGAGGTGCGGCCGATCCGCCAGATGACGGGGACCAGCGAGTTCAACGAGGTCTTCTTCGACGGGGCCCGGGCCGCCGAGGCGGTCGGCGGGGAGGGCGACGGCTGGGCGGTCGCCCTGGGGCTGCTCGCCCTGGAGCGCGGGGTTTCCACCCTCGCCCAGCAGATCGGATTCGCCCGGGAGCTGGAGGAGGTGGTCGCCGCCGCCGTGGCGAGCGGGGCCGCCGACGACCCGGTCATCCGGGCCCAACTCGTACGTCAGTGGGCCGAGTTGGTCACCATGCGGCGGCACGCCCTGCGCACCCTCGGCGCCACGGGCGAACCGGGCGCCCCCAGTGTGGCGAAGCTGCTGTGGGGCGGCTGGCACCAGCGGCTCGGCGAGCTGGCCGTGCGGGTGAGGGGGGAGGCGGGGGCGGTCGGCCCGGCGCCCTGGTCGGCGACGGACCCGTATCAACTCTCCGACGCGCAGCGCCTGTTCCTCTTCAGCCGGGCCGACACCATCTACGGCGGCTCCGACGAGATCCAGCGGAACATCATCGCCGAGCGGGTGCTCGGCCTACCGAGGGAGCCGAGATGAGAGGCGTCGTCTTCGACGGCACACGGACCGAGGTCGTCGACGACCTGGAGATACGCGGACCGGGCCCCGGCGAGGTGCTGGTGGCGGTGGCCGCCGCCGGACTCTGCCACAGCGACCTGTCGGTGGTCGACGGCACGATCCCCTTCCCCGTCCCCGTCGTGCTCGGCCACGAGGGCGCGGGCGTGGTGGAGGCGGTCGGCCCCGGCGTCGGCCACGTACGGCCGGGTGATCATGTGGCGCTCTCCACCCTCGCCAACTGCGGGACCTGCGCCCAGTGCGACCGGGGCAGGCCCACGATGTGCCGGAAGGCGATCGGGCGGCCGGGGCGGCCGTTCTCGCGGGGCGGTGAGCAGCTCTTCCAGTTCGCCTCCAACTCGGCTTTCGCGGAACGTACGTTGGTACGGGCCGTGCAGGCCGTGAAGATCCCGGCCGACCTGCCCCTCACCTCCGCCGCCCTGATCGGCTGCGGGGTCCTCACCGGTGTCGGGGCCGTACTGAACCGGGCGAAGGTCGACCGGGGCGACACCGTCGTGGTCATCGGCACCGGCGGTGTCGGCCTCAACGTGCTCCAGGGCGCGCGGCTCGCGGGCGCGCTCACCGTCGTCGCCGTCGACAGCAACCCGGCGAAAGAGGCGGTGGCCCGGCAGTTCGGCGCCACGCACTTCCTGACCTCGGCCGACGGCGTACGGGACATCCTCCCCGACGGGGCCGACCACGCCTTCGAGTGCGTCGGCCGCACCGAGCTGATCCGGCAGGCGGTCGACCTGCTGGACCGGCACGGCCAGGCGGTCCTGCTCGGCGTCCCGGCGGCGGGCGCCGAGGCGTCGTTCACCGTCTCCTCGATGTACCTCGACAAGTCGATCCTCGGCTGCCGTTACGGCTCCTCGCGCCCGCAGCGGGACATCGCCCTGTACGCGGACCTCTACCGGGAGGGCCGCCTCCTCCTGGACGAACTCGTCACCGAGACCTACCCGGTGGAGGACTTCGCCAAGGCCGCCGAGGACGCGCACCACGGGCGGGTGGCCCGGGGTGTCCTGGTCTTCTGACCACCGTTGCCCGAAGGGGAGTTCGGCCGAGGGGCCCCGGTTCGGGGCGTCGGCTCAGGAGGTGTCCGCTCAGGAGGTGCCGACTCAGGAGGTGTCCGCCGACGCCCGGAACGTACGCCGGTACACCGTCGGCGGCACCCCCAGCGCCGCCTGGAGGTGCTGGCGCAGGGAGGTCGCCGTGCCGAAACCGGCGTCCCGGGCCACCTGGTCGATCGAGAGGTCCGAGGACTCCAGCAGATGCCGGGCCCGCTCCACCCGCTGCTGTGTCAGCCACTGGCCGGGGCTGACGCCCACCTCCTCCCGGAAGCGGCGGGTGAAGGTCCGTACGCTCATCGACTCCTGCTGGGCCATGTCCCGCAGCAGGATCGGCCTCTCCAGCCGCCCCAGCGCCCAGGCCCGGGCGGCGGTGGTCGTCGCGAACTGCGGTTCGGGAACGGGGCGCTGGATGTACTGGGCCTGTCCGCCGTCCCGGTACGGGGGGACCACCGTGCGCCGGGCGATCTCGGTGGCGACGGCGGCCCCGTGGTCGCGCCGCACGAGGTGGAGGCAGAGGTCGATCCCGGCGGCGACCCCGGCGGAGGTGAGGACGTCCCCGTCGTCGATGAACAGCACACCCGGGTCGACGCGGACCTGCGGGAAGGTCCGCTGGAAGTGGTCGGCGGCCGACCAGTGCGTGGTGGCGGGGCGGCCGTCCAGGTATCCGGCGGCGGCCAGGACGTAACTGCCGGTGCAGATGGAGACCATCCGGGTGCCCGGCCGGACGAGCGCGAAGGCGGCGGTCAGCTCCTCGGTGAGCCTGCCCTCGTCGAAGACCGGGCCCAGCTCGTAGGAGGCGGGGACGACCACGGTGTCGGCGGTGGCGAGCGCCTCGGGGCCGTGCTCCACGAGGATCGAGAAGTCGGAGTCGGTCCGGACGGGCCCCGGCGGGCGGACGGAGCAGGTCACGACCTCGTACAGCTTCCCGCCCTGGTTGCCCGGTATGGGGTCCAGGGAGCGGCCGAAGATCCGGTCCGGGATGCCCAGTTCGAAGGGGAGCAGTCCGTCCAGGGCCAGGACGGCGACGCGGTGCGGCATGGCGGGCCTCCTCGGAACGCGCCGACGGGATCGTGGGGGTCCGCCGGGAAGTCACTGGTTGGTATAGACCATGGGCTGGTACAGGGTAGCGATGTGAGAGAGAAGCCGACAGAGACCGCGTCCATTCCCGACGGCCCGCGTGCGCCGCGGCCGTCGCCACCGTTCCGGCCGCCGATGCCGTTCCGGGGGAGGCGTCCCGTACGGGGCTCCGCCCTCCGTGCCCGCGTCCTTGCGGCCTGCGCCGCCCTCCTCACCGTCGCCGCCGGGCTCGCCGTGCGCGCCGGGGCGGACGGCGCCTTCGCCAAGTACGCGGGGAGCGCGCTCTATACGGTGCTGCTCTGCGCCCTCGTCGCCTTCTGCGCTCCCCGCGCGCGGCCCCTCGCCGTGGCCGGGATCGGGCTCGGCCTGAGCTGGGCGGTGGAGTTCTTCCAGCTCACGGGGGTGCCCGCGGGGCTGTCGGCGCGGAGTGCGGTCGCCCGGCTGGTCCTCGGGTCGACGTTCAACGGGCCGGACCTGTTCTGGTACGTGGTGGGCGCGGCGGTGGCGTGGGGCGTGCACGCGGGCGTACGCCGGGGATTCCGGCCCCGTGCGGTGGCCTGATCCCTGCGAACCATGTCCCTCCGGCCACTCGTGGGGGTGGGGCGGCGGACCAGAGGCTGGTCCCCGTGACCGAGACCATCGAAAGCGCGGCCCAGGACGGCGACCGGCAGCGGTCCCGCGCGGGCCGCCGACCCCGTCCCCGTATCCACCGGGCGTGGACCGTCGCCGCCGTCACCTTCGTGACGATCGTCGGCGGCGCCGCGTTCGGGACCCTGCCCGGGCTGCTCATCAACCCGCTCCACACCGAGTTCGGCTGGTCGCGGGGCGAGATCGGGCTCGCGGCCTCCATCAACATGGCGCTGTACGGGGTGACGGCCCCGTTCGCCGCCGCGCTGATGGACCGGTTCGGCATCCGGCGGGTCGTGGCGACCGCGCTGACCATGGTGGCGGCCGGGGCGCTCGCCAGTGTCTGGATGACGGCCTCCTGGCAGCTGATGATCTACTGGGGAGTCCTCGTCGGCCTGGGCACCGGTTCCATGGCGATGGCCTTCGCCGCGACCGTCACCCACCGCTGGTTCGTGGCCCGGCGGGGCCTGGTCACCGGCATCCTCACCGCCGCCGGAGCCTCCGGACAGCTGATCTTCCTCCCGCTCTGCGCCTGGATCGTCTCCGAGCACGGCTGGCGGCCCGCCTCGGTCACCACGGCTCTGGCGGCGCTCGTCGTGGTCCCGTTCGTCTGGCTCCTGATGCGCGACCACCCGGCCGACGCGGGGCTCGCCCCGTACGGCGGTGTGTACGTGGCGAAGCCCGCCCCGGCGCGGGGTGCCGCGCGCCGCACGGTGAAGGTGCTGTTCTCGGCGGCG
This sequence comes from Kitasatospora albolonga, assembly GCA_002082585.1. Taxonomy (NCBI): domain Bacteria; kingdom Bacillati; phylum Actinomycetota; class Actinomycetes; order Kitasatosporales; family Streptomycetaceae; genus Kitasatospora; species Kitasatospora albolonga. The sequence goes on from CP020563.1 coordinate 4,772,644, forward strand.
CGCACCGGCCCGTTCTGGCTGCTGGCCGGGACCTTCGCGATCTGCGGGGCCTCCACCAACGGCCTGATCCGCACCCACTTCGTCCCCTCCGCCCACGACCACGGCATGCCGATCACGGCGGCCGCCTCGCTGCTGGCGGTGATCGGGGTCTTCGACGTCGTCGGCACGATCTTCTCGGGGTGGCTCACCGACCGCTTCGACGCCCGCCGCCTGCTCGCCGTCTACTACGCGCTGCGCGGGATCTCGCTGCTGTTCCTGCCGATGCTGATGGCGCCGGAGGTGCAGCCGCCGATGGTCTTCTTCATCGTCTTCTACGGGCTGGACTGGGTGGCCACGGTCCCGCCGACGCTGGCGCTCTGCCGCGAGCAGTACGGCGACGACAGCGCCATCGTCTTCGGCTGGGTGCTGGCCTCGCACCAGGTGGGCGCGGCGGTAGTGGCATTCCTCGGCGGGGTCGCGCGGGACGTCTTCGGCAGCTACGACGTGGTCTGGTACGCGGCGGGGGCGCTGTGTGCCGTCGCCGCGCTGATGTCGCTGGTGATCCGGCGGGCCGGGGCCGCCCGGGCGCCTGTCGGCGGCTGAACCGGGGCGCGCGGCAGCGGCTGAACACCGGCACCTGCCGACGGGTGAACCGGGGCGCCTCCCGAGCGGCTGAACCCCTGCGTGCCCGCTAGCGGCTGAACATCGGCGCGCCTGCTAGCGGGTGAACCGGCCGAACACCCCCCGGTGGAACAGCAGCGGCTCCCCCTCCGCCACCGCCCCCAGCGCCTCCACCCGGCCGACCACGATGAGGTGGTCCCCTCCGGTGTGGACGGCGTGCACGCGGCAGTCGATCCAGGCCGGTACGGAGCCGAGCAGCGGTGACCCCGTCGCCGGGGCGTCCTCGTACGCCACCCCCGCGAACTTGTCCGCCCCGCTCACCGCGAACCCCCGGCACAGCGGCGCCTGTTCGGCCCCCAGCACGTTGACGCAGAACGCCCCGGCGCGGGCGATGCGCGGCCAGGTCGTCGACGTGCGGGCGACCATGAAGGCGACCAGCGGCGGGTCCAGCGAGAGCGAGGCGAAGGACTGGCAGGCGAAACCGGCGGGCCCGTCCGCGTCGCGCGCGGTGACGACGGTGACGCCACTGGCGAAGTGGCCCAGTACGCGCCGGAATTCGGCCGGGTCGACAGGGAGCCGCTCACCGTCCCGGACGGCCCTCAGATCCGGCCGGGGCAGGGCGCCCGGCGGCGCGTGCTCCGCCCCTGCCGCTGTCGTGTCGGCGCCGACGGACCTGAGGTACCGGACGGCGGTGGCTGCCATGCCTGCGTGTCCCATCACACCGTCCATTAGAACTGACGGTTCGTCAGATGTGAACCTCTTCCGCTGGGCGCGCGTTGGGGCGGAGGCCGCCCTTTCACCACCAGTAGGCGGGGTAGCGGGCGGTCTTTCCGCTGCGCCCGGCCAGGACGCCGACGCCCACGATCACGACCGTGGCGAGCAGCAGCAGGGCGAGAAAAAGGGGCGCCGCGGGCTGGGTCGCCACGACGATGACGGCGGTGGCGGCGGCGGGGGAGTGTCCGGTGCGGGTGAGGGCCATGGCGCCGATCGCCAGGCCGCCCGCCAGGGCCGAGGCCCACACCGAGCCGCCGACGGCGGCGAGGACCGCGAAGCCGGTGAGCGCCGAGACGAGCTGCCCGCCGATGACATGGCGCGGCTGGGCCAGCGGCAGGGCGGGCGCCGCGAAGACGAGCGCGGCGCTGGCGGCCAGCGGCGGGATGAGCACCGTCTGGCCGAGGGCGTGGCCGATGGCCGCGAGCAGCAGCAGGGCGACCGTACCGCCGAGGGTCGCGACCGAGACGGAGGAGGGCTTCGGGTGGGGCGGCGCCTTGGTGGCCGGCAGGGAGGAGAGGGAGGAGGGGGTGCGGGGGTTGAGCGGGGAGGGTGGTTGAGGGGGGTGTCGGGCACCGGGATTCCTTTCGCGACGACCTGTTCATGGGCTAACGGTTGAAGCATAGATTCATCCGTTAGCTTTGCGGGGGCTTTTCCGTGAGAGGCAGGATGGGGAGATGGCTGAAGGCGTCGCGGAGGAGCGGGAAGAGCGGGCGGAGGGGCGGGGGGAGCGGGGGCAGTCGTGGGTGGGCGTGCCGCTCACCGGCGAACCGCTTCCCCTCGACCTGGTCAACACCACGTACATCAAGGGCGGTCTACGGGGACGGCTCGTCGACGCACTCGCCGCCGGGCCGCAGGACCTGGACAGCTGGCTGGCCGCCCAGCGCCACCGCTTCGCCCCCGGGACCGCCGCCGCGCTGGCCGCCGCACCGCCCGCGGGCCCGGAGCGGCACCACGAGTTCCTGGAGCTGCGCCGGGCCCTGCGCTCCCTGGCCGGGGCGCGGGCGGCGGGCGGTGGCCCGGACTCCGGCGCGTCGGCCGTGGTGAACACGTACGCGCGCATGGCCGCCGACTGGCCGGAGCTGGCCCCCGGCCCGGAGTTCCGGGCCGTCGTCCGCCCGGTGGAGGGGGACCCCGTGCGCCGGGCGCTCGGGGCGATCGCCGCCGACGCGGTCGGGCTGTTCACGGGCGCCGACGGTGACCGGCTGCGGGCCTGCCCCGCGCCGGGCTGCATCCTCTACTTCGTCAAGACCCATACCCGCCGCGCGTGGTGCACGGCGGGGTGCGGAAGCCGGGTCCGCGTGGCCCGCCACAGCAGGCGCGCCCGTACGGACGGCGAAGAGGCGTGACGGGGCGTCCGACGTTCTCCGGTGCGGCCGTCCGGCTGCCCGCCGGGTGACTTCCCGGGCGGTACGGGCGTGGCTTCCGGCTCAGGTACCGGTGCGGCGGGCGTAGTGCCGCTGGGCCTTCGCGCGGTTGCCGCAGCCGGCCATCGAGCACCAGCGGCGGGTGCCGTTCTTCGAGACGTCGAAGAAGTGCAGGACGCAGGTGCCGTTCGCGCACGCGCGGATGCGGTCGGGCCGGTCGGCCACCAGCCGGAGCCAGTTCTCGGCCGCGTACCAGGCGGGCCCCCAGGACGGGTCGTCCACCTCCACCGCCGACTCCGGCAGCCCGTTCGCCCCGAGGCCGCGGCGGATGCGCCCGTGGGACAGCACCTCGTTGAGCGCCGCCGTGGCGGCCGGGGTGGCCGGGGTGGCCGAATCCTGACGGCCGGTCGCGGCTGCTGACGGTGCCGATGCCGTCGCCGCCGCCAGCGCTTCGAGCGCGGTGCGGGCCTCCAGCAGCCGGGTCAGGGTCTCGTGATCGGCGGTGGGGGCGAGGGGGGCCGTGTGCTCGCGCACGAGGTCGCTGCCCAGCCAGATGGCCAGGCCGTCCTCGGATTCCAGCAGGTCACGCGGGCCCTCCGCGTCGACCCACCGGGTGTTCAGCAGGTCGAGCGCGAGGGGTTCGCCGATCAGCGGCCGGGGGTCGGGCCCGGTGGGGTGCGGCACGGCAGATGTCCCTTCGTCGTGAGTACTTCCTGTACCCCCGTGTACACCGATACTAACCGGCCATGCGCCTTTCACCGGTTGACGGCCTCATCTCTAACCCTTAAATTCGATTTCACTGGTTACGAGATGTCTCGTGGCCCCGACCGAAGGCGTGGAATCGATCATGAGCAAGGCGAAGAACCTGCAGACCGGCCACATCGGCCTCAACGTCACCGATCTGACCCGTTCGCTCGCCTTCTACCGCGAGGTCTTCGATTTCGAGGTGCTGGGCGAGGGCATGGACGGCGAGCGCCGCTGGGCCTTCCTCGGGCGGGACTCCCGGCTCGTGGTGACCCTGTGGCAGCAGAGCGAGGGCGCCTTCACCCCCACGCTGCCCGGCCTGCACCACCTCTCCTTCCAGGTGGACACCATCGAGGAGGTCCGGGCCACCGAGGAGGCCCTGCGCGCCCTGGACGCCGAGTTCGCCTACGACGGTGTCGTCCCGCACGGCGAGATCGGCACCTCCGGCGGCATCTTCTTCTCCGACCCCGACGGCATCCGCCTGGAGGTCTACGCGCCCTTCGGCGCCGACCCGGCCGACGCCCCGACCGCCGGTGCCCCCACCTGCGGCTTCTTCTAGGCGGAACGCGGGTACGGGCCACTTCTCGGCGAAAGGCAGGATCATGAGCGGCTACCACCGGGGTGAGATCGCCGTGCAGGAGCGGGCGGGCCTCGCCCGCCGGGCCGGACAGTCGCAGGGGGCCATCGGCAACACCGTCCCCGATGTGGCGGTGGCCTTCCTCGCCGGACAGCCCCACGTGGTGGTGGGCGGCACGGACGAGCGGGGCCGGGTCTGGGCGACCCAGCTCACCGGGGAGCCGGGCTTCCTGACCGTTCCCCGGCCGCGGACCCTGCACATCGGGGCGCTGCCCCCGCCGGAGGACCCGCTCGCCCCGCTCCTCTCCGGCGCCGGGAAGGGGGGCGGGACCGGTGCCGGAGGGGAGCCCGTCCGGATCGGCATGATCGGTATCGAGCCGGCCACCCGCCGCCGGATGCGGATGAACGGCCGGGCGGTCCGCGACGGCCACGGGCTGCGCGTGGAGCTCGACCAGGTCATCGCCAACTGCCCCAAGTACATCCAGAAACGCGACCACCGCGCGGGTGCGGGCGTGGGTGTGGGCTCGGGTGCGCAGGGGCGGCGTACGGCCGTCGACAGCGCGGAGCTGAGCCCCGCCCAGCAGCGGGTGCTGCGGACCGCCGACACCTTCTTCGTCGCCACCGCATCCGACCGGGGCGACGCGGACGCCTCCCACCGGGGCGGCAACCCCGGCTTCGTCCAGGTGCTCTCGCCCCGGGTGCTGCGCTGGCCCGACTACCTCGGCAACGCCATGTTCCTGACCCTGGGCAACCTCGAACTCAACCCGGCGGCAGGGCTGTTCGTCCCCGGCTGGGAGACCGGCACCTCCCTGCACCTGACGGGCTCGGCCCGCACGGTGTGGGACGAGGCGGAAGTGGCCCGCCACCCCGGGGCGCAGCGGCTGGTGGAGTTCGAGATCACCGCCGTACGGGAGATCGCGGCGGCCTCCCCGCTGCGCTGGTCCGCGCCCGTCTACTCCCGCTTCAATCCGCCGACTTCGGGCTGAAGGCCCGCCGGGCCTACCGGGCTCGGCCGGGGCTCCTGGGCTTCGCGGGGGCTCCTGGGTCTTCCGGGCTCAGCCGGGCCTCCCGAGGCTCCCGGGCCTCCCGAGGGGCCCGAGCATCCCGAGCTCCGCCGGGTCTCCCGGGCCTCCTGGGCTCGGCCGGGCCTCCCGGGCCTCCCGGGGCCCGAGCCCTCCCGGGCTTCCCGAGCTTCCCCTCGCCTCCCTCCCGAGCTTCCCCCTCGGGAGCTCCCTCCGGCCCCCCGGGCCCACACCTGTGACGGAGTCCCCATGCAGATCACCGTGGACCTGAACACCTGCGAGAGTCACGGAAGTTGTGTCTTCGCCGCCCCCGAGGTCTTCTCGTTCGACGATGACGACCACCTCCAGTACGAAGCCGAGCCGGACGACGGGCTCCGCGCGGTGGCCGAGAAGGCCGCCGCCTCCTGCCCCGTCCGCGCCATCACCGTGGTCCCCGCCTCATGAGCGCCGCCGTCTCTCCCCGTCAGGTGGTGATCGTCGGGGCCTCGCTGGCCGGGCTGCGGGCCGCGACGGCCCTGCGGGAGGCGGGGTTCACCGGCCGTCTGACCATCGTCGGGGCCGAGCGGCACGCCCCGTACGACCGCCCGCCGCTCTCCAAGCAGTTCCTGACGGCCGACGTCCCGGCCGACACCGCCCTCCCCGTCCCCGACGGCCTCCGGGCCCGCTGGCTGCTGGGGCGGGCGGCGGTCCGGCTCGACCCGTACCGCCGGGTCATCACGCTCGCCGACGGCATGCGCCTGCCCTACTGCGGCCTGGTCATCGCCACCGGGGCCGCCGCCCGGTCCGGTGTCGTGGACGGCGAACCAGGCCCGGAACAGGGCGTGTTCACCCTGCGCGGCCGGGACGACGCGGCGGCGCTGCGGGCCGCGCTCACCCCCGGGCGAAGGCTGCTCGTGCTCGGCGCCGGGTTCCTCGGCGGTGAGGTCGCGGCGGCGGGCCGGGCGCTCGGGCTCGACGTCACGCTCGTGGAATCCGGGGCCGTACCGCTGGAGCGCGCGGTCGGCGCGGAGGTCGGCGCGTTCGTGGGGACGCTCCACCGGGAGAAGGGCATCGACCTGCGCACCGGCACCACGGTCACCGAGTTCGGGACCGGCCCCGACGGCAGGCTCAAGGGCGTCCGGCTGGCCGACGACCAGCTTCTCGCGGTGGATGTCGCGGTCCTCGCCCTGGGCGCGGCCCCGGCCACCGGGTGGCTGGCCGGTTCGGGCATCGAGGCGGTCGGCGGAGTGCCCACCGACTCCCGGCTGCGGGCCCTGTTCCCGGACGGTACGACGGTGCCCGGCGTGGTCGCGGCGGGCGACGCGGCCCGGGTCCCGCAGCCCCTCGCGGACGGCGCCGCGCCCGCCCTCGGCCACTGGGCGGGCGCGGCGGAGCAGGGTGCGGCGGCGGCCCGTACGCTGCTGCTGGGCGACGCGGCCCCGGCCTTCGCCGAGGTGCCGTCCTTCTGGTCCGACTTCCACGGTGTCCGGCTCCGCTCGGTGGGCCTGCCGGGGCTCGCGGACACGGTGAAGGTCCACGAGTGCGACCGGGGCGCCCGGCGCGTGGAGGCCAGCTACCACCTGGACGGGCGCCTGATCGGCGCCCTGACCATCGGCCGGACTTCCCGACTGGCCGCCTACCGCAGGACGTTGGCCGAGTACACCCCACGCTGACCCCGTGCTGATCCTCCTGTCCTCATGCCAAGCGGGGGGTGGGGGATGGGCCTGGGCCCGGCATCAACTCTCCACCCCCGCCTCCCGTTTGCGCAGACGCAGCACATGGTCGCTGAACAGATGCCGACCCCGGTCGAGCAGTTCACCCACCTCCGCGTCGCCCTGCGGCTCGTCCGGCGACGGGTGCCAGCGCTGTACCGACTGCCCGGCCCAGACACGCAGCTTCCTGTCCGGGTCCTCCAGCAGACCGACCGCCGCCCGCAGCGCCACGATGCCGCCCCGCGTGTCGAGCAGCCGGAACGCCCCGACGCGGACGTGCCGCGGCCGCTCGGAGCCGGTGCGCTCCAGCAGCCAGTCGGCGGGCAGTTCCCCGGCCGAGGGCAGCAGGGCGGCGGCGGTCTCCCGGACGACACCCGCGGCGGGATCGTCGAGGAGCGGCCGCAGCCGCTCCGTATCCACGCGGCCCAGCGCCCGCAGCCCCGCCACCGCCCGCGCCCGCACCCCGGGCGCCGGGTGCGCCAGCAGCGGCCGCAGCAGCCCGGCGTCCGCACGGTCCCCGCACTCGGCCAGCCCGATCACCGCACCGGGCGGCAGCCCGGGGTCGTCCGCCGCCGCGCACCGCTCCCGGTACCAGGCCGCCGGGTCACCTCCCCGCTGCCGTACGACGTACCGGGCGCAGGCGCGTACGAGGGCGGAACGGTCGCTGAGGAACGGCTCCGCCTGCTCCGGCCGCCCCGCCCGCCGCAGCGCGGTGACCCCGGCCGAGCGGGTACGCGGGGTGCGTGCGGCCAGCAGGGGAGGCAGCACGCCCTCGTGGGCATCCTCATCCGCCAGAGCCGCGAGCGCCGCGGTGGCGCACAGGTCCTGGACCACGGTGTCCCGGTCCCGGGCGGCCACGCGGGCCAGCTCGGCGGGACGGAGCAGCCGACCCTCGACGGCCAGCCCGTACGCGAACCGCCGGACGACGCGGTCGGGGTCGGCGAGGAGAACGGCGAGCTGTCCGCCGGACGCCTCGCGCAGGACCCGCCCGAGCACCTCGACGCCGAAGGCTCCTCTGTCGCGGCGGCCGACGCGGAGGACGAGGGGCGCGAGGCCGAGGGCGGCGTCCACGTCCAGGGCCTCCCGCAGCAACTGCCGGGCCTGCTCGCGGACGGGGCCGACCCAGTCGGCGCAGCGGATCACGACCAGCGGCAGCAGACCGGGGTGCCGGACCGCCTGCCGGACCGCCTCCTCGCGCACCCGCCCGTCGCGGTGGCAGAGGGCGATGGCGAGCCGGGACTCGTCCAGCCGGGCCAGACCGGCGGGCGGTGCGGCGGAACGCGCCCACTCCAGCAGGAACGGCGGGTGGAACCGGGACACCTCGCGCACCCCGCCGTCGAGCGCGAGCCAGTCACCGGGGTCGGCGACATCGAGCGTGCCGGTAAGCGGCGCGCCTCCCGCGAGCCCCATCGCCGCTGCTTTCACACCCTCGAAGCCCTCAAGCACCCTTCCCCGCCCCTTTCAGTAAGTCAGGCACCCGGTTTCAGTAAGTCAGGCACCCGGCCAGGCTTCAGAACGGTGGCGCTTCGGACCACAGGTGTGTCGTCGGTACGAGCGGGGGCCGGGAGCTCCTGTGCGGCAGCGACAGGATGGCCAGGGCCTCCTCGACGCGGCCGAGGTCGATGAGGTAGCCGGAGAGATCGTGGCCGATCCGGCGGTCGTGCTGCTGGAGGACGGTGACGGCTTCCCCGGTGCGCCCGGCACCGGCGAGGAGGCGGGCGATGTGCTCCGCCGCGTACCAGGAGGTGCCCTCGGGGTGGGCCCGGGCCCGTTCGACCGCCGCGTCGACCCCATGGCAGGCGGCGATCAGCGGCAACCGCATCCAGTACAGCTCCCACTCGGTCTCACCGCCGCGCCGGGCGTCGAGGGCGTCGAGATGGGCGAGGCCGTCGGCGGGGCGTCCCTGGTCGAGGCACAGCTCGGACAGGGCGTGAAGAATCCAGTCGTCGCCGGGGTGCGCGTCGGCCTGGGCGCGCATCACGGCGATCGCCTCCTGGCCCCGTCCGTGCCGGGCCAGGAGCCGCGCAAGGTCGCAGGCCGCGTTCGGGTCCCGGGCCGCGGGGCCGTCCGCCTGCCCGTACACCGCGATCGCGCCCTCCACATCGCCCTGCTCCTCCAGCAGCTCCGCCAGCCGCTGTACGGCCTCCTCGTGCCCGTCCGACGCGGCGTAGGCGCGAAGCTCCTCGACGCGGCCGTGCCGGGCCAGCAGGTCGGCGAGCTGGTCCCGGTTGTCGATCGAGGTGATCTGCCGACGGCGGAGCAGGGCGATGGCCTCGTCGATGCGGCCCTGGCGTTCGCGGAGCGTCGCGAGCAGGCCCAGCGCCAGCTCGGGGTCGAGTCCCCGGCAGCACCACGGGCCGTCGCAGCGGTGGTCGGCCCGGATGTGCCCGGCGAGCAGCGCGGCGGCCTCCTCTTCGCGGTCGGCCGCGGAGGCGACCTCGACCAGGGCGGTGGCGAGCGTCCAGTCGGTGATGTGCGGCGCGAGCAGATCGAACGCCTCCCCGGCCCGGCCGTGCCGGGCGAGCAGCCGCGCGTAGGCGTCCAGAGCCAGCGGGTGCCCCGCCTCCATGCGGGCCCGGCTGATCCCGATCGCCTCCTCGACGCGGCCCCAGCCCTCCAGCAGTTCGGTCATGGCGGCGACAGCCGTCCACCAGCCCGTCGCCACGTACGGGGCGAGCACCTCCGAAGCGTCGGCCTCGCGCCCCTGCTCGCCCAGCACCCGCGCCCACGCCAGCGCGCAGAACCACTCCCCGCGTCCGGCCTGCGACTCCACCACATCGGCATGGCCTCGTTCGAGCAGCCGCGAGACCAGCTCCGGCGGGATACAGCCGGACCGCGTCCGGGCCCGGTGGTCAAGGTCAGCAGCGTCCACGGTCCAGAACCTTAGCGCCCACCTCTGACACCGTACCGACAGCACCGGGCCAGCAGCACCGTCCGCAACGGCATCGGTCATACGGCGGAGAGCCAGGTGACCGCTGCCAGGACCAGGGAGACCAGGCAGGCCAGGGCCGCCAGCAGCAGGCTCCGGGCGTCGGCGCGCATCCGCCGCACGGCCGGTGCCAGACGGACCGCGACGAGCACGGCCGTACCGGCGGACGCACCGCCGACGCACCAGAGCAGGAAGCCCGTCATCGGCACGCCCTCGGCCATCCCCCACACCACCGTCAGACCGGCCAGGGCGACCGGCAAGGAGATCAGCACCCAGGCGAGCAGCCACAACCCTGCGGCCAGGAGCATCACAGGAGTACGCCGGGGCGGAGGGGCGATCCGGGCCGGTCGGTAGAGAATGTCGTACGTACGAGGGTTCACCCCCCGATCCTCACCGGCCCCCGCCGCCCCGGGCATGGGGCGGATGACTCAGCGGACCACGGCCCCGTACTCACTCCGTCCCGGGGGCTTGCCCGGTGCCACCCTGGACCTGAGCGACAACGAGCCACCGGTGAAGCCGAACGGATCGGCAGACGGGAGGACATCCCCATGACCGCATCACGAGCGCCCCTGACCCGGGACAGCCTGCGGGTGAAGATCGTCGTGCAGAAGGTGCGGCTTGCGGGTGCGGAGTACCGCGTGATCCGGCCGGCCAGACCGTTGAAGAACGTCGCTCTCCACAAGGACCACGGTTATCAGGGCCACTACAACATGTACGTCGACCGGGCGGACGGCAGGCGCATGGGCACCCTGTGGCTGCTCGCGGCGCGATCGCCGCGATCGCTGGTCCACGTGCCGATGCGGGCCGGTCCTGCTGTACCCGGTATCGGCCGGGAAGCCGGGCAGCCGCTCGATCTCGTGCTCGCTCCCCGCTCGGTGCAGTTGCGCCCTTCCCGCTGGAAGCGGATTCGGCAGTATCTCAACGCGGCCCACGCTCCCCGCGAGCTGCGTACCGCGTGTGTGCCGGAGCGGGACCTTCCTGCCTCCGAGGCCGAGTACGGCATTCCGGACGACCCGAAAGAGGCGAGCCGGTTCCTTCTCCGCAGGGACATCCACGCCGAGACCCTGCTGCTGACCGGTGGTTCAGCGGCGTTCCGGGAGGGGGCGAAGGAGATCTTCGCCGTCACGAAGCACGGGCCGCCCGCCGCCGCGACCGGGCTCTACCTGCCCGGGGGCTGCAACTACCACGTCTGCCGGTCCATCTACGACTGGGACTCCGGTCCACGGGACCTGAGCGGCTGGGAACAGTTACATGTGGAGTTCTGCCCGTCATGGGCAAGATGACGGTACCCGGGCAGCAACTCTCCGACCCCACAGATGTTTTCGCCCGTGGTCGCAGACCCCGGAGCGAACAGCCCCGCCGGAGCGGAACGCTCTCTCAGTACCCCCGGTACTCCGGTGCGCGCCGCTCGACGAACGCGGCGACGCCCTCGTTGGCGTCCCGGGTGGTCATGTTGATCTCCTGGGCGGCCGCCTCCGCCGCGAACGCCGTGGCCCGGTCGCCGGTCAGGGAGTCGTTCACGAGCTGCTTGGTCAGGGCGATGGCCCGGGTCGGCCCGCAGGCCAGCCGTCCGGCCCACGCGGTGGCGAGGGCGGTCAACTCATCGGGCGGTACGGTGCGGTTGACGAGGCCCAGCCGTTCCGCGTCTGCCGCCGTCAGCGCGTCCCCGAAGAACATCAGCTCCTTCGCCCGCTGCGGCCCCACCAGCCGGGGCAGCAGATACGCGCCGCCGCCGTCCGGGACGAGCCCCCGGCGTACGAAGACCTCGATGAACGTCGCCGTATCGGCCGCCAGGACCAGATCGCAGGCGAACGCCAGATGCGCGCCGATCCCGGCGGCGGTCCCGTTGACGGCGGCGATCACCGGCTTCTCGCAGTCCAGTACGGCGGCGACCAGCCGCTGGGCGCCGAGCCGGACGGTCCGGGCGACATCTCCGGGAAGGCGCTCGCCGGTCCGGGCCGGGGAGCCGCGCAGGTCGGCGCCCGCGCAGAAGCCCCGGCCGGTGGCGGTGAGCACGACGGCCCGTACGGCGGGGTCGGCGGAGGCGTCGGCCAGCAGGGCGATGACCCGTTCACGCTGCTCCCAGGTGACGGCGTTCATCGCCTCGGGACGGTTGAGGGTGATCCAGGAGACGCCGTCGGGGGTGGTGGAGTGGAGGACGGTGGACTCCACGGGTTCGGCATGCCCCGGGTCCGATGCCCCGCCGTTCACGGGCTCCGGGCTCGCTGACGCACCTCCGGTCGCGAGCTCCGGACCCACCGGCTCACCACCGTTCACGGGCTCCCGGCTCACCGGCACACCGCCAGCGCGTCCAGCGCCACCGCGCCCTGTCCGCGCCCCAGCACCACCAGCGGGTTGATGTCCAGCTCGGTCAGGTCGTCGCCCAGCTCCAGGGCCATGCGCTGCACCCGCAGCACCACCTCCACCAGGGCGTCCACATCGACGGGCGCCCCGCCGCGCACCCCGGCCAGCAGCGCCCGGCCGCGCAGCTCGTCGAGCATGTCCCGGGCCTCCTTCTCGCCGAAGGGGGGCACCCGTACCGCCGTGTCGTGCAGCACCTCCACCAGCACCCCGCCGAGCCCGACCGTGACCGTCGGCCCGAAGAGAGGGTCGTGGGTGACGCCGACCATCATCTCGACGCCCCGGTCGATCATCTGGCAGACCAGGACGCCGTCCAGGTCGACGGATTCGAAGCGGGCGATGTCCGTCAACTCGCGGTAGGCATCGCGCACTTGGCTGGCCGATGTCAGGCCCACCTTCACCAGGCCCAGTTCCGTCTTGTGGGCGAGGCGGGGGCCGGACGCCTTCATCACGACCGGGTAGCCGACCGGCCCGGCCGCCCGTACGGCCGCTGCCGCGCTCGTCACGAGCTGCTCGCGCGGGACGCGGATGCCGTACGCGCGCAGGAGCTGCTTCGCCGCGTGCTCGCTGAGCTGCTGGCCCGGGCGCATCAGGGCCCGCGCCTTGCGGAAGGAGGGGGAGGGGGTGCGCGGGGCCTCGTCGAAGGGGGAGCGGTAGCCGGAGGTGAAGCGGTGGTGGTCCAGGTAGGACTTCACGGCGGTGACGCAGTTGGCGAACGTACGGAAGGTGGCGACGCGGGAGGAGCCGAGGAGCGTGGTGCGGTAGGCGTCCTCGGTGCCCACGGGGGAGCCCCAGATCACGCACACCAGCTTGTCCGTGGCCTCCGCCGCGTCCACCAGGTCCTGGGCGAGCCGGTCGCTCATCGGCGGGAACGGGCCGGTGATCGGGCAGATGAGCACCCCGACGGACGGGTCCGCGAGGATCGCGTCGATGATCTTCCGGCCGCGCCAGTCCCCGACGGGGTGGCCGCCGTTGTCGATCGGGTTGGCGACGCTGAGGTAACCCGGTATCCAGGCGTGCAGCTCGTCCTGCTTGGCGGCGGAGAGGGTGGGCAGGGTGAGCCCGGCCGCCGTGGCGAGGTCCGCGAAGTGGGCGCCGGTGCCGCCGGAGATGGAGTACACGGCGACGCCCTCCGCGCGCGGTGGCCGGGCACGGGCCAACAGGGCGGCGGTGTCCTGGAGTTCGTCGAGGCCGTCCACCCGGACCACCCCGAACTGCCGCATCGCCGCGTCCACCACCCGGTCGGCCCCGGTCAGCTTCCCGGTGTGCGAGGCGGCGGCCTCGGCCCCGGTCTCCGTACGCCCCACCTTCACCGCCACCACCGGCACCCCCGCCCGTGCGGCCCGGTCGGCGGCGAGCAGGAACGAACGGCCGTCCTTGAGCCCCTCCACGTAACAGGCGATGGCCCCCACCTCGGGAAGCTGGGCGAAGTACGCCAGAAAGTCGGCGGTCTCCAGATCGGCCTCGTTGCCCGTGGGCGCCCAGTGCGACAGCCGGATGCCCAGCTGCTGGAGGGCGTGCAGGGGCCGCCCCTGGTGTCCGGACTGGGTGATGAGGGCGATGGCCGGGCCCGCCAGGTCGTCCCGGAACTCCTCGAAGGCGTTGAGGTTGGTGTTCGGCCCCAGCAGCCGCACCCCGGACCGCTCCACGGCCGCCGCCAGCCGGGCCTGGGCCACCGCACCGGCCTCCCCGGTCTCGGCGAACCCGGAGGCGAAGGCCACGGCGAAGGGGATCTTGGCCTCGGCCAGCTCCTCGATCACCGGGAGCGGGTCGGCGACCAGGAGGACGGCGAGGTCGACGGGTTCGTCCAGTTCGGCCAGCGCGGCGACGCTCGGCACACAGAGCCGCCCGAACACGGCCTCCCGGGCCGGGTGCACGGGGTGCAGCCGCGCCCCGACCCGCTCGGCCCAGGCGATGAGCTGCCGGGTGATCCCGGCGTTCGGGCGCCCCTCGGTGTCGGAGGCGCCGACGACGGCGACCGAGCGCGGCCGGAAGAAGCGGTCCAGGTCGGGCACGGCCAGGTGCAGCGGCCGTCCGCTGACATCGAGGCCGCCCTGCCGGGTGGCGGTGGGCAGACTGACGACGGAGGCGTGCGGCTCCTCGCCGCAGGCCACCACCCGGGCGCGGAAGTCGGTGGTGAAGGTGCCGTGAGTCGATCCAAGCATCGTTCCGCCACTCCTGCTCGATGGTCCTGCTCGATGGTCCGCCGGCCCGGTGTCCGTGGGGGCAGGCGCAATTGGCTGACGCACTGTCAGGTTACTGAACTGACGGGCCGTCAGGAATGGTCGTGCAGGCAAAGGCTTCCGGGGAGGCCGTCGCCGGTCACGGAGAGGTGCGAAGTGGCGTAGGGTGGGACGCACCGACGCGGGGTGGAGCAGCTCGGTAGCTCGCTGGGCTCATAACCCAGAGGTCGCAGGTTCAAATCCTGTCCCCGCTACTGATGAAGAAGATGACCGAGGCCCGGATCTCCTGAGATCCGGGCCTCGGCCGTGTGCCCGGGGCGGGACGCGAGGGCCGGACGGCTGGACATCCCTCCCGGACGCTGAGCCATGGCGGGCGGGACCGTGCCGGGCGAGGCTGGTGCGCATGACACAGACAGCAGAAGCCAACACCGCACCTTCCCCCGTCCTGGTCCTCGGCGCCACCGGCAAGACCGGCCGCAGGGTGCTGGCCCGCCTCCGTGAGCTGGGGGTGGAGACCCGGGCCGCCTCGCGCTCCGGGGAGACCCCGTTCGACTGGGCGGACCCGAAGACCTGGGGGCCCGCCCTGGAGGGGGCCGCCGCCGTCTACATCGTCCCGCTGGACACCACGCCCTCCCCGACGCCCGCCTTCGTCGAGCGGGCCGTGGCGGCCGGGGTGCGGCGGCTGGTGCTGCTCTCGGCCCGGGGCGTGGACACACCGGGCTACTTCGGTTCCCCCGACTACGACGGCGGCCCGCACGCCCAGGGCGAGGAGGCCGTACGGTCCTCCGACGTGACCTGGACGATCCTGCGGCCGGGCTGGTTCGCCCAGAACTTCACCGAGGGCGTCTTCCTCGAAGACATCCGCAACGGGTCCCTGACCCTGCCCGTCGGGGACGGCGAGGCGTCGTACATCGACGCGGACGACATCGCTGCGGTGGCGGTGGCGGCGCTCACCGAGGACGGCCACGAGGGCGAGGCGTACGAGCTGTCGGGGCCGCGCGCGCTCGGCGTGGCCGACGTCCTGGACGAGATCGCGAAGGTCTCCGACGTACGGGCCTCCTACATCCCGGCCGAGGAGGCCGCGTTCCGGGAGGGGCTGGTGGCGCAGGGGATGTCGGAGGTGGAGGCCGCGCTCTGGACCGCCGCGCTGGACCCGATCCGCACGAGCCGGGAGGCCCCGGTGAAGGACGGGGTCGAGCGGGCCCTGGGCCGTCCCCCGCGCGACCTCGCCGAGGTCGTCCGGGAGGCGGCGGAGAAGGGGGCCTGGGGCTGACCGGGTGCGGATGCTCGCCCGTACGGCATCAGATCTCGTCCGTGCGGCGTCAGATCTCGTCCGTGCGGCGTCAGACCTCGCCCGTGCGGCGTCAGATCTCGTCCGTACGGGCCAGGGCGTCCGAGATCAGCCGGGTGGCGAAGTCGGGGTCGTCGGTGATGCGGTTGATGTGCTCCGCGAGCAGGAAGGCGGTGGCCTCCAGGGGGGTCATCTCCGCCTCGGTCCACCCCCCGTACTGCTTGCGCCACAGGTTCGGGCTCAGTCCGGTGCCGGCGGCGATGACCAGGCCCGCCATGGTGGGGATGGCCTCGGGGCGGATGCTCATGGGCATCATGCGCATCGAGGCCACGAGGTTGGGCACCACGTACTCGATGACGTCCTTGCCGTGGTCCTCGTGGGCTCCCCGCAGCCAGACCATGAACATGTAGATGATCGTGCACGCGCCGTCCAGGACGTCATGGGCTCCCTTCGCGTCCATCGACGCGGTGAACTGCTCGATCAGCTCCCGCTGTTCGGTGTCGCCCTCAACGGTTCCGCTGTGGATGCTCTTGAGCCGGGAGTCGATCATCAGGAGCGCTGCGCCCACATCGCCTGCGGGGGCGTTCTGGGGGCCGTAGGGCGATGACACGGGATGCCTCCTCGGACGGGCTGCTGCCGGGTGGGGCAGCGCGGACGTGTCCGTACAGTAGACGGCCGTCGCGGCGGGCCCGGTGGGCTTTTCCCTTTACGGGACAGGGCGGGGGCCGGTGGGTTATGGCCCCGGTGGGGAGGGGCGCCGGAGGTGGTGCCGATGCCCCGGGACCGTGCGGGCCCGGGGCCGGTCGCCCCCGCTGTGACGTGCGCGGAAGCCGTCCGGCGGGGGCGCGGGGCCGCTGCCCGAGAGGGAGGGGCGACGCCCTCGGGAGGGGGGTGAGGGCGGGGAGCGGGGCTTACGGTGCACGGGTTCGGGTCCCCCGAAAGAGGGGCGGGCGACGCTCACGATGGACGCCCGTCCCTCACTCCGTACGGGACCCGCCTTCGTACTGCGGGACTCGCCCCCGTACCGACTCGCCTTCGTACTACGGGACCCGCTCCCGTACGGGACTCACCCCTGTACGGGACCCGCCCCCGTACGGCATCTCACCCCGCCGGAGCCTCCCGTACGCGGTCCGGGGCCGGGGTCTCCTGCCGGTACGCGCTCGGGCTCTCGCCCCGGAGCCGCTTGAACGCCGCGCTGAAGCCGAACGCGTCCGCGTAGCCGACCCGCCGGGCCACCGCCGCCACGGTCAGCTCCGGGCGGGTCAGCAGGTCGGCGGCGAGGGTCATGCGCCACTCGGTCAGGTACGCCACCGGGCCGTCCCCGACCAGCTCCGTGAACCGCTTCGCCAGGGTGGTCCTCGACACCCCTGCCAGGGACGCCAGTTCGGCCGTCGTCCAGGGGTGGGCCGGGTCCTCGTGCATCGCCCGCAGCGCGGGCCCCGCGACCTCGTCGCCGAGGGCCCCGTACCACCCCGGCGGCTCGGCCTCCGGGCGGTCGAACCAGTCCCGCAGGGTGCATACGAGCATCCAGTCCAGCAGCCGGTCCAGCACGATCTGGTGCCCGGGCCGCGCACCGCCGATCTGCGCGACCAGGTAGTCGCGCAGCGGCTCGCAGTCGTCCTCGTCGGGCACGACGAGAACCGGCGGAAGGGCCCGGAGCAGCCGTTGGGGGACCTCCGCCCGCACGTCGTAGGCGGCGGCCAACAGCACGGTGGGGCCGTCCAGTTCGGCACCGTGCCCGGCGGCGGGCGCCAGGTCGTCGCCCCAGCGGACCTCCCGTACGCCCGGGGCGGCCCCCGGCCCCGTACCGTTCGACGGGTCGTCGGTGAAGGTGAACGGCGCAGGCCCCCGGACGATCGCGGCCTCGCCGAAAGCCAGCCGCCGCGGCTCCCCGTCCTCCGGAACGATCCACCCGGCCCCCCGCATCGGCAGGCACAGGGTCAGATAGGCCCCGTCCGTGAAGCGCAGGGACCACGGCGGCCAGAGCACCGACTGCCCGAACACCGCGCCCTTGCCCCGCACGCCCCGCAACAACTCGTCGAACACGTCCATGGGCCCACGATAGGCAGACGCACCGCCCGCTCCGGACGTTCGCCTATGCACAGCGGACGGATGCCCATGGGTCAGGCGGTCCGGGTGTCGCCCGACACCACGGCGATCTTCCACTCGGTGGCCCCGCCGGTGACGCGGACCGAGAGCCGCTGCGGTTCGATCTCCGTGTGGATGACCCCCACGGTCTGCACGTCGTTGCAGACGATCGCATGGGGTTCGCCGCCCGGGTTGTCCCGGTCCACGAGGGTGACCGAGCCGTTCCCCGAACAGCCCGCGTAGATCGTGTAGATCTCCTCGGCAGGCGTGAACGCGGGAAGGTCCTTGTTGCCGGAGCCGGAGGTCTCGGGCACCAGGGAGGGCGCCTTTCCCGGAACGACCAGCCGGGGCGCGGCCGTTCCGTCCGAGGGCGCGGGCTGGGACGGGGACGGGGGCTGGGACGCGGCGGGCTCGCTCGCCGTGGGCGAGGCGGGACGGCCGGACCCCTCGGGGGTGCCGGTGTCCGCGGAACCGGTGCAGCCACTGATGAGAAGGACGGCGGTGAGCGGGGCGGCGGCGAGAACGCGTCGGCGCAAGGTGTGCTCCTTGGAGTGCGGCGGACTGCCCGGCCCGGGTGACCGGGCCGGGCAGCGGACGAGCCGAGGTGGTGGTGCCCTCCGGCTGATGATCCAGCCGTCGGCCGGTGATCCAGCCCCTCAGCTGAGGGCCCGGTTCTCAGCTGAGGGCCCGGTTCTCAGCTGATGACCCAGCCGTTGCGGTAGGGCGCCCATGCCTTCATGTTCTGCTTGTTGCTCTTCTGGCAGGCGCTGCCGCGGTGGTACTTGTAGCCTTCGATGTTCTCCTTGTAGATCCCGAAGTCGCCCTTCACGGTGCTCTTCGCCTTCACCTTGCCCCCGGTCTCGATGCCGATCTCCGAGGTCCAGCTCTTCTTGGCACTGGCCTGGATTTCGGCCTTGATGGAGCCGAGGATCTTGACGCCGATATCGGCGCTGATGGTCACGGACGCGCCGAGTTCGGTGGTTCCGGACTTCCTGGAGCTGAACTTGTAGTCGATGGCGTAGTTCTTTTTGTTCTCGACGAATGCCCTGTCCTTGACGGACATCGTGTTCTTGGTGTTCTTGGTTATCTTGAAGAACCAGCCCGGTGTGCACTCCAGCCCGTCCGGCGTGTCGGGCTCGGTGTCGGGGAACTTGACCTCCGGCGGCTCACCCGGAATCGGCAGGTCCTCTTCGTACTCGCCCTCGGCCGGGGTGTCGGCGGCCGAAGTGACGCTCCCGGGGGCGCTGTTGCTCGCGGCGGGCGCGGCGGGCGCGGCGGCGTGGGCGGCGACCGCGGGTGTGCCGAGTCCGGTGACGACCGCCAGTGCGACAACGGTGGTGAATCTCGCTCTGTTGATCTTGATGGCCTTTTCCCCTCGTTCTCGCTCCCGTGGCGGGAGCGGATGAGGCAGGAATCTAGGGCCTCGCGAATGCTTAGCGGAAGCGAATTTTCGCGATCCGGGCAAGATATGAGGTTGATATGAGGTTGATATGAGGTTGACGGGATGGATTGAGTGGAGTAATTGATTCCGAAACGATCGGTGCGGGCATAAGTGATGCCGTTTTCCGTGGAAGGGTTCCACTCTTTTCGGCTTTCTTTTCGGCCGCGAGGTCAAAGGCTTGAGGTTGGCCGGTTCTCGCCGTTCAGGGGGCGCGGGCACAGCGCGGGGGCCGCCACCGTGACCCGCGGCGCGGCTGGAGGGCCTTCCGTGGCGGCGGCCCGGGGCGTTAGTGCGCCCGCGCCACCCGCTTGGCGATCTTCCCCGCGTCCAGGGCCAGTTCGCGCAGCATCCCGCTGATCGGGTTGGTGAAGCCGGTGAAGTAGAGGCCCGGGGCCTGCTTGGGGGAGCGGGCGCCGTGGACGACCGGGCGGCCCCGCGCGTCCAGCACATCCAGGTGGCCGAGCAGCGGCTCCAGGGCGCGGGTGTAGCCGGTCGCCGCGATGACGGTGTCCGGGGCGATGCGGGTGCCGTCGGCCAGCACCACCGCGTCCTGGTCGAAGGAGGCGACGGCCGCCACCGGAACCACCCGGCCGGTCCTCACCGCGTCGATCAGCCCGACGTCCTGGACCGGGATCGCACCCTCGCGGACCCGGGAGTACAGGCCCTTCTCCGGGCGCGGCAGCCCCTGCGCCGACAGGTCCGGTACGGCGATCCGGGCCAGGACGGCCCCCAGCCGGTCCACCAGCCACACCGGCAGCCGGCGGACCAGGACACCGGTCGCCTGCGCGGGCCAGCCCGCAGTGGAGCGGCGCACGATGTGCGGGGCGGTGCGCACCGCGATCCGCACCCGGGAGGCGCCGCCCTCCGCCAGGTCCGCCGCGATCTCGGCCCCCGTGTTGCCGATGCCGACCACCAGGACGTCCTTGTCGGCGTACGGGGCCGGGTTCCGGTACTCCGCCGCGTGCAGCAGCTCCCCGGTGAACGTGTCGCGGCCCGGCCAGTCCGGCAGGCGCGGGGTGTGGTTGAAGCCGGTGGCGACGACGACCGCGCGGGCCCGCAGGACCCGGCCGCCGGTGGCGGTGAGCTGCCAGTCGCCGGAGCCGTCGGGGTGCGGGTCGACCCGGTTCACCTCGACGCCCGTCACCACTTCCAGCTCGTGGTGCTCGGTGTACTTCTCCAGATACCGCACCAGGTCGTCCCGGCCCACCCAGCGCCCGAACCTGCGCGGCATCCTCAGCCCCGGCAGCGCCGACCAGCGGCGGGTGGTGTGCAGGTGCAGCCGGTCGTAGTGGCCGCGCCAGGAGGCACCCACCCGGTCCGCCTTCTCCAGGACCACCGCCCGTACGCCCCGGGTGCGCAGCGCGGCAGCGGTGGCGAGCCCTCCCGGGCCGCCGCCGATGACGTAGACGGGACGGTCGTCCGTACGGTCGGTGAGGGCGACGGCGTCGGTACTGCCGGTGGGGGACGGGCTGTTGGGCATGGTTCGGAGCGTAATCGTCCGCTCTGTTGATGGGTCTCGGTCATGGTGGGAATCGATTGCGAATTGATCACGGGGGGCGGGATGCGGTGGTTGCGCACCCTTTCTGGCCCCTCGCCCCGCCTAAGGTAAGGCTAACCTTGCTTCGGTTGTTGTGAGGTGGCCACCGGGGGGCCCTCGCGCGGTGCAGTGCCGCGCGCCCGCCAGGCGGTCGAAGGGGTGGGACGTACATGAACGGCAGACAGCTTCGGACCCGGTTCCAGGGGGTGGCGGTCGTCGCCGCCGGACTCCTCGCGCTCACCGCTTGCGGCAGCTCCGCTCCGGCCGACAAGAGCGCCGGGAGCGGCAAGGACGACAAGGCGTCCGCCGCGACCCGCTCCGTCAAGCACGACGCCGGAACCGCCGAGAAGGTGCCCGCCCAGCCCCAGCGCATCGTCTCGGTCAGCGTCACCATGACGGGCCATCTGCTGGCCCTCGACGCCCCGGTCATCGCCTCCCAGGCCACCCCGCCCTCGGTCATCACCGACAAGCAGGGCTTCTTCACCCAGTGGTCCGACGCCGCCGCCAAGAACAGCGTCAAGGTCGCCTACCAGGGCTTCGAGCCCGAGGTGGAGAAGGTCCTCGCGCTGAAGCCGGACCTCATCATCGGCGCCTCCTCCGGCGCGGAGAACGCCGAGAAGTTCTACGACAAGCTCTCGGCCGTCGCCCCCACCCTCCTCTACCGTCACGACGACGTCTCCTGGCAGGACCTCACCGCCCGCCTCGGCAAGGACCTCGGCCTGGAGGAGCGCGCGACCGAGGTCGTCGCCGCCCACGACAAGCGGGTCGGCGAGGTCAAGGCCGCCATCACCGTGCCGAAGCAGTCCGCCGCGCTCGTCCGCGACAACCAGTCCGCGATGACCGTCTTCACCCCCGAGTCCGCCCAGGGCCGGCTGCTCACCTCGCTCGGCTTCACGGTGCTGGAGCCCCCGGCCGGCAAGGGCCAGACGCAGGGCGGCCGTTCGGACTTCGCGGAGTTCAGCCAGGAGAAGGTGGCCGACACCGCGAAGGACAGCTCGCTCCTCTTCGTCAGCCACACCCCCGAGGAGATCACCGCCGCCACCGCGCGCCCGGTCTGGAAGGACCTGCCCGCCGTCAAGGACAAGCGCGTGTACGACCTCGGCCTGGACACGTTCCGGCTGGACTACTACAGCGCGGGCAACCTGATCGACAAGATCGAGAAGTCCTTCGGCTGAGGTCGAGGCCGGGACCGAGGCCGATACCGGCATTGATGTGATCCGTAAGCGATCCGCCGTACGCGTACGGTACGCCGCCGGGCTCACGGCGGGGCTGGTCCTCCTGGCCCTCGCCGTGGCCGGCGGCCTTGCCGTGGGCGCGCAGCCCGTGCCCCCGGCGCAGGTGCTGGCCGCGCTGTTCGACCCGGACGCCCCGCACGCCTCGCTGGTCCGCGAGGTCCGGGTGCCGCGCACGCTCCTCGCCGTGGCGGCCGGGGCGGCGCTGGGCCTGGCCGGGGCGGTGATGCAGGGCATGACCCGTAACCCCCTGGCCGACCCCGGCATCCTCGGCGTCAACACCGGGGCCGCCTGCGCGGTGGTCGCCGCGACCGTGCTGCTCGGTACGCGCTCGCTCCAGGCCGTCGTCTGGTGGGCGCTGCTCGGGGCGGCCGTCGCGGTGATCGTGGTGTATCTGCTCGGCGGCCGGGGCGCGGGGCGCGGTACCCCCGAAGGGCTCGTGCTCGCGGGGGTGGCCGTCACCGCGGTGCTGGGGGCGGTGGTCAGCGGGCTCGGGGTGCTGGACGCGGACGCGTACGGGACCCTGCGCATCTGGTCCGTCGGCACGCTGGCGGGGCGCGAACTCCCGGTGCTGTGGGAGGTGTTGCCGTTCCTGCTGGTCGGTGCGGTGCTGGCGCTCGCCGTGGCGCCCGCGCTCAACGCGTTCGCGCTCGGCGACGAGGCGGGCCGGGCGCTGGGCGTCGCCCCCGGCCGCGTACGGCTGCTCGGCACGCTCGCCACGGTGCTGCTCAGCGGGGCCGCCACCGCCGCCATCGGCCCGGTCGGCTTCATCGGCCTGGTCGCCCCGCACGTGGCCCGCCTGCTCACCGGCCCGGACCACCGCCGCCTGATGCCGTACGCGGTCCTCATCGGCGCGGGCCTGCTGCTCGTCGCGGACATCGTGGGCCGGGTGATCGCGCGCCCGGCCGAGATCCAGGTGGGCATCGTGACGGCGTTCGTGGGCGCGCCCGTACTGATCTGGCTGATCGGCCGCAACCGGCGGACCCGCCGGAGCGCTTCCCGGAAGGCGGTGGCGTCGGCATGAGCGTTTGCCGGAAGGCGGTGGCGTCCACATGAGCGCCGTGCCCCGTACCCGATCCCGTGCCCGTGCCCGTACGGAGAAGGCGGCCCATCCCGTGTCCGTACGGGGCCGGACCCTCCGCCTCGCCTCCGGCCGCTTCTCCCTCCGCGTCCGCCCCCGCCCCCTCGCCATCACCCTCCTCCTCACCCTCCTCGCGGCGGGCAGCGGGGCCCTCGCGCTGACCCGGGACGGTCTCGTACCGCCCGCGGAGGTGCTGGGCGCGCTGTTCGGCGCGGGCTCGGAGCAGGCCGCGTTCGTGGTCCTGGAGCTGCGGCTGCCCCGGGTGGCCCTCGGGCTCGTCGTCGGCGCGGCGCTGGGCGCGGCCGGGGCGCTGTTCCAGCAGCTCTCCCGCAACCCGCTCGGCAGCCCGGACATCGTGGGCTTCAACTCCGGTGCGGCGACGGGGGCGTTGCTGGTCCTGCTGCACGGCGACCCGGCGTACGTGGCGGCGGGCGCGGCGGGCGGCGGCCTCGCCACGGCCGTGATCGTCCAACTCCTGGCCCGGCGCGGCTCGTTCCGGGGCAACCGGCTGATCCTCGCCGGGATCGCGGTCGGTTCGCTGCTGACCTCGGTCAACTCCTACCTGCTCACCCGGGCCGCCCTGGACCACGCCCAGTCGGCCCAGCTCTGGCTGATCGGCAGCCTCGGCTCCACCGAACGCGACCAGATCCTCCCCGCCCTCCTCGCCCTGGCGGCCCTGCTCCTGCTCGCCCTCCCCCTGGTCCGCCGCCTGGACCTGCTGGAGATGGGCGACGAGGCGGCCGGCGGCCTGGGCATCGACGCGGGCCGGACGCGCGTGCTCGTGCTCCTGGTCGCGGTGGGGCTCAGCGCGGTGGCGGTCTCGGTGGCCGGACCGATCGTGTTCGTGGCGCTCTGCGCACCGCAGTTGGCCCGCCGCCTCAGCCGCGGTACGGGAACGGGGCTGCTGCCCGCCGCCGCGATGGGGGCCCTGCTGCTCTCCGCCTCGGACCTGCTGGCGGTCACCCTGCCGACGGCGGGTCCGCTGCCGGTGGGGGTGGTGACGGGCGCGCTGGGCGGGGTCTATCTGGCGTGGCTGCTGGGGCGGAGGCAGCGGGGCTAGGTCTCGGGCGGCGGGGCGGAATTCCCGGTATCGGCCGTCTGCGCACTCTCCAGCTGACAAGTCGGTTTGAGGTGTGGTGTATTCGGCGCCTCACGTCGAATACACCACACCTCTTTCGACTTCCGGTACACGCGACCGATCAGTCAGTCGTGTTCGTCCACGATGGCGCGAAGACTGGTCAGATAGGCGGCGAAACGCTCGCGTCCGGTGTCGGAGATACGGACGTGTGTGACCGTGACCCTCTTCACGCGCAGCTTTGCCACGTCGACCAGTTCCTCCTTCTCCAGAATGGCGATCTGGCGCGACAGTTCGGCGGCGGTCAGGTCGAGGCTCTCGCGCAGATCGGAGAAGGCGACATGCTGGACCCGGTTGAGGGTGGCGAGGATGGCCAGACGCGTCGGTGAGTGAATGGCGTTGACCAGCGCCTCGCGTGGCTGGCGAGGCAGCGTTCCGTCGCCCATGGGTCACCGCCTCCAGCGCAGGACGAGGTGGACCGCGCCGGCGACGGTGGGGACCGCGGCGGCCACGAGGTGCGCGGCCAGTGTGTCGGGTCCGTCGCCGAAGACGAGGTTGATGCCCGGGATCGCCATGAGGACGGGCCCGCCGAACCGGGCCGCGCTCTCCACACGTGTGTACGGCCGTCGGCGTGCGGCGCCGATGTGGTGGGTGTTCCACGCGATGAATGCGGCCAGCCCCAGGACGAAGACGCCGACCCCGGCGGCACGGGGCAGGTCGAACTCCATGGCGGCGACCAGGCAGGCATAGAGAACGACGAGGGTGCCGAGCCCCGCGACGCGTTCGGCGGCGGAGGCGGGCCGGGTGAGGTCCGGGGCCGCGGCGATGGTGGCGAGCTGGTCGGCGGGGCTGGGTCCCGGGGCGTCGTGCGTCATATTTGAATAATTGCATCCACTTACGGAAACCGCAACTGCTTGCGCCATGCGTAGCGGTGGGCCGCGTCCGCCCTCGCGGCGGTGGTGCGTCGAGGCCGTCGCCTCCGTGTGGGGTGTTCGGTGATGCGCGCCCCTTGTGTTCGAGTGCCCCGTCCAGTGAACTGACGTACCGTCAGATAGCAGATAGCGACCGGAGGCTGCCCGTGCAGACGATCTGGCTCAGCGGTGCGGAATGGCTCGCCGTCCTGCGCATCGGTCTCGGCCTGTGGTGGCTGGAGAGCTGGCGGCACAAGGACAGGAAGGGCTGGTTCGAGCGCGGTACGGGGATCGCCTGGGCGGCCGACGTGGCGGGCAAGCACCGCTGGGGTGTGGTCCGTACCGGCTTCCGGCGGGTTGTCGAACCGCGCCCGAAGCTGATCGCGTACGTCGTCGTCTACGCCGAACTGGCCCTCGGACTGGGCCTGGTGACGGGCTTCCTGACCCCGGTCGCCCTGATCGCCGGGCTCCTCCTCAACCTGCTCTACCTCACCCTGATGATCCACGACTGGGCCGAGCAGGGGCAGAACGCGATGATGGCGCTGATCTCGCTGGTGGCCCTGTTCGCGATGGCCTGGCAGACGTGGTCGCTGGACGCGGCGTTCGGGCTGTTCCTGTGAGCCCGGAGCCCGGGGCGGCGCCGCGTCCTGTGCACCCCGGGCCCGGGGCGGCGCCGCGCCCCGTGAGCCCGGAGCGTGCGGTGGCCCCGCGCTTCGACCTTCCGGAGCCGGACGCCTTCACCCGGCCGTACTGGGACGCGGCGGGGGAGGGGCGGCTGCTGATCCGGCGGTGCGCCGGGTGCGGCCGGGCGCATCACTACCCGCGCGAGTTCTGCCCGTACTGCTGGAGCGAGGACGTCGGGTGGGAGCGCGCGAGCGGGGGCGCGACCCTGTACACCTGGTCCGTCGTCCACCGCAACGACCTGGCGCCCTTCGGGAGCCGCGTCCCGTACGTCGCCGCCGTGGTCGACCTGGCCGAGGGGCCCCGGATGATGACGGAGGTCGTGGAGTGCGCGCATGGCGACCTCCGCGTCGGTATGGGGCTGACGGTCACGTTCCGGGAGGCGGGGGAGGGCGGCGGCCCGGCCGTACCGGTCTTCCGGCCTGCGGGGCGGGGGGCGGCGTAGGCGGTCGCACGGAGCCGCTGGTTCTCAGCCCGCGGACAGCCAGCTGTGCAGAAGGGCCTCCCGCTGCCGCGAGTTCGGCGTCCCGGTCGGCTGTGCCTCCTCCTGCCAGTCGGACAGGACGGCGGGCGAAGAGGTGCCCTGGACGAAGCGGGCGAGCAGCGCGTGCGAGAGGTCGACCTCCCGTTGCGTGTACGCGGACGAGGCGCCCGAGTGGACCGGTGTCCTGATCTCGTCGTTCCGGGCCGTGACCACCACGGTCATCTCGGCCGGGCTGCCGGGAGTCCAGGCGTTCAGAGCCGCCGCGGCGAAGGACGCCGCCCGGGACGCCCACCGGGTGACCGTCGAACGGACAGGCGCCTCGGTCACGCGTACGGCCGAGAGGCCGGACCACGTCCACCGCAGGGGGTCGGCCCCGGTGATACGGAGGCCCTCCGGAGTGATGGTCACCCCCGGGGCCGGGGCGACCGGTGGCATGCCCAGGTGGATCGCCTCCGCCCCGATCCAGAAGAGGCCGACCATGGCGCCCGACCGCTGCTGCGGGTGGACCTGGGGCGATATCGGTTCCAACGGTCACTCCTCGGCTTCTCGCCGGGCCCCGGC
Organism: Kitasatospora albolonga; assembly: GCA_002082585.1. Classification (NCBI taxonomy): domain Bacteria; kingdom Bacillati; phylum Actinomycetota; class Actinomycetes; order Kitasatosporales; family Streptomycetaceae; genus Kitasatospora; species Kitasatospora albolonga. The sequence goes on from CP020563.1 coordinate 4,799,270, forward strand.
TCGGGCCCGGCGCTGCCGAAGATATGCGGGCGCCCGCATGGGGCTGCCGGATTCGAGCCATGTCCAGGCCCACGGCTCACAGCCCCGGCGCCCCCCACACCGGGAACCACCGCGACAGGTCCTTCTCCACCCGGAGGTCGTCGCCGAGCGCGCCCCGTACCTGGAGCTCCAGCTGGTTGTCCCGCTTCTCGGCGTCGCCGGGGAGCGGGGCGAAGGGGTAGAACGTGCCGCGCTTGTAGAGGTACACGAGCGCCAGCGACCGGCTCTCGGCGCCCTCCCCGCCCCGGAAGCCGATCAGCGAGCAGAGCAGATGCGGGCCGAAGCCGCCGTCCTGGAGCAGGGTGTTCACCGCGTGCAGATCGTTGACCAGGCCCGCCGTGTCGTCGGCCGGGTGGGTGGCCAGCAGCCAGGTGTAGCCGTACGGGTCCCGGCTGAACTCCACCGGGATGCCCCCGCGCTCCGTGTCCGCGTCGAGCAGCTCCCGTACGTCCTCCTGGAGGCGGGCGAAGCCGCCCCCCTCCACCCCCGCGAAACAGACCGAGCCCAGGCCGGTCGGGGTGAAGCCGGTGGCGGCCTGGAGGGTGAGGGCGGCCGAGGGGACGGCGAAGAGCTGGTCGAGGTCGGGGCGGACGGGTTTGCTGCGGCCGAGGATCGCGTCGAGCAGGCCCACGGGCGTCACTCCTTGAAGGGTCAACGGGACAGGTCGGCGGAGATGCGGGACAGCTGGTCCAGGCGCTGTTCCAGCGTCGGGTGCGAGGAGAACAGCCGGCCCAGGGACTCCTTCGAGGAGAACGCGGGCATGAAGTAGAACGCGTTGTACGGCTCCGCCTTCCGCAGGTCCTCGGTCGGGATGCGGGCCATCTGCCCGCTGACCTTCGTCAGGGCCGAGGCGAGGGCGGAGGGCCTGCCGGTGAGCAGGGCGGCGGCGCGGTCGGCGGAGAGCTCCCGGTAGCGGGAGAGCAGCCGGGTGAGCAGGAAGCTGATCGCGTACACGACCGCGCTGATCAGCGGGATGAGCAGAAGCAGGATGCCCGCCGGGTCGTTGCCGGGGCGGCTGCGCGCGAAGCCGCCCCACAGGGCGATCCGGGTGATGACGCCCGCCAGGACGCCGAGGAACGAGGCGATCGTCATCACGGCCACGTCCCGGTGCGCCACGTGCGACATCTCGTGGGCGAGGACACCTTCCAGCTCCTCGGGCTCCAGTCTGCGGAGCAGGCCGGTCGTCGCGCAGACGAGGGCCGTCTTCTCGCTGCGGCCGGTGGCGAACGCGTTCGGTACGTCACTCTCGGCGATGGCCACCTTGGGCTTCGGCATGTCGGCCAGCGCGCAGATGCGGTCGATGGTGCCGTGCAGCTCGGGGGCCTGTTCGGGGGTGACCTCGCGGGCGCCCATGCCGTACGCCGCGATGCGGTCGCTGAACCAGAACTGGGCGATGAACAGGCCGCCCGTGATGATCAGGATGATCGGCCAGGACCCGCGCAGGGCCGCGAGGAGCACGCCCACGAAGACGACGTACAGCAGCCCGATCAGGAACATGGTGGTGACCATGCGGCCGGTCAGGCCCCGGTCCGGGGCGTAGCGGGAACGGGCTCGTGGCATCGGTGCCTCCCAGCGGTTCGCCTCCTCCCATAGTGCCCTCTTCCTGTTGAAACCGGGTTAAGCCGGTTGTAGGGGAGCCTCCGGGCGCTCCGGGTGCTCCGGGCGCCTCAGGGCACTCCGGGAGCTCAGGGCCAGAGCAGCTCGCGGGTCCAGGTGCCGGTCTGCGTGCCCGTTCCCGTATCGCTCTCCGTACGGCGGTAGCGCAGCCGGATGTGGCGGCGGCGGGCGTCGCCCTGGAAGAACTCGGCCTCCGTCGGCTCGACCACGTACCGGGTCCAGGTCGGAGCCTCGGCGTCCGGTTCGGCCCGGGCCCGCTCCCAGGCCGCGTCCGCCGCCCGGTGGAGGGTGTCCACGGACTCCACGACCTCGCTCTGCGCCCCGGTCAGCGCGGCGGCGAGCGCCCCGGTGGAGCGGGCGTGCAGGTCGGCGTGGCTCTCGGCGGGGGTGCAGCGGAGGACGGGGCCCCGGACGCGTACCTGCCGCCCCAGGCTCGGCCAGTAGAAGCCGAGCGCGGCGTACGGGCGGGCGGCGAGCTGGTGGCCCTTGGCGCTGGTGGCGTGCGAGGCGAAGTGGAAGCCGCGCTCGTCGGCGCCGTGGAGGAGCAGCGTGCGTACGTCGGGGAGGCCGTCGGCGTCCGCCGTGGCCAGCGTCATCGCGTGCGGCTCGGGCTGCCCGGCGGCCACCGCGTCCGCGAACCAGGTGTGGAAAAGGGGGACGGGGGCGGGCGGGGCGGTCGCCGGGTCGAAGGACGGCAGCTCGGTGTCCCAGACGCGCTGGGCGTGCAGGAGGGCGGGGAAGGGGCGCGGGGCGGGTGCGTTCATGGTGGCTATTGGACCGCACGCGCCCGTGAGAGGGCAGCTTCCTCAAGTCGGCCCCCTCGCCCTCGTTCCCTCGCCCCTGTCCTCTCGCCCCCGGCCCTTCACCCCCGCCCCAGCACCACCGTCCCCGACGAGCAGAACCAGCCGCCCGTCCCCGAGGCCACCGCCAGCTCCGGGAGGCGCCCGCCCGCCTTGTGGACCTGGCGCTCCCCGGCCTCGCCGCGCAACTGGCGTACCGCCTCCACCAGCAGGAACAGCCCGCGCATCCCGGGATGGCAGGCGGAGAGGCCGCCGCCGTCCGTGTTCACCGGGAGCTCGCCGCGCAGGCCCGTGCGGCCCTTCTCCACGAACGCGCCGCCCTCCCCCTTCGCGCAGAACCCCAGGTCCTCCAGTGTCACCAGCGTCATGTACGTGAACGCGTCGTAGATCTCCGCCAGGTCGATGTCGGCGGGGCGCACCCCGGCGCGTTCGAAGGCCAGGCGGCCCGAGACGGCGGCGGGGGAGACCGTGAAGTCCTCCCACTCCGACATCGTGGCGTGCGAGACGTGCTCCCCGGCGCCCAGGACCCACACCGGGGCCTTCGCCGTGTCCGGTACGTACTCCTCGGCGGCCAGCAGCACCGCGCAGCCCCCGTCGCTGCGGATGCAGCAGTGCAGTCTGGTGAACGGGTCCGCGATCATCGGGCCGGAGAGGACCTCGTCGACCGTGATCGGGGTGCGGAACATCGCCTCCGGGTTGGCCGCCGCGTTCGCCCGCGCCTGTACGGCCACCTCGGCGAGCTGTTCCAGGGTCGTGCCGTACTCGTGCATGTGGCGGCGGGCGGCCATCGCGTACTTGGCGATCAGGCTGTGCCCGTACGGCACCTCGAACTGGAGCGGCCCCCGCGCCCCGAACGACAGGTTCGACGTGCGGCGGCCCGCCCTGATGTCGGCCCGTGCCGTCGACCCGTAGACCAGGAGTACCGCCCTGGCCCGGCCCGCCGCGATGGCGTCCGCCGCGTGGGCGGCCATCACCTCCCAGGTGGCGCCGCCCACCGCCGTGGAGTCGACCCAGGTGGGCCGCAGCCCCAGGTACTCCGCGACCTCTACCGGGGCCAGCGTCCCGAGCCCGGCGGAGGCGAAGCCGTCGACCACCGAGCGGTCCAGGCCGGAGTCGGCCAGCGCGCGGCGGGCCGCCTGGGCGTGCAGGGCGTAGGGGGTGGCGTCGTCGACGCGTCCGCAGTCCGCGAGGGAGATGCCGACGACAGCGACCTTGCGGGGGTGGCGGGAGGCGGGCATGAATCTGACGGTACATCAGATAGGGGGAGTCGGAACCGTCGGTGCGTGCTCCTCGGGGAGGGGCGCGGTTATGCGGTGCGCGCGACTCGGGGAGGGGTGCGGTTGTGCGGTGCGCGTGGCTTCCGCGTCCATGCCTGCGTGCGGGACCCTGGGAATCGCCGCTCTCCGCACCTAATATGACGACCCGTCAGATCGGGGACCGCCGGTCCCTGAGGGGAAGGAGCCCGACCGTGGACGCCGCCTTCACCGCGGAACAGGACGAGATCCGCCGCACCCTGCGCGAACTGCTCGCCAAGCACGGCGGACCTCGCGAGGTCCGCGCCGCCGTAGGTACCCCCGAGGGCCACGACCCGGCCCTGTGGCACCGGCTCGCCCGGGAGCTCGGGCTGCCGGGGTTGGCGCTCGGGGAGGAGTACGGCGGCGTCGGCTGCACCGCCACCGAGCTGGCCCTCGCCTGCGAGGAGACGGGCCGCGCCCTGCTGCCCTCCCCGCTGCTCGCCACCGCCGTACTCGCCGCCCCCCTGATCACCGCCCTGGGCACCCCCGGTCAGCGCGCCCGGCTGCTGCCCCGGATCGCCGACGGGACCCTCACCGCCGCCCTCGCCGTCCCCGGCGGGTCGATGGCCACCGCCCTCGGCCTCACCGCCGACAACCGGGCCGCAGCCTGGGCGGGCGGCGGCCGGGCCGGTGGCGTCCAGGCCCGCCGGGACCCCGAGGGCGGCGGCTGGCGGCTGTACGGGGAGGCGGACCGGGTGCTGGACGGGCACAGCGCCGGGCTCCTCCTGGTCGCCGCCCACACCGGGGGCTACCCGCGCAGCCGGACGCTCCTGTTCCTGGTCTCCGCCGAGGCGCCCGCCCGGGCCCCGGTCCCCGCTGAGGCGCCTGCCCCGGTCCCGGTCCCCGCCGAGGTGTCCGCTCCGGTCGACGGGCTGACACGTACCCGGCTGACCTCCATGGACGAGACCCGGCCCCTCGCCCGCGTCGAGCTGCGTGACACCCCGGCCGAACTCCTGGGCACGGACGACGCCGTGGACGGTACGGACGTCTGCGGCGCGCTCGCCGACACCGGGTGCACCGCCGCCGCCGTGCTGGCCGCCGAGGCGGTCGGGGCGGCGGCGGGCGCGCTGGAGAGGACCGTGGCGTACGTGAAGGAGCGCGAGCAGTTCGGCCGGGCCATCGGGTCGTTCCAGGCGGTCAAACACCGCCTCGCGGACCTGTACGTACGGGTGGAGGCGGCCCGCTCCGCCGCGTACCACGCCGCCCGGGACCCGGCGGCGGGCCCGCTCGCGCTGGCCCAGGCGCTGGAGGCGGCCCGGATCGTGGCCGGTGAGGCCGTGCAGCTGCACGGGGGGATCGGCTTCACCTGGGAGCACGAGGCGCATCTGTACGTGAAGCGGGCGGCGGCGGACGAGCTGCTCTTCGGGCCCGTCCACCGGCTGCGCGACCACGCGGCGGGGCGGGCCGGGCTGTTCGGGGACGTAACGTCGCGGAGTCTGGCGTACGGGACCTCCGCAACGGGTGCCGCGCGCGGGGCGGCCGTCTGATGGCCGGTGGTGCCGACGGCCGGGCTGTCCGGGCCGTCCAGAAGGTCTCCTCCACCCGCGCCTTCGCGAAGCTCGCCCCGCACGTCGTCCCCGTCCTGGACCGCACCGTGCACCGGCTCACCCGGGGCCGGGTGCTGCCCAGCGCCCGGATGCTGCCGGGGCTCGTCCTGACCGTGCCGGGCGCGCGCACCGGGCGGCCGAGGGTGACCCCGCTGGCCTGTATGCCGGAGGGGGAGGCGGAAAGCACCTGGATTCTCGTCGGCAGCAACTTCGGCCGTACGGGGCATCCGGCCTGGACCGCGAATCTGCTGGCCCGCCCGGACGAGGCCGTCATCAGCTGGCGCGGCCGGTCCATTCCGGTACGGGCGCGGCTGCTGGAGGGGGCGGAGCGGGAGGAGGTGTGGCGGGTGGCGCTGACGTTCTGGCCGCCGTACGCGGCGTACCAGGCGCGGGTGGAGCGGCAGATCCGGCTCTTCCGGCTGGAGCGGCGGTAGCCGCTGCGCGCAGCTGCTCGTCGGGGGCGTCCGGGTACGCCGACGGCGGACCACCGGCAGGGGTGCGTGGTGGTCCGCCGTCGGTGCGACAGGACGTGCCGGTGGGCTACTTGGTGGGCTTCTTGCCGGTGATGCCGAGGTGCACCAACAGCGCCAGGTTCGGGCGCAGTTCGGCCTGCTTCACGCCCCAGGTGGTGAACCCCTTCTGGTGCGAGGCGACCGCCGCCAGCATCGCGACCAGGGAGCCCGCCATCGCGGCGGCGCTGACGTCCTTGTCGACCTTGCCCTTGGCCTGGAGCTCCTTCACCGAATCGGTGAGGGAGTTGGTGACCGAGTTCAGGATCTTCATACGGATCTTGTAGAACCGTTTGTCGCCCTCGGCCGCGCCGAGGTCGATCACGCGGAGGATCGCGTCGTTGCGGCGCCAGAAGTCGAGGAACCCTTCGACGAGTTCCTCGGCCGTCTGCCAGCCGGCCTTGCCGACCCAGGAGCGTCCGGCGACCAGTTCGGTCAGTCCGGCGCCCTCCTTGGCGACTTCCTCGGCGATTTCGAGGACGGCGCCCTCCACATCGGGGAAGTACTGGTAGAAAGTCGCGGGTGAAGTCCCGGCCTTCCGGGCGACGTCGATGACTTTGACGTCCCGGTACGGCGAGGAGCTGAGCATCTCGCTGAGGCAGTCGAGCAGCTTCTGCCGCGTCGCCTGACCGCGTCGACCGGCCACGCGGCCGTCGACGGTACGTACTTGTCCTGTCATGCCGTCAGCTTACCGAGGGGCGGTGGGAGCGCGATTCGGCCGACTGCAAATGGGGAACGCCGCAGGACCGGCGGGGTGCGGGGGCGCGGAACGAATGTTTTCGGCCGCTGTGGTGGCGGCGGGCGCGAGGGCCGGTCCAGGGCCTGATTCCGGCCGCGCGAACCAGTGGCGACCGGCCGCGCCGGACTGCGGTGACGGGCCGGGCCGGGCCTGGCGGCGGTGGCCGCGGTGTGTGGCTGGCGAAAGTGTTATCAACAGCCTGTGGACAACTTCGGTGGACAACTTTCGTCCACATGGTGACCGCGCCTTCATTATCCGAGCAAATGTTCCCTATGGGGCGTTCGGCGTCTGCCGGGGCGCGCCGGGTCGGCTGCGACGTTACGTTGACTGTGACGGGCGTCACGGCGACGGGGCCGCGACGGAACCGCGACGGAAGGGACCGGGCCCCATGGCCGCATTCGCGCACTCGGCGCCGTGCTGGGTGGACGTGCAGCTCTCCGACCTCGAAGCGGGCAAACGCTTCTACGGCGGCCTCTTCGGCTGGACCTTCCGCGCGGGCGACGGCATGCCCTTCGCGGACGCCCTGAGCGGCGGCAGGCTCGTCGCCGCCCTCGCCGCCAAGAAGGACGGGCGGATGCCGACCGCCTGGGGCGTCTACTTCGCCACCGAGGACATCCGGGCCACCGTCGCCGCGATCCGCGAGCACGGCGGCCAGATCATCACCGACCCCGTACGGGCGGGCCGGGCCGGGATCGTGGCGCAGGCCGCCGACCCCGGGGGCGCGGTCTTCGGCCTCTGGCAGCCGGAGGAGCGCGAGGGCTTCGAGAAGCAGAACGAGCCCGGCTCCTTCTGCTGGACCGAGGTCCACACCCGCCGCCCGGAGAGCGTGGACCCCTTCTACGAGAAGGTCTTCGGCTTCCGGGGCACCGGCCTGGACGAGGCGGGCAACGACGTCTCCGGCGACGCCGAGGCGCTGGTCGACTTCCGGATGTGGTCGCCCGAGGGCACCGAGCCCGGCCCGGACACCGCCGTGGGGGGCCGCAGCGTCATCACGGACGCGTTCCCCGCCGAGCTGCCCAGCTACTTCCTCACCTACTTCGCCGTGGCCGACTGCGAGGCGGCGGCCGAACTCGCCGTACAGCTCGGCGGCCGGGTCTCCGCACCGCCCTTCGACATCCCGTACGGGCGGATGGCCGTCCTCCACGACGACCAGGGCGCCCTCTTCGCCGTACTGCAACCGAGAGAGCTGCTTCCGTAACCCGTACGCGTACCGGTGTGGGCGAGAATCAGCCGAAGTGACATGAGACACCCCCATCCGCCCCCGGGTTCGCAACCGGCGCCCGAGCCAGGAAGAATCAGGGTGCGCACCGCCAGGCGGTGCCCAGCGGTGAGACGCTGCGCAGGCCGGGAATCGCACCGGGCGGTGACGGGCGGTAGTTCGCGGGCTTCGTTCCTGAGGCCAGTAGGGGGAGGTGGCAGGCACGTGATGGAGCAGCTGACGCAGCACGACCCGAGACGGATCGGCCCGTTCGAGGTGCTGGGACGGCTCGGGGCCGGCGGCATGGGGCTGGTCTATCTCGCCCGGTCGGCGTCGGGCCGACGGGTGGCGATCAAGACGGTACGGACGGAGCTCGCCGAGGACCAGCTCTTCCGGGTCCGCTTCACGCGCGAGGTGGAGGCCGCCCGCGCGGTCAGCGGGTTCTACACCGCCGCCGTGGTCGACGCCGACCCGCGCGCCGCCGTGCCGTGGCTGGCCACCGCCTATGTGCCCGCGCCCTCGCTCGAGGAAATAGTGAACGAGTGCGGCCCCATGCCGACCCAGGCCGTGCGCTGGCTGGCCGCGGGCATCGCCGAGGCCCTCCAGTCCATCCACGGCGCCGGGCTCGTCCACCGCGACATGAAGCCCTCCAACGTGCTCGTCGTGGAGGACGGCCCCCGGGTCATCGACTTCGGCATCGCGTCCGGCGTCTCCAACACCCGGCTGACCATGACGAACGTCGCCGTCGGCACCCCCGCCTACATGTCGCCCGAGCAGGCCCGCGACTCGCGCAGCGTCACCGGGGCCAGCGACATCTTCTCGCTGGGCTCGACACTGGTCTTCGCCGCCACCGGCCACGCCCCCTTCCACGGGGCCAACCCGGTCGAGACGGTGTTCATGCTGCTGCGCGAGGGGCCCGACCTGGAAGGGCTGCCGGACGACCTGCGCCCGCTGATCGAGTCCTGCATGCAGATGGACGCCTCCCGGCGCCCCAGCCCCGCCGACCTCCAGGCCCAGCTCTCCCCGCACCTCTTCGCCTCCGGCGGCGACGACAGCGGTACGGCGTCGGCCTGGCTGCCCTCGCAGGCCACCGCCATGATCGAACGGCGCCGGGGAGGCGGCCGGACCGCCCCGCCCGCCCCCACCGCGCCCCCGCCGCGCCCTCCGCAGCCCCCGCGCGCGCCGGAGCCCGCCCCCGCCCCGGACCGGGGGCCCGAGTGGGGCGGCGGCGACCTGCGCTCGCCCTCCCCGCGCTCCTCGCCCGCGCCGGTCTCCGCCCTGCCGTCCGCCCCGGCCCCGGACGGCGGCCCCGTCCACCTGCCCGGGGCGAAGGTGCCGATCGGGCCCGGGCCGCGTGCGGGGGAGGGGCGAGGTGCCGCCGCCGCGCACCCGGCCGCCGCGACGGGCTGGGTCCGCCCGCCCGCCGGACCGAACGGCCCGGCCGGTCCGTCCACGGCCCCCACCGCCCCCGTACCGGCTCCGGGTCCTTCCCCGGACACCGCACCGCCCGCCGCCCCCGACCGCTGGCGGCCCTGGCGCTTCCGCATGTCCAACGACGTGTGGGGGACGCCGGTCGTCTTCGGTGACCTGCTGTACGTGACGTCCTTCGAGATCCACGCCCTGGACGTGGGCAACGGGCGGCGCCAGTTCAAGACCCGGGACGTGGCCTGGGCGATGGCGGTGGAGGGCGGCCGCATCCACGCCTCGGACGGCCCGTCCCTGTACGCCCTGGACGCGGCGACCGGCACCGAGCAGTGGCGGCTCCGGACCGACGCCTGGGTGTACGCGCTCAAGGCCGACCGGGGCACGGTCCTGACCGCGACCCGCGGTGGCGGCGTCCAGGGGTGGGAGGCGTCCAACGGCGACAAGCTGTGGGAGATCACCGGGGTCCAGAGCGACTTCGAGACGGCGGAGGCCGCACCGGTCATCCACGACGGCACGGTCTACGTCTGGCAGGACGCCCGGCTGCGCGCGCTGGACGCCCGTACGGGCCTGGAACGCTGGTCGTACCCGATCGGCGACGCGGCCTCCTGCGGCGGCGTCCCGGTCCGGGTCACCGCGGCCCCCGACGGCTATGTGTACATCGCGGCGGGCACCCGGGTGCTGGCCGTGGAGACCGTCTCCGGCCGGGTGCGCTGGCACTTCGAGGCCCCGGCGGTCTTCCTCTCCCCGCCCGCGTTCGCCCCGGGCCCGGCCGTCACCGGGGGCGGGGTCTACCTCGCGGACTACCTCGGTACGGTGTACGCGCTCGACGCGACGACCGGCAAGGACCGCTGGCGCATCGCCACGGAGGCCCGCTCCTCCCTCGAACCGGTGCTCGTCGCGGTGGGCAACGTCCACGTGGGCAGCGGCAGCGCGCTCTACACCCTGGACGCGGTCACCGGCACCCCGAAATGGCGCTTCGCGGCGGGCGGCGACGTGGTGGGCTCCCCGGTCGTGGCGGACGGCCGCGTCCACTTCGGCTCGGCGGACCATGTGCTCTACACCCTGGACGCGGCGGGCGGCCAGCTCCGCTGGAAGCTGGCCACGGGCGGCGAGATCACGGGCTCCCCGGTGGCCCAGGCGGGCGTGGTGTACGCGTGCAGCAAGGACCGCTGCGTCTACGCACTGGACGCCCTGAAGGGCACGGGCACAGGAAACAGAGCAAGAACCTGACCCTCAGCCGATGCGCCGGAAATCCAGCCGGTCCGGGCGCTCTCCGGCCGGTCCGGGCACTCTCCAGCGGGTCCGGGCACTCTCCGGCCGGGTCTGGGCACTTTCCGGCTGGTCCGGCCACTCTCCAGCCCGTCCGGCGTTTGAGGACGGAACCCTCGACGGGGTGACCGTCAGCTCCAAGGGGCCGGGTGCGCCGGAAATCCCAGCCCGTCCGGCGCTTGAGGACGCCCCCCCCGGCAGGGGCACCGTCACCCCTGACGAGGCGGCGGCGGAGGCGGCGGCCGATGCGGCGGATGCACCGGGTCCCGAGGGTCCGACTCCGCCGACGGCACCTCGGGATGCGACGGATACGACGGATACGACCGCGTCCGCCCGTCCTGGGGATCGGGCCCCACATACGGGTCCACCTCCGGCTCCGGCCACGGCGTCGTCTGCACGGACATCCCCGGCTCCTGCGTGGGCGGCCAGGTGTCCACCTGATCCGGCGCGGGCGCGGCGTACGGCTCCGGCGCCGACCGAGCCCTCCGCCCTTGGCCCCGGTCCCGCCCCCGACCCCGCCCCGTCATCAGCAGCGCCCCGATCAGCATCAGCACCCCGCCCGCGGCCGCGTTCGCCACCCCCACCTGCAACCCCGCCCCGTCCCCGCCCACCACCAGCGACCCCGCCGCCTGCCCCTGGCGGACCATCCACAGGATCGTGAAGCCCAGCACCACCACCCCCGCGAACGCGACCACGATCCGCGACCGCACCACCACCCCCGCGATCACCAGCAGCGCCGCGAACAGGAACGGCAGCAGGATCGAGACCAGCACCCCCGACTCCGTGGCGGTGATCCCGCCGAACAGGTCCCGCACCCGGTAGTCCTGCCCCGCCCGTCCGGCGTACCAGTCGCGGAACGGGCTCAGCACGGCGGACACCGCCCCGGCGAGGGCGACGAGTGAGCCGAGGATGTTGCGGATCATCGTCAGCCTCCAACGGCGTACGGCGAACACCCCCCGCACGGCCGACGCTACGCCGGGACGATCACCCCCGCCACGCGGACGCGGCCGCCCGCCGCGCGGATGCCCCGGCCCGTGGACCATGACGGGACCGTGACAGGCTCATGACCTACGAGCTGTCCGCACCCGGCATGCTGGGCACGGACAGAGCAAGGAACGGCAGACGACCGACAACAAGGGGGGCTGCGTCCATGATGCGGCGACAGATCAAGCTCGCGGCGGTCCTGGTCGTGGTGGTGCTCGCGCTCACCGGGTTCTCCACGTCCAGCAGCGGCAAGAGCGGAAAGAGCAAGGGCAGCAGCAGTTCGGGCGGCGGCTGCTCCAACTCCAAGAAGAGCAACAGCGGTTACCGCCACAACTACGACAACGACAATGACGACGACACCTCCTCGTCCGGCTCGTCCGGTTCCTATGCGACCCCGACGCCCACCGCGTCCGACGCCCCCGCCTTCCGGGTGATCCGCTGCGCCCAGCCGCGCAAGGGCAAGCGCAAGGCGGTCACCTCGTCCCTCATCGAGCTGCGCTCCAGCGAGATCGGCTCGCAGAAGTACGAGGTCGACGTGGCCTTCCTCGACGCCCGCGGGAACACCGTCGACACCGCCGAGACCACGGCGACGCTCGACTACGGCGACACCCGCAACCTCACCGTGCGGATGGACCGCCCCGGCAAGGTGTCCCGGGTCAAGAGCTGCGATGTCAAGGTCCAACTGCTCTGACGGAGAAGGGGGTTCACGCTGCTCTGGCGGAGAAGGGGTTTCACGGCGCGGAACCCGCCACCGTCACCGCACCCTCGGCTCCCCGTTCCGGTCGCCGCTCCCGCCCCCGCCCCGTCGCCCCTCGAACAACTCGGCCTGCTTCTCCAGGGCCAGGTTCCCGAGTGCGATCAGGGCGGGCGCCTGGGCCATCGCCTGCGTACGGGCGGCCTCCCGCGCCGACCACACCGCCCGGACCGTGCCCTGCACCGCCTCCGTCGGATACCCGGCGATCACGGCCGCCGCCCGCAGCGCCGCCGCCACCGCGCCGCCCGGCTCCGTCACCTCGCTGACCAGCCCGACCGCGTACGCCCGTTCGGCGCCGATGCGTTCCGCGGTGCCCATCAGGGCCATCCGGGCCACCTCCCCGAACGGCATCCGCTGGGCCATCGCGACGGCCTCGTACGCCGAGACCATCCCGTACGTCGTGTGCGGGTCGAAGAAGGTGGCCGCGCGTGAGGCGACGATGAACTCCGCCTCGCCCAGCAGGTAGAACGCCCCGCCGCACGCCATCCCCTCCACGGCCGCGACCACCGGCTTCCACAGGTCGTTCGCCTTCGGCCCGACGCGCAGGAGCGGGTCGTCGATCGCGTACGGGGACGGGGGCTGCGGGACCCGTACGCCCCGGTCGATCCCGGTGCAGAAGGCGCGCGTGCCGGTTCCGGTGAGGACCACGGCCCGCACCGACTCGTCGTACCGCAACTCCCGCCACGTCGAGGCGAGTTCACCGGCCGTCTCCAGGTCGATGGCGTTCAGCTTCTCCGGCCGGTCCAGCACCACGAGCGCGACCCCGCGCTCCCCGTCCCGCTCGATGCGCAGCGCCATGGCTCACCGCTCCAGCAACCAGCGTACGAGCGGGAAACCGTCGGGTCCCACCGGGCAGAAGACGGCCCGCACCGGTGCCCCGATCCGCAGCCGCGCCGGGTCCACCGAGTTCAGCGGCGCGTCGGCGGAGGCGACGACGTTCCCGGCCAGCCGGATGTGCGGGGCCTCCACCAGTTCCACCACCACCGCGTTGTACGGGGCCTGTTCGGCATAGGCGGGGAGCAGCGGCGGGTGCGGGATCACGTACGACCAGAGCCGCCCGCGTCCGCTCATCTCCCGCCACTCGCTCGCGAACGACCCGCAGTGCGGGCAGCAGGGCCGGGGCGGGAAGCGCAGTTCGCCGCAGGCGGGTGCGGCGCAGGACTGGACGCGCAGTTCGCCCCGGGCGGCGTACTCCCAGAAGGGGGCGCCGTCCTCGTCGGCGACGGGAAGCAGCAGCGAATCGTTCACACCCATCTCCTCAACTCTCCTCACCTGCTCAGTTCCGCAACAGGACAGCCGACGTCGGTACACCCTCACCTGCTGTGACCAGGCAGGTGGCGGCGTCCGGCACCTGGGCGGTGGACGTGCCCCGCAGCTGCTTGACGCCCTCGGTGATGAGGTTGAACCCGTGGACGTACGCCTCGCTCAGCCCGCCGCCCCCGGTGTTGACCGGCAGCCGCCCCCCGCTCTCCAGCGCCCCGCCCTCGGTGAACGCCCCGCCCTCGCCACGCCCGCAGAAGCCGTACCCCTCCAGGGAGAGCGGGACGAGCGGGGTGAACGCGTCGTAGATCTGGGCCACATCGACGTCGTCCGGCCCGAAGTCGGCCTGTTTCCACAGCTGTCGGGCGGCTGTCCAGGCGGGTCCGGTGAGCGGGTCGTCGTTCCAGTAGTTGACCATCCCGTGGTGCTGGGCGGGCAGCCCCTGGGCGACCGAGTGGAGGTAGACGGGGCGCTGACGGCAGTCGCGGGCGCGCTCGGCGGAGACGATGACACAGGCCAACGCCCCGTCCGTCTCCAGGCAGTTGTCGAAGAGGCAGAGGGGTTCGCTGATCCAGCGGGAGGTCATGTACATCTCGCGGGTCAGCGGGCGCTCGTACATGATCGCGTCCGGGTTCTGGTTGGCCCGGTTGCGGCAGGCGAGGGCCACGTTGAAGAGGTGGTCGCGGGTGGCCCCGTACTCGTGCATGTAGCGGCGGGCCAGCATCCCGATCTCGTCGGCGGGGCGCAGGAGTCCGTAGGGCCGGGTCCACTGGGCGGGGGTGGGCAGCTGGACGGCGGTGTTCTTCCACGGTCGCGGGCCCGACCCGCGCTTCCGCGACCGCCAGGCCACCCCGACGCTCGCCTGTCCGGTGGCGACGGCGGCGGCGAGATGGCCGAGGGTGGCGCACGAACCGCCGCCCCCGTAACCGACCTTCGAGAAGAAGGTGACGTCCCCGGCGCCGATCGCCTTGGCGACCTCCACCTCGTCGGTCTCCTCCATCGTGTACGAGGCGAAGCCGTCGACCTCCGAGGGGGCGATGCCCGCGTCGTCGAGGGCGGCCAGGATCGCCCGGCAGGCGAGGGTCTTCTCGGATTCCGGGAGCCGTTTCGCGAAGGCCGTCTGCCCGATCCCGGCTATCGCTGTCGCGTCCTTGAGCGTCGCCATCCGCCAACCTCCCGCACTCCCGCGCCTGCTGACAGCCGCAGAGGCTACCGCTAATCTGACGGATAGTCAGCTAGTGCGGCGGCGGGAAGGCGGGCGCGTGATGCGGGACGACGAGGAGTGGGGCACCATCCCGGGGCTGGTACGGGAAGCGGCACGGCGGTACGGACCGGTGGAGGCGGTCGTCGAGGGCCGCACCCGTCTGACGTACGCGGAACTCGGCGACCGGGTGGAGCGCACCGCCGCCGCGTGCCTGGCCGCCGGGGTGGAGCCGGGCGACCGGGTCGCGATCTGGGCCCCGAACACGCTGGACTGGATCGTCTCCGCGCTCGGGGCGGTGAGCGCGGGCGCGGTGCTGGTGCCCCTCAACACCCGCTTCAAGGGCACGGAGGCGGCGCACATCCTGCGGCGCAGCCGGGCGAGGCTGCTCTTCGTCACCGGCACGTTCCTGGGGACGTCGTACGTGGCGTCCCTGCGCCGGTCGGAGGTGAAGCTGCCGGACCTGGAACGGGTGGTGGTGCTGGCGGACACGGCCCCCGAGGACTACACGAGCCGGCCGGACTTCCTGGCGGCGGGCGCGGGCGTACCGGCCTCCGCCGTACGGGAGCGGGCCGACGCCATCCGCCCCTTCGACCCCTCCGACATCATCTACACCTCGGGCACCACGGGCGACCCCAAGGGTGCGGTGATCACCCACGCCCAGACGCTGCGCGCGTACGCGATCTGGAGCGAGCTGGCGGGTCTGCGCGAGGGCGACCGCTATCTGATCGTGAACCCCTTCTTCCACACCTTCGGCTACAAGGCGGGGATCATCGCCTGCCTGATGCGGGGGGCCACGATGGTCCCGCAGCCGGTGTTCAACGTGGACACGGTGCTGGCGAACATCGCGGCGGAACGTATCTCCGTCCTGCCCGGCCCGCCCACCCTCCACCAGTCCCTGCTGGACCACCCGGCCCGCGACGCCCACGACCTCTCCGCGCTCCGCCTGGTGGTGACGGGCGCGGCGGTGGTCCCCCTCCGGCTGGTGGAGCGCCTGCGCACCGAACTGGGCATCGCCACGGTCCTCACGGCGTACGGCCTCTCCGAGGCGAGCGGCATCGTCACGATGTGCCGCCGGGGCGACCCGCCCGAGACCGTGGCCACCACGTCCGGCCGTGCGATCCCCGGCACCGAGGTCCGCGTCCTCGCCGCCCCCGGCAGCCCCGGCGAGATCCAGGTCCGGGGCTTCAACGTCATGACCGGCTACTTCGAGGACCCGGCCACCACGGCCGCCACGATCACCCCCGACGGCTGGCTCCGCACCGGTGACGTGGGCGTCCTGGACGCGGCGGGCAACCTGCGGATCACGGACCGGATCAAGGACATGTTCATCGTGGGCGGCTTCAACGCCTACCCGGCCGAGATCGAACAGCTCATCGGCCTCCACCCGGACATCGCCGACGTGGCGGTCGTCGGCGTCCCCGACCCCCGCCTCGGCGAGGTCGGCAAGGCGTACGCGGTCCGCCGCCGGGGCGCCACGGTGACGGCGGACGACCTGATCGCCTGGTCCCGCCGGGAGATGGCGAACTTCAAGGTGCCGAGGACGGTGGAGTTCGTCCCGGAACTCCCGCGCAACGCGAGCGGCAAGGTGGTGAAGGGGGAGCTGCGGGGGCGGGGGTAGGGCGGGCCCGCCGGGCACCTCTGTTCGACTTCACCGGATGGAGTGAACGGGCGGGGCCGGTGCCGCGCCCCGGAGGTATGGTCGTAAGTATGGCAACCAAGAAATACACGGTCACCCTGCCGGAGGAGCTGGCGGAGGAGATCCGGGCGGAGGTCGGCCCGGGGGCCTTCAGTGCGTATGTCACCAGGGCCATAGAGCGTCAGCGCGAGCACGACCGGCTGGGGGAGCTGGTGGCGTGGATGCAGACGGAACGTGGTCCGCTCACCGAGGAGGAGCAGGATGCGGCCGCCGCCGAGATGCGTGACATCGAGCGGTGGTTCGAGGAGCGGGAAGCCGGCAGACGCGGCGGGCACGGCGAAGAGGCGGCAGCCGCCTGATGAAGGACATCTGCTTCGTCCTGGACTCCGAGGCGCTGTCCAGGATCGCTCTGCGTGACCGTGAGATGACAGCGATTCTCGCGAAGGCGCATCAGGCGGGTAGCCGCGTGATGACGAGCCCCATGACCCTCGTGGAGGCGTACCACGGCAAAGTCCGTCCGGCGGAGTGGAACTGGGCCATGTCCCGCCTGGTCGTCGAGCCCGTCACCAAGGAGGTCGCCGACGAGGCGATCCGGCTCCTGCTGGACACGGGCCTCCACGGCCACAAGTACGCCATTGACTCGGTGCTGGCTGTGCTCGCCAACCGGCAGCGCGGCCGGACGGTCGTCTTCACCTCCGACGCGGACGACCTGACCAAACTGTGCGCGCCGCGCGTGCAGGTCCGGGCCCTGTAGCGGGCCCGCCCGGAGACTCCCGCGCACGCCCGAGGGGCCCGAGCCCATCCCCAGGCCCGGGCCCCTCGTGCTCCCCCGTACGTCCCCCGTAGATCCCCCGTGGGTCTCCGTACGTCCCCCGTACGTCCCCCCCCGTTGTCCCCCGTACCGCGACCGCGGCGGCTCCCCCTCGGCGCCGCCGTGGCCGCTCCCCCCGGGGAACCGGTCAGCGCGGGTCCGCGCCCGTCATGTGGCTGTCCAGCGGCTTCACCGTGGGCTTGGTGGCGGGCTTGGCGGTGGTGGGCTCGCCCGTCATGTGGCTGTCCTCGGGCTTGACGTCACCCGGGGTGCCGGGCTGGGCCTTCGGCGGCTTGATGTTCTTCGGCTCGGTCATGGCGAACTCCGTTGCTCGGTGCATGGACTGTTGGCGAAGCCCGTCCGGCTGCTCCCCCGTGGGCTGCCGGACGGGCCCTTCAGAGCCGCTCACCTTAGTGCTCGGTTCCACTGCCGAATCGTCTGCCCCCCGACGCGACGTTTCGACGGGAGCAACACTGCACGGCGGCGATAAACGAACGATGAACGCGCTGTCAGCTCCCGTCGGAGGCACCCACGGTGGCTCCTGCGGCACCGCCCCTGGGGGTTCCCGAAGCGGCTCCCGCGGCGGTCCCGGCGACGGCCCCCGCTACGCCTCCCGCGGCCGCCCCGGCTACGGCTCCGGCGACGGTCCCGGAAAGCAGGCGGCGGACCGACTCGCTCTCCGGGGCCTCCAGCCGCTCGAAGACCGCGAGCGCCTCCCGCCAGCAAGCCTGCGCCCGGTCGGCCTGCCCTATGCCGTGCAGCGCCTGGCCGAGCACGGTGAGCACATTGGCGCGGCGCCACTCGCCCCCTATGTGCAGCAGCACCGTGAGCGCCTGCTCGGCGAGGGCGGCGGCCCGGGCCGGGCGTTCGGCGGTGAGCTGGACCTCGGCCAGCCGGAACAGCGTCATCCCCTCCCAGAGGCGCTGGCGGCTCTCCCGGAAGACGGCCAGGGCCTCCTGGAGCCGCTCCTCCGCCTCGTCCGGCCGGTTGGCGCGGGCCAGTGCCAGGCCCAGCGCGTAACGGCCGTTCGCCAGGCGCAGGGTGAGGCCCATCCGGTTGTAGAGGGCGACGCCCTCGCCCGCCAGTCTCACCGCGCTGTCGGTGCGGCCCATCGCGAGGTGGACGCGCGAGAGGTTGCACAGGGCGCTGGCCTCCCCGGCCTGGTTGCTGTCCGCGCGGAACGCGGTGCACGCCTGCCGCAGGAGCGCCTCGGCCTCGCTCTGCTGATTGCGGTACGCGGCGATGATGCCCAGCTCGTTCGGCGCGTTGCAGTGGGTCCACACGTCGTCCGCCGCCGGGGCGAGCAGCAGGGCCCGGCGCGCCTCCTCCGCCGCCTGGTCGAACCGGCCCGCCATGCTGTGCACCTGGGCGAGGGTGGTCCGCGCCCTGGCTTCGGCGTACGGGTCCCCGGCCTGCGCCGCCGCGTCCCGCGCCACCGTGGCCGCGGACTCGAACTGGCGGGAGTTCGCCCCCGACTCCGCCAGGTCCTTCGAGGCCAGCAGGAGATCCACCGCCCGCCGGACCGACCCGGCGCCGCGGTGCTGCTGGACGCAGGCGAGCAGGCAGCCCGCCTCCGCGTACAGCCAGTCGAGGGCCCGGCCGTGGTCGGTGAACGAGAGCCCCTCGTACCGCGTCGCCTCCAGATGGTCCACGGTCCGGTCCCCCGGCCGCTCCAGCGCGTACACCCCCGCCGCCGTCGCCAGGTAGAAGTCCAGCAGCCGGGAGAGGGCCGCCTCGCCTTCCGTCGGCGCTTCGTCGCGTTCCGCGCAGGCACGGGCGTAGAGGCGTACGAGGTCGTGGTAGCGGTAGCGGCCCGGGGCGGCCGACTCCAGGAGGGAGGTGTCGACCAGGGCCTCCAGCAGGTCCTCCGCCGTGTGCGGCTCCAGGTCGAGCAGGGCCGCCGCCGCTGCCAGGGAGATGTCGGGGCCGTCCGCGAGGCCCAGCAGGCGGAAGGCGCGGGCCTGGGCCGGTTCCAGCTGGCCGTAACCGAGTTCGAAGGTGGCCTTGACCGCGAGGTCGCCCGCCTGGAGCTCGTCCAGGCGGCGGCGCTCGTCGGCCAGCTTGGCGGCCAGGACGGAGACCGTCCAGGTGCGGCGCGCGGCCAGCCGGGAGGCGGCGATGCGGATGGCGAGGGGGAGGAAACCGCAGGCGGCCACCACGTCGAGCGCCGCCTCGCGCTCCGCGCCGACGCGTTCGGTGCCCACGATCCGGGTGAAGAGCTGGAGCGCCTCCTCCGGTGACATCACGTCCAGGTCCACCAGATACGCCCCGGCCAGGTCGACCATCCGCACCCGGCTCGTCACCAGGGCCGCGCAGCCGGGCGTACCGGGCAGCAACGGGCGGATCTGGGCCGCGTCGTGGGCGTTGTCCAGCAGGACCAGGACACGGCGGCCGGCCAGCGTCGAACGGTAGAGCGCGGCCCGCTCGTCCAGGGTGTCCGGGATCGCCGAGTCCGCCGTACCGAGCGCCCGCAGGAACGAGCCGAGGACCGTCTCCGGCTCCGCCGCCCGCGCCCCCGCGCCCTGGAGGTCCACGTACAGCTGGCCGTCCGGGAAGTGCGGGCGGGCCTGGTGGGCGACATGGACGGCCAGGGTCGTCTTGCCGACCCCGCCGATCCCGGCCAGTGCGGAGACCGCCATCACCGACCCCTCGGCGGTGGCCAGTTGGGCACCCAGCTCCCGGACGAAGGGGACCCGCCCGGTGAAGTCCGGCACGGTGGCCGGGAGTTGCGCGGGCTTCAACGGCGCGGGCGCGGCGGCCGGTTCGTCCGCCGGGCGGGCCAGCTCCTCGTCGGCGCGCAGGATGCGCTGCTGAAGCTGGGACAGTTCGGGGCGCGGGTCGACCCCCAGTTCCTCGGCGAGGAGGCGGCGGGTGTCCGCGTACACGGCGAGGGCCTCCGCCTGCCGCCCGCTGCGGTAGAGCGCCACCATCAGCAGCTCCCGCAGCCGTTCGCGCAGCGGGTGGGCCGCCGTGAGCGCGGTGAGCTCCGAGACGGCCTCCGCGTGGTCGCCGACCTCCAGGTCCAGATCGAGCCGGGTCTCGGTGAGCGTGAGGTGCCACTCCTCCAGCCGGGCGCGCTGGTTCTCCGCGTACGGTCCCGGCACCGAGGCCAGCGCCTCCCCGGCCCAGAGCCCGAGGATCTTGTTGAGCAGGGTGCGGGCCTGCCCCCGGTCGCCGCCCGCCCGGGCCTTCTCCGCCTCGGCGGCCAGGTCCTGCGCCAGGGTGAGGTCGAGCGCGCCCCGGCCGATCCGGATCGCGTACCCGCCGGACTCGCTCACCAGGGTCTCCTGCCCCAGGATCTTGCGGAGCCGGGAGGCGTACGTACGGATCGTGGCCAGCGCCTGCGAGGGCGGCTCCTCGCCCCAGAACGCGTCGATCAGCTCGGCCGCCGTGGCCGTCCGGCCCTCGCGCAGGAGCAGGGCGGCCAGCAGGGCGCGCTGCTGGGGCGAGCCGGAGGGGAGCGACTCCGCCCCGCGCCATGCCCGTACGGGACCCAGGACGGTGAACCTGAGGGAGTCGGCGGCCCCCGGTTCCCCCGGAGCGCGCTGCTCCGGTACGCGCACGCGTGGCCCGTGGTCACGGTCCATTGATGCCCCCTGTCCTGCTCGCCTGCCGACCCCGCTCTTTAGCGGGTCCTGCCGGTGGTGCCCGTGCCCGTACCCGTACCTGAGCCCGCATCCGGAAGCCGTCCGCCCGCTGTCGTCCATGGCGCCCGTCCGCGCGTCCGGATGTGCGCGCGGACGTGCGCGCGGACGTGCGTACGGCGGAGTGCGGGTGCGGGCGTACATCCGGATTGCTCGGTACCGCTGGTATTGCGCTCAACAGTCTGCCTTGTCGCGGGCGGACTCGTCAGCAGTGGGTGACGCTCTGCACAAGGCTTCGACAACGATTGGGGAACCGTGTGCGGTACCGGTGCCGGACAGATAGCTGACGGTTCGTCAGATCGACGCTACCGTGGAACGCATGGAGACCTTCCCCAAGATCATCTCGGTGGACGACCACACGGTGGAGCCCGCACATGTCTGGCGGGACCGGCTCCCGTCCAAGTACGCGGACTCCGGGCCGCGGGTCGTCCGCGCACCGCTGAAGGAAATGACCTTCCTGGGCGGAAAGTTCGCACCCGTGATGGGTGCACCGGGCGACGAGGGCCCGGTGGGCGACTGGTGGGTCTACGAGGACCTGCGCCGGCCGCTCACCCGCCTGGACACCGCCGTCGGCTACGACAGGGACGAGATCAAGCTGGAGATCATCACCTACGAGCAGATGCGGCCGGGCTCCTTCTCGGTCCCCGACCGGCTCGCCGACATGGACGTCAACCACGTCCAGTCCGCCCTCTGTTTCCCGACCTTCCCGCGCTTCTGCGGCCAGACGTTCACCGAAGCGAAGGATCGCGAGCTGGGGCTGCTCGGGGTGCGCGCGTACAACGACTGGATGGTGGAGGAGTGGTGCGGCCCCGAGGCGCACGGCCGCCTCATCCCGCTCACCCTCGTCCCGCTCTGGGACGCGGAGCTGGCCGCCGCCGAGGTCCGGCGCAACGCGGCCCGGGGCGTGCGCGCGGTCGCGTTCTCCGAGATACCTCCCCATCTCGGGCTTCCGTCGATACATACGGACGAATGGAATCCGTTTCTCGCGGCCTGCGACGAGACCGGGACCGTCATCGCCATGCACATCGGCTCCTCGTCGAGGATGCCGTCCACCTCCGCCGACGCCCCGCCCGCCGTCGGCTCCACCATCACCTTCGCCAACTGCTGCTTCTCGATGGTCGACTGGCTGATGAGCGGCAAGTTCGAACGCTTCCCGAACCTCCGGATCATGTACGCGGAGGGCCAGATCGGCTGGATTCCGTACATCCTGGAACGCGCCGACGTCGTCTGGGAGGAGAACCGCGCCTGGGGCGGCGTCGCCGACAAGGTCCACCGCCCGCCGTCCGAACTGTTCGCCGACCACGTCTACGGCTGCTTCTTCGACGACGCCTTCGGGCTGCGGAACCTGGACGCGATCGGGGTCGGCAACGTTCTGTACGAGACGGACTACCCGCACTCCGACTCCACCTGGCCCAAGTCCCGCGAGGTCGGCGAGGCACAGATGGGCCACCTCGCCCCGGACGTCGTGGACCGTATCGTCCGGGGCAACGCGATCGACCTGCTGGGGCTGACGGAGGACGGGCTCTGGGCGGGGGCGTAGAGGGGGTACGTCCCCGGGAGCACGTGCCCGGGAGTACGTTCCGGGGCGACTTGGGATGTCATCCGGCTCACCGGCTCACCGGCTCACCCGCATCCCCGCGTCCACCGTCCCGGGCCACGCGGTGCGTGTACGGGGAGGGGCCGCCCCCTCCCCGTACACGCGGCGGGTCAGACCCGCTCCGCCCGCTCCACCGGCTCCTGGAGCTCCGTCACCCAGGCGTCCCGGTCCGGCGGGCACTCAAGGGTGACCTCGCGGGCGTACCCCGTGGAGCGGTAGCCGTTCTCCTCCAGCCAGTGGGCCAGGGTCTGCGCGGTCGGCAGCACGTCGTCCATCGCGCCCCGGTGCACGATCGTCGCCGCCTCGAACGGGGGCAGCTCCACCACCGTCACCCCGGTGTCCCCGACCGGACCCACCGGGGCCGACACGGTCACCCCCGCGTGGACGACGATCGCGCCGCCGCCCTCGGCCGCGTCCGCGTACCGCGCGATCCCGGGACCGGTGGGCCGGATTCCGGCGCCCTCCAGGAGCGGGAAGAGGTTCTCGTACAGCGGACCGATCACCGGCCCGATGTCCCGCGGCTCGTAGCTCGCGGCCGTCCCGGTCAGCTCGGCCACCCGGACCGCGGGAACGGTCTTCATCACGACGTCCTCGGCAGGCATACGCCCCTCGCTCTCGATCGACCGGAGCCTCGCCTCGACCCGGGCCAGCCGCAGGGTGGCGGCCTCCACCGCCGCCGCCAGCTCCGCCCGGCGCAGCCGCAGCATTCCGCGCAGCTCCTCCGGGCCCACCCGCTCGTCCAGGACGGCCCGCACCTGCTGGAGCGTGAAGCCGAGGTCCTTGAGCGCGATGATCCGGTTGAGCCGGGCGAGCTGGGCGGCGCCGTAGAAGCGGTAGCCGGTGGCGGGGTCGGTACGGTCGGGGCGCAGCAGCCCGATGGCGTCGTAATGACGCAGCATCCGGGGCGACACCCGCCCGTACCTGGCGAAGTCTCCGATGGTGAACATGACGGCTCCCACTGAACGGCTTCACACGGGGTGAAGGTCAAGCACCGCCGGTCCTCGCGCCGACGGCAGCCCGTACCGCTGCCTGTATACAGGCAGGAGCACAGCCCGTACCGCAGCCCGTACACAGGCAGGAGCCCCGTTCCTCCGCCGAAGCGGGGGAGCGGGGCTCCTTGGGTACTGCTATGTGCGGCCGCGATCGGCCGACCCGGGCAACTAGGCCGGGGTGACGTTCTCAGCCTGCGGACCCTTGGGTCCCTGAGTGACGTCGAAGTTCACGACCTGGTTCTCCTCGAGGGAGCGGAACCCGGACGCGTTGATCGCGGAGTAGTGAACGAAGACATCCGGGCCGCCGCCGTCCTGGGCGATGAAGCCGAAGCCCTTTTCAGCGTTGAACCACTTGACGGTTCCGGTAGCCATAAGCCCTCCTTGGGCCAAAGGGTTGCCCTGCTCCAGAACCTGCAAACAAGTCTGAAAACTACAAAAGCCTGCGGGTTACATGCTCCGCAGGCTCTGTACTGCAAGGGAAACCAAACTGCAACTTGCGAGCGAGCCTAGCACGCAGTCTCCGGAGAGCGGTAGAGGGAAAGATCACTTCACCCGAATGTTTGATTGCCCTGTCGGAGGTATGACGGGGAGGGCCGTACGGGGGAGCGCGGGCCGGGGTGAGGGCGGGGCGCGGACAGGGCGCGGACAAGGTGCGGGACGGGCGTGGGAGGGGTGCGGGAGGGGCGCGGAAGGGGTGTGCGGGGCGCCCCGGTGGTGCCCGCCGCCGGAGGCGGGTCTAGCCTCGCGATGTGGACAATTCAACCGTCTCGGCCAGTGAACCCGCCTCTGCCCGTGCTGACGCGGGCGCCGTCGCACCCGGCGGCGCAGGCGACGACCGTCGCAGCCGGCCGCGCGTCGGCCACATCCAGTTCCTGAACTGCCTCCCCCTCTACTGGGGCCTGGCGCGTACGGGAACCCTGCTCGACCTGGAGCTCTCGAAGGACACCCCGGAGAGGCTCAGCGAGCAGCTGATCAGGGGCGATCTGGACATCGGCCCGGTCACCCTCGTGGAGTACCTGCGCAACGCCGACGACCTGGTGGCCTTCCCGGACATCGCGGTCGGCTGCGACGGGCCCGTCATGTCCTGCGTGATCGTCTCCCAGCTCCCGCTGGACCGGCTCGACCGGGCCCGGGTCGCGCTCGGCTCCACCTCGCGCACCTCCGTACGCCTGGCCCAGCTGCTGCTGGCCGAGCGGTACGGGGTCCGGCCCGACTACTACACCTGCCCGCCCGACCTGGGGCTGATGATGCAGGAGGCGGACGCGGCCGTCCTGATCGGCGACGCCGCCCTGCGCGCCAACCTGCACGACGCCCCCCGCCTCGGGCTCCAGGTCCACGACCTGGGCCAGATGTGGAAGGAGTGGACGGGGCTGCCGTTCGTCTTCGCCGTCTGGGCGGCCCGCAAGGACTTCCTGGCCGCCCACCCCGAGACGGCCGCCAAGGTGCACGAGGCGTTCCTCGCCTCCCGGGACCTCTCCCTGGAGGAGGTCACCAAGGTCGCGGAGCAGGCGGCCCGCTGGGAGGCTTTCGACGCCGGGGTGCTGGAGGAGTACTTCACGACCCTCGACTTCCGCTTCGGCCCGGAGCAGCTGGCCGGTGTCCGCGAGTTCGCCCGCCGGACCGGACCGGACACCGGATACCCGGCGGATGTGAACGTGGAGCTGCTCGGCGGTTGAGCCGAACCGGGGAACCGGTCCGCGGAACCGGGGAATGGAGAGAATTCGCTTTTCCGTTCCCGGGCCGTGAATGGAGAGTCGGCGCAACAGCACATTCGCGCCTTTCCCCGGGGCGAAAACATCCCCTCCTGCCCTGAGAAGGGGGAATGGTCCGGCTGTTTCCCGGTGACCGCGCCGGTGGCGCCCCCTAGGCTTCGGTCCGAGTCCGGACCGTCTGCGAGGTTCTCAGCGGTCCACCGGGACCGGCGGCGCGCGAGGCCAGGGGTCCCGAGGGGTAAGGGGTCCACAGGGGCCAGTGGTCCACCGGGCCCAGCCGTTCACCGGGTTCAGCCGTTCACAGGGGAGTCCATATGCAGCCGCTGGAAGCGGGCGAACCGCGCACCATCGGTGCCTACCGGCTGCTCGGCAGGCTCGGCGCGGGCGGTATGGGCCGGGTCTATCTGGGGCGCAGCGTCGGCGGCCGTACGGTCGCGGTCAAGGTCGTCCACCCGCACTTCGCCCTGGACGAGCAGTTCCGCGCCCGGTTCCGGCGCGAGGTCGAGTCCGCGCGGCGGATCGGCGCGCAGTGGACCGCCCCGGTCCTGGACGCCGACCCGGACGCCCCGGTGCCATGGGTGGCCACGGGGTACGTCGCCGGGCCGCCGCTCTCCCAGGCGATCACCGAGCACGGCCCGCTGCCCGAACACGCGGTCCGCGCCCTGGGCGCCGGGCTCGCCGAGGCCCTCCACGTGGTCCACGGCCAGGGCATCGTCCACCGCGATGTGAAGCCCTCCAACGTGCTGCTGGCCCTGGACGGCCCCCGCCTCATCGACTTCGGCATCGCCCGGGCCCTCGGCGCGACCGTCTCGCTCACCTCCACCGGGGTCTCCGTCGGCTCGCCCGGCTACATGGCGCCCGAGCAGATCCGGGGCCGGGACGTCTCGGGGGCGGCGGACGTCTTCTCGCTGGGCGCGGTCCTGGCGTACGCGGCGACCGGCGAGGCCCCCTTCCCCGGCGACTCCTCCGCCGTACTCCTCTACAAGGTGGTGCACGAGGAGCCCGAACTCGGCGACCTGGAGGGCGACCTGCGCGAGGTGGTCGCCGGGTGCCTGGCCAAGGACCCGGACGCCCGTCCCACTCCGGCCGACCTCGCCCGCACCCTGGCTCCGGACGGGGCGGCGTCGATGGTGGCGGCGGGGTGGCTGCCGGGCCGCCTGGTGGGCGAGGTCAGCCGGTCGGCGGTGGCGCTGCTGGACCTGGAACCGCAGGACGCGCCGCCGGTCTCGGGCCCGGTGCCGTTCAGCAGCGCGTCCCTGGGGGCGGGGGCCGGGCCGGGGGCGGCGGCGCACGAAGGTTCCGGCCGCGATGGACGCACGGGCTCCGACTTCCGTACGGGCTCCGAACCCGACTCCCGTACGACCTCCGGCCCTGACTCCCGTACGGGGTCCGAATCCGACCCCCGTACGGGCCCCGCACCCGGCTCGCGTACCGGCTCCGACCCCCGTACCGGCGCCGGACCCGACACCGGCCTCCTCGGGGTCTTCGGCCCGCCCCTCATCCACGTACCGGACACCCCGCCCCCGCCCACCGCGCCCCCGGACGGCTTCCCCGGGCAGCGGGGCCACGACCCCCGGTTCTCCGTCACCGTCACCGCCGACGCGCAGACGGGCCCGGGCGCGGGCTCCGGCGCGGGCGCGCGCCGGAGCCGCCGGGTGAGCTGCACCGTCGCCCTGGCCGTGGCGGGCTCGTTCGCGGTCGTCGCCCTCGGCTCGGGCCTGCTCGACGGGCTCTTCCCGGGCCTGGGCGGCGACGCGGACCGCCGCAAGGGGGACGACATCGCCGCCACACCCCCCTCCGCGACGGCCCCGTCCGAGGACCCCTCCGACGCGGGCGAGGCCCCGCCGAGCGAGGTGCCGAAGGCGTTCGTCGGCACCTGGGAAGGCCCGCTGACGGAGAAGACGACCGGGCACCCGCACGGCACCCTCACCGCCGTGTTCAGCGAGGGCGGAAAGGGCGCCCAGGTGGTCAGGATGTCCAACACCATCTCCCAGCTCGGTATCACCGTCACCTGCAACAGCGTCGGCACCCTCACCTCCGGCACCGCGAAGGAGCTGAGGGTCCGCGAGCGCACCGACCCGGACCGCCCGAGCACCCCGGGCTTCTGCACCACCACCGAGGCCGACCTCGTCTTCCGGCTCACCGACGACGGAACGCTCGGCTACCGCTCGCAGGAGCGCGGCGCGGGCCTCCCGTACGGGAACCTCACCCGGTCCGGCCGCTGACGGCACAAGGGGCTGGCGTACGCTGGATCGGTCCGAGGTTCCCCCAAAAACCGCCGAAAGGTGACAGCCCGGTGACCGAGAAGGCCGACCTTCAGCCCGTCCTCGACCGAGCCGCCGAGGGCGGTCGGATCACTCCGGAGGAGGCGCTCGACCTCTACCGTTCGGCGCCGCTGCACGCGCTGGGGTCAGCCGCGGACGCCGTACGCCGACGCCGTTACGCCGGTACGGAGCACATCGCGACGTACATCATCGAGCGGAACATCAACTACACCAACGTGTGTGTGACGGCCTGCAAGTTCTGCGCCTTTTACGCGCCCCCCAAGGACAAGGCCAAGGGCTGGACCCGGAACATCGAGGACATCCTGCGCCGTTGCGCGGAGACCGTCGAGCTCGGCGGCACCCAGATCATGTTCCAGGGCGGCCACCACCCGGACTTCGGCGTGGAGTACTACGAGGAGCACTTCTCCGCGATCAAGAAGGCGTTCCCGCAGCTGGTCATCCACTCCCTGGGCGCCTCCGAGATCGAGCACATGGCCCGGATCTCCAAGGTCTCCGCCGAGGAGGCCATCGCCCGTATCCACGCGGCCGGGCTCGACTCCTTCGCGGGCGCGGGCGCCGAGCTGCTGCCCGCCCGGCCGCGCACCGCCATCGCCCCGCTCAAGGAGTCCGGCGAGCGGTGGCTGGAGATCATGGAGATCGCGCACGGCCTCGGCGTCGAGTCCACCTCCACCATGCTGATGGGGACCGGCGAGACCAACGCCGAGCGCATCGAGCACCTGCGGATGATCCGGGACGTCCAGGACCGTACGGGCGGCTTCCGCGCCTTCATCCCGTACACCTACCAGCCGGAGAACAACAAGCTGAAGGGCCGCACGCAGGCCACGCTCTTCGAGTACCTGCGGATGATCGCCATCGCCCGGCTCTTCCTCGACAACGTGGCCCACATCCAGGGCTCCTGGCTGACCACCGGCAAGGAGGTCGGCCAGCTGTCGCTGCACTACGGCGCCGACGACCTCGGCTCGATCATGCTGGAGGAGAACGTCGTCTCCTCGGCCGGTGCCAAGCACCGCTCCAACCGGCTGGAGATCATCGACCTGATCCGCAAGGCGGACCGGGTCCCGGCGCAGCGCGCCACGACGTACGAGCACCTCGTCGTGCACGACGACCCGGCGAACGACCCGGTCGACGAGCGGGTGGTCTCGCACATCTCCTCGACTGCGATCGAGGGCGGCACGGCCCACCCGGAGCTGAAGCTCCTCAACGCCAACTAGCCCTCCTGTGCTGACGATTCACGCCGCGCCGCTGGTCCTTCCGGTCGGTGCGGCGGCTTTCGTGGAGGGCGCCGTGGCCGTGGACGGCGACCGGATCGCCGCCATCGGCCCGTACGAGGAGGTCGTCGCCGCCCACCCGGCGGCCCGGGTCCGCCGCTGGCCCGGCCTCCTCACCCCCGGGCTCCGCCAGGACCGGGCCCGGGAGCTGCTCACCCGCTGCTACCACCCGGACCCGCGCGAGGCGGACGAGCTGGGCGAACTGCCGCTGTGGGGCGAGGAGTTCGACCGGCTCGCGGCGACGATGGACCCGGCCCGGCGGGCGGGCAGCGTACGGCGCGGACTCCAGCGGATGCTGCGGTACGGCACCACACATGTGGTGGGCCCGTTCGACGCGGACGATCCCGTGCTGCGGGCGGCCGTGAACCGGTCGGGGCTGGTCCAACTGCCTTCAAGGGATGGTCCGTCGAGGCTGGCCGGGGCGTCGTCCCCTGGTCCCGCGGACCTGGACCCCTTCGCGTACGGCGGCGATCTCGCCTCCACCGTCCACGGCCCGCTGACCGTGGGCGCCCGTGCGGACTTCGCCGTCTTCGACGTGCCCGACGGGGCGGCCCTGTGCGCGGGCGGGGCGGTCCGCTGTGTGGCGACGGTGCTCGCGGGACGGCTCGTGCACCGCGCCCGCTGAGCCCGCTCCGCCCGAAGCGCGAGGGCTCACGGCACCGAAGGGCCGCCCAGATAGCGCCCCTTGGCGTCGTACGGCCAGGCGTTGGCGACGCACCCCTTCAGCCCGTCGATCTGCTGCATCATCGCGGGCGCGGGGCGTCCCTTCCCCGGGCAGGTCTCGTGGCCGCGCCCCAGCCAGTGGCCGACCTCGTGGTTGATGATCAGGGCCCGGTACTCGGTGACCGGCCCGTCGAACTGCGGTGAACCCAGCTGCCAGCGCTTCAGGTTGACCATGACCTCCTCGCCGCCCCGGCAGTTGACCTCGCCCCGGGTCTTCAGGCCGTACCGGCCGCAGAGCCGGTCCGTGGTCGCCGGGGTGCCTATCCTGACCACCAGCCCGGCCGACTTGTCCGTGACCTGGCGGAACGAGCGCTCGCCGCCGTGGGTCCAGCCGCGCGGGTGGGCCAGGATCGCGGCGATCTCCTCGGCGGCCCGGTCGGGGTCGACGCCGATGCCGTCCTCCACCTCGACCCGGTAGGGCTCGCCCTTGCCGGACTTCGTGACGCCCGCGCGGGCGACGGTGAACGTGCCGGGGCCGGAGGCGGGGACGTCGGAGGCGCGGGGCGGCCGGTCCGTGTCGGCCGGGGGTGTGGGAGCGGGGGCGGGGGAGGGCGGTGCGGTGGTGGGAGGCGCGGTCGGCGGGGCCGGGGCGAGCGGGGTCTCGGCGTTGTCGGCCCCGGACCCGGGACCCGCGTCGGCGGTGACGGACGGGTCCCCGTTCCGCCGGGGGAGGTCGACGAGGACCGCCACCAGCGCCACGGCCGCCAGGGCGAGCACGACGAGCCCCGCCGTCCGGCGCCGGTTCCGCCGTCTTCGCCGCTCGCGGGAACGGGTACGGGAGCGGCTCTCCGTGCGGCCTCTCGGCGCCCGTCCCGGGCCGCCTGCCCTCGTCCCTGCCCCCGCCCCAGTCCCCGTCCCCGGGCGTTCCCCCGGGAGGGCGCGCAGCCGGAACGTCTCGGTGTCGCGGGCCGGTTCCTCGCGCGGCAGCGTGCCCAGACCGCGGCGGCCCGTCACCGGGTCGCCCCGGTGAATGAGGGCGTGGGGCTGGGCGAGGACGTAGCCGAGGGTGTCGGTGTGGGCCGGGGTGAGGACGTGGAGGAGAGCGTGGGCGAGGACGGGGGCGGGGATGTGGGGGAGGGCGGGGACGAGGGGGTCGGCATGCCGGTTACGGGCTCCGTCAGGTCGGGGGAAGGGGGCGGCGCGGGCCGGGTGATGGACGGGCCGGGGGCGGGGGCGCCGGGGTCGGTGTCGGGTGCCGGCCGCACCAAGGGTCCCAGCAGGGCGACCCCCAGCGTCACGGAGGTCACCGCGACGAAGGCGCCCGCCACCGCGAGCCCCCGGCTCCTGGCCCGTCGCCGCCGCCCTTCCCGTACGGCGTCGGGCACCAGGTCGGGCAGCGGGGACAGGGTGTCGGCGGTGCGGGTGAGCGCGTCCCGGAACAGCTCTTCCTCGGGCGAACGCGGCTGTGGTGGTGGCTTCATGACCGGCCCTCAGCTTCCGGTGGAGTAGAGCCGGGCGTCGCCCATGCGGGCGCGCAGCCGGACGAGTGAACGCGAGCACTGGCTCTTGACCGTGGACTCGCTGCACCGCAGCAGCGCGGCGACCCGCTCCACGCTCAGGTCGTCCCAGTACCGCAGGACGACCATCGCCCGGGCCCGGGGCGGGAGTTCGTCGAGCAGGGCGAGCAGGGTGACGCGGAGATCGGCGTGGGCCGCCGGATTGGGCTGCGGGCGGGGTGCGTTGGACCGATGGGCGAGCACGTCCCTCACCGTGCGGCGGCGTTCGGCCACATAGGTGCGGACGAGGACGGTCTTGGCGTAGGCGTCGAGGTTGTCCGCCCGGCTCGCCCGGCGCCAGTGCTGGAACAGCTTGGCGAGGGTCGTCTGCGTCAGGTCCTTCGCGCCTTCCACGTTTCCGCAGAGCAGGTAGGCCGTCCGGTACAGCCGCCGCTGCCCGTCCCGCGCGTACGCCTCGAACGCGGCGCTGTCGCCGTCCGCCCCGCCGGGCCCCGCTCCACCGGGCTCCGCCCCTGCCGGCATCCGCCCTCCCTTTCCTCGCTCACCCCTTACAGAGTTCGCGGGCACGGAAAAGGTTGAAGGCGAATCGCCATCGATTCGCGAGCCCGGTCCGCGGGACGGAACGTCTCACTCCGCGGTACGAACCTGGTGCCTCGCGGAGCGCCTGTGCTAGAACAACTGCCGTGACAGTCGATCGTTTTCTGGTGGAGTGCCTCCACATCGATCTCTGCCGTGTGTCCAGCGCTTCCTGTTGCTGAAGCCCTGCCCGCGGCATCCTCGGTGATGCCCCGACACGTTGACACGTGGACGCGCTGAGACACGCTGACGTCTCCGCCCCCGCTCTCCCCGTGTCTCTTTCCGCCTCCCGGTGTGCGCACCCGTCGGCCGACTCTTCGGCGGGCCCACTCTCCTTGCCTTCCGGCGGTCGCCCGCGCCCGGCTCGCCCCTGAGCCCGGCGTTCCGTTCCGGCCCGCCCTCGTCCCCGGAGCCCTCCATGACCACGCCCACTTCCGTACGGAAACGGGCTGCCGACGCCCCTGCCCCCGCCCCAGCCGTCGGGGCCGAGGGTCGGCGGCCGGAGCGCGGCGCCCGCCTGCGCCGCGTCGGGCTCCGGCTCGTCGCCCTCGCCACCCTGCTCGCGCTCTGGCAGCTGGTGGTCGTCCTCCAGCTCTGGTCGCCGGTCCTGGTGCCCTCGCCCGCTGCCGTGTGGAACGCGCTGCTGGAGACCTCCGGTACGCACGACGGAGTGCGCGGGTACCAGGGCCACACCCTGATCGAGCACCTCGGCATCAGCCTGCGCCGCATCCTCATCGGGGCCGGGGCGGGTGTCGTCGCGGGGCTGGTCGTCGGTGTCCTGATGGGAACGCTGCCGTGGGTACGGGTGGTGCTGGAGCCCGCCGTGGCGTTCCTGCGTACCCTGCCGCCGCTCGCCTACTTCAGCCTGCTGATCATCTGGTTCGGCATCGACGAGGCGCCCAAGCTCTGGCTGCTCGCCATCGCCGCGATGCCGCCGGTCGCCGTGGCCACCGCCTCCGCCGTCGCCTCCGCGCCGACCGCCCTGGTGGAGGCGGCGCGGGCGATCGGGGCCCGGCGCGGGCAGGTCGTGACGTCGGTCGTGCTGCCGTCCGCGCTGCCCGAGATCCTGGTCGGCGTCCGCCTCGCCTTCGGCATCGCGTACTCCTCGGTGGTGGCCGCCGAGACGGTCAACGGCCTGCCGGGCATCGGCGGTCTGATCCGCGACGCCCAGCGCTACAACCAGTCGGACACCGTCATCCTCGGCCTCTTCGCCATCGGCGTCTCCGGCCTGCTCATCGACGCCGGGCTACGGGTGCTGTCGGACCGGCTCGCCCCGTGGCGACGCCACGCGTAAGCCCACCCGCTCTCCCTTCCCTCTCATTCCCTCCCGTACGAAGGAAACACACATGGCCGGAACACGCGGTTGGCTCCGCCTCTCCTCGACCGTCGCGGCACTCGGAGCCCTGGTGGCGGTGACGGCCTGCGGCGGAGGCGGGTCCGCCGACGGGGGCAAGGGCGGCGACAAGACGATACGCATCGCCTACCAGGCGTTCCCCAGCGGCGACCTGATCGTCAAGGAGAAGGGCTGGCTGGAGAAGGCGCTCCCCGGCTACGACATCAAGTGGACCAAGTTCGACTCGGGCGCCAGCATCAACACCGCCTTCGTGGCCGGTTCCGTGGACCTCGCGGCCATCGGCTCCAGCCCGGTCGCCCGGGGTCTCTCCGAGCCGCTGAACATCCCGTACCAGGTCACCTGGGTGCTCGACGTGGCCGGGGAGAACGAGGCGCTCGTCGCCCGTAACGGCTCCGGCATCACCTCCGTCAAGGACCTGGCGGGCAAGAAGGTCGCGACGCCGTTCAGCTCCACCTCGCACTACAGCCTGCTCGCGGCCCTCGACCAGGCCGG
The DNA here is from genome assembly GCA_002082585.1 of Kitasatospora albolonga. Lineage (NCBI taxonomy): Bacteria > Bacillati > Actinomycetota > Actinomycetes > Kitasatosporales > Streptomycetaceae > Kitasatospora > Kitasatospora albolonga. Next base: position 4,832,457 of record CP020563.1, read on the forward strand.
GGTGGACGCCTCGAAGGTCCAGCTCCTGGACCTGGAGCCGCAGGACATCCTGGCCGCCTGGACGCGCGGCGACATCGACGCCACGTACGTCTGGCTGCCCACCCTGGAGGAGCTGAAGAAGACCGGCAAGGTGCTCGTCTCCAGCCGCGAACTCGCCGCCGCGGGCAAGCCCACCCTCGACCTCGGCGTCGCCGCCACCAGCTTCCTCAAGGCCCACCCCGACGTGCTGCCCGCCTGGCGCAAGGCCCAGGCCCAGGCGCTCGACCTGATCCACGACGACCCGGACGCCGCGTCCGCCGCCGTCGGCAAGCAGCTCGGCATCAGCCCGGCCGAGGCGGGCGCCCAGCTCCAGCAGGGCATCTTCCTCAAGCCGGCCGAGCAGGCCGACGCGAAGTGGCTCGGCACCCCCGGCAAGGTCGGCGGCCTCGCCGACAACCTGCACAGCGCGGCGCGGTTCCTGGTCGACCAGAAGCAGATCGACGCCGCGCCCGACCTGGAGAAGCTGCGGAAGTCCATCCACGTGGAGGGGCTCACCGATGCCGTCGCTCCCTGACACGGACGCCGCGAGGGCTCCACAGCAACGTGAATCCGCCGCCGTCGTCTCCGTACGCGAGGTCGAGCACACCTACGGCGGCAAGGGCCGGGGCGCGACCCCCGTGACCGCCCTCGGGCCGGTCTCCCTGGAGATCCCGGCCGGGGAGTTCCTCGTCCTCGTCGGCCCCTCCGGCTGCGGCAAGAGCACCCTGCTCCGCCTGATCGCGGGCTTCGAGCGGGCGTCCTCGGGCGAGGTCGAGGTGTTCGGCGAGCGCCCCGAGCCCGGGAACCAGGCGGGCATCGTCTTCCAGCAGCCCCGCCTCTTCCCGTGGCGCACGGTCGGCGACAACGTCGGGCTCGCGCTGAAGTACGCGGGCGTCCCCCGGGCCGAACGGGCGGAGCGCACCGCCGGGTTGCTGGAGCGCGTCGGCCTCGCGGACACCGCGGACCGCCGCGTCTGGCAGATCTCGGGCGGCCAGCAGCAGCGGGTGGCCATCGCCCGCGCGCTGGCGGGCGGGAAGCGGCTGCTGCTGCTCGACGAACCCTTCGCCGCGCTCGACGCGCTGACCCGGGAGCGGCTCCAGGAGGACCTGCGCACGGTCTCCGCCGAGACCGGGACCACCTCGGTCTTCGTCACCCACAGCGTGGACGAGGCGGTGTTCCTCGGCACCCGCACGGTGGTGCTCAGCGCGCGGCCGGGGCAGGTCGCCCTGGACCTCCCCATCGGCCTGCCGCGCTCCGGGACCGGCCCCGACGAACTGCGCGGGCTGCCGGAGTACGCCGCGCTGCGCGCCGAGATCGGTACGGCGGTACGCGACGCGGCCCGCTGACGTACCCGTACGACCACCGAGCGAGGAGAACCATGACCCTCACGACCGCCCCCGCCCTCCGCGACCACCGCATCCCCGCCGACGGCCTCTACGAGGGCCCGCGCACCCTGCGCCGCGTCCCGGAGGGGTGGACGGACCGACCGTACGAGCTCTTCGAGCTGGTGCCGCGCGGCCGGGTGATCGGCGCCGAGATCCACGGCGTCGACCTGTCCCGCCCCCTGGAACCGGCCGTGCGCGCCGAGCTGGACCGGGCGCTGCTGGAGTGGAAGGTGCTGTTCTTCCGGGAGCAGCACCTCACCTCGCTCCAGCAGCGGGCGTTCGCCGGGCACTGGGGCGAGCTGGAGACCAACCCGCTGCTCGCGACCGGCGACGACCCGGAGGTGGCCCGCCTCGACCGCACCGAGGTCCCCACCTTCGAGAACGTCTGGCACGCGGACGTCACCTTCCGCGAGCGCCCGGCGCTCGGCGCGGTCCTCCAGCTGCGCGAGGTCCCGCCGGTGGGCGGGGACACGCTGTGGGCGGACATGGCGGCGGCGTACGACAACCTGCCCGAGGAGGTGAAGGAGCGCATCGAGGGGGCGCGGGCGGTGCACGACTTCATCCCCGGGTTCTCCCGCTTCTCCCCGCCGGAGCGGCTGGCCCCGCTCCAGGAGCGGTTCCCGCCGGTCGAGCACCCGGTGGTGCGGCGCCACCCGGTCACGGGCCGCCGGACGATCTTCGTCAACGCGTCCTTCACCACCCGGATCGTGGGCTTCGAGCAGGAGGAGAGCGACCGCCTCCTGCGCCTGCTGTTCCAGCAGGCGCACGCGCCGGAGTTCCAGGTGCGGTACGGCTGGCGGGCGGGCGATGTCGCATTCTGGGACAACCGGGCCACCCAGCACTACGCGGTCAACGACTACGCCCCGCACCGCCGGATCGCGGAACGGGTGGCCATCGCGGGGGACCGCCCCCACTGACGTACGGGGGCGGGCTGCTTGAATGGAAGGGTGACCCGAGCCTCCCTGGACAAGCAGCCGCACGAAGTCGCCTCGATGTTCGACGGTGTGGCGGCCAACTACGACCTGACCAACGACGTGATCTCGCTGGGCCAGGCCCGACTGTGGCGCAAGGCGGTCGCGGCGGCGGTCGACGCCCGCCCCGCGCAGAAGATCCTCGACCTGGCGGCGGGCACCGCGACCTCCTCGCAGCCCTTCGCCCGGGCCGGCGCCTATGTCGTCCCGTGCGACTTCTCGCTCGGCATGCTGGAGGTGGGCAAGCGCCGCCACCCGTGGATGCCGTTCACGGCGGGTGACGGGATGCGGCTGCCGTTCAAGGACGAGGTGTTCGACACCGTCACGATCTCCTTCGGCCTGCGCAACATCCAGGACACCGAGACCGCGCTCCGCGAGCTGTACCGGGTGACGAAGCCGGGCGGCCGGGTCGTGATCTGCGAGTTCTCGCAGCCGACGTGGGCCCCGTTCCGCACGGTGTACACGGAGTACCTGATGCGCGCGCTCCCGCCCACCGCACGGGCGGTCGCCTCCAACCCGGACGCGTACGTCTATCTCGCCGAGTCCATCCGCGCCTGGCCCGACCAGCCCGGCCTCGCCGCACTCCTGCAGAAGGCGGGCTGGTCGAAGGTGGCGTGGCGCAACCTGACCGGCGGCGTGGTGGCCCTGCACCGGGCCACCCGCGCCTGAGCCTTCCCGGTCGCTACAACTCCAGCCGGAAGCAGTACGCCTCCAGACCGCTGCTGGTGGTGAACGTCTCCGCCTGCCGCATCCCGAGCCGCTCCGCCACTGCGATCGACCGGGCGTTGCGGGAGTTCACCATCGCGACGACGTCCGGCACCCCCGCCGCCCGCAGCCGCTCCAGCGTGGTGCGGGCGGCGGCGGTGGCGTACCCCCGGCCCCAGGCCGCACGCGCCAGCCGCCAGCCGATCTCGATCGCGCCGACCGGACCGAAGTGCGTATGCGGCCACGGCTGTGCGCCCGTGAAGCCGAGCACGGTGTCATCCTCGTCGGTGAGGGTCCACAGGCAGTACCCGAGCTCCGCGTCGTGCCGCCGCTGGCGCGCGGTGAGCTCCTCGTAGACGGAGAACTCCGCGCTCCGGCCGCCGTGGAACTCCATCACCTCGGGGTCGTCGAAGATCCGGTGCCAGACCAGGGTGTCCTCGTCGGTCGGTACGCGCAGGCGTACGGGGGGAGCGGGGGCGGTGGGCGGCGGAACAGGTGCTATCGACATGAGGGAGCCCTTCGGAGGGTTGTTCAGCAGGCCCCCATAGACTGCACGGGACATGTGCCGCGCGGCACGCGAATTCGAGTCTTCGGGAGATCCGACCGTGACCGAGCCCCTCTCCGAGCACAGCGCGGACGTGATCGTCGTCGGAGCGGGCCCAGCCGGCTCCACGACCGCGTACTACCTCGCCAAGGCCGGACTCGACGTCCTGCTCCTGGAAAAGACGGCCTTCCCCCGGGAGAAGGTCTGCGGCGACGGCCTCACACCGCGCGCCACGAAACAGCTCGTCGCCATGGGGATCGACATCTCCGAAGAGGCGGGCTGGCTGCGCAACAAGGGCCTGCGCATCATCGGCGGCGGTGTCCGGCTCCAGCTGGACTGGCCGGATCTCGCCTCCTACCCGGACTACGGGCTGGTCCGTAAGCGCGACGACTTCGACGAGCAGCTCGCCCAGCAGGCGCAGAAGGCCGGCGCCCGCCTCTACGAGCGCTGCAACGTGGGCGCCCCGATCCGGGACGAGCGCACCGGCCGGATCACCGGCGTGGAGACGCGGGTCGGTGAGGAGAAGACCCCGGTCACCTTCCACGCCCCGCTCGTCGTCGCCGCCGACGGCAACTCGACCCGGCTCTCCCTCGCGATGGGCCTGCACCGCCGCGAGGACCGCCCGATGGGCGTCGCCGTGCGGACGTACTTCACCTCGCCCCGCCACGACGACGACTACCTGGAATCCTGGCTGGAACTGTGGGACAAGCGCGGCGCCCAGGACCGGCTGCTGCCCGGCTACGGCTGGATCTTCGGCATGGGCGACGGCACCTCCAACGTGGGCCTCGGCATCCTCAACTCCTCCTCCGCCTTCAAGGAGCTGGACTGGCGCGAGGTCCTCAAGGCGTGGTGCGCCTCCATGCCGGAGGAGTGGGGCTTCACCCCGGAGAACATGACGATCCCGATCCGGGGCGCCGCTCTCCCCATGGCCTTCAACCGCCAGCCGCACTACACCAAGGGCCTCCTCCTCGTCGGGGACGCGGGCGGCATGGTCAACCCGTTCAACGGCGAGGGCATCGCGTACGCCATGGAGTCGGGCCAGATCGCGGCCGACGTCATCGTCCAGGCCCACGCCCGCGCCACCCCCGCCCAGCGCGAACTGGCCCTGAACAACTACCCGAAGGTGCTCAAGGAGACCTACGGCGGCTACTACACGATGGGCCGCGCCTTCGTGAAGCTGATCGGCAACCCGAAGGTCATGAAGGTCGCCACCCAGCGCGGCCTGACGCACCCGCTGCTGATGAAGTTCACGCTGAAGATGCTGGCCAACCTGACCGACCCGCAGGGCGGCGACGCGATGGACCGCATCATCAACGGGCTGTCCAAGGTGGCCCCGAAAGCCTGAGGCCCGCCGGATGTCCGTCCCGCTGCTCCGCCCCTTCACCCCCGCCGACCTCCCGGCGGTCCTGGCCCTGATCGACGAGGACCGGCTCCCCGGCCAGCCGCGCGCCACGCCCGAGCTGTTCGCGGAGGCGTCGAAGGGGAGCACGGAGGCGGACGGCCACTGGTGGGGCGCGTACGAGGCGCCGGAGGTCCAGGTGGCGGTCGGCTCCGGCGGCAGGGTCGTCGGGGCGGTCGCCTGCGCCCGGCGTACGGAGGACGGGACGGGCCTGATCCCGTGGCTGCACTGCCGGGAGGACGCGGCGGTGGCCGACACGCTGCTCGCCCACGCCGCGGTGGTCCTGCCGTCAGCGGGCCCGGTCGACGCGTTCCCGTTCGCCACCGCGCTCACCCAGGGCCTCGAAGGGCTCCCGGCCGGCCACCGCCCCGTGACCCACGCGGCGTTGGAGCGCGCCGGTTACGCCGGGGAACGCCTCTGGCGCTATATGCGCGCCGACCTCCCCCGCCCCGGCCTGCCCCGCGCCGAGGGCGTACGGGTGGGCCCCGCGCCGGACCGAGGGGCCGCACAGCGCCTGGAGGTCGTACGGGACGGACGGCCCGTGGCCGAGGCGGTGATCGGCCACCCGGTGCAGGGGATCGGCGTTCTGTGGTGGATCGAGGTCGAGGAGGCGGTACGGGGACACGGCCTCGGCCGCGCCCTGCTCGGCTCCGCCCTCGACGCGCTCGGCGGACTCGGCGCCACACAGGCGGTCCTGTACGTGGACGACGACGAGCCCCCGGGCGGCGAGCGCGACCGTACGGCGGCCAACCGGCTGTACGCGTCGGCGGGGTTCGCGGAGGTGGACCACGTGTGGTCGTACGCCCTGAGGGACGCGACCGCCCGGCCCTGACACCGTCGCCGTACACGCCACCCGTATCACCCCACGCGCGATATGCGTCCGTGCGCGATAGGTGTCAACGCGCGGAGGCCCCTCCATCCTGATGTGTGTCCCCACCCTCCCCGGCCGCGACGAGGGGCGCCGCGACGCCGACCCGGCCCCCGCCAGGGGATAATCCCGGGCCCCCCACGTGATCGTGTGCGATGATTTGCGCGCCATCCCCGGTCGTCGGACAGTCCCGGACCGGCTGGTGCCCGCCCTCGCCCGTAGCGGCGGCACGCGGCGCCGTACGACACCTGTCTCCGCCGACCACCGCACACATCGAACGCGGACCGGCGGGGTACGGGACAAGCCGATACAGCGCTGCTCGACCCAAGGACAGACAGCCATGACGACCGCCTCCCTGCCCCGGAAGTCCTCCCGCCCGGAAGCGGGCGCCCAGGACACCGCGCCGCTCCAGCACCACGGCCTCTTCCTGGAGCCCCGCTTCGCCCCGGGCCTGACCTCCCCGGACGAGGACGACGAGGAGCTGGACGCCGCGTACGACGCGCTGCCCGCGCCCACCACCTCCGCACGGGAGCCGGAGCGGACCACGAACCGCCGCCAGCGCCGCCGCTGACGGCCCGGTAGCCTCGCTCCCATGTCCAGCCCCGAGTCCGACAGACTCCGCCCACCGGTGATCCGGTGGGCGAACCACCGCTGAGCGTCGCCGGTCGACCCCCCTCCGGGGCACCGGCTTCCTCCGCCACGGCCGCGCCCCCGCCGGATCACCGCGGGTACGGGCCGCTTCCCACCCCGCGTACGCGCTGAAGTACCTCCGCAGGTACGCCCGTACGCCGGTTTCGTGCCCCGGGTCCTCAAGCACCCGGGTACTTCTCCGCACCGCCCCGCCGATCTCCGGCGGTGGCCTCGCGCGGCCCGCATCCCCGCACTTCGGTACGTCTGTCCACCGACGCTTCCGTCAAGGGGTCTGCACGCATGCCTTTCATGTCCTTCATGTCCAAACCACGGACACTGCCCTTCGCCGTCCACGCCCTCGGGCTCGCGGTTTTCGCCCAGGGCACCTCCGAGTTCATGCTGTCCGGGCTCGTCTCGTCCATCGCCGCCGACCTGAACGTCTCCCTCCCCGCCGCCGGTCTCCTCACCTCCGCCTTCGCTGTCGGGATGGTCGTCGGCGCCCCTCTGATGGCCCTCTTCAGCCGCACCTGGCCCAGGCGCCGGGCGCTGCTGCTCTTCCTCGCGGTGTTCGTCACCGTCCACATCGCGGGTGCGCTGACCCCGAGTTACGGAGTCCTCCTCGCCACCCGCTTCGTCGGAGCCCTCGCCAACGCGGGCTTCTGGGCGGTGGCGCTGTCGGCGGCGGTCTCGATGGTCCCCGACCGGCTGCGGGGCCGGGCCACCGCCGTGGTGGTCGGCGGGGTCACGATCGCCTGCGTGGTCGGCGTACCGGCCGGAGCGGTGCTGGGGGAGCGGTGGGGGTGGCGAGCGGCGTTCTGGGCGGTCGCGGTGGTGTCCCTGCCCGCGTTCGTCGCGATCCTGCGTACGGTGCCGGGCGGCGCACCACGTGACCGCGAGGAGCCCGCGCCGACTCCCGCACCCGCCCCCACCCCCGTACGGGACGAACTCCGCCTCCTCACCGGCCCCCGGCTCCGCCCCACCCTGCTCACGATGGCGCTGGTCCAGGGGGCCACCTTCTGCACGTTCTCCTACCTGGAACCGCTCCTCACCCGCACGACGGGCCTCGGCACGGCCTGGGTACCGGCGGCTCTCGCGCTCTTCGGGGCGGGGGCGTTCCTCGGCGTCACGGCGGCGGGCCGGTACGCCGACCGCCGCCCCACGGCGTTCCTCGCGTACGGCATGACCGCCCTGGCCCTCGGCTGGACCACCCTGGCCCTGACGGCGTCCGCCCCGCTCACCGCCCTGGCCCTGCTCCCGCTCCTGGGAGCACTCGCCTTCGGTACGGGCACGGCCCTGATCACCCGGGTCCTGGCTCTGGCCCCCGCCGCCCCGACGCTCAGCGGGGCCTTCTCGACGAGCGCGTTCAACCTGGGGGCGACGGTGGGGCCATGGGCGGGCGGTGTGGCCCTGGACGCGGGATTCGGCTACCGGGCGCCGGTCTGGGTGAGCGCCCTGCTGATGGGCCTGGCGCTGCTCACCGCGAACCACGTTCGGTCCAGGGCGAGGGCGAGGGAGAGGGCGGGAACGGGGACGGGAGCGGACGGGACAGCCGGTTCGTAGTCCGACTTGACCCTCACGTCGCGTGAGGCTGAAAGGTAGGCCGCATGAGCGACTACTACAACGCGTTCGAGACAAGTCCCGTGCCCGTACCCGGCCCGGACGCGGTCCCGCCGGAGCCGTTCCGCGGCATCTACGGAATGCCCGCGTTCGTGACGATCCCCACGAGCGATCTGGCGGAGTCGGTGGACTTCTGGATACGGGGGCTCGGGTTCTTCGAGCTGTTCAGCGTCCCCGGCACGATGGTGCATCTGCGCCGATGGGCGTTCCAGGACGTCCTTCTCGTCTCGGCGGAGAGCGTTCCGGAACAGCCACCGGCGATGAGCTTCAGCTTCGCGGGCGTGCTCAGCCAGGTCGCGCCTCTCGCCGAGGCATGTCGTACGCTGCGCCCCGGCTCGGTCGACGGGCCACGGGACACCCCCTGGAACACCCGCGATGTGGAGGTGATCACTCCAGAGAACGCACGGGTCGTCCTCACCGCGGCGAAGCCCTTCGATCCGGCCGGCCGGGAGGCGCGGAACCTCGCGGCCATGGGGATCACCCCGCCCGACGACGGTCCGGGCGACCATGGGAAGCATGCCTGACACCACCGAAACCGACGGACTGACCGTCGGCCAGGTCTCCAAGCGTCTGGACGTGACCGTCCGCGCGCTGCACCACTGGGACGAGATCGGACTGGCACGACCGTCGCTGCGCACGGCCGCCGGATACCGGCTCTACACCGCCGGTGATCTGGAACGCCTGCACCGCATCGTCGTCCACCGCGAGCTCGGTCTCGGCCTGGACAAGATCCGCGCCGTCCTGGACGACGGGACGGCGGATGTGCCCGGCGCACTGCGCGCGCAGCGCGACCAGGTCGCTGAACGGATCGACCGCCTCCAGCAGCTCAGCGCCGGACTGGACCGGATGATCGACGCCCACGAGCGCGGCCTGCTGCTGACCGTCGAGCAGCAGGCCGCGATCTTCGGCTCCCAGTGGGACCCGGACAATTCGGCCCGAGCCCGTCAGCGTTACGGAGACACGACGCAATGGCGGCAGTACGCCGAACGCTCGGCCTTTCGCGGTCCCGAGGAATGGCAGGCCGTCGCCGACGACACCGCCGACTTCGACCGCGCCCTCGGGGACGCGATGGACGCGGGCGTCACACCCGGCAGCCCGGAAGCGCATCAACTCGTCGAGCGGCACCGCGAAGTCTTCGCCGCGTACTTTCCCCTCACCAGACAGATGCAGGTCTGTCTCGGCCGCATGTACGAGGATGATCCGGGATTCGCCGCGCACTACGACGGCATCCGCACCGGCCTCGCCGCGTGGTTCCGCCGGATCATCGACGCCGACGCGCGTGCCCACGGCATCGACCCCGACACCGCGACCTGGAACGGGGAGCAGGAGGAGCGGTACAGGAAGTGCCGCTGAGCCTTTGAGCCGTGAACCCGGTCAGACAGCGCAGCGGCACCGGAGCGACGACGGGTCGCTGAGGGCCAGGTACGTCAGGGGCCGTACGTTCCACTCGATGTGCCGCCCCTTGCGGAGCATCAGGGTGAACCCGCAGCTCTCCCCCCGGTGCAGCGCCCCGAGCGCCTGCACCCAGCCGCCCTGATCGGCCCAGTGGAGGGCCCGCCCGGCGTCGTACGGGGTCAGCCCGAGAACATGGCTGGAGCGGAGCTGGACGCGCAGGATACGGATGGCGTCGCGCGGGTTGGCGAGGAGCCGGAGATCGACCGGCTCGGGGACGAACCCGTTGGCGGGCCCGTACCGCAGGACTTCGAACCGGAACCCGCGCTGGATCAGGGCCTGTACGGGCTCGTTGGTACGGGGAGAAGTGCGCATGGTCGACCGTCCGATCGCAGCGTCCGGGACACCGGGGCGCCTCGACAGGGCAGCCCGGTCCAACTGCGGTGACCGTAACGTCACGCGCCGCTACGGCGCAACCATGTTCCGGAACAAAAATGCTGGCTCATACGTGCGAAGGCCCTCCACCGCACGGTGGAGGGCCTTCGTGGCGCGGAGGGTCCGGACGCCCTACTGGGCGAAGTGGTCGAACTCGCCTGCCTTGACGCCCTTGATGAACGCGGCGAACTTCTCACGGGAGGTGACGGCCACGGTGCCGGGATCGTCGCTCTCGCGCATCAGGATCTGACCGGAATGCTCGGTGATCTCCACGCACTGCTCCTGCGTGCTGGAGAAGGTGGACTTCTGCCACTCAAGCGCTGAGTTCATGCCGGGAATTCTCACATATCCCGTGCGAGGTGTTGGATGAAGCTCAGTGACTCCGCGGGGTCCAGCGATGCTGTCCGGCCCAGATCGAGCAACAGTCGGAAGCGATGCAACTCCGCCTCCGCGTCCAGGTAAGGGCTGCGAGTGGGGGCGTCGATGTGCACGGTGTCGAGCTGGGGCACCACGCCACCCGCGTACAGAACGGTGTGGGTCATGTCGACGTGCAGCTCGCTGGCGAACGGGATGACTCGCAGAGACACGTTGGACCGGTCCGTCGCTTCCAGCAGATATTCCAACTGGGCGCGGGCGACCTTGCGTCCGCCGACCCGCACCCGCAGCGCCGCCTCATGGACGATGGACGCGAACTCCGGCGGCTCGTCCCGGTCGAGAACGGTCGCTCTCCGCATGCGGTGCTCCACCCGGGCCTCCACTTCGTCCTCGGGCAGCCTGGGCAGGGCTGCGCTGAACAGCGCTCGCGCGTACTCAGGTGTCTGGAGCAAACCGGGCATCGTCACCGGCTGAAAGCTGTGCATGTAGCGCGCATGGTGCTCCAGCTCCGCGATGTCCAGGAATCCGGGCGCGAGCACCCCGCGGTACTCGTCCCACCAGAACTGCCCCCGGTGCTCAAGGGATATGGCGCACAGCGCGTCGATCAGCGCCTTGTCGTCGCAGGCGTAGAAGCTCGCGAGCCGGCGGATGCGCTCCTCGCCGATGCCGCTGCGTCCGGCCTCGATGTTGCTGATCCTGGCCTGGTCGGTCGAGATACGCCCGGCTGCTTCCCGGGCGGTCTTGCCCGCACGCTCCCGGAGCTTCCTCAGCTCGGCGCCCAGGCGGACCTGGCGGGCGGTCGGGTTGTCCCTTGGTGGCATGTCACCTTCCCCTGTCTGCGTGTGCAGTGTCGCAGGGCCTGGGGCGGCTGGCGACGAATTCACCCATGCGGGTGAATGAATGAAGCGCATTATTGTTCCGGGCCATTTATTGACCCTAGCGTGTCCCGGAGACCGACGCGCCGGAGATGAACGCCGAAGTGCAGCCGTACGCAAGGGCCTTGACCGGTACCTGTATGCGGCCGGAGCCACGGCAGCCGAACACGGAATGGCGCGCCCACCGACTCTGGCTCACGTAGGGAGACCCCCATGCCGGCCGTCATCGCGCCACCCGCCCCCTTCCCGCACATCCCGCAACACCGCGAGGGCTATCAGCTCGCGATGCCCAACTCGCCCGCCGCCGCGAAGATCGTGCGGGACTTCGTCGGAACGCTGCTGCGAACCGGCGCGCACCCCGGACTCGCGGACGACGCCCGGCTCTGCGTGAGCGAGGTGGTGTCCAACGTGTACTGCCATACGAGCTCGAAGCTGGTCCGGGTCGAGGTCACGGTGGACCGGGACCAGGTGGCGATCCACGTCACCGACGACGGCCCCGGCCCCCTGCCGGAACCGCCGGACCGCCCCGAGGGCGAAGGCGGGCGCGGCCTGCTCGTCGTCGACGGCCTGGCCACCAGCTGGGGAAGCAGCACGCGCCAGGCGGACACCCGCCGAACCAACACCGTCTGGTTCGTCCTCACACCCCCGGGCCGAGACACCGAGCCGAGCACCGCCCCTGCCACTGGCACCCCCGACGCCTAGCCGGGCGGCGCGTGCCCGGAAGCGGTCCACCCGCCCCCGCCCACACCGTGGCGGCGACGGCCGAGGGCCGCCACTCCCGAGCGGGGGAGGGCGGCCCTCGGCCGTACTGCTTCGTGCTTGTGAATCAGAGAACGCGGACCGCGCCGGTCGGCCGGTCGTAGTCCATGGAGCGCTGGACCGTACCGGTGCTGGAGTTCTGCGCGCCGACGAACTGGCCGCCGCCCACGTAGATCGCCACGTGGTACGCGCTGCCCGCGGCGCCCCAGTACAGGATGTCGCCGGGCTGGAGGTTGCTCAGCGAGACCTGGGTGCCGGCCGTCGACTGGGCCTGCGAGACGCGGGGCAGGTCGATGCCCACCGAGCGGTACGCGGCCTGGACCAGGCCGGAGCAGTCCCACGCGTTGGGGCCGGTGCCGCCGGCCACGTACGCGTCGCCGACCTGGGCCTTGGCGAAGGCGACGATGGCACCGGCGGAGCCCGAGGCGTTCGACGACGGGGCCGGGGCGGCCGAGGGGGCGGAGGCCGCGGTCGAGTTGCCCGAGGAGGAGCCCGTGGAGGCGGTGGAGGAGGAGGGGGCGCTGAGCGTCGTGCGCTCGGCGGTGCGGGAGGCGCGCTCGGCGCGCTCCTGGGCCTCGGCCTCGGCACGGGCCTTCGCGGCGGCTTCGGCCTTCTTCTTGGCCTCGGCCTTGCGCACTGCCTCGGCCTTGGCCTTCTTGGCCTCCTTCGCGGCGCTCTTGGCCGCGGCGGCCTCGTGGGCCTGAGCCTCCAGGTCCAGGGCGATCTGCTGGGTGGCCTCGGCGGAGGCGGCGACGGCGGCGGAGAGCCCGGCGGTGATGGTGGGCATCTCGATGGTCTGGGTGACCGGTTCGGCCTGTGCCTCGGCCTGCGCCGGGCCCGCGGCACCCGCGACCGCGATGGTGCTGAGGACGCCACCGGCAACTCCGGCTCGCAGCGCCGACTTCGAGGCGCGCTGGCGGGGCTTCCGGTGGCTGGGTATGTGAGCGGTGTGGGACATGGGTACTAGCGCTATCAGGGCTGTAGGGGTCCCATCAAGAAACGTGTGTTGCGACACAGTTACGTTCGGAATCTGCGAATCCGCTTTCCGTGCGCCTTTATTGACGCCGTAACGGGCAAAACGGGCACCAGTGATCAGGGCCGTGATCTCTGCCTTTCGGCAATACGCCCGAATTGCCCGCTGCTTACCATCCGTTCACACCGATGGCCAAGCCCGGTTTCCGCGCGGCCCGCGCCCGGTGACGCAGGTCACGGCGTGGGTCTCCGGGGGCAGGCAACCCTCGCGCCCGCGAACGGGGTCCGCTCCGCTTCGGCGGCGGGTGCCCTGTCGCTCCTCCGACGGACTCGATGCGCGCGGCCCGAGGGGTGGTGCATGCGCGATGCGGAGGTCGGCGCACGCGTGATCCGGAAGTTCGTGAATGCGCGCACATGTCCCCTTCGGTCCTCGCCGCCCCTCGTCCGGGTGAGGGGCAGTTGGGACCGGCGCCCTTATCACCCCGTCGTGGTCCATCGCCAATTTGCTTGTAGTGGCTGTCCATTGATAGCGGCGCACCGCTTTGACCAGCGGTAACACCGGTGAATGTCACGTCTCGTGATCACTCGGCCGCTTCGCGTACGAAGATCACCGCTCATACGACTTCATGATCCTTCGTCAGGTGGTGGAGATCACAAAGACGGTGGCGTACCCCGTGTCGCAGATCACAGGGCGACGGGCATAGGATGCGGGGCAGTCGGGCTTGTGAACTGCCTCACATGTGCACGATCTTGGTGAGGTGGCGAGCCGGTCGCCCGATGCGGTCCAACGGTCAAGGACGACTGGAAGGAGCGAGGAGCGTGAATGCCTACGCGCCCATCCTCGTGCTCGGCGCCCTGGGGGCAGGGTTTGCGATCTTCTCCGTGGTCATGGCCACGCTTATCGGCCCCAGGCGGTACAACCGGGCAAAGCTCGAAGCGTACGAGTGCGGTATCGAACCCACGCCGACACCGGCCGGAGGCGGCCGCTTCCCCATCAAGTACTACCTGACGGCGATGCTTTTCATCGTCTTCGACATCGAGATCATCTTCCTCTATCCCTGGGCGGTCTCCTTCGACGCCCTCGGGATCTTCGGGCTCGTGGAGATGCTGCTCTTCGTGCTCACCGTCTTCGTCGCCTACGCGTATGTCTGGCGTCGTGGCGGCCTGGAATGGGACTAAGGGGCTGAGGGGCACACCATGGGACTCGAAGAGAAGCTGCCCAGCGGCTTCGTGCTGACCACGGTCGAACAGGCCGCCGGCTGGGTGCGGAAGTCCTCCGTCTTCCCGGCCACGTTCGGCCTCGCCTGCTGCGCCATCGAAATGATGACGACGGGCGCGGGCCGCTACGACCTGGCCCGGTTCGGGATGGAGGTCTTCCGCGGATCGCCGCGCCAGGCGGATCTGATGATCGTCGCCGGGCGGGTCAGCCAGAAGATGGCGCCCGTCCTGCGGCAGGTCTACGACCAGATGCCGAACCCCAAGTGGGTCATCTCCATGGGCGTTTGCGCATCATCGGGCGGAATGTTCAACAATTACGCCATTGTGCAGGGTGTCGACCATATCGTCCCGGTCGATATCTATTTGCCGGGATGCCCGCCGCGTCCCGAAATGCTGCTGGACGCCATCCTCAAGCTCCACCAGAAGATCCAGGACGGCAAGCTCGGCGTCAACGCGGAGGAAGCCGCCCGCGAGGCGGAGGAAGCGGCCCTCAAGGCGCTGCCCCTGATCGAGATGAAGGGGCTCCTGCGGTGAGCGACAACACCCACGGCGAGGGGCAGAACGGCAACTCCGTACCCGCCCCGCGCGACACCGGCGGCGAGGTCATCCGCGTACGCAGGGGCATGTTCGGCGCCAACAACGGCGGCGACACCTCCGGTTACGGCGGCCTCATCCGCACCATCACCCTGCCCGGCGCCGCCACCCGGCCCTACGGCGGCTGGTTCGACGAGGTGGCCGACGAGCTCGAAGGGGCCCTGGAGGAGCAGGACCTGCTCCCCGAGAACGCCATCGAGCGCACCGTCGTCGACCGCGACGAGCTCACCTTTCACATTGCCCGCGAACACCTGGTCCAGGTCGCCCGCACCCTGCGCGACGACCCCGCCCTGCGCTTCGAGCTCTGTACGGGCGTCAGCGGTGTCCACTTCCTCGGCGACAAGGGCCGCGAACTGCACGCCGTCTACCACCTGCGGTCCCTCACCCACGGCCGGATCATCCGGCTGGAGGTCTCCGCCCCGGACAGCGACCCGCACATCCCGTCCCTCGTCGAGGTCTACCCGACCAACGACTGGCACGAGCGCGAGGCGTACGACTTCTTCGGGCTCATCTTCGACGGGCACCCGGCCCTGACCCGGATCATGATGCCGGACGACTGGCAGGGCTTCCCGCAGCGCAAGGACTACCCGCTCGGCGGCATCGCCGTCGAGTACAAGGGCGCCCAGATCCCGGCTCCGGACCAGCGGAGGTCGTACTCCTGATGACCACTCCCCATGCGACACCCCGTGCCACGACCGAGGGGACCGTATATACGGTCACCGGCGGCGACTGGGACGAGGTCGTCGAATCCGCCGCCAAGTCCGACGACGAACGCATCATCGTCAACATGGGCCCCCAGCACCCGTCCACGCACGGCGTGCTGCGGCTGATCCTGGAGATCGACGGCGAGACCGTCACCGAGGCCCGCTGCGGCATCGGCTACCTCCACACCGGCATCGAGAAGAACCTCGAATTCCGCAGCTGGACCCAGGGCACCACGTTCGTCACGCGCATGGACTACCTGACGCCGTTCTTCAACGAGACGGCGTACTGCCTGGGCGTCGAGAAGCTCCTCGGCATCGAGGACCAGATCCCCGACCGGGCCACGATCCTGCGCGTGCTCCTGATGGAGCTCAACCGGATCTCCTCGCACCTCGTCTGCATCGCCACCGGCGGTATGGAGCTGGGCGCGACCACGATCATGATCTACGGCTTCCGCGACCGCGAACTGGTCCTCGACCTCTTCGAGCTGATCACCGGCCTCCGGATGAACCACGCGTTCGTCCGCCCCGGCGGCCTCGCCCAGGACCTGCCCCCGGGCGCGGTCGACGCGCTGCGCGAGTTCATCAGGACCATGAAGAAGAACCTGCCGGAGTACGACAAGCTCGCCACCGGCAACCCCATCTTCAAGGCCCGGATGAAGGACGTCGGCTACCTCGACCTCACCGGCTGCATGGCCCTCGGCGCCACCGGTCCGGTCCTGCGCTCCGCCGGGCTCCCGCACGACCTGCGCAAGAGCGACCCCTACTGCGGCTACGAGACCTACGACTTCGAGGTGCCGGTCACCGACACCTGCGACTCCTACGGGCGCTTCCTGATCCGCATGGACGAGATGCGCGAGTCGCTCCGGATCATCGAACAGTGCCTGGAGCGCCTGGAGCCGGGCCCGGTCATGGTCGCCGACAAGAAGATCGCCTGGCCCGCCCAGCTCGCCCTCGGCGCGGACGGCCTCGGCAACTCGCTCGACCACATCAGGAACATCATGGGCACCTCCATGGAGGCCCTGATCCACCACTTCAAGCTGGTGACCGAAGGCTTCCGGGTTCCGGCCGGGCAGACGTACACCGCCGTCGAGTCCCCCAAGGGCGAACTCGGCGTCCACGTCGTCTCCGACGGGGGCACCCGCCCCTACCGGGTCCACTTCCGCGACCCGTCCTTCACCAATCTGCAAGCCATGGCGGCGATGTGCGAGGGCGGCCAGGTCGCCGACGTGATCGTCGCCGTCGCGTCCATCGACCCCGTGATGGGAGGCGTCGACCGGTGACCGCAGCAAATCAAGAGGTCAGTCTGGGGATGCCGCAGCTCCCCGCCCCCGCCTACCCGGCCGACGTGCGCGCCCGGCTCGACGCGGACGCGAAGGAGGTGATCGCCCGCTACCCGGGAAGCCGCTCCGCACTGCTGCCGCTGCTCCACCTCGTACAGTCCGAGGAGGGGTACGTCTCCCGTACGGGGATGGCCTTCTGTGCCGAGACCCTCGGCCTCACCACCGCCGAGGTCACGGCCGTGGCGACCTTCTACTCCATGTACCGGCGCAGGCCCAGCGGGGACTACCAGGTCGGTGTCTGCACCAACACCCTGTGCGCGGTCATGGGCGGCGACGCCATCTTCGACACGCTCAAGGAGCACCTCGGCGTCGGCAACAACGAGACGACCGAGGACGGCAAGGTCACCCTCGAGCACATCGAGTGCAACGCGGCCTGCGACTTCGCGCCCGTCGTGATGGTGAACTGGGAGTTCTTCGACAACCAGACGCCCGAGAGCGCCACGCAGCTCGTCGACGACCTGATCGCCGGGCGGACCGTCGAGCCCACCCGCGGTGCCCCGCTCTGCTCCTACAAGGAGACCGCCCGCATCCTGGCAGGCTTCCCCGACGAGCGCCCCGGCGCCGTCGAGGCCACCGGCGGCGCGGGCCCCGCCTCCCTCGTCGGGCTCAAGCTCGCCAAGGGCGAGGCGCTCCCGAAGGCCCGGGTCGTCGCCCCGCGCGACGGACAGCCGGGCGGCGGGCAGCGCGAGGACGCACCGTCGCACGACGCGCAGCCGCACGACGCACAGGTCCACGATCCGTCGCCGGCCGAGCGCCTCAGCTCGCACGACGCACCGCAGCAGACCTCGGCCTCCGACCCGGAGCACCCGGCCGGGCCCACCGCCGAGGAGGGGGAGTGATGACCTTGGCCGCCGAGATCGACCACAACGGGACGAGCCCCGAGAAGCTGCTCGCCCCCGTCCTCTCCTCCTTCTGGGACCAGCCCGAGTCCTGGACCCTGGAGACCTACCGCCGCCACGAGGGGTACGAGGGACTGCGCAAAGCCCTCGCGATGGACCCCGACGACCTCATCGCGTACGTCAAGGACTCCGGTCTGCGCGGACGCGGGGGCGCCGGGTTCCCCACCGGGATGAAGTGGCAGTTCATCCCGCAGGGAGACGGCAAACCGCACTATCTAGTTGTCAACGCCGACGAGTCGGAGCCGGGGACCTGCAAGGACATCCCGCTCCTCTTCGCGAACCCGCATAGCCTCATTGAGGGCATTGTGATCGCCTGTTACGCGATCCGTTCGTCGCACGCGTTCATCTATTTGCGCGGTGAGGTCGTCCCCGTGCTGCGACGACTGCACGAGGCCGTACGAGAGGCGTACGAGGCGGGTTATCTGGGGACGAACATCCTGGGCTCAGGGCTCGATCTGGAACTCACGGTGCACGCGGGCGCCGGTGCGTACATCTGTGGTGAGGAAACCGCGCTGCTCGACTCTCTCGAAGGACGGCGTGGCCA
This sequence comes from Kitasatospora albolonga, assembly GCA_002082585.1. Lineage (NCBI taxonomy): Bacteria > Bacillati > Actinomycetota > Actinomycetes > Kitasatosporales > Streptomycetaceae > Kitasatospora > Kitasatospora albolonga. The sequence goes on from CP020563.1 coordinate 4,850,701, forward strand.
GCCCCGGCTGCGACCCCCCTTCCCCGCGGTCGCCGGTCTGTACGCCTGCCCCACTGTGGTGAACAACGTCGAGTCCATCGCCTCGGTTCCCGCGATCCTGAACAAGGGCAAGGACTGGTTCAAGTCGATGGGCAGCGAGAAGTCCCCGGGCTTCACGCTCTACTCGCTCAGCGGCCATGTCACCAGCCCCGGCCAGTACGAGGCCCCGCTCGGCATCACGCTCCGTCAGCTCCTCGACATGAGCGGCGGGATGCGGGCCGGGCACCGCCTCAAGTTCTGGACCCCGGGCGGCTCCTCCACCCCGATGTTCACCGACGAGCACCTCGACGTCCCCCTGGATTACGAGGGCGTCGGCGCCGCCGGGTCCATGCTCGGCACCAAGGCGCTCCAGTGCTTCGACGAGACGACCTGCGTCGTGCGGGCCGTCACCCGCTGGACCGAGTTCTACGCCCACGAGTCCTGCGGCAAGTGCACACCGTGCCGCGAAGGGACGTACTGGCTGGTCCAGTTGCTCCGCGATATCGAGGCGGGCAAGGGCCAGATGTCCGACCTGGACAAGCTCAACGACATCGCCGACAACATCAACGGCAAGTCGTTCTGCGCGCTCGGTGACGGCGCCGCCTCGCCGATCTTCTCCTCGCTCAAGTACTTCCGCGAGGAGTACGAACAGCACATCACGGGCAAGGGCTGCCCCTTCGATCCCGCGAAATCCACGGCCTGGGCCGACGACAAGAACGCCGATGGCAAGAACGCTCACCGGGGGGTGAACGCATGACAGTCACCACGAGTGCGCCCTCCGGGGGCGGCGAGGCGGCCATCCCGCCCGAGGACCTGGTCACGCTGACCATCGACGGCATCGAGATCAGCGTCCCCAAGGGGACCCTGGTCATCCGGGCCGCCGAACTCCTCGGCATCGAGATCCCGCGCTTCTGCGACCACCCGCTCCTCGACCCGGCCGGCGCCTGCCGCCAGTGCATCGTCGAGGTCGAGGGCCAGCGGAAGCCGATGGCCTCCTGCACGATCACCTGCACCGACGGCATGGTCGTCAAGTCCCAGATCACCTCTCCTGTCGCCGAGAAGGCGCAGAAGGGCGTGATGGAGCTGCTGCTGATCAACCACCCGCTGGACTGCCCCGTCTGCGACAAGGGCGGCGAGTGCCCGCTCCAGAACCAGGCGATGTCCCACGGCGCCGCCGACTCCCGCTTTGAGGGCAAGAAGCGGACCTTCGAGAAGCCCGTCCCCATCTCCACCCAGGTGCTGCTGGACCGTGAGCGGTGCGTGCTCTGCGCCCGCTGCACCCGGTTCTCCAACCAGGTGGCGGGCGACCCGATGATCGAGCTGATCGAGCGCGGCGCCCTCCAGCAGGTCGGCACCGGCGAGGGCGACCCCTTCGAGTCGTACTTCTCCGGCAACACCATCCAGATCTGCCCGGTCGGCGCGCTGACCTCGGCGGCGTACCGCTTCCGCTCCCGCCCCTTCGACCTGGTCTCCACCCCCTCGGTGTGCGAGCAGTGCTCCGGCGGCTGCGGGATGCGCACCGACCACCGGCGCGGCAAGGTCATGCGGCGCCTCGCGGCCAACGAGCCCGAGGTCAACGAGGAGTGGATCTGCGACAAGGGGAGGTTCGGCTTCCGCTACGCCCAGCAGCGCGACCGCCTCACCACCCCGCTCGTCCGCAACGCCGACGGCGTCCTGGAACCGGCGAGCTGGCCCGAGGCGCTGGAGGTCGCGGCGGCCGGACTCCTCGCCGCCCGGGGCCGTACCGGCGTCCTGACCGGCGGCCGGCTGACCGTCGAGGACTCCTACGCGTACAGCAAGTTCGCCCGGGTCGCCCTCGACACCAACGACATCGACTTCCGCTCCCGCGTCCACAGCGCCGAGGAGGCCGACTTCCTGGCCGCCCGCGTCGCCGGGCGCGGCCGGGACCTGGACGGCGAGGGGGTCACGTACTCCGCGCTGGAGAAGGCCCCCGCCGTCCTGCTCGTCGGGTTCGAGTCCGAGGAGGAGGCCCCCGGCGTCTTCCTCCGCCTCCGCAAGGCCCACCGCAAGAGCGGCCAGAAGACCTTCGCGCTCGCCTCGCACGCCACGCGCGGCCTGGTGAAGGCGGGCGGCACGCTGCTGCCCGCCGCGCCCGGTACGGAGACCGAGTGGCTGGACGCGCTCGCGGGCGGGGTCGGGCTGGAGGCCGAAGGGGCTGCCGCCGCCGAGGCGTTGCGCGGTGAGCACTCCCTGATCATCGTCGGTGAGCGGCTCGCGGGGGTGCCCGGCGCACTGTCCGCCGCCATTCGTACCGCCGCCGCGACCGGCGCACGCTTGGTGTGGATTCCGCGCCGGGCGGGCGACCGGGGCGCGGTGGAGGCGGGCGCGCTCCCCACCCTGCTGCCCGGCGGACGCCCGGCCACCGATCCGCGGGCCCGGGACGAGGTGGCCGCCGTCTGGCGCGTCGCCGAACTGCCCACCCGCCACGGCCGCGACACCGGCCAGATCATCGAGGCCGCGGCCACCGGCGAACTGGGCGCGCTCCTCGTCGCCGGTGTCGGCGTGGAGGACCTGCCCGACCCGGCGCGGGCGCTTCAGGCCCTGGACGAGGTCGGGTTCCTGGTCTCGCTGGAGCTGCGGCCGAGCCAGGTCACCGAACGGGCCGACGTGGTCCTCCCGGTCGCCGCCGTCGCCGAGAAGTCCGGCACCTTCCTCAACTGGGAGGGCCGGGTCCGGATGTTCCAGGCGGCGCTGAAGCCGGAGCAGATGCCCCGGACGCTCTCCCCGGTCGACTCCCGCGTGCTGCACATGCTGGCCGACGCCATGGACGTGCACTTCGCGCTGCCCGACCTGACCGCCGTCCGCCGCGAGCTGGACCGGCTCGGCGGCTGGGAGGGCGGCCACGCGGACGACCCGCGCGAACCGGCGCAGCCGCTGCCCCGGCCAGGCGACGGCGAGGCGGTCCTCGCGGGCCACCGGATGCTGCTCGACCTCGGCCGGCTCCAGGAGGGCGACACCGCGCTGGCCGGGACCCGGCACGCGGCGCTCGCCCGGCTCTCGGCCACCACCGCCGCCGAGACCGGCGTCAAGGACGGCGACCTGCTCGCCGTCACCGGCCCCACCGGCACCGTCGAACTCCCCCTCCAGGTCACCGACATGCCGGACCGCGTGGTCTGGGTGCCGCTGAACTCGGTGGGACGCGGCATCCCCGCCGACACCGGTGCGAACCCCGGGGGCCTGGTACGGATCGGCCCCGCCGCCGTACCGGCCGCTCCCGTCGAACCATCGGAGGTACGAGCGTGACTGGCCTCACCGCACTCACGACGGCGCCCGGGGGTGCCGTCCTCGCCGCCGAGGATCTCTCGATGTTCGGCACCGACCCCTGGTGGCTGGTGCTGCTCAAGGCGGTCTTCTGCTTCGCCTTCCTGATGCTGATCGTGCTCTTCTCCATCGTGTGGGAGCGCAAGGTCGTCGCCTGGATGCAGCTGCGGATCGGCCCCAACCGGCACGGCCCCTGGGGTCTGCTCCAGTCGCTCGCCGACGGCGTCAAACTGATGCTGAAAGAAGACGTCGTCGTCAAGCGCGCGGACAAGGCGGTCTACGTCCTCGCGCCGATCCTCGCGGCGATCCCCGCCTTCATGGCGGTCGCGGTCATCCCCTTCGGGCCCGCGGGCAACGAGATCTCGATCTTCGGCACCCGTACGACGATGCAGCTCACCGACCTGCCGATCGCCGCGCTCTACATCCTCGCCGTCGGCGCGGTCGGGGTGTACGGCTTCGTGCTCGGCGGCTGGTCCTCGGGCTCGACGTACCCGCTGCTCGGCGGAATCCGCTCGTGCGCCCAGATGATCAGCTACGAGATCGCCATGGGCGCCGCGTTCGCCTCGGTCTTCCTCTACTCCGGGTCGATGTCGACCTCGGCGATCGTGGAGGCGCAGGCGGACCGCTGGTATCTGATCCTGCTGCCGATGTCCTTCCTCATCTACATGGTGACGATGGTCGGTGAGGCCAGCCGGGCCCCGTTCGACATGCCGGAGTCCGAGGGCGACCTCGTCGGCGGCTTCAACACCGAGTACAGCTCCATCAAGTTCGCGATGTTCATGCTCGCCGAGTACATCCACATGGTGACCGTGTCGATGATCGCGGTGACGCTGTTCCTCGGCGGCTGGCGGGCCCCGTACCCGATCTCCGCGTTCTGGGAGGGGGCGAACCACGGCTGGTGGCCGATGCTCTGGTTCTTCCTCAAGCTCCAGGCGCTGATCTTCTTCTTCATCTGGCTGCGCGGCACCCTGCCACGCGTCCGCTACGACCAGCTGATGAAGCTCGGCTGGAAGGTCCTGATCCCGGTCTCGGTGGGCTGGCTGATGCTCGTCGCCACCGTCCGCGCGCTGCGCAACGAGGGCTACGACTTCTCCCGGATCGTGCTGTACGTCGGCGGGGCCGTGCTCGCGATCCTGCTGATCTCCCTGGTTGTTGACATGTTCCGCGACCGCAGGATCAGGGCCCAGGAGGTGGAGGCCGAACCGGAGCCCGCCTTCGACCCGATGGCGGGCGGGTTCCCGGTGCCACCGCTGCCCGGACAGACCCTGCCGCCGGTGCCCAGGCGCGTACCACGACGGGAGCGGGAGCTCGTTGTCAGTGGTGGGCCGGATACTCAGAGTGACGGAAACGCGAGTGACGGAAAGGAGGCCGGCGGTGTCTGAGAAACCAGAGCTCACGGGCTCATCGGGGTCCGCTGGGTCCTCGGGGGAATCGGGATCGGCGGGGGAGAAGTTCCAGAACCCCGTGGCCGGCTTCGGCGTGACCTTCAAGGCCATGTTCAAGAAGCGGCTGACCGAGCAGTACCCGGAGACGCCGAAGGTGACGGCGCCCCGCTTCCACGGCCGCCACCAGCTCAACCGCCACCCGGACGGCCTGGAGAAGTGCGTCGGCTGCGAGCTGTGCGCCTGGGCGTGTCCGGCGGACGCCATCTACGTGGAGGGCGCGGACAACACCGAGGAGGAGCGCTACTCCCCGGGCGAGCGCTACGGCCGCGTCTACCAGATCAACTACGCGCGCTGCATCCTGTGCGGACTCTGCATCGAGGCGTGCCCCACCCGGGCGCTCACGATGACGAACGAGTTCGAGCTCGCCAACACCACCCGCGAGAGCCTCATCTACACCAAGGACGAGCTGCTCGCGGGCCTGGAGGAAGGCATGGTCGACAGCCCGCACGCGATCTTCCCGGGCATGGACGAACAGGACTACTACCGGGGCCTGGTCACCGAGGCCGCCCCCGGCACGGTCCCGCAGCAGGCGGTCTCCAAGGGCGAGCGGAAGCCCGACGAGTCCGCCGGAGCCACCGGCGTACAGCAGGACAGGGGGGCGGGCGCATGAACGTGATCGCCGCGGCCTCCACCACCTCGACCGGTGAGGCCGTCCAGTTCTGGATTCTGGGGACCGTCGCCGTGATCGGCGCGCTGGCCACGATCCTGCTCAAGAAGTCCGTGCACAGCGCCCTGGCGCTCGCCGGGACCATGGTCGTCCTGGCCGTCTTCTACCTCGCCAACGGCGCCTATTTCCTCGGCATCGTCCAGATCATCGTCTACACCGGCGCGATCATGATGCTGTTCCTCTTCGTCGTGATGCTCGTCGGCGTCACCGCGGCGGACTCCCTCAAGGAGACCCTCAAGGGGCAGCGCTGGCTGGCCCTGGGCTGCGGCCTTGGCTTCGGCATCCTGCTGATCGCGGGCATCGGCAACGCGTCGCTGTCCACCTTCAACGGGCTGGGCGCCGCCAACGCCCTGCACGGGGGGAACGTCGAGGGGCTCGCCAACCTCATCTTCACCAAGTACGTCTTCGCGTTCGAGATCACCGGCGCCCTGCTGATCACCGCGACCGTCGGGGCGATGGTGCTCACGCACCGCGAGCGCACCGAACGGGCCAAGACCCAGCGGGAGATGGCCGAGGAGCGTGTGCGCGGCAAGCACCTCCCGCCGCTGCCCGCCCCCGGCGTCTACGCCCGGCACAACGCGGTGGACATCGCCGGTCTGCTGCCCGACGGCACGCCGTCCGAGCTGACCGTCATGAAGACGCTGCGCGACCGGGGCCAGATCCGCGATGTCTCGCAGGAGGCCCTCGCCGATCTCAAGGCCCTGGAGCAGCGCTCCGGGGAGCGGCTCGGACGTGAGGACGCGGACGCCGTGTCCCGGGGCGCCGACCCCGCATCCGCGGCGGAGAACTCGGAGGCCGCCAAGTGAACCCGGTCAACTACCTCTATCTCGCGGCCCTGCTGTTCGCGATCGGCGCCTCCGGGGTGCTGATCCGGCGGAACGTGATCGTGCTGTTCATGTGCATCGAGCTGATGCTCAACGCGTGCAACCTGGCGCTCGTCACCTTCTCCCGGATGCACGGAAACCTCGACGGGCAGATCGTCGCCTTCTTCGTGATGGTCGTCGCCGCCGCGGAAGTCGTCGTCGGGCTCGCGATCATCGTGTCGTTGTTCCGCTCCCGCCACTCGGCCTCGGTCGACGACGCCAGCCTGATGAAGCTGTAAGGGGACCGGAATCGTGGAGAACCTGATCGCGCTGCTCGTCGCGGCGCCCCTGCTCGGAGCGGTGGTCCTGCTCTGCGGCGGCCGTCGGCTGGACAAGACCGGGCACTGGCTCGGCACCGCGCTCGCCGCCGCCTCGTTCGTCGTCGGTGTCGTCCTCTTCACCGACATGCTGGGGAAGGGCGCCGAGGACCGGGCCCTGCACCAGCACCTGTTCAGCTGGATTCCGGTGGAGGGCTTCCAGGCCGACATCGCCTTCCAGCTCGACCAGCTGTCGATGACGTTCGTCCTGCTCATCACCGGTGTGGGAACGCTGATCCACATCTACTCCATCGGCTACATGGAGCACGACGAGCGCAGGCGCCGCTTCTTCGGCTATCTCAACCTGTTCCTCGCGGCGATGCTGATCCTCGTCATCGCCGACAACTACCTGCTGCTGTACGTCGGGTGGGAGGGCGTCGGTCTGGCGTCGTACCTGCTCATCGGCTTCTGGCAGCACAAGCCCAGCGCGGCCACCGCCGCGAAGAAGGCGTTCCTGGTCAACCGCGTCGGTGACGTGGGCCTCTCGATCGCCATCATGCTGATGTTCACCACCTTCGGCACCTTCGCCTTCGGCCCGGTGCTGGAGGCGACCGGCGACACCAGCGAGGGCAAGCTGACGGCCATCGGCCTGATGCTGCTGCTGGCCGCCTGCGGCAAGTCGGCCCAGGTGCCGCTGCAGTCCTGGCTCGGCGACGCGATGGAGGGCCCGACCCCGGTCTCCGCCCTCATCCACGCCGCGACCATGGTCACCGCCGGTGTCTATCTGATCGTCCGCTCCGGCGCCATCTTCAACGGCGCCCCGGACGCCCAGCTGGTCGTCGCCATCGTCGGTGCCGTCACGCTGATCTTCGGAGCGATCGTCGGTTGCGCGAAGGACGACATCAAGAAGGCGCTCGCGGGCTCCACGATGTCGCAGATCGGCTACATGGTCCTCGCCGCGGGCCTCGGCCCGATCGGCTACATCTTCGCGATCATGCACCTGGTGACGCACGGCTTCTTCAAGGCCGGGCTCTTCCTGGGGGCCGGTTCGGTGATGCACGGCATGAACGACGAGGTCGACATGCGCAAGTACGGCGGCCTGCGGAAGTACATGCCGGTCACCTTCGTCACCTTCGGCCTCGGCTATCTCGCCATCATCGGCTTCCCGGGCCTGTCCGGCTTCTTCTCCAAGGACAAGATCATCGAGGCGGCCTTCGCCAAGGGCGGCACCGAGGGCTGGATCTTCGGCTCCGTCGCCCTGCTGGGCGCCGCGATCACCGCCTTCTACATGACGCGCGTGATGCTGATGACCTTCTTCGGCGAGAAGCGCTGGCAGCCCGACGCCGAAGGCCGTGAGCCGCACCCGCACGAGTCCCCGAAGTCCATGACGATCCCCATGATCGTGCTGGCCGTCGGGTCGGTCTTCGCCGGTGGCTTCTTCGCCATCGGTGACCGCTTCGTCAACTGGCTCCAGCCGGTCACCGGTTACGACCACGGGCACTCCCCGCTGAGCGTGGCCACCGTCACCGGAGCCACCGTCGTGGCCCTGATCGTCGGGGTCGCGATCGCCTGGACGATGTACGGGCGCAAGCCGGTCCCCGTCGTGGCCCCGCGCGGCTCGCTGCTCACCCGGGCGGCCCGCCGCGACCTGCTCCAGGACGACTTCAACCACGTGGTCCTGGTCCGGGGCGGCGAGCACCTCACCCGCTCGCTGGTCTACGTCGACCACTCCCTGGTCGACGGCGTCGTCAACGGCACGGCAGCGTCGGTCGGCGGGCTCTCCGGCCGGCTGCGCAAGCTGCAGAACGGCTACGCCCGCACCTACGCGGTCTCGATGTTCGGCGGTGCGGCGGTCGTCATCGCCGCGACCCTGCTGATGAGGGCGGTCTGATCACATGTCCTTTCCCCTCCTGACCGCGACGGCGGCGCTCCCGGCCATCGGAGCCATCGCCACCGCCGCCGTCCCCGCCGCACAGCGCACCGTGGCCAAATGGGTCGCGCTGTTCTTCTCGCTGGGCACGCTCGTCCTGGCGGGCATCGTCTTCGCCCGCTTCGAACCGGGCGGCGACCGCTACCAGCTGACCGAGTCCCGGTCCTGGATCGCCGACTTCGGCGTCCGGTACGAACTCGGCGTGGACGGCATCGGGGTGGCCCTCCTCGGGCTCACCGCGCTGCTGATCCCGTTCGTCATCGCGGCGGGCTGGCACGACGCCGACCCCCTGGAGACGAAGTCCTCGCGCTGGCGGCCGACCCAGGGCTTCTTCGCCCTGATCCTCATGGTCGAGGCCATGGTGATCCTGTCGTTCCTCGCGACCGACGTCTTCCTCTTCTACATCCTGTTCGAAGCCATGCTCATCCCGATGTACTTCCTCATCGGCGGCTTCGGCGACCGGGCCCACGCGGGAAGCGACGAGAACGCCGCGAAGCAGCGCTCGTACGCGGCGGTCAAGTTCCTCCTCTACAACCTGGCCGGCGGCCTGATCATGCTGGCCGCCGTCATCGGGCTCTACGTGGTCGCGGGCAGCTTCTCGCTCACCGAGATCGCGGCGGCCCGGGCCAACGGCGACCTGGCGATGGCGACCAGCACCGAGCGGTGGCTCTTCCTCGGGTTCTTCCTCGCCTTCGCGATCAAGGCCCCGCTCTGGCCGCTGCACACCTGGCTGCCCAACGCGATGGGCGAGGCCACCGCACCGGTCGCCGTGCTCATCACCGCGATCGTCGACAAGGTCGGCACCTTCGCGATGCTCCGCTTCTGCCTCGGGCTCTTCCCGGAGGCCAGCAAGTGGGCGACCCCGGTCGTCATCGCCCTGGCGCTCGTCTCCATCGTCTACGGAGCGCTGCTCGCGGTCGGCCAGCGCGACATCAAGCGGCTCATCGCCTACGCCTCGATCTCGCACTTCGGCTTCATCATCCTGGGCATCTTCGCGATGACCAGCCAGGGCCAGTCGGGCGCCACGCTCTACATGGTCAACCACGGCATCTCCACCGCCGCGCTGCTGCTCGTCGCCGGATTCCTCATCACCCGGCGCGGCTCGCGGCTCATCGCGGACTACGGAGGGGTGCAGAAGGTCGCCCCCGTGCTGGCGGGCACCTTCCTCATCGGCGGTCTGGCGACCCTGTCGCTGCCGGGGCTCGCCCCGTTCGTCAGTGAGTTCCTGGTCCTCGTCGGCACGTTCAGCGCCTATCCGGTGGCCGGGATCATCGCCACCTCCGGCATCGTGCTCGCCGCGATCTACGTCCTCGTCCTCTACCAGCGGACGATGACCGGCCCGGTCAACGAGTCGGTGCGGACCATGCCCGACCTCAAGGCGCGTGAGCTGGCGGTCGCCGTACCGCTGATCGCGCTCCTGCTCTTCCTGGGCGTCTTCCCGAAGCCGCTCACCGAGGTCGTCAACCCGGCGGTCAAGCACACCATGTCCGACGTACAGAAGAAGGACCCCCAGCCCGAGGTGGAGGCCGCCAAGTGAGCGCAACAGCTGTCCACAACCTGTGGACGACGGCGAGCGGGGTGACATCCGCAGCCCCGGGGGACCGCTTCACGGCGCCCACCATCGAGTACGCCCAGCTCGCACCCGTCCTGATCATCGTGGTCGCCGCCGTCCTGGGCATCCTGGTGGAGGCGTTCGTCCCGCGCAGGGCCCGCTACCACACCCAGCTCCTGCTGACCGTGGTGGCGCTGGCCGCCGCGTTCGCCGCGGTGGTCTCCCTCGCGGCCGGCGGGTACGGCACCACGAAGGCCCAGATCGCGGCCATGGGCGCCATCGCGATCGACGGACCCACCCTGTTCCTCCAGGGGACCATCCTCCTGGTCGCCGTGGTGGCCGTCTTCACCTTCGCCGAACGGCGGCTCGACCCCACGGCCCACGGCAGGAAGGTCGACTCCTTCGCCGCCCAGGCCGGTACGGTGCCCGGCAGCGACGCCGAGAAGGCCGCCGTCCGCGCGGGCTTCACCACCACCGAGGTCTTCCCGCTGACCCTCTTCTCGGTGGCGGGCCTGATCGTCTTCCCCGCCGCCAACGATCTGCTGACCCTCTTCATCGCGCTGGAAGTCTTCTCGCTCCCGCTCTACCTCCTGTGCGCCATCGCCCGCCGCAAGCGGCTGATGTCCCAGGAAGCGGCCGTGAAGTACTTCCTGCTCGGCGCGTTCTCCTCGGCGTTCATGCTCTTCGGGATCGCCCTCCTCTACGGCTACGCGGGCTCCCTCTCGTACGCCACCATCGCCAACGTCGTCGACGGCTCGGTCCTGGAGATCGACCCGGCCCTCGCCGGGACCATGGGCAACGACGCGCTGCTCCTCGTCGGCGGCGCGATGATCCTGACCGGCCTGCTCTTCAAGGTCGGCGCCGTCCCGTTCCACATGTGGACCCCGGACGTCTACCAGGGCGCACCGACCCCGGTCACCGGCTTCATGGCCGCCGCCACCAAGGTCGCCGCGTTCGGCGCCCTGCTGCGGCTGCTGTACGTGGTGCTCCCCGGGCTCACCTGGGACCTGCGGCCGGTCCTGTGGGCGGTGGCCATCATCACGATGCTGGGCGGCGCGGTCGTCGCGATCACCCAGACCGACATCAAGCGGCTGCTGGCCTACTCCTCGATCGCGCACGCGGGCTTCATCCTCGCGGGTGTCATCGCGACCAGCCCGGAGGGGGTCTCCTCGGTCCTCTTCTACCTGGGCGCGTACTCCTTCGTGACGGTCGGCGCGTTCGCGGTCGTCACGCTGGTACGGGACGCGGGCGGCGAGGCCACGCACCTGTCGAAGTGGGCCGGGCTCGGCCGCCGCTCGCCGCTGGTCGCCGCGGTCTTCGCGGTGTTCCTGCTGGCCTTTGCCGGTATCCCGCTCACCTCGGGCTTCTCCGGGAAGTTCGCCGTCTTCAAGGCGGCGGCGGAGAGCGGCGCCGGTGCGCTGGTCGTGGTCGGTGTGATCTCCTCCGCGATCGCCGCCTTCTTCTACATCCGTGTCATCGTCCTGATGTTCTTCAGCGAGCCGAAGGCGGACGGCCCCACGGTCGCCGTCCCGTCCCCGCTGACCATGACGACGATCGCGGTCGGGGTGGCGGTCACGCTGGTGCTGGGCCTGGCCCCGCAGTACTTCCTGGACCTCGCGGGCCAGGCGGGGGTCTTCGTGCGGTAGCCGCAACCCTTGTCGCACAGCGCCGGACGGTCGATATCCACAGACCGTCCGGCGCTGTCGTAGGAGGCGCCTATCGTGGTCGGGGACGGAGCAAGGACGGACAGGGCCGGGCGTGCGGCCGGGACGGACCGACGACGGAGCGGTTACGGGTCGGGCTGTGGACCGTACGGCGCGGACCTCGGGGGACAGAGCATTGGGCGTGAGCATGGATGTGACCGGGACGGTGACCGGCAACGGGACCGGCACCGACAACGGGGCAGGCGGCGGGACCGGTGGCGGAGCCGAGACCGAGGCGCTGCGGACGCTGCACCGGGTCTTCGGGTACGACGCGTTCCGCGGCGAGCAGGGCGCGGTCATCGAGCACGTGGTCTCCGGCGGCGACGCCGTCGTGCTCATGCCGACCGGTGGCGGAAAGTCCCTCTGCTACCAGATCCCGTCCCTGGTCAGGCGTGGCACCGGGGTCGTCGTCTCCCCGCTGATCGCCCTCATGCAGGACCAGGTCGACGCCCTGCGGGCGCTCGGTGTGCGGGCCGGGTTCATGAACTCCACGCAGGACTTCGACGAGCGCCGCTCGATGGAGGCGCAGTTCCTCGCGGGCGAGCTGGACCTGCTGTACCTGGCGCCGGAGCGGCTGCGGCTGGACTCCACGCTGTCGCTGCTGGCCCGGGGCGAGATCTCCGTCTTCGCGATCGACGAGGCGCACTGCGTCGCCCAGTGGGGCCACGACTTCCGCCCGGACTACCTGGCGCTGTCCGTGCTCGGCGAGCGCTGGCCGGACGTCCCGCGCATCGCCCTGACGGCGACCGCCACGGACGCCACGCACCAGGAGATCACCCGCCGCCTCGGGATGCCGGAGGCGAAGCACTTCGTCGCCAGCTTCGACCGGCCCAACATCCAGTACCGGATCGTCCCGAAGTCCGACCCCAAGAAGCAGCTCCTCACCTTCCTCAAGGAGGAGCACGCCGGGGACGCGGGCATCGTCTACTGCCTCTCGCGCGCCTCCACGGAGAAGATCGCGGAGTATCTGACCCGCAACGGCATCGACGCCGTCCCGTACCACGCGGGCCTGGACGCCAACACGCGCGCCGCCCACCAGGCGCGCTTCCTCCGCGAGGAGGGGCTCGTCGTCGTCGCGACCATCGCCTTCGGCATGGGCATCGACAAGCCGGACGTCCGCTTCGTCGCCCACCTCGACCTCCCGAAGTCCGTCGAGGGGTACTACCAGGAGACCGGCCGCGCGGGCCGGGACGGCGAGCCGTCGACGGCCTGGATGGCGTACGGGCTCCAGGACGTCGTCCAGCAGCGCAAGCTCATCCAGGGCGGCGAGGGCGACGAGGCGTTCCGCCGCCGGGCCGCCGCCCATCTGGACTCGATGCTGGCGCTGTGCGAGACGGTCCAGTGCCGCCGGGCCCAGCTGCTGACCTACTTCGGCCAGGAGCCCACGGCGGCGAACTGCGGCAACTGCGACACCTGTCTGACCCCGCCGGAGACCTGGGACGGCACGGTCGTCTCGCAGAAGCTGCTCTCCACGGTGGTGCGGCTGAAGCGCGAGCGGAACCAGAAGTTCGGCGCGGGCCAGATCATCGACATCCTGCTGGGCCGCAAGACGGCCAAGGTCATCCAGTTCGACCACGACCAGCTCTCCGTCTTCGGCATCGGCGAGGAGCTGGCCGAGGCGGAGTGGCGCGGTGTGGTGCGCCAGCTGCTGGCGCAGGGCCTGCTCGCGGTGGAGGGGGAGTACGGCACGCTGGTCCTCACCGAGGAGAGCGCCACGGTCCTCGGCCGGGAGCGGGACGTCCTGCTCCGCAAGGAACCGAAGAAGCCGACATCGCGCTCGTCGTCCTCGTCCGGCTCCTCCCGCGGTGCCAAGGGCAAGACGGCCGCCGCCGACCTGCCCGCCTCCGCCGTCCCGGTCTTCGAGGCGCTGCGCGCCTGGCGCGGCGCGACGGCCAAGGAGCAGGGCGTCCCGGCGTACGTGATCTTCCACGACGCGACGCTGCGCGAGATCGCCACCGTCCACCCGACGTCGCTCGCGGAGCTGGGCGGGATCAGCGGCCTGGGCGAGAAGAAGCTCGCGACGTACGGGGAGGGGGTTCTGGGGGTCCTGGCGGAGACGTCTCCGGGGGCGCCCGCTGCGGGGTCCGCTGCTCCGGAGGCCCCCGCCGCGCGCCGGGCGGCGGCACCGGCTCCCGCTTCCCGCCCGGCGGCGCCCCCGGCCCCGTCCGGTACGAAGGCTCCGGCCGCCCCGGCCCGCGCCGACAAGGCCCCCGCGGCCCCGGCCGCCCCGCAGTACAGCGACCCCGAGTTCGCCTGGGACGAGGAGCCGCCCGAGTACGAGTGAGGGCGGGGACCGGGCGGCGGCGGAGCTACTGCGGGCCCGCCGCCCGGGAGGCGGCCGGGCCGATCAGTCCCCGCCGCAGCCACCTCCGCCCCCGCTGTCGCCGCCGCTCCAGCCGCTGCCTCCGCCGGACTCGTTCTGCTTCACGTTGTGGTGGACGGCCGACGCGGTCCACTCGGAGCGGCGCATGACTTTCATCGCCGTGCGGCCGTTGCGGCCGAGGCGGGTCAGTTCACCGGCGAGGCCGATCGCCGAGACCAGGGCGGCCAGCACCCGGTCGCGGTGGTCCGGGTACCCCGCCGCCTCGGCCGCCGCGAACCGGTCGAGGACGTCCCGCGCGAGGTCCGGCACGACCGGGAAGTGGCGGTGGTACGGGAAGAGGCCGAGGACGCGGCGGGTCTCCCGGGAGAGGACGGCGCGCCCGACCAGGGAGTCCAGGTACTGCTCCTGTACGGACCGGTCGTTCTCGCCCACCCAGCGCCGGGCGCGGATGCCTCGGCGGCGGCCCTTGGCCGGCTGGTCCAGGGTCCGGAGCAGGGCGGCGAGGAGGGGGTCGGCCGGGTCCAGCGGGTTCACCACCTGGACCCGGCCGCCCTCCTCCCGTATCCGCCCCTGGATCTCCAGCTCGGCGAGGACGGCCCCGGCGGTCCCGTACGCCAGATCGCGGGCCGGGCACACCGGCTTGCCCCGCTCCGGGTCCAGGGCGAGCAGGATAAGTTCCTCGGGGAGCGTCAGGGCGGGGGAGGGCGAGGTCATGGTGCCGTGACGATCCTGCCCGTCACATCGCCCAGCCCCACGCGGGTGCCGTGCGGGCCGGGGGCCCAGGCGGTCAGGGTGACCGTATCGCCGTCCTCCAGGAACGTCCGCTTGCCCTCGGGGAGTTCCAGGGGGTCGCGGCCGTTCCACGTCAGCTCCAGGAGCGAGCCGCGCTGGGCCGTCTCGGGGCCGCTGACCGTGCCGGAGCCGTACAGGTCGCCCGTTCGCAGCGAGGCGCCGTTGACCGTCATGTGCGCGAGCTGCTGGGCCGCTGTCCAGTACATCGTGGCGAACGGCGGCTCGGAGACGACCTGGCCGTTGATCTCCACCGTGATCCGGATGTCGAAGCCGCCGTGCTCCTCCTCGCCGGAGTCGTCCAGGTAGGGGAGGAGGGGGACGTCCCGGGCGGGCGGGGCGGTGCGGGCCGCGTCCAGGGCCTCCAGCGGGGTGACCCACGCCGATACGGAGGTGGCGAAGGACTTGCCGAGGAACGGGCCCAGCGGCACGTACTCCCACGCCTGGAGGTCGCGCGCCGACCAGTCGTTGAGCAGCGAGAGCCCGAAGACGTGCTCGCGGAAGTCGGCGAGCGGGACCGGGGTGCCGTGGGCGGAGGGGACGCCGACGACGAAGCCGACCTCGGCCTCGATGTCCAGCTTCACCGAGGGCCCGAAGACGGGCGCCGGGTCGGTGGGGGCCTTGCGCTGGCCGCTGGGGCGCACCACGTCCGTACCGGAGACCACGACGGTGCCGGAGCGGCCGTGGTAACCGATCGGCAGGTGCTTCCAGTTCGGGGTGAGCGCGTCGCCGTCCGGCCGGAACATCTGCCCGACGTTGGTGGCGTGGTGCTCGCTGGCGTAGAAGTCGACGTAGTCCGCGACCTCGTACGGCAGGTGCAGGGTCACCGTGTCCACCGGGTGCAGCAGCGGCTCGATGTCCGCGCGGTGGCCCGGCACCGTCACCCAGGCGGTGAGCGCGCGGCGCACATCGCTCCAGGCGGTGCGGCCCGCCGCGAGCAGCGGCCTCAGGGTCGGCTGGGCCAGCAGCCCGGCGTAGGGGGAGCCGAGCGCGTGGGCGGCGGCGCCGGCGTCCAGGACGTGGTTGCCGATACGGACGCCGACCCGGCGGTCCTCGGGGTGGCCGGGGGTGGAGAACACACCGTAGGGCAGGTTGTGCGGGCCGAAGGGGTCGCCCTCGGGGAGGTCGAGCGGGCTGCTCTGCTCGGGCATGTGTTGCTGCCTCGCTTTCCAGGTCGTGTGGAGGACACGTTACGTCGGAGGTACCGCCCCACGGCAGTGCCCCGACCCTCCCCAACTGTGCCTATTGCCCGGAAAGTTCGATGGGTCCCCCGGGAATCCGGGGGACCCGGCCGCGTAACAGGGCCGGGGCCCGGTCGCCTGCACAGGAGCCGAGGACCCGACCGCGCAACGGGCCGCTCAGCCCGCCGTGCGACCGCTCAGCCCCGTGCGACCGCTCACCCCGCCGTGCGCGGAATCCGCTTCTCCCACGTGCGGTGGAAGACGATCTCGCCGCCGTCCTTGCAGATCACCTCGTCGGAGGTGATGAAGTCGTGCTCGTCGGCGGCGATCTCGGAGCGTGTCTCGATCTCCACGTCCCAGGCCATCTCCGGCCGGTGCAGCCTGATCCGCCAGTCGGAGCGGGTGCGGGCGGAGAGCGGGTCGTCCTGCTGGATCGTGTACGTCTCCAGGGCGTCCTCGGTGAACTCGAGGCCGTCCGGGTAGACCCGCGTACCGCCGTAGCGCGGGTCCACCTCAAGGCGCCACTCGCCCTTGGCGACATCGCGGACGACGAGGCGTTCGGGGCGGGGCTCCTCCAGGGTGACCGGATAGACCACGCCGAGCGGTTCGGACTGTTCCGGTTCGCCGAAGGTGATCGCCGGGTCCTCGGTGTGGCGGCGCACCGGCAGCTCGACGAAGCTGCCGTCGGCGTCGAGCGTGAACCCCGCCGAGCCCGCCTGCGGCCAGATCCAGGGCCAGTACGCGGAGGAGACGGCGATCCGGATGCGGTGGCCGGGCGGGAAGGTGTGGCCGATGCCGTTGAGGTCGAAGACCACGTCCTCGGTCTCTCCGGGCGGCCAGTCGTCGGTGCGGTCGCGGCCGTGCCGGGCGGCGAGGTTGAGCACGCCCCGGGTGACCAGGGTGGAGGCCCCGTCGGGCGCCACGTCGCAGAGCCGGGCGATGACCTGGCCGCGCGGCACGTCCATCCGGAGGCGGAGCTTCACCCGGGGGCGGCCCAGGATCTCGATCGGCGCCTCCGCCACCGGGAATTCGAACGACACCGACTTCGCGTCCTCGTCCCGCTGGTCCGGCGGCAGGTCCGCCTCGTTGCCGAACGGGAAGAAGCGGCCCGCGTCCAGCCCGGTCTGCTGCGGCGAGGCGACGATCCGCTCACCGCCCTGGAGCGCGTACGCCACCGGGGTGACGTTCTCCGAGGGCCAGGAGGCGTCCCCGACCCAGCGGCCCGGCAGCGTCTCGTACACCGTGGCGGGCGGGTGCGAACCGCTGATCCAGGACCGCAGCAGCGGCTCCCGCATCACGCCCGTCTCCTTGCCCTTCAGATGCTGGTCCCACCAGCGCAGCGTCTCCTGGAGGAAGCCGATCGCGGGCCCCGGCGGCAGCCCCCGGTCGGGGTACTGGTGCGACCACGGGCCGATGATGCCGCGCACCTGCCCGGGGTCGAGGTGCTCGACGAGGCGCAGGACGGTGTCCCGGTACGGGTCGTGCCAGCCGCCCACCGCCAGCACGTTCGCCTTGATCGCCCCGTAGTCCTCGCAGACGCTGCCGTGCTTCCAGTAGTCGTCGCGGCTCTGGTGGGCCAGCCAGGTGTGGACGAGGGGCTCGATCGCCTCCAGCCGCTCCAGCCACATCTCCTTCCACGCCTCCCCGATCTGCGCGGGGTCCGGCGGGCGGGCGACGAAGGCGAGCATGGTGGCAGCCCAGGCGTGCATGTCGACGGCGAGGACCGAGCCGCCCATGTAGTGGACGTCGTTGTCGTACCGGTCGTCGGCCGAGCAGACGGTGACGATCGCCTTCAGCGGCTCGGGGGCGAGCGCGGCGATCTGGAGCGAGTTGAAGCCGCCCCAGGAGATCCCGAACATCCCGACCCGGCCCGAGCACCACTCCTGCTGGGCCAGCCAGTGGATGACGGCCACCCCGTCAGCCAGCTCCTGCGCGTCGTACTCGTCGCCCGGCAGCCCCTCGCTGTTGCCGTGGCCGCGTACGTCGACCCGTACGGAGGCGTAGCCGTGGCCCGCGTACCAGGGGTGGCGCTGCCAGTCGCGGGGGGCGGTCCAGTCGCCGAGCCGGTAGGGGAGGTACTCCAGGAGGGCGGGGACCGGTTCGTCGGTCAGCGGCCGCCAGATCCGGGCGTAGAGCCGGGTGGAGCCGGACAGCGGGATGTACACGTCCTCGCGGGTCGTCTCGTACGGGAACTCGGTCGTGATGTTCATGGGTCACCTCGGTGTACGACGACGGGGTGCGGGTGCGGAGAGGCGGTCAGTGGACGGGGTGCATCGTGCGCTTCAGCCAGGGCGCGGCAAGGATCATCGCCACCCCGGCCGCCACCGCGATGCCCCCGTTGACGCCGAAGTACGCGGGGTTGGAGACCTCGCCGTAGAGCTTCACGACCTGGGCCTGGATGCCGTTGGCCAGGGCGAGGGAGAGGAACCAGAGCGCCATCGTCTGGCTCGCGAACGCCTTCGGGGCGAGCTTGGTGGTGGCGGACATGCCGGAGGTCTCCAGGAGTACGTCCCCGAGGCCGAGGAGCAGGTACGAGCCGACGATCCACCAGGCCGCCATCCGGTAGACGTCGTCCGCGTGGCCGGAGGTCGGCAGGACCATCAGCAGGAAGGAGAGCCCGCCGAGGATCACCCCGAACGCGATCTTGTTGGAGGCGTGCGGCTGGCGGGTGCCCATCCGGGCCCAGGTCGCGGCCACCACGGGGGCGAGCGCGACCTCGAAGGCGCCGAGCGCGGAGGCGTACCAGCTGGCCGGGAAGGTGAAGCCGAGGATCTCGGTGCGGGCGTTGGTCGACGCGAGCAGCATCATCGTCGAGTACGCCTGGAAGAGGATGAAGTTGAAGACGACGGACCCGAGGAAGAGGACGACGTACGGGCGGAGCCTGCCGCGCTCCTCGGCGGTGACCCGGGGCGAGCGGAACATCACCACGAAGTAGACGACCGGCGCGATCACCGAGACGAGGGTCAGCACATCGACGAACCGGTCCATCGTCAGCCAGCCCGCCAGGGCCAGCGCGGTGGCCAGGACGGCGACCGCGACGGCCCCGCCGACGATCATCCGTACCGCGCGGCGCATCGCGGCGGGAGCGAGCGCGAACTCGGCGGCGTGCTTACGCCCGGCCAGGTGACGGCGGCCCGCCACGTACTGGATCAGGCCGAAGGTCATACCGATCGCGGCGGCCGAGAAGCCCCAGTGCCAGCTCACGTGGTCGCCGAGCCAGCCGGTGATCAGCGGTCCGGCGAAGGCGCCGATGTTGATGCCCATGTAGTAGAGGGCGAAGCCCGCGTCGCGCCGCTCGTCCTCGGTGCGGTAGAGCTTGCCGACCATGGAGGCCACGTTGGGCTTGAGCAGGCCCGTACCGGCGCTGATCAGGCCGAGCCCGACCCAGGTCATCGCGTCGGTGGGCACGGCCATGCAGTAGTGGCCGCAGGCGATGAGGATGCCGCCGTACAGCACGGCCCGGTAGGAGCCGAGGATGCGGTCTGCCAGCCAGCCGCCGCCCACGGAGACCAGGTAGACGAGCGTCCCGTACGCGGCCGACACGGAGGCGGCCGTTCCGGGGTTCATGCCCATGCCGCCGTTGGCCACGGTGTCGGCGAAGAACAGCACCAGGATCGCCTGCATGCCGAGGAAGGAGAACCGCTCCCAGACCTCCAGCCCGGACAGGGTCATCAGACCCCGTGGCTGGCCGAAGAAGGCGCGGTCGTCCTCGGGCGGTGGCTGGGCCGGTTCGGTGTCGGCGGTGCTGTGGGACAAAGCGGATGCTCCTGACCGTATGGGCTGATCCCGAACATACCGGCGGTGGCGGGAAGGCGCCCACGGTGATCCACAGGGGACCGGATACGCTGAAGTTGCCAGGAGAGATGCAAGAGAGACAGCGACACATCGACATCGGGTGTGGTCGTCAGCAGACAGGAGATGCCCCCGTGACCGTCGTCGGGCCGTTCGGACTGCACGTGCGGGACCAGGCTCTTGAGGCCGACGTCCAGACGGGCCTGGCCGCTGTCGAGGCGGGGCTGCTCGAAGCCACCAAGAGCGATGTGCCGTTCATCACGGACGCCGCCCAGCACCTGGTGCGGGCAGGCGGCAAGAGGTTCCGCCCGTTGCTGGTCATGCTCGCGTCACAGTTCGGTGATCCGGACGCGCCGGGCGTCGTCCCCGCGGCCGTCGTCGTCGAGCTGACCCACCTGGCCACGCTGTACCACGACGACGTGATGGACGAGGCCGACGTACGCCGGGGGGTGGCGAGCGCCAACACCCGCTGGGGCAACTCGGTGGCCGTGCTGACGGGCGACTTCCTGTTCGCCCGCGCCTCCCACATCCTGGCCGACCTCGGCCCCGAGGCCGTACGCATCCAGGCCGAGGCGTTCGAACGGCTCGTCACCGGCCAGATCCTGGAGACCGCGGGCCCGCGCGACGGCCGCGACCCGGTCGACCACTACCTGGACGTGCTCAGCGGCAAGACCGGCTCGCTGGTCGCCGTCTCCGGCCGGTTCGGCGCGCTGATGGCCGGGGCCGACGAGCGGACCGTGGACATCCTCACGCAGTACGGGGAGCGGCTCGGCATCGCCTTCCAGCTCGCCGACGACGTCCTCGACATCGCCTCCGACACCCACGAGTCCGGCAAGACCCCTGGCACCGACCTGCGCGAGGGCATCCCCACCCTCCCGGTGCTGCGGCTGCGCGCCCAGGCGGCGGCCGACGGCAAGCCCGACGACCTGGAGCTCGTCGAGCTGCTCGACGGCGACCTCGGCGACGACGCCCGCCTCGCCGAGGCGCTGCGCCGACTGCGCGCCCACCCCGCGCTGGAGCAGGCCCGCCAGGACACCGTCCGCTACGCCCAGGAGGCACGGGCCACGCTGGCGCCGCTGCCCGAGGGGTACGCGAAGTCCGCGCTGGAGGAGCTGTGCGACGCCGTGGTGCACCGCGCGGGCTGAGCACCTCCCGGGCTGAGCGCCCCCGCCTCCCCGGCCGTGCAAGGTCCCACCCCTCAAGGGTCCTACCCCTACTGGACGGTTGACCCTCCCCGCCCGGTTGTCATACCGCAGCAGTAGGCAGGTTGATCCCGGGGGCTGACGCTTCATCCCGCCCGATTTGGTCAGATGGATAAGAACCACTCCTGACCACATCGGGTGAGAAGGGCGGCAGGGAGTGGACGGGCAACCGTACGGAAGCCGCCGACCACGGAGGTAGGGCACACATGGCACCGAACGACAGCGCGGAGACCACCGGCGAGGCCACGGGCACCGTCGTGGGCCGCCGGAAGGCGGCGCGCTACATCGTCCCCGTCGCGGTCGCGGGAGTGGCGGCCGCGACCATCGGGCTCGTCCCGGCCCTCGCGAACAGCGGCGACCCGGACCTGCCGAAGATCAGCGCACAGGAACTCATCGAGAAGATCGCCGCTTCCGACGAGGAGCAGCTCTCCGGAACCTTCAAGATCAGCACGGACCTCGGTCTGCCCCTCGACGGCCTCGCGGGCTCGCTCCTCCAGGGCGCCGGTGAGGGCGGCGGCAAGGGCGCGGCGGCGCCGGAGGACAAGCTCATGGAGCTGACGTCCGGCACGCACACCCTGCGCGTGGCCGTCGACGGCCCGGAGAAGCAGCGACTCTCCGTCCTCGGCAAGGCGTCCGAGTACAACGTCATCCACAACCGGGGCGAGGTCTGGGCGTACGACTCCCAGTCCGACGAGGTCTACCACGCCAAGGCCCCCGAGGGCACGGACGCGGAGAAGGAGACCCCGCGGGGCCCCGAGGGCGCCCCCGCCCTGCCGAAGGACTTCGCCGAGCAGGCGCTCGCGGCAGTCGGCGACACCACCTCGGTCACCGTGGACGGCACCGCCCGGGTGGCGGGGCGGGACGCGTACCAGCTGCTGATCAAGCCCAAGCAGTCCGGTTCGACGATCGGTTCGGTGCGGATCGCGGTGGACGCGGAGAACGGCGTACCGCTGAAGTTCACGCTGGCCGCCGCGAGCGGCGGCAAGGCCGTGGTCGACGCGGGCTTCACCAAGGTCGACTTCTCCCGGCCCGCCGCCTCCCAGTTCGACTTCACCCCGCCCAAGGGCGCCAAGGTGACGGAGGCCGACGAGCCGGCGCCCGGCAAGGAGGGGCACGACGCACCGCGGAAGGCGCTCCCGGAGAAGTTCTCCGGGCAGCTCCCCGGGCTGGAGGGGCTTGAGGGCTCCGAGGGCGTCAACGTCATCGGCAAGGGCTGGACGTCCATCGCCGCCATCGAGATCCCCGGCGGCAAGGGCCTGCCCACGGCGGGCTCGGACGGCCTCCCGGCCGAGGCCCAGGGCTTCCTGGACGCGCTCGGCGACAAGGTCACCGGGAAGTTCGGCTCGGGCACGGTCTTCAAGACCCGCCTGGTCAACGCCCTGGTGACGGACGACGGCAAGGTATACGTGGGAGCGGTGACGAAGGACACGCTGGTACGGGCGGCCGACGGCGCCAAGTAGGGCTCCGCGTCACCTGTCCGCTCGCTCCTGCCCCGCCCCGCCGCGCATCTGTGCGGCGGGGCGGGGCAGGACTGCGTACAGTCCCACCTCTCCCAGTTCCCGCACTACTGGATGTCGTTCGCGGACGTCCTGCGTGAGCCGGTCCACTGGGACGAGCTCGTCAGGAACTTCCAGCTCCAGGGCCTGTACGCGGGGGTGTTCGGCTCGGCGGCCTGGGCGCGGTTCACCACGAAGGACATCACGACCTGAGCAAGTCCGCGGGGTCGTCCCATGGCCGGATCGGATCGGTGAGCAGCCGTCCGCGCCGTCGGCCGGGCGAGCCGTCCCCCGATCGGCTCGTCGCGGCACGAACGGCACGAACGGTGCGGAGGGTGGGAACGACACGACACGGTACGTTCCGTTTCCGCTTGGGTATTGTTCGGCCTAGGACGACTCGATGTCAATAAGGATTGGCCGAAACCCCCCTATGCTCACCGGATGATCACACCGCCCAGTAGCCTGCGCCGCAGCGAGAGAGCACGCCGCGCGACGCTGCAGGCCGCGCTCGACCTCTGTACGGAGAAGGGGTACGGGCGCGTGACGATAGAGGCCATCGCGGCCCGCGCCGGCGTCAGCAAGAAGACGATCTACCGCTGGTGGCCGTCAAAAGGAGCGGTGCTGCTGGAGGCGTTCACGGACGCGCTGGTGGACGCCACACCGTTCGTGGACACCGGTGACATCGCCGCCGACCTGCGCACCCATGTGGCGGGCGCGGTCGCACTGCTCTCCGTGCCGCCCTTCGGCCCGGCCTACGCGGGCATCCTCTCGGAGCTCCACCACGACGACGTCCTCGCGCGGGCCCTGAAGGACCAGCTGGTCGACCCGCGCGTCGAGGAGGCGGTGGCCCGGCTGCGCAGCGCCCAGGACCAGGGCCAGATCCCGCCGGGCGCGAACCTGCCGCTGGCCGTGGAGATGCTGTACGGCCCCGTCTACTACCGCCATGTCCTGCGCAAGCCGGTCCAGGACGAGGAGACGATCGCCACCCTCGTGGCGCATGTGCTGCGCGCGCTGGGGGCGTGAGCACGTGCTCGCCCCGGCGCTCCCCGGCACGCTCGGCTCCGCCGCCGGGGTCAGGTCCCCCGGCGGCCGGGGGCCAGGTGGCTCAGGAGGCGGGCGGCGGCCTGTTCTCCCGAGCGCAGCGCGCCGTAGGTGCTGGAGGGCCCGAAGTAGTCCCCCGCGAGCTGGAGGCGGGGGTCCGCGGCGCGCCGACGGGCGTTGAAGGCGCGCAGGTCCGCGTAGCCCCCGGGCGGGCGGACGACGAGTGCCGGGTCCTGGCGGCTGACGTGGCTGGTCAGGACGGTTTCGCGGAGGCCCGGGAAGACGGCGCCGGCAGCGGTGACGGCCTGCTCGGTGACGGTGGTGTCGTCGGCGTCCCACCAGAGGTCGGTGAACTCCTGACGGGGGTGGAGCGTGATAAGCCCCCGCCCGTCGTCGACCCGGCCGGGGATCTTGTTGTGGTGGAGTTCGACGCCCACCAGCGCGGGATGTGTCCGCCGGGCGAGGAAGAGCGCGAAGGCCCTTTCCGGCGGCGGGCGTTCGAGGCCGAGGGAGACGATCAGGGCCCGTGAGTAGGGGACAGAGGAGAGGTAGTCGCGGTCCGGGGCCGACAGGTCCGGCAGGATGCCCGGCACCTGCGGGGCGGGGACGGCGACGACCACGGCGTCGGCCCGCTCGGTGTGCTCCTCCCCGGCCCCGCCGCCTCCCTCCTTCCCGTCCCGCCAGGTGACGGAGAGGCCGTCGGCGTCCCGGCGGACGGAGGTGACCGGGCTGTTCAGCTCCACGGGAAGACGGTCGGCCAGGGTGCGGGTCAACAGCCCCACACCCTGAGGGCTGTTGAAATGCGGGACGAGAAGCTTCGCCGTGTAGAACAGCATGTCGGCGGCGGCCATGCGATCCGGGGAGGCCAGCACGATGCCCCCGCCGAAGAGCGGCTCGCAGAGGTGGTCGATCGCTTCCCGCGTCAGGTGCCGCCGGGCGTACTGGGTGGCGCTGAGGGTGTCCAGATAGGTGTTCCGGTCCATGGTGTCCCAGTCCAGGCGCCTGCGGTGCGCCAGGAAGTTCGGGAGGGCGCGGAACACCGCCGCCTTGGTGCGGAGGCCGACCAGACGGGTCCGGAGCAGGTCGGCCCGGGAATCGGTGCGCAGCCGGTGGACGGTGTCGCCCCGGCCGAAGCCGCACAGGGTGCTGGAGGGCCCGAACTGCTGGGACAGGCCCAGCTCTTCGATGAGGCCGAGCATGCCGGTGTAGTTGCGGCCGAGGATGCTGGCGCCGAGCTCGACGCGGAAACCGTCGTGCTCCACGGTCCGCATACGGCCGCCGGCCGCCGGTCCGCGTTCCAGGACGCGCACCCGCAGACCGGCTTGGCGCAGCCGCCAGGCGGCGGTGAGCCCGGCGATTCCGGCTCCGACGACGATGGCGGTGGGGCGGCGGGTCTCCACGGTGATTCAGCCTGTTCCTCGGGTCGGGTGGGTGGCGAGCAGGTGGTGCCAGTACGGTTCGACGGCCGCGGCGCTTCCCGCCACCCAGCCCGCGACAGCGCGTACGAACCGGCGCTCGGCCTCGGAAAGGGCGGCGTCGGCCAGCAGCCCGGCGCACTCGGTACCGAAGCGGTGCTGGTGACCGGCGTGCAGGACGACCGCCGCCCGGTACGCCTCCGGCACGGGCAGCCCGTACTCGTGCGCGAGGACGGTGACGGCGTTCACCGGGTCGCCCTGCCGCTGTTCGGCGGCGTGGCCGAGCAGGTCGTTGGCGAGTCCGCCGATCAGGAAGGCGAGTTCGGCCAGGCCGGTCAGCGGCGCGGTCAGGGGCGCCGTCGGCGTGCCGGTCGGGGGCGCGGCCCGCGGGGCGTGGTCCGAGGGCATGCCCGGGGCCAGCAGGTGGAGGTACAGCGGATGGCCGCCCGAGGTGTGGACGCGCTGCGCCAGGTATTCCGCCAGCGTCGGCGGAGTCCCCGTCTCCCGCCAGGGTGCTTCCCGTGCGCAGCTCTCGGCGTACCGCCGCAGCCCCTCCGCCAGGAGTGGCAGCAGTCCGGTACCGCCCGCTGCCACGACCTCGTCGTGCACGGAGACCAACGAGGTGAGATGGGCGCAGGCGGGTGCTCCGGCGGGCAGGCGGCCGGAGCGCAGGATGCCGGGCGGGTCCCATCTCCGGTGCGCGGCCAGCCGGTCCGCGTACTCGGCGACCGTGTCGTCGAAGTGGAACACCCACGCCAGATAGCGCGCGGTGAGCCGGGCCACGCCGACGGGCGCGCCGGGCATGCACCGGCCTACCAGCCGGCCGATCCTGCGGCGCTCCAGCCCGCCGCTTCCGCCGCTTCCGTCACCGCGGTCGTCACCGGGGCAGCCACCGGCGGGGTCGGCACCGCTCAGGCCGCGGCCGACCGCCCAGGACCGTACATCCGCCTCCAGCTCCCCGGCCAGCGGATGGTCACCGGCCGCCGGGGCCAGCCGGTTCATGTGCCGACGGGCGTACGCGGCCAGTGCGTACGGGGTGTCCCTCACGCCGTCCCTCATGCACCGAACCTGCGCTCCCGGCCGGCGAAGGAGGTGAGCGCGGCGTCGAAGGCGGCCCGGTCGAAGTCCGGCCAGTGCTCCGGGCTGAAGTGCAGTTCGGCGGTGAGGCTCTGCCACAGCAGGAAGCCGGACAGGCGCTGCTCGCCGGAGGTCCGCAGGATCAGGTCGCAGTCGGGCTGCCCCCAGCGGCCGAGGCGCTCGCCGACCGCCGTGCTGTCCAGGCCCTCGGTCCCGCGCTCGGCGAGTACGGCACGGGCGGCGGCGACGATCTCCTCCCGCCCGTCGTACGCCACCGCCAGATTGACCCGCAGCCGTCCGTCCCCGCCCCCGTAGGGGTCTCCGGCCCCGGCCCCGGTCCCGTTCCCGGTCCCGTTTCCGTGGCCTGTCCCCCCGCCGTACGGGCCCATAGCCGAGTCCCGGGCCCGTGCGGAGAGCTCCGTCAGCCCCAGAGAGCTCAGGTGCTCGGGGCAGCCCAGCACGTTGACGTGCCGCGAGGCCCCCGCTGTCAGGCTCTCCACGAGCGCGGCGATTCCTTCCAGCATCACGGGCAGCTCCGGCCGCTTGGCGGCGTTGTCCAGGGACAGCGCCCAGACGGTGACGGTCTCCACGCCCGCCTCCTCGCACCACCGCAGCACCTCGACGGTCCGGGCGGCTCCCCGCAGATATCCCTCCTGGGCCGGTACGCCGTGCCGCCGGGCCCAGCGCCGGTTCCCGTCCGGGACGATCCCCAGGTGACGGGGAACGAGCCGGCTCACCCGACGCCCGCCAGTTCCGCACCGGCCCCGTCGCCCGCCGGGCCCGTACCGAACGTGCCCTCCGCCCGTCCCGTACCCGTCACGTCACCCGCCGGGGCGGTCCGGCGCGCGAGGTGCCCCAGGGCCAGCACGGTGAAGACGTCCGCCAGCACGGGAACGGTGAAGACGAACGGGCGCGGGCCGATCGAGTCGGGGCGCGCGCCGCGGACGCTTCCGTTCCGCTCGGCCGCGACCAGGAAGGACACCGCGGCGAGCGCGGGCTGGGGGTCGTCCTGGCCGCACACGGCGATCAGGCCGTACGCCGTGCTGATGACATCGCTCGCCTCCCCGTCCTGCTGGCCCCAGCCGCCGTCGCCGTTCTGCCGGTCGAGCACCAGGCGCATGCTCCGCTCGACCATCCGGCGCACCTCGGCGGGCCGCTCGCGGGGGGACCGGGAGGCTGCCAGCAGAACCCGGAAGACCGTGTGGAGCCTGCTGCTGCTCCAGTCGGGCGGGAAGGAGCCGTCGGCGCGCTGGTGGGCCGCGAGGTGGAGCAGCCCGGCCCGGACGCGGGCCGCGTGGGCGGCCGGCCGCACGGTGAGGGCGTCCACGACGGCGGCGGTCATGCAGCACTCGGCGGGCGCTCCGGCCACATAGGTGGGGTAACCGCCGTCCGGCGAGGCGACGGCGGCCATCGAGTCCAGCCCGCGGGTGATCGGTTCCCGGTACCGCGCGGGGTCCAGGGAGTGCAGGAACTGCACGGCGACGGACGTGTCGTCGACATCCGTCTGGTACGAGAGGTCGGTGTAGGACCAGCCGCCGCCCGGCAGCTGGCGGCCGACCAAGTGGGCCGCCACCCGCTCCAGCACGTTCCGCGGAGCCCCTGCGGCAGTCAGGGCGACGCCCGCCGTGGCGGAGCTCCAGGTGTCGGTGTCCGTCACGAACGGCAGCCCACCGTCCGCGCGTTGGTGTTCGAGCGCGCGCCGGAGGCCCTCCCGGACGACCGTCCCGGTACCGGGCAGCCCCGACAGGGCGTGCAGGACGGACAGGTGGATGAGGACATTGCCCTCCCACACGTGCGGTCGCCCCTGCGTGTCCAGCAGCAGCCGTACGTCCTCGTCGCTGATCCGGGTGGTGTTCCCGGTGGCCCGGGCCAGGATCACCTTGCTCGCCGTCACCTGCACAGCCGCCCAGCTGTGCAGCCCCGACAGATCGAACGCCGCCTCGTTCCAGCAGGCCGGGAACCTGTCGTCGACGGCCGCCGCGAACGCGTGGACGAGTGCCTGCTTGCGACCGGCCGTGAAATCCGGTGCCGTACCGGTCACCTGCCGGACGAGCGGGCCGGGCGACGTGACGGCCCGCCGGTCCAGCACCGCGGCAGCCAGCGAGCGCTCCGTGGCCTCGACCGCCCCGCCTGCCATCCGGGTACGGAGGAACCTGCGTACGGCGTCGGCGGCCCCGCCCCCCGACGGCACGCGCTCCAGCCCCGCGTCCTTCCTCCCGGCGCCCTCCAGCCCCGTGCGCTCCAGCAGGGCAGCCGCCAGAGCCGACTCCAGGACGCGGCTGCCGCACGGGTCGCGCACCGCGCCGTCCGGACCGACCCGGGCAGCCAGAGCGGAGACCATCCGCTGCCGGACCCCCGCGAGCTCGGAGGGGAACAGCTCTGTGGGCCAGGGGTTCGCCCCGGCCTCGCTCATCCGCATCGCCGGATTCCTCTCCGCCCTCGCCTCTGTCTCCCTGAGGAACGATCAGGCCGGGAGGAGGAACGGCCGACCGCCCGGACACGGTCCGAACGTGTGTCGATTCGATCGAATGTTCGTCGAAAATGCTCCCTTCGTCAGCGTGCGCTCTCACACCCCTGCCGCCCACCGGTGGCCGCTCCCGCCGTGCCGGGTGATGCTGGTCCGGCACGTGCCGGTGCTCCGGCACGCCGGAGCCTGAGGGTGGGTGGACTCGTGTCGTACGCCGATACCCCGGCCGGAGCCGGGAAGGACGGGCCCGCCGCCGCTCTGGACGACACCCTCCTCGACGCGCTCCTCAACGCCCTCTTCACCCAGTCCGCCGTGGGCATCTTCGTGCTCGACCCGCAGCTGCGGCTCGTCCGCGCCAACTCGCTCGTCGAGGGCGTCGGGACGGGGGAGTACATCGGGCTCCGCTTCACCGACGCCTTCCGGCTCGACGACCCGGACGGGTCCGAGCAGCTCATGAAGCGGGTGCTCGCCGGGGAGGGGCCCGTACGCGACCATCTCGTACGGGGCCGGCTCCGGCACATCCCCGGGGACCGGACCTTCCTGGTCTCCGCCTACCGCCTCGAAGCCCCCGCAGGAACCGGGGGCCTAGCAGGAACCAACGGCCCCACAGGAACCGACGACCCCGCCGGAACCGACGAAACCAACAACCTCAGCAGCCCCAGGGACCCCAGCAGCCTCGCGGGCCCTGGCGGCACCACCCTCGGCCTGCTGAGCGCGGTCGTCGACGTCACCGAGCGGGAGCGGGCCCGGGCCCGGGAGGCCACGCTGGCCGCCGTGCGGGACGGGGTCGGCGGGTCCCTGGACGTGGCCGCCACCTGCCGGTCCTTCGTCGATGTGCTGGTGCCGGGGTTCGCGGACCTCGCCGTCATCGAGGTGGTGGACGAGGTCCTGCGCGGCGCCGACCCGCCCGTGGGGCCGCTGCCGCCCGACACCCCGCTGCGCCGTGCGGCGAGCGGGCAGTGCGCGACCCTGCGGGGCGAGGAGGCCGTCCGGGGCCGCCCGGTCGGCGGGACCCGCCGCCTCCCGCCCCGTACGCCGTACGCGCTCGCCGTCGCGGACCTGCGGCCCCGGCTCGTCCCGCTCACCGCCGACACCCCGTGGCTGGATTCCGACCCGGACGGAGCCCGCACCGCCCTCGCCGAAGCCGACGCGCACTCCCTGGTCGTCGTGCCCCTCACCCTGCGGGGAGCCGTCCTCGGCCTGGTCAGCCTCTACCGCTGCGGGGCCGCCGAGCCCTTCGACGAGGAGGACGTCTCCCTGGCCGCCACGGCGGCCACCCGCGCCGCCCTCGCCATCGACAACGCCCGCCGGTACGAGCGCGAGCACGTCATCGCCTCCACCGTCCAGCGGCGCCTCCTCCCGCAGGCCGAACGCCGCCAGGCCGCCGTGGAGACCGCCCACGTCCTGCTGCCCGGCCGGGACAGCGGCTGCTGGTTCGACACGATCGCGCTCTCCGGGGCCCGTACGGCACTCGTCGTGGGCGGCGTCGCGGGGGAGGGGCTCCAGTCGGCGATCGCCATGGGCCAGCTCCGTACGGTCATCCAGGCGCTGGCCGACCTCGACCTGGAGCCGGAAGAGGTCCTGGCCCGCCTCAAGGAGACCGCCGACCGCCTCGCCCGCGAACGCGCGGCCCTGCCCCCGAGCGACTCCCTCCAGGGCGAACCGCTGCGGGCGGGATGCGTGTACGGGGTCTACGACCCGTTCACCCGCACCTGTACGGTCGCCCGCGCCGGGCACCCCGCGCCCCTGATCGTCGGACCCGGCGGAGAGCCGGTCCCCGTCGACGTACCGGAGGGTCCCGGCCTCTTCGCCGCCGACAGCGCCCTCTTCGCCCCGGCGACCGTCACCCTGGAGGAGGGCAGCGTCCTCGCGTTCTGCACGGCCGAACTCCTCACCGACGAGCACGCCGGAGAACGCGCGGGGGAGCCCGCCGGGGAACGCATCACGCACGCCCTCGCCGAGGGCGTCCGCGCAGGCCACGGCCTCCAGCAACTGGGCGACGACATCGTGTACGCCCTCCCCGACGGCACCCGCTCCGCCGGGGCGGCGCTGCTCCTGGCCCGTACCGGTACGGTCTCCGACCACCGCGTCGCCACCTGGGACCTCGCCCCGGACCGTACGGCCCCCGCCACCGCCCGCCTGCTCGTCCGCGACCGGCTCCAGGGCTGGGGCCTGGACGAGGACACCGTCGACTCGACCGAGCTGATCGTCAGCGAACTGGTCACCAACGCCGTCCGCTACGGCACCCCGCCGCTACGGCTGCGCCTCCTCCTGGACACCACCCTCACCTGCGAGGTCCACGACGGCTCCACGGCCTCCCCGCACCTGCGCCACGCCCGTACGGTCGACGAGGGCGGCCGGGGCCTGTTCATCGTCTCCCGCCTCGCCGCCCACTGGGGAGCCCGGCACGGCCCGGACGGCAAGGTGCTCTGGACGGAACAGGAGCTTCCGGGCAGCTCCACCTGAGCCCTTATGACGCTGGTGCCGTCAGACGGCGCAGGGCCGCGTGCGCGGGCGGCCCCCAGGTGGCCTTCCCGCCGGGGCGGCCGTGGACGCCCGCGTCGCCGATGAGGATGCCGCTGAGCGCTTGCAGCACCGCCCAGCCACGGCCGCGGCGGAGAGTGGCGGGGTCGGCGGCCGGGCGGTAGGCGGCGCGGAAACGGTCGGCGGCCCCGTCCGGCAGCAGCACCCAGGCAGCGGCGAGATCGCAGGCGGGATCGCCCGCGCAGAGGTCCCCGAAGTCGATCACACCGCAGAAAGTCCCGTCCTCGGTGAGGATGTTGGCGGGATGCAGGTCGCCGTGGAGCCAGAGCGCCGGACCTGCCCAGTCCGGCGCGGCGACGGCGTCCTCCCAGACCGCGCGGACGGCGTCCGGCTCGGTGACCAGCCCCCGTTCGACGGCCGAGGCGAGCTGCCGGGCGAAGCCTTCGGCGAGTGCGGCCAGCGGCCCGCCGCGCCCGTACGCACCGACCGGCGCGGCGGCGGGCGCGGGCTGATGAAGGGCCGTCAGGAAGGTCCCCAGCGCCTCGGCCGCCTCCACCGGACGCGTGGCCGGGGCACGGTCGGCGGGCGCGCCGGGCACCCAGGTGGCGACGGTCCAGGGCCGCGGGAAGGCGTTGGAGGGTTCGCCGAGGCGCTGGGGGACGGGCACCGGCAGCGGCAGGCGCGGGGCGAGGCCGGGCAGCCAGGCGTGCTCCTTGAGCAGGAGCGCGTCGGCGCCCTCGGTCGCCCAGGGCAGCCGTACGGCGAGGTCGTCGCCGAGCCGCCACAGCTGGTTGTCCCACCCGCGCGCACCGAGCGACACGGGGAGACCCGCCAGGTCGGGGTGCTGATCGCGCAGCAGCTCCCGGACCAGCTCGGCGGTGATCTCCGTCTGGGTGTGGGTCGTCATGCGGAACAACGGTAGTGGGCGGGTGGCGACGGCACCGGTCGTGGTGCCAAAGGGAGTTGGGGGCGTGTACGGGGCGTACGCGCGCATACATCCGCTTCTGGGTTCCCTGGCTTCCGGCTTCAGGGCTTCCGGCTTCCGGGCTCCTGTTCCTCGGGGCTCCCGCTCCCGCCCACCCCCCGTCTCCCGCCCCCAGGTCCGCGCTCAGCCGAACAACCGCTCCAGGACCGCCGCCACCCCGTCCTCCGCGTTCGTCGACGTCACCTCGTCGGCCGCCGCCCGCAGTTCGTCGTGAGCGTTGCCCATGGCCACCCGGTGGCCCGAGCGGCGGAACATCGGCAGGTCGTTGGGCATGTCCCCGAATGCGACCGTCCGCTCCGCCCCGATCCCCAGCAGCTCGGCCGCCGCCGCGATGCCCGTGCCCTTGTCCACCCCGTACGGAGCCAGCTCGACCGTGCCCGGACCCGCCATGGTGACGCTCGCCAGATCGCCCACGGCCGCGCGGGCGACGGCGGTCAGCGCGTCGTCGCCCAGCTCCGGGTGGCGGACCAGCACCTTGATGACCGGCCGCTCCCACAGGGCGTCCCGGGAATCCACGCGGACGGCGGGGAGCGTCGGGTTCGGCATCCGGTAACCGTTCTCGGTCAGCGTGACGCCGTCCACCCCGTCCTGGTCCACGGCCGCGAACACCGCCCCGACCTCCGCCTCGATCTTGCCGAGCGCGGTGTCGGCGGCCTCCCGGTCCAGGGTGACCGAACGCAGGAGCCGCGCGCTTTCGGCGTCGTACAGCTGGGTGCCCTGGCCGCACACCACGGGCCCGGAGTACGCCAGGTCCGCGAGCAGCGCCCGTATCCCCGGGACGGGCCGCCCGGTGACGATCAGGTGCCGGGCACCCCGGGAGGCGGCGAGGGCGAGCGCGGCGCGGGAACGGGCGCTCACGGTGTTGTCGGGGCGCAGGAGGGTGCCGTCCAGGTCGGTGGCGACGAGGGCATATGCGGGTGGCGTGGGCATGGGGCACAGCCTAGAAGGGCCTGGATGGCCGCTTGCGCGGGAGGGGAGAGTCCGGTAGAGGGGCCGCCGCCCTCACCCCTTCACCGGCAGCCGCAGAGCCGACCTGACCTTCCACCAGGCCCGGCGGACGGCGGAGGTGGAGGCGGAGTAGGTGACGGGGCGCCCGCGTTCATGACCGGCCTGCCGGTCCAGGGGACGGCCCTCACGGGGATGGCGTTCCTCGGGGGTGGGGGCCATGAGTCCTCCTGCGGTGGGCTGAAGCCGGGTCGGCGGGAGCGCCTGAGCGGAGTATGCCCGACGTCGTGTGCGGGGAGACCGGGAGACCGGCGAAGGCGCCGCCGTGCCCGAGCCGGCGGTTCAGGGCGGTGTCGCGGAGAAGCAGCGGCGTCCGTCCTTCCGGACCAGGCATGCCTGAACACGGTCGAGGGCCTTCTCGGGTGCAGCGGCCATGGAGGTCGACACGGAACCCGTCTCGTCGAACTCGTCCTGAACGACGGCATGGTGGGCACGGCCCCCCGGTGCCAGGATCTCCACCCGGTCTCCCGCCACGCCCCGGTCGATACGGGCCCACACCGTCTCGCACACCTCGGAGCGGCGGATCTTGACGACTGTGCCCGCGAACCGGTGTTCCCCCAGCTCGACGGGGGGTGTCCTGGCCGTCGAACAGTCCTGGTCCTCGGCGTTCTTTCCCTCGCAGGAAGCCCCGTGGCAGCCGACGCTCGGGATGGTGAGGCCGGTGGTCGAGGCATGGTCCTCGGCCGGGCGGTCGCCGGAAGGGAGCAGGGCGATCAGCAGTCCGGCGGCCAGTGCGGCCGCACCGCCGAGGGCGGCCGCGTGGAGCCAGGGGAAGGGCGGGCGGGTTCGTCGCGGGTCGACGGGTGGGGCCGTCGTCCTCCCCGGCGTGTGCCTCGGGGCGTCCTGGCGGTGGGCGGCCCGCTTTCCGGGCCGCACGCTCGGGCAGTCGCGGCCACTCCACGCGTTCTCCGCCAACTCCCATAACGCGATGGGGCGTTGTTCTTCCCGCCCGGCCAAGGCGCACAGTCGCTCGACGGCGTCCCGGGGAGGCATGGCCCTCGCGTTGAGGTAGCGGTCCCATGAGGACTTGCTGTAAGGAGTCCTGGCCGCCAGCCCCACCAGGCTCAGCCCTGTGGCGGCACGCAACTCACGGAGGGTCGCGGCGAGACGGAGACACTCCGCGGGCAGTTCCCGGGGCTCCCGCTCGCCCCGGGCCCCGGACGGACCGCCTCGGGCGCTCCGGGCGCTCCGGTCATCCCGGTCACCCCGGTTGCTCATGTCCGCAGGGCCTTCCAGGTGTCCGGACCGACGATCCCGTCCACAGCGATGCGCGCCCGGTCCTGGAGGCGCCTCGCCGCGCGCTCGGTGTTCCTGCCGAAGGACCCGTCGACGACCCCGGGCGCGATGCCGTGGTAGGCCAGCAGGCACTGCGCTTCCACCACCGACCAGCGGGAGGCGTCCTGCTGGATCATCTCCGTGTGCGTACGGCTGTAGCCTGCGTACAACAGACCGTCACCGGAATCCTTCTGGACCTCGCAGGCGTATTCCTTGCCGGGCTCGTACACGAACTCCCCCAGAACCGGATGGGCCGGACCGGTGTACGGCTTCCGGTTCCCGCCCTCCGCGTCCACCACGGCCCGCGATGCGTTCTCCCAGGGTGCGAGCAGCAGCAGGCCGATCATCATGGCCAGGGCCGTGGTGACGCTGGTGAGCACGATGGCCGCCCACGGAACCGGCTGGTGTACGCGGGTGGTTGGCGTGCCCAGCTCGCTCTGCGGGTCCGCCGCGCCAGCTGTGACCAGTGGTTCCGATTCCGGTTCCGTTTCCCTTTCCGGCGGTTCCTGCGCTTCCTGTGTCCCCTGCGCCTCCTGCGTTTCCCCGCCCCCTTCCCGGGCCGCCGCCAGCTCCCGCAGTTCCACGAGGGGCGCGGGCTGCGTGCCACATGCCTGCGCGAGCAGTTCGACAGCCTTCTTCGGAGGTGTCACCCGACCGTTGAGGTAGCGGTCCCAGGAGGACTTGCTGACTCCGGTACGGGCGGCGAGGGCCGCGATGCTCAGTCCGCTGCGGTCCTTGTGCTCGCGCAGCAGCACGACGAGTTGCCGCAGCTGCGGATCGAGTGAGTCGGGTAACTGCTTCCAGCGAGACATGTCAACCCCCGGCTTGTCCTGCGACTGGCGTCAGGATGGCAGAGCCCGTGTGCCCGAAGCACGGGGTTCGCCGCGTGTCCCGGCCTTCTGCTGCGTCGGCATCGGCTACCTCGGCTCCCCCGCGGAGCAGCCCGCGATCCACCACGGCGATCCGACCCGTCGCTCCGCCCCAATGTCCCGCTCAGACCCCACCAGGGATGCCATCCCCGCAGGTCAACCCGGGTCACTTCCCGTGATCGCCCCACTTGCCCGACTGCTCTGGCGAGCGGGTTCGGGTGCGGCACATCCTCTGATGGACGCGGTCGGCGCCGGGACGTCCCGAACAGCGGGACCGCGTTCGTACGACCACCGACAGGACAGGGGGCGCCCGCGTCCCATGAACGGGGAAAGGATCACCATGACCCTTCGCAGGAAACTCGTCAGCCTCGCCGCGACCGGAGTACTCGTCGGCGGCGGCCTGGTCGCCGCCACCACCAGTGCCGGGGCGGCCTCACCGGGCGACGTGTCCGCGCAGTCCTGCTACGGCAGCGCCAAGAGCTACACGAAGAAGACGAACTACCACCTGGTTCCCCTTCCGAGCCAGACGCCGCAGTTCTTCACGACGACGAGCAACTGCTCCGACATCAACATCAAGACGAACAGCAACCGCAGCGTCAAGGTCTGCTTCTACACCAGCAGCGGCGCCCTCAACTACTGCCAGGCGGACTACAAGTCGGCCAAGAACGGCGTGTGGAAGGTGATCGCCACCAACGTCAAGAACAACGTCAAGTTCCGCTTCTACTTCTCGACCACCAGCGCCGCCACCGGTACGTACGCGGCCTGATCGGCTCCTTCCGGGAGGTCGCGGGGGTCCTCGGACTCTCGCGGCCTCTTCGGGCTTGGCGCCGGACACCCGGCGCCAGGCCCGCCCACCTGCCGCGATCCGGCGGGTCGAGAACAGCGACAAGGTCCACGGCCCTTATGAGCCGGGCTGCCGGGTGGGGCAGGGCAAGCCGGGCTCGCTGCGGTTCGGGGAGCAGGTCACCAGGGCGACGGAGTGGAAGACCGTGCCCCGCAGATAGTGGCCGAGGGACACGTCCCCGCCCCAGGCGAGCCGTTCGACCGCCGCTCCGACCAGGAGGACCAGTCTGGTGGCCTCCCGGTCGTGTGCGGAGGCGAACCGGGGCGCGAAATCGGTGAGTTGCCTGCCCAGCCAGGCGCCGGCCTCCTTCGGCTCCTCCCAGGTTCCCTGGACCGCCGAGGCCGGTTTCATGAGCCAGTGGGCTGTCTGGACCGGCGGTACGTCGGAGGCGGGGAACACGGCCACCGCTTCCCTGTACCGCTCGTGCACTTCCTGCTCGCTGGTCGCCGTCGGGGCCTGGCCCGGGGGCCTGCGGGTGCTCTCCTTGTCGAACGTCCGCTTCTCCCCGAGCCAGGTGTAACCGTGGTGGTGCACGGCGGCTCAGGCGGAGAGGCCGAAGCGGGAGGGGTCGATGCCCGCCGCGTCCAGCTCCGCCGTGGTGAACCGCAACGGCTCGGCGCCCGGGCGCTTGCTGTCGCCGACGGCCCACGCGTCCGGCCCGATCCGCGCGAGCGTCACGCATGTCTCGCCGTCGGGGTGGGTGTTACCGCCGCATGCCTTCGAGAACGCGGCTCCACGGATGGGGATCTCGTACAGGTCGGGCATATCTTTTCCCTTTCTGGGCTGTCGGCGTATTCGTTTCCCGCCGGTAGTCATGGTGTGCAGAAAGGGGGGCGATTTCTAGGCGGTTTCCTGTTCACGCAAAAACTCGTCCCGGATTCCTTCGATCAAGGCCCGCATGGCGTCACCGGAAACAGCAGATTCGCTGAACTTCTCGAACTTGGATACGTACAGGGAAACGTCTCTCGGGTCGGTCGCGATAACTTCCGCGTGAACGGTTTCGACGGCCACGGCGCGGTCATCCTGGATCGCAAACGCATGGTTTGGAATGTCATACTTTCTTCCGTTGGTAGGCACCACGCGTACATCTACGCTCGGTAAGCGAGAGGCTGAAACCAGCCGATCCAGTTGGCTGACCATGACCGTGGGCGGCACGATCAGCCACCGAAGCACTGGTTCAGTGATGACGAACTGCAATGTCTTGGACTCGTCGTACAGAATCTCTTGGCGGTCGATCCGCGCACTGGCAGTGCGGCGGACAGTCTCTTCGGACAGATCGTCGTAGCGAGACAGGATCGCCCTGATGTATTCAGGAGTCTGGAGCAGTCCGGGCACCAGAGCCGGCTGGAATACCCGCAGGAGGCTCATCCGGGCCTCCACGTCCCGTAGACGTTGCTGGGCCTTGTGAAGACCCGCACGTTGGATAAGACGCCATGCTGTGGCCTCTGTTGCCGCGGCGCGGGCAGCATCCATGTACTCCGTCTTGACGTCGTCCGAGACGCCTATGGCTGTCAGGATGCGGTCGACGTCATCAGCGCTCGGCGAGACTTTGCCCGTCTCGATCCTGCTGAGCTTGCTGGGCGACATGACAGCGCTGCGGGCAACCGCTTTGGCTTCCTTCCCGGAAGCGTTCCGCAGTACCCGCAGCGCATTGCCGATCTCTGAGCGGTTCACTTGCCGTGCTCTGCCCACCAGTTCGTGAACGGCACGGCGTGCGCCAGCGCCGTGTCCCTGTAGCCGACGTACTCGTCGGCCCGGCCCTCGGGGAGCACATCGGCCCCGGTGAACTCTCCATCGGGGGCGTAGCGCATCGGTGCTGCGCTGACCGAGTCGAAGAGCCAGAAGTCGCCCACACCGCCGAGAGGGTTGGGTCGTTCGGTCACGTCGAGGATGAAGAACTCCTCACCTGCTGTGATGTTCGTGGTGTACCCCCAACCCAATTCGTACCGCAGGTAGGGTGTGAGCGGTCGCGTGACCACGTGTACGCGATACATCCTCCGGCCCGCGTCGACGTGTCCGCGTACCTCGTCGAGCCAGTCGGCGTTGTAGTCCTCCGGCTTCGGCTCGCCGTCGAGGAACAGGCGGTACGCGTCCGCGTTGCCCGAACGGCCGTAGTCGTCAAGAGTCTCCAGCCGGAATGCTTCCTGCTTGAAGCCGTCGAACATGTCCTCCAACGTCTTAGGCACCGAGTTGGCCTCCGAATGCTTCACGGATCAGTTCCATGGGGATCTCGACCAGGGTTTCGTGGGCCGGAATCGTGAGCCCGTGGTCTGCCGGAGTTTCACCCTGAACGAGGATCGTGCCCCGGTCCGTCTTGTAGACCGTCGGGCAGTTCTTCTTCTCGCATGTTGTCGCAAGCATGGTCACCTTCATGGGCATTCCCCTTTGCCTTTAGCGACGTCTCGTCTGATCCTCCAGGTCCGAGGTGAGGAGGGCAAGGGGCTTCAGTTTCCAGGACGGGAAACCGATGGTCCCCTCTCTGAGGCGCAGTCGGCCGATTTCTCGGTCGGGGCCCTCAGACGGCGTCGAACTCCCCGGCCTGGACGCCCGCGACGAAGGAGGTGAACGCGGCTGCGGGGATGGCGAGGACGGGGCCGGTGGTGTCGTTCTTGGAGTCGCGTACGGGGACGATGCCGTGCGGGGCGGCGGCGAGGTTGGTGGCGACCTCGACGCATGCGCCGCCGTTGTTGCTGTACGAGGACGTGAACCAGCGGGGGTTTGCGGTGTCGGCCCTCATCGTCACGGGGTGCCCTTTCGTCGGTGGCCCGGTCAGTTCATGGGCAGGGATACCCACGCTTGAGGCGGCGAACGCGTCGTCGGCCGAGCTGGTGGTGCGGGTGGGGTGATCAACAGATTCGCGGGGACCACGGGGTGACCGTGATGCTGTGCCCCTGGAGCAAGGGGCCACCCCCGCGGGCGCGGGGACGCCCCGACTATCAAACGGCGCAGAGTTGGCGGTCAGGGACCACCCCCGCGTGCGCGGGGACGACTGTATCCAGCGGACGGGGATCGGGGCGCGAGTGGGACCACCCCCGCGTGCGCGGGGACGACGTGCCCGTGCGCCCGTGTGCCCGCGCCTCCGTGGGACCACCCCCGCGTGCGCGGGGACGACTGTTCCTGCGTCGTGATCGGGTCGGGGGAAGCGGGACCACCCCCGCGTGCGCGGGGACGACAAGGCGTGGCTGGACGAGGACGGGCACAGCCGGGGACCACCCCCGCGTGCGCGGGGACGACCGCCCCGATCTCATCGACGAACTCGCCGCCGAGGGACCACCCCCGCGTGCGCGGGGACGACATGGCGTCCTCGTCGAGGTCGATGCGGATGTCGGGACCACCCCCGCGTGCGCGGGGACGACACCGGTGAGTAGGTGCCTAGCCCGTAGGACTGGGGACCACCCCCGCGTGCGCGGGGACGACAAGGCCGGACTCCTCCTCACCTTGGACGGGCTGGGACCACCCCCGCGTGCGCGGGGACGACCGCCCGCCGGTCAACATCGGCCTGCGGTCTGGGGGACCACCCCCGCGTGCGCGGGGACGACCGGGAGACGGACAACGTCGCGGTGGGTCTTGAGGGACCACCCCCGCGTGCGCGGGGACGACAGGGTGCAGGTCGGCCAGGTATGGAAGGGCCTGGGACCACCCCCGCGTGCGCGGGGACGACACTCCGTCGCAGTGGTGGATAAGCGCCGAGCCGGGACCACCCCCGCGTGCGCGGGGACGACGCGGCCGGGGACGGCAGCGCGTCGG
Organism: Kitasatospora albolonga; assembly: GCA_002082585.1. NCBI lineage: Bacteria > Bacillati > Actinomycetota > Actinomycetes > Kitasatosporales > Streptomycetaceae > Kitasatospora > Kitasatospora albolonga. The sequence continues at coordinate 4,890,410 of CP020563.1, forward strand.
GGAGGTAGGGACCACCCCCGCGTGCGCGGGGACGACGGGATGCCTACCCACCCCCTGGTCGCCGCCGGGGGACCACCCCCGCGTGCGCGGGGACGACTGGGCAGCATGGGAGGACCCTTCCGGTTCGGTGGGACCACCCCCGCGTGCGCGGGGACGACTGGAGCAGCGGCTCAAGGCCCTGGAGAGCCGCGGGACCACCCCCGCGTGCGCGGGGACGACAGTTCGTGACCTGCGGGTTTATGCGGTCAGGGGCTCGTTTTTGCTTACTTCTTGAGAAACGGACATCTCTCCCCTATGGGGCGGGCGGGCTGGGCCGGGACCTGTGTCTGTCAGGAGTGGTGCTGCCTTCCGCTGGTTGCGGCAGGCATTTCGTTCCTTGCGGGCGAGGCTTCGTCCTCTCCGCAGGTTAGTCACTGCGCAGCGGAGGCCGGGAGCGTTCGCGGGCTTTCTGTTCGCTGTCGCGAGCTCGGTGTCCAGGGTCTCGGTCAGGGCCGCGCAGGAGGCGTTGTCAGGCTGGCTGAAGTGTGGGTCGAGCCACCGTTGTTGGTTTCAGACGGGTTTGAGGAGGTCTCGGAGGTTGGCCATATGTGCCTTGATGTCGGCGACCTCGGCGGGTGGGGGCTGGGTTTCGTTGGTGTGGGTGGTGCGGCAGGGGCGGCAGAGGCCGTCGGGGAGGGCCTCTGGTTGGCCTGGGCGGCCGCAGGTGGTGCATTCGATGAGGATGCGGTGGGTGGGGGTGGGGCGCGGGGTGCTTGTGGGGGTGGGGAGGTGGGGTGGGAGTTTGTCGGTGAGGCGGCGGCGGATGAGGCCGGCGGGGTGGTCGATCGTGGCGGGGAGTCCTGCGGTGAGGGCGTTGGTGAGGTAGTCGATGCTCACGCCCCGGGCCAGCCATTGGGTGGCCTGTGCTTCGAGGGCGGTGCAGTCGTGGGCGGAGAGGGTGAGGCGGTGGTCCTGGTGGCCGAGGCGGGCCAGGGCCAGGTAGGCGGGGGAACGGGTGGCCTCGGGGTGGTTTGGCGGTGCCGGGGGTGGCGTCGTGTCAGGGGTGGGCTCTGCGTCCGGAACCTGGGGCGAGTTGCGTTGGCGCGGTACGGCGGTGGGGGCGTCCGGGGGCTTCGGGGCGGAGGTGGGGGTGGGGGCTTGTGCCGGAGGGGGTTCTCCGGCGGTGCGGGCAGTGGCGGCTCGGCGGTCGGGCTTCCCGGTGGTGGGGGTGGTGGCGAGGTGTCCGGTGCGGGGGTGGTGGTCTGGGCTGCCAGGTAGGTGTTCCACCACTCGTTGTCCCGTGCTGTGCGGGACCAGAAGGTGCGGAAGACCCAGCGGGTTTCGTCGCCCGCGCCGACCGGGCACCGGACCCGCCGTAAGTGCCCCGCCACCGACAGGGCCGTCAGCGCCGTCGAGATCGCCTGCTGGCCGTAGAGCGGGAGCTGCTTGGCCAGGTGTTTCACGCTCATCGCCGCGCCGTCGGGGAGGTGGTCGACGAACCCGGCCACGTACCGCTCGCGCGTCGGGAGCAGTGCGAAGTCGTGGCGCGTACGGGGCTGTTGGTCGGGGGTGGAGCGTTTGCCGTAACCGGGCTTGGCCATCGGGTACGGGGCACACGGTGCGGGTGTGTGCAGGGCGGAGCTAAGGTTCTGGGTAGCCACGGGATCGGCTTTCTGGGTTGCGATCTTGCGGTCAGACCCCGGCACTGGTGTTGTCATCACCGTGTCGGGGTCGCTTGGTTCTTGAACCGTAAGCAGTCCTCACGCTCCGCCGCAAGCTGTCACGATTAGTCATACTTCCCCAGCTGTGCGAGGGGAGGGAGGTGGGGGAGGTTTTCCCCAACCCCCCTGTTGTGGCCGCCGGTTAAAGAAGGCGCTCGAACCCCGAAGCTTGTGTCCCGACACCCGTGTCCCGAGGCCCGAGGCCCGAGGCCCAAGGGCCGAGCTTCGGGCCCCGTGCCCCGCATCACTGCCTCGGCCACCTGCCCTCGGGAGAACTCCGCGCGTGGGCTCGGAGTTCGGCTGCCGAGGTGGCGGGTTGTCCTGGCCGGGCGCGGACGTCATGATCGCGGCATGGCTGAGGAGACGGTGGTCGAGAAGACCTGGCGGGGGATATTGGAGAGGCGTCCCGGGGCGCGACTGGGGGAGCCCGCGGTCATAGAGGCCGCCTACGCCGAACCGCGGTTGCGGGCCTTGTTCCCTTTTCCGAGTCATGGGGCGCTCAACTTCCACCGGAACACGCAGGACCCGTGGAGCAACGACCTGCCGTTCATCGTGGGTGACGCGAAATCGTGCACCGTGTACGCGCCGCTGGGCGTGCCGCAGCGTGTCCTGGGTGCATCACTCACACCGCAGGAGGCGGCTGCGTTGGTCGTGGCCCATCTGCCCCTTGGCTGTGGCCCGGCCTTCGACGGGCCGTGGCCCCCACCGAAGAACTCCATCGACTGAACCAGCCGCCGAGCTGCCGTGCCGGTCCGAACGGTCAAGCTCCGCTGAGACGGGACACCCGGACCCCGTCCTCGTACCCTCGCACGAGGGAACCGGCCGGACCCGAAGCCCGGAACCCGGAGCTTGAGACCCGGGCTTCGGCCGCATCCGTCGGGGGCCGCCGAGGAAGGCGGACCGGGGGCGAGGGGTGTTCCCCACGCGGCCGGAGACGGTGAGGTGGTGAGGGAACGAGGGAGTGAATCGGCTTGGCAGAGATCGAAGTTCCGGGGCCTGAGCCCGACTGGCAGCCGGCCACGCAGCCGTCGTACGGCACCGGCAGGAACCCTGCTCATCAGTTCAGCGTCTGGGAGCATTCCGTCCACCTGTTCCAGATGATCGGCGTGCTGGCGCTGCCGGTGCAGCCCGTGGCCGAGCGGCTGCGTCTGGTCGTGGAGCGGTCGTGGGACGGGCTGGACAGCCTCGACGCCGTCCTGTTCGAGCTACGAGGTTTCGGCTTCGCGATCAGCAAGCACGACGGCAACCCGGTCGGCGTCTCGTACGTCTGGCTCACCATGCCGCACGAGCAGGCCGACCAGGCTCTGGACACCCTCCTGGAGGTGGTCGGGATCGGGGAGGACGCCGTCGTGTTCCGGGGGAATCCGCATGAGGGTCCCGGTGAGGGCCTCGGCGGGGGCTGCGGTGGGAACCTCGGTGGGAGCTCCGGTGAGGGCCCTGGTAAAGGCTCCGGTGAGGATCTCGGCGAGCGGATCGGTCCGGCGCGGATCGGCCCTGCGCGGGACGGTCCGGCGCGGGACGGTGGCGCTCTGGGCTGCGGTTCGCCGGATGGTGGTTCTTCGGACGGTGGGTCTCCGGATAGTGGCTCTTCGGACGGCGGCTCCCCAGGTGACGGCACAGGTGGCACCTCGTCGGCCTCGCTCCGGGCGTGGTTCCGGCGTGCCCTCCGTACGGCAAGAGCCTCCGGCTTCCCGTTCCGGAAGTAGGAGGCTCTTGCCGTCGTACGGCCGTGGGCCGATGTCCGTCGGGCCGTCAGGCGGCGTCGAACCCGCCGGACCGTACGCCCGCGACGAAGGAGGTGAACGCGGCGGCGGGGATGGTGAGGACGGGGCCGGTGGTGTCGTTCTTGGAGTCGCGGACGGGGACGATGCCGTGCGGGGCGGCGGCCAGGTTGGTGGCGACCTCGACGCACGCGCCGCCGTTTTCGCTGTACGAGGACGTGAACCAGCGGGGGGTTTCGGTGTCGGCCCTCATCGTCACGGGGTGCCCTTTCGTCGGTGGCCCGGTCAGTTCATGGGCAGGGATACCCACGCTTGAGGCGGCGAACGCGTCACTGGCCGAGCTGGTGGTGCGGGTGGGTTGATCAGCAGGTGCGCGGGACCACGGGGTGACGCGATGAAGGCCCCTGGAGCAAGGTGCCCCCGCGTGCGCGGGGACGACGTCGCGGACGAACTCACCGCAGTGGGTTGGACGGGAACACCCCCGCGTGCGCGGGGACGACTCGATGGTCACGCGGTCCTTCTTCCGTACGGGGGGAACACCCCCGCGTGCGCGGGGACGACTTCTCCGCGAAAAGGCACAGGTGCCAGTAGTGGGGAACACCCCCGCGTGCGCGGGGACGACGCGTCCGGGGCGCTGACCGGGCCGACGGTCGAGGGAACACCCCCGCGTGCGCGGGGACGACCTCGCCCTCCTTGAGGGCTTCTACCGCGGACTGGGAACACCCCCGCGTGCGCGGGGACGACAAGCACTCCAGGTACTGAGAGAAGTTCTGATCAGGAACACCCCCGCGTGCGCGGGGACGACGACCGCGACGACTGCGACACCGACTGATGGCCGGGAACACCCCCGCGTGCGCGGGGACGACCGGGGGGAGCTGTCGGTCGGCTCCCGCTCTGCGGGAACACCCCCGCGTGCGCGGGGACGACTCCTCCCACCCCCGGCCAAGCAGCGGCCGGGCGGGAACACCCCCGCGTGCGCGGGGACGACGCGATCCCCGAGGGCTACGACGGCTGGTGGACGGGAACACCCCCGCGTGCGCGGGGACGACCGTACGCCCGCTCAGAGCAGGACGGGCTTGATGGGAACACCCCCGCGTGCGCGGGGACGACTCTCGTACGCTCGTCACAGAGCAACGTCCTCGGGGAACACCCCCGCGTGCGCGGGGACGACGCTACTCCCTTAGCCCTCGCGGAGGCGGACAAGGGAACACCCCCGCGTGCGCGGGGACGACGCGGCGCGCAGGCGGCGGGTAGTGTGCTGGGTGGGAACACCCCCGCGTGCGCGGGGACGACACCTCGGGGCGCATCGGGATCGACTCGAACGCGGGAACACCCCCGCGTGCGCGGGGACGACCACCCGTGCAAGACCGGCCGGGCCAGCGCCAAGGGAACACCCCCGCGTGCGCGGGGACGACAGTTCGTGACCTGCGGGTTTATGTGGCCAGGGGCTCGTTTTTACTTACTTCTTGAGAAACGGGCATTTCTCCCCCATCGGGCGGTCAGGCCGAGCCGGAAGCTGCCTCTCCTCGCGGGCCGGAGGCTCGTTCTCTCCGCAGATTAGTCACTGCGCATCAGGGGCCGGGAGGGTTCGTGGCTTTCCGTTGCTTCTCATGGTCCCGGGGCCCCTGGTTTCTGCCAGGGTTGTGCGGGAGGCGTTGTCAGGTTCCAGGGCAAGGTACTTGGGTGATCCCGTGTGATCCCGTGCTGCTGGTTCTCAGACGGGTTTGAGGAGGTCGCGGAGGTTGGCCATGTGTGCCTTGATGTCGGTGACTTCGGTGGGTTGGGTCGGGGTTTCGTTGGTGTGGGTGGTGCGGCAGGGGCGGCAGAGGCCGTCGGGGAGGGCTTGTGGTGGGCCGGGGCGGCCGCAGTCGGTGCATTCCATGAGGATGCGGCGGGTGGGGGTGGTGGGGGTGTTCTCGGTCGGTAGGTGGGGCGGCATTTTGTCGGTGAGGCGGCGGCGGATGAGGCCGGCGGGGTGGTCGATCGTGGTGGGGAGTCCTGCGGTGAGGGCGTTGGTGAGGTAGTCGGTGCTGACGCCCCGGTTGAGCCATTGGGTGGCCTGGGCTTCGAGGGTGGCGCAGTCGTCGGCGGAGAGCGTGAGGCGGTGGTCGGTGCGGCCCAGGCGGGCCAGGGCGAGGTAGGCGGGGGAAGGGCCCGTTTCGGGGGTCTGGGGTGCTGCCGGGGCCGCGTCTGGGGTGGGAGGTGTGGGTGCGGTGTTTGGGGCCTGAAGCGGGGTGCGTTGCTGCGGTACGGCGGTGGCTTCGGGGTCCTGGACCGGCCCGGGGCCCTGCATCAGCCCGGGGTCCTGGGCCAGCCCGGGGTCCTGGGCCAGCCCGGGGTCCTGGATCGGCCCGGGGTCCTGGGCCGGCCCGGGGGTCTCCGGTGCGGGTGGGGGCTCCTCATCCGGGGCGCACGGAGGTGGTGGAGTGGTCGCTTTCGGTGCGGGGGCCGCTGCCTTCGTGGCGGTTTCGGTGGCGAGGTAGGTGTTCCACCACTCGTTGTCGCGTGCTGTGCGGGACCAGAAGGTGCGGAAGACCCAGCGGGTTTCGTCGCCCGTGCCGACCGGGCACCGTACGCGCCGTAAATGGCCCGCCACCGACAGGGCCGTCAGGGCGGTGGAGATCGCCTGCTGGCCGTAGAGCGGGAGCTGCTTCGCCAGTTGCTTTACGCTCATCGCCGCGCCGTCGGGGAGGTGGTCGACGAACCCGGCCACGTACCGCTCGCGTGTGGGGAGCAGTGCGAAGTCGTGCCGTGTACGCGGGGGTTGGTCGGGGGTGGAGCGCTTGCCGTAGCCGGGGTTGGCCATCGGGTACGTCGGGGAAAGTGCGGGGGCGCGCAGGGCGGAGCTAGGGTGTTGTGTAGCCACGGGATCGGCTTTCTAGGGTTTCGATCTTGCGGTCAGACCCCGGCGTCGGTGCTTCCAACACCGTGTCGGGGTCGCTTAGTTCTCGAACCGTAAGCACTCGTGACGCTCTGCCGCAAGCTGTCACGATTAGTCATACTTCCCCAGCTGTGACAGGGGAGGGGGGTAGGGAGGTTTTCCCAAACCCCCTGGTTTTCCCGCCGGTTAAAGAAGGCACTCGAACCTCGACGCTCGGGTCCCGACGCCCGTGTCCCGGGACCCGAGCTTCGGGCCGGGACCCCGCCCCCGTACCCTCACCCGACTGAACCGACTGAACCGACTGAACCGACTGAACCGACTGAACCGGGGGCCCGAGGCTCAAGGCTCGGGGGTCGAGCCCCGGGGTCTGGGCCCGACTGGCAGCCAGCCACGCAGCCGCCCTACGGCACCGGCAGGAACCCTGCTCACCAGTTCAGAGTCTGGGGGCATTCCGGTCCACCTGTGCCGGTGCAGCCCGTGGCCGAGCGGCTGCGTCTGATCGTGGGGCGGTCGTGGGGCGGTCGTGGGGTGGGCTGGACAGCCTCGATGTCGTTTTGTTCGAGCTGCGCGGTTTCAGTTCGCGATCAGCAAGCACGACGGGAATCCCGTCGGCGTCTCGTACGTCCCGCTCACCCTGCCGCACAAGCAGGCCGACAAGGGCCTGGACACACTCCTGGAAGTGGTCGTCGGGATCGGCGAGGATGCCGTCGCCTTCCGTGGAGACGCCCACTCGGCGCCGGATGCGGGCCCCCGGACGCGAAGCCGGGGAGTTGGTGCGGACCTCGGTGCTGCCTCGTCCGCTTCTCCCCGGGCGCCGTTCCGGCGTGCCATCGGCCGGTAGCGGTTTCGTACCGCAGTGACGGTCATGACAAGAGCCTCCTGCTTCCCCGATGCGGGAGCTGGAGGCTCTTGTTGTCCGGCCGGGCCGTCCGTCGGACCCTCAGGCGGCGTCGAACCCGCCGGACCGTACGCCCGCGACGAAGGAAGTGAACGCGGCGGCGGGGATGGCCAGCACCGGGCCGGTGGTGTCGTTCTTGGAGTCGCGGACGGGGACGATGCCGTGCGGGGCGGCGGCCAGGTTGGTGGCGACCTCGACGCACGCGCCGCCGTTGTCGCTGTACGAGGACGTGAACCAGCGGGGGGTTTCGGTTGTCACGTGATGCCCTTTCGCAACTGCTTGACGATGTCGACGGAGGCCGCCTGCGAGGGCGCTACCGCCTGCATCCGATGGTAGTCCGTGTGCAAGGGGAGCACAGCGGTCATTTCCCGTTCGACGTAGCCCTGTTGCGCGGATTCGGCGTACGACGCGAGTGAGCGGTCCACCATGGTCAGGATGTAGACCGGCAGGTTGAAGGGGCGGCGCTCCCCGAGGCTGAACGGGACCGCCTGGAGGATCGTGTTGGGCAGGTCGGCGAAGTCGATGAGGTGCTCGTACTGCGCCTTCATGACCTCGGGGCCGCCGACCGGGCGGAGCAGGCAGCTCTCGTCCAGCATGGCGAAAACCATCGTCTCCCGGCCCGCGAAGACCGCCTCCTGGCGCTGCGCGGTGACCGCGACCCGCTCCTTGGCCTGCTCGGGGGTGATGGCCCCGCGCCGGACGGCGCTCTCCGCGAGGACCGTCGCGTACTCCGGGGTCTGGAGCAGGCCCGGGACGACTCCGACCTCGTACAGCCGGATCTCCGCCGCCCGCTGCTCCAGGCGCAGGTACTCCGGGAAGCCCGCCAGCAGGCTGCCCTGCTTGATCGCCCGCCACTCCCGCTCGAAGGAGTCGGGGCTGCCGACCAGGCCGAAGATCTGATCGGCCCGTCGTGAGAAGGGGAGGGTTGCGGACTTGCGGCCAGTTTCCATCGCCGAGATGTGCCTGCCCGTGCAGCCCGCCAGATCCCCCAGCTCGTCCTGGGTCCAGCCGCGCTCGTCGCGTAACCTGCGCAGTCGCGCACCGTACGCGGCCTGCGGGCTGGCTTCGGCATTCAACTGCTTCCGATACACCAACGTGCCCTCCATTACGGCCAAGTTGAAGACCTTTCGACCGTAGGACACTCTGAGTCTCCCCGGTAGCCGTATAGCTACAGAGAGGAGCCAATGGTGTACGGCGAGAACAAGTGCCCGAATCCGCAGGAACCTCCCCGCGTCCCGAATCGTGGCGCGGTCATGGTCGACACCAGCCTCGGGGACCGCGTGGGGGAGTTCCGGGGGTTGGCCGGTCCCTACTGGTCGCTGCGGCCCATCGGCGGCGGACGCGAGTGGACCGCGCGGCCCCAGGATGTCCGCCCCGCGCTCCCGATAGAGGAGATCCGCGCCAAGAACAATCGGATGAACGCCCGCAGTCGAGGTGAAGTGCTGTGAACGCCTCTGCTCCGGTGGTCACTTGGCGGACCTTCGCTCCGGTGCCTGCCCGTCGTCGGTGCCCTGCTCCGGCGTCTGTACCCGCTCCCGTACCTGCTCCCGTACTCGTCTCTGTGCCTGCTCCCGCCCCTGCCCCCGTCCCCGTTCGTTGGTACGTTGCCGAGAGCAGCGCGGGCGATGCGGCGCGGTCCGTCCGGCTCGGCGGGATCATCGCCCCTACCCGGCGCCTCGCGCTCCGGTGGCTGCGGCGGCAGGCCCGGCGGTTCGCGGACGCGCTCGACCCCGACCCGTACACCTCCTGGATTCCGCCCCGCGCACTGCACCCGGTCGCGACCGGCACCCCGGGCGGCTCGCTCCCTGTCCCCAACGGTGCGCGGTACGACGCACCGGCCGAACTCCGGGCGTGGGCCGACAGTTTCCGCGAGCACGACTACGCGCTGCTGCGGCTCGCGGACGGGCTGCCGTACGAGTTCGTCGCCCGGGACCCTTCGGGCTGGTACGGGCTCGTGGTCCGTCCGCTGGCCCGGTAGTCGGACGTGCCTCTTCTTTCCCTCCCTGCCCCAACCCCCCTGCCCCCTCAACCATCGAGGATCGAACGACGTGTTGCAGTGCACCGCATTCGCCGTAGTCCCGCCGATGGGCGCGCTCGCCGTGCTCACCGCCCTGAGCGTCGAACCCGGCCGGACGCCGGACATGCCCGAGCTGGACGACATGCTGCTGTGCGAACTCGGCGAGCACGGCGGGGAGATCGAGCACGCCGCGCAGCTCTGGTCGGCCGAGATGGCCGCCGCGCGGGACCTGTGGATGTTCTGGGCCGATACGGACACCGATACCGGTATGCGGCGCAAGTTCCGGTTCGCCGAACTGCCCCCGTGCCTCGCCGTCAAGCGCTATCTGGCCACCGACGAAAGGGAGGCGTGCCTCCTGTTCGACCAGCACTCGGCCCCGCACTCCTGGGACGTGACGGACCCGCTCGCGGACCTGATGGCGGAGCGGGTGAGGGAGGAGGTGCGGAGGGAGCGGGACGGGGATGAGGGTGAGGACGGGGATGAGGGTGAGGACGGGGATGAGGGGGGCGAGGGAGAGAGTGGGGATGGAGGCGGCCGTCCGCCCGTGATTCCCGGGTAGCTCGGCTGGGAACAGGGGTCGGCAACTCTGAGGTGCGGGTCCGGTTCTGTCGCCCCGGTGGAAACGCCGTCATTCTGCCGCGCGCCGCAGGATACGGGCGGCCACCAGCTCCGGATCGTCGGTCGGCAGGGCGTGGCCCGCACCGGGCACGACCTCCACCTCGGCGGTGGGCGCGAGGGCTCCCACCCGCTCCGCGACCTGGTGTGTGTCGTGCAGTGAACTCCGCTCCCCCAGCAGGAAGAGCGAGGGGACGCGTACCCGGCGCAACTCCTCGTCGGAGAAGACCCGAGCCGGTGGAAGAGCGCGCCGGAACCCGACGGAGGCACGTCCCAGCTCCATCAACTCGGTCTCCAGGATGGCGCTGTTGCCGATCCGGCGGGAAAGCCAGGGCCTCAGTGCGTGCGGCGCCATGCCCGCCAGACCACCGGCGATGAGCCAGGCGTAGAAGCGGCGGCCGGGGTCGGCGAATCCGGCGGGTTCGACCAGGGTGAGGGCGGCCGTGCGGCCCGGGTGGTGCATCTGATGGCCGAGCGCCAGCCAGCCGCCGTAGGAACAGCCGACGAGGTGGGCGGCGGTGGCCTCCAGTCCGGTGAGTACCTCCTCCAGCCAGTGGGCGCCGTCCTCGGCGCCGGTCAGGGGCGCGCTCTGGACGCTGGCGCCCGGCTCGCCGACCGTGTCGACGGCGATCACCGTATGGCGGCGGGCGATCGGCGCGATGTACCGGTGCCACATCAGGGAGTTGCCGTTGGCGCCCGACAGCAGGACGACCGGGTCGGAGCTGGGCGGCCCGGCCCGGTGGACGCGGGTGGTGCCGAAGGAGGTCGGCAGGTCGAAGGTGTCCCCGGGGCCCGGCCAGAGCCGGTCGAGCAGGCGTCCGTAGACGGAGTGGAAACGCTCGCGGGTCTTGTCGTTCCTGAATTCGCCTATGCTCATGGTACAGGCGTATCACAACGTGGTACACGTGTACCACTACTAGGAGGTCGGACCATCGCCGCGCGTGTCGATCACGAGGAACGCAGAAAGCAGATCGCGGAGGCTCTGCTGCGTATCGCCGCCGCCGAGGGGCTTCAGTCGGTGAGCATGCGGGCGGTCGCCGCCGAGGCGGGCGTCTCCCTCCGGCTGGTGCAGTACTACTTCACGACCAAGCAAGCCCTGGTACTGGACGCCCTCGCCCGGCTGGGCACCCAGCTCCAGGCCCGTATGGACCGTTGGGTCCGCGAGGCGGAGTCTCCGCCGCAACCGCGCTCCACGGTCACCGCCATTCTCTCCAGCATCCTGCCGACCGACGAGGAGAGCCGTCGGATCACCCGGATCTACGCCGCCTACTACGTTCTCGTCCTCGGTGACAGCTCGCTGGAAGAGCACGCCACCCCCCAGCCCGCCCTGCTCGAAGGCTTCCTCGCCAAGCAACTCCGCCTGGCGCAGGAGGCCGGTACCGTCGGCCCCGAGAAGGACCCCGTCATGGTGGCGGCCGGACTGATGGCCATGGTCAACGGCCTCGGCTCCAGCGTGCTGGGCGGCCAGCGCACCGGCAAGGCGGCTCTGGACATCCTGCGCCACCACCTGGACGAGCTGTTCGGCCCGGCCGCCCCGCCATCCCGGCATCCGGCAGCTCATGACGGCGTATCACCCGACGACGATCCACCACGTGAGATCGTTTGAAGACACCGCACTCAGGGGCTTCATGGGCAGGCAGGCCGAACGTCATCAAGGGGATGCCGAGCGCGGCGGGAACGTCGGACGGCGCGGCGAGATCCCCTGGCCGGTGGCGCTCGTCCACGGTGTGGTGGCGGGCAGCTGTACGGCCTTCGGCGTGGCGCTCTCGTTGCTGTACGCCGACGGGGTGTCGGCCGGCCTGGTCCTCTTCTGGGTGCTGATCCTGGCGGCGGGGCCCGCGGCGGCGGTGCGGCGTTTCGGTATGCCGAGGGAGAAACGCCGGTTCGGGCGGGTCGTCGGCCAGGGGCTGGTGTCGGTGCTGTGGCAGGCGATGGCGGTTGCTCCGTTCACCTCGCTCTTCATCTTCTTCGCGCCGACGGACACGTTGTTCTGGCCGATTCTGCTGGTCTGGCTGTTCAGCGGCGGGTTCTGCGCCCTGTGGGCGAAAGCCGTCAGCCGGGAGCGGCCCTCGGCGGCCGTCGTCCGTCCCGGTGAGCCTCCGCTTGCCGCCGCCCGGTCGGCGGAGGAGGAGCGGGCCATCACGGAGTTCGGTGAGCTGCTCGCCCATCACCCCTTCGACGCGAGCCTGCCGGTCACGGAGTACGTGGAGCGGGCGGACTACTCGCTCGCGCTGACCGCGTACGAGCAGGCCAGGGCGGCCCGTCCGGGCGAGGTGCTGGGCATTCTCGCCGAGGGACGGACCGCGCTGGCCAGGCTGGATGCCCGGATGGGGCTGGACACCGTGCAGTCGAGGACCGGGTGCTTCTTCGACCACCGCCACGGCCCGGCCGTGGCCAGCGTGGAGTGGGCACCCGCCGGAGGGACCCGGCGGCGCATCGAGGTGTGCCGCGCGGATGCCGTACGGCTGGCCGATGAGCTGGGCCGATGAGCGGGGGCGGGGGGACGGCGCCGGGCTGGGCTGATGAGCGGGGCGGCGGGGACGGCGCCGGGCGGGGCCGATGAGCGGGGGCGGCTCGGCCTCCACCCGCCCGTCGGGACCGGCGGTGTTACTTCACCACGACCTTGTCCCCGGACGACTTCGACGGCCCGGTGGTGGTGTTGCCGTGGTACACCCAGCGCCACGTGCCCGTCTTGGACGCCTTGACGGTCGTCTTGAGGCCACCCGAGCTGTTCGCGTACACCTTCTTCACCGTGGTGTAGGAGGTGGACCCGGCGGGCTTGAACTGAAGGCTCACGTGGCGGCCTCCGTAAGAGGCGTACTTCCTGGTCTCCCAGTTGGCCCGCGTGACCTTTCCGGTCACGGTGATGGTCTTGCCCTTGACCGCCGGTTCGGGCGAGGCGTTGACGGTGAGGCGGGAGTTCCGCTTGACGTGGACCGTCAGGTTCTTGGTGTCGACGTCCCGGCCGCCGCCCTTGAAGTACACCTCGGCCGCGACCTTCCAGGCCCCGGCCTCGCTGTTGCGCATGGGCCACTCGCTCGGGTTGAAGTACATCGTCTCGTTGATGTCGCAGACGCCCGGGCCCCCGTCGGGGCAGTCGTTCCAGTCGATGGAGTGCCACAGCCGGTCATCCGTACCGTTGCGGTAGAGGAACACCACCCCCGGAACCTTCCACTTGCGCGTGGTCGTCATCCGGAAGGAGGCGGGTACCTTGACCCCCTTCGACGTCCCGATCACGATCGGCTTGCCGCCGTTCACCTGGACGCGGCTGAACGAGGCCCCGCCCTCGGCCGCTCCGGCCGGTACCGCGGCCACGGCCGTGAACACCGCCGCCGCGCCACCGGCCACGACGGCTCTCCAGATCTGCTTCCCCACGTGATCCCCGTTTCTTCGTACGGAAAGGCACCGGAGGCTCAACTCTTCGGCCCCCGGCGTCTCATAGACCGTCGGCATCCGCACGGAGTTGTACGTTCCTGCGTCACGATGGGGTATCGGGCCTTTTCGAGCTTCCGGCTTCCGGCAGCCCCTAGCTCACGCAGAACTCGTTGCCCTCGGGATCTGTGAGGACGAGCCAGCTGCCGCCCGGTTCGTCGACCGCGTGCAGGATGCGCGCGCCCAGGGCCACCAGCCGTTCCGCTTGCGTGTCGCGTTCGCCGGGGGCGGTGTGCACGTCGATGTGGAGGCGGTTCTTCACCGTCTTCGGTTCCGGGACCCGCTGGAACAGCAGCCGCCGCCCCAGCCCCGTACCGCTTCTCTCGTCGTACGGGTCCTCCGGGTGCCGCGCTGCCGCGAGGTCACGCCAGGCACGGCGGCCGTGGGCGTGGGTGGTGGCGGCCTCCGGTACGGCTCCGGCGGCGAGCAACTGCTCTACCAGGGCGCTGTTGTCCTCGACCAGGTAGCCCAGGGCCTCGGCCCAGAATCCGGCCTGGGCGTGCGGGTCGGCGCTGTCGATCACGAGCTTCCAGGACAGGGTGTGTGTCATGGAAACCGTTTATAGTGGTTACATGAGCGGAAGGGCAACGGACACGCCGGACACGTTGAGTACGGGGAGCGCTGGGGCTCCGGGTGCGCAGGGGATGGTTCTGCGGCATCCGGACGGCAGCTCGTTCCGGTTCGATCCGGGCGCCCTGTGCCTGGAGCTCCTGCCGACCGGGGGGCCGGGCCCGCTCGCGTACTTCGAGGTGCTGCACGGGCCCGAGGATCTGGTGCGCTGGGCGGGGGAGAGCCGGCTGCCCGGCGGGCTCGGCCTCGCCGTGCGCCCGGCCGAGGTGGCGGCCGCCCGGGCGCTGCGGGACGCGCTGTGGCGGGTGGCGGAGGCGCGGGTGGCGGGGCTGCCGCTGGGGGCGGACGACCTCGCCGTGGTGAACGGTGCGGCGGCGCACCCGCCCCTGACCGCCCGGCTGACCGCCGAGGGGGTGCGGGAGTGGGCGCCGGGGGCGACCGGGACCGGGCTGCTCTCCACGGTGGCCCGTGACGCGGTCGAGCTGTTCACCGGGGCTTATGCCCACCGGGTCCGTACGTGCGGCGCGGACGACTGCCGCCTGCTGTTCGTCGACACCTCCCGGCCGGGCAGGCGGCGCTGGTGCTCGATGGAACGGTGCGGAAACCGCCACAAGGTCCGGGCGCACCGCGCCCGGTCGACGACGACCACCACCACCACTGCTGGCTGAAGGGTGTTGTGCGCCATGCCTACCGGACTCACTCAGGACGCGGGCTGGGAGATCGGTGTCTCCCGGACGATCCAGCAACCGCCGCAGGCCGTATGGGAGTTCATCACCGGACCGGAGGGCGTTTCTCTCTGGCTCGGCGCCGAGGGGCCGCTCCCGACGGAGAAGGGCGCTCCGTACCGTACGGCCGACGGGACCGAGGGCGAGATCCGCAGCTACCGCCCCGGCGACCGCGTCCGCCTCACCCACGGCACCTCCACGGTCCAGGTCACCGTGACCCCCGGCAGCTCCGACGACCGGGCCGTGCTCCGCTTCCACCAGGAGCGGCTGGCGAGCGCGGAGGAGCGCGAGGAACGGCGTACGCACTGGAAGGCTGTGATGGACCGGGTGGTGGCAGAGCTGACCTGAGCCGGGGCTCCGTGGCCGTACGGGCGGGGCATTTCATCCTCGTACGGGCTGGGCTTTCGGACCTCGTACGAGCGAGGCTTTCATCCTCGTACGGGCTGGGCTTCGCACCCGTACGGGCGGGCTTTCGGACCTCGTACGGGCCGGGCTCTACGTTGTGCGCGGTGGGCAGGCCCCGCAGGTGTGTCCGTCCGTCGCGGCCAGCAGGCGCGCGGCCGTGTCCCGTACGGCCTGCGGCGCGGAGGCGTCGGCGGCCAGCCGTGCGGCCGTGGGGCGGCCCGCCGCCACCGCCTCGTGCGCTGCGCGGGTCCACTCGGGGTGCTGGGCGTGCCCGGCGGCGAGGATCGTGGCGAGCAGTTCCAGGACGCCCGCCCGGTCCCGTACCGTCTCCGTCGCCGCCAGCTCCCACAGGAACGGCACGGCGGCCACGGTCGAGTCGAACACCGCCGGGGCGCCTATCCACTGGCCCAGGTCGCTCAGCGCGTCCTCGGCGGTCGGGCCGTCACCCCAGGCGATCCGCGACAGGGTGCCGGGAACCTGGGACGCGGAGCCATACGCATGCCGCAGCTCGTGCCACCGCACGTTCCTCATCTCGCCCAGGACAGTCCCCATCCGGGCACTCAATCAGCCTTATCGGACCGCGTCCACACCATGGCGGCCCTGATCCGGGGTGACGGGCGCGGGGGCCGCCGTGGCGGTCGCCAGCAGTTCCGCCGCCAGGGCCCGGTTGCGGCGGGCG
This sequence comes from Kitasatospora albolonga, assembly GCA_002082585.1. Classification (NCBI taxonomy): domain Bacteria; kingdom Bacillati; phylum Actinomycetota; class Actinomycetes; order Kitasatosporales; family Streptomycetaceae; genus Kitasatospora; species Kitasatospora albolonga. Next base: position 4,906,053 of record CP020563.1, read on the forward strand.
TTGCGCAGGGCGTCCCAGGTCAGGAGGGACAGGGCCAGCCACACCAGCGCGAACCCGGCCCACCGCTCGGGCGGCATCGCCTCGCGGAAGTAGAGGATGCCGAGGGCGAACTGGAAGACCGGCGCCAGGTACTGGAGCAGCCCCAGCGTCGAGAGCGGTACCCGGATCGCCGCCGCCCCGAAGCAGATCAGCGGGACCGCCGTGACGATGCCCGTCGCGGCGAGCAGCGCCCCGTGGCCCAGGCCCGCGGGCCCGGCGGTGAACGTGGACGCGCCGGTGGCCGCCAGCCAGAGCAGGAAGCCGAGCGCGGGCAGGAAGAGGACGGCGGTCTCGGCGGCCAGCGACTCCAGGCCGCCCATGTTGACCTTCTTCTTCACCAGGCCGTACGTGGCGAAGGAGAACGCCAGGACCAGGGAGATCCACGGCGGACGCCCGTAACCGATCGCGAGGACGAGTACGGCGGCCAGGCCGATGGCGACCGCGATCCACTGGACCGGGCGGAGCCGCTCGCCGAGCAGGAGGACGCCCATGGCGATGGTGACCAGCGGGTTGATGAAGTAGCCGAGCGATGCCTCGACGACGTGGCTGTTGTTGACGGCCCAGATGTAGAGGCCCCAGTTGACGCCGATGGTCACCGCCGCCAACGCTATGAGGCCCAGCTTGCGCGGATCGCGGACCAGCTCGCCGATCCAGGCCCAGCGCCGGATCACGAGCAGGGCCACCCCGACGACGGCCAGGGACCAGACCATCCGGTGGGCGAGGATCTCGACCGCCCCGGACGGCTGGAGCAGCGGCCAGAAGAGGGGCACGAGGCCCCACATCCCGTACGCACCGACTCCGTACAGCAGGCCGGCCCGCTGTTCGTTCTTCCCCTTCACGGGCCCCTCCCGGACTGCCTGCGCCGACGCGTCTGCCGACGGGACGACGGTAACGCCGGAAGGGCCTCCTGTCATAGCCGTATTCGGTAAACACTCATGACACTCGGGGAGGGGGGTGGGCGCTCGCTGGGCAGCCCAGGTGCCGTTTTGAGGGCGGCGGCTCAGGCGTCGGTCTTGAGGGCGGCGCGTACCGAGGTGGCCAGTGGCGTGGTCGGGCGGCCGATCAGCCGGGCCAGGTCGCCGCTCGTCCCCGCGAGCAGGCCGCGCGCGACGGCCTCGTCCACGTCGGTGAGGATCGCGGCGAACCCTTCGGGGAGGCCCGCGCCGACCAGGATCTCCTGGTGCACGGCGGCCGGGACGTTCTTGTACGCGATCTCCTTGCCGGTCGCCTCGGACAGCAGGGCCGCGAACTCGGCGAACGACCAGGCGGTGTCGCCGCTCAGCTCGTAGACCTTGCCGAGGTGGCCCTCGCCGGTCACCACGGCCGCGGCGGCGGCCGCGTAGTCGGCCCGGGCGGCGGAGGCGATCCTGCCCTCGCCCGCGTTGGCGACGACCGCGCCGTGCTCCAGGGCGGCGGCGAGGTGGGCGGTGTGGTTCTCCGTGTACCAGCCGTTGCGGAGGAACGTGTACGGCAGCCCGGCGTCGAGGATCAGCTGCTCGGTGGCCTTGTGCTCGTCGGCCAGCAGGAAGTCCGCGTCCGGCCCGCCCAGGATGCCCGTGTACGCGAGCTGCGCCACGCCCGCCGCCCTGGCCGCGTCGATGATCGCGGTGTGCTGGGCGACCCGCTTGCCCACCTCGCTGCCGGAGATCAGCAGCACCCGGTCGCCGGGCCGGAACGCTCCGGCGAGCGTCTCGGGGTGGTCGTAGTCGGCGATACGGAGCTCGACGCCCCGGGCGGCGAGCGCGGCGGCCTTCTCCTTGTTCCGGACGACCGCGGCGATCTCTCCGGCCGGGACCGTGGCCAGCAGTTCATCGATGACGAGGCGGCCGAGTTCTCCGGTTGCTCCGGTGACGACGATGCTCATGGGGGCTCTGCTCCTGTTTCGGGGGGTGGGGCTTTCCCGGTCGAGCGTACGGCGAGCACTAACTGAGAGAAAGTACCCACTTTGAAGTAAGGTACTGGCATGGGAGTTAGTGATCAGAGGACAGGGAGCGCCGGAAGTACGGGGAGTACGGGGATTCCAGGGAACACGGGGAGTGCGGGATCGGCCCCGGTCGGCCTGCGAGGTCTGCCGACCCCCGTCCAGGACGTCAACCAGCCGATGTGCCCGTCCCGTCTGGTGCTGGAGCATGTGACGAGCCGCTGGGGCGTCCTGGTCCTGGCGGCCCTGCTGGAGCGCTCGTACCGCTTCAGCGAGCTGCGCCGCACGATCGGCGGGGTCAGCGAGAAGATGCTGGCCCAGACCCTTCAGACGCTGGAGCGTGACGGCTTCGTCCACCGGGACGCGAAGCCGGTGATCCCGCCCCGGGTGGACTACTCGCTGACCCCGCTCGGCACCGAGGCCGCCGAACAGGTGTGGGCGCTCGCCCGCTGGACCGAACGCCGGGTGGACGCGGTGCAGGCGGCACGCGAGGCGTACGACGAGGCCAGGGCCTGATCCTCCTCGGTGGTCGGGGGGACCGGGCCCGGGCCCTGTCTTGTGTCCGGGGCCTTCTCTCGGCTCCGCAGCGGCGGCCGGTGCTGTAGCCGCAGGGACAGCCCCGACCGCCGCTCCCGATCGCTGCTCCCGGCCGCCGCCCCGGCCGCCGCCTCAGCCGTCGTCTCGGCTTCAGCCGATGACGGTCCAGGTGTCGGACCCGGCGAGGAGTGCGCCGAGGTCCCCCTTGCCGTCGCGCTGCACGGCGGCGTCCACCTGGTCGGACATCAGGGTGTCGTAGACGGGCCGCTCGACGCTGCGCAGCACCCCGATGGGGGTGTGGTGCAGGGTGTCGGCGTCGGCCAGCCGCGACAGCGCGAACGCCGTGGTGGGGGAGTCCGCGTGGGCGTCGTGGACGAGGACCTGGGAGCGGTTGTCGTCGGTGACGGCGACGACTTCCAGATCACCGGTGGTCTGATTGCGGACGACGCCCTTGGAGCCGTCGGCTCCGAAGAGGATCGGCTGCCCGTGTTCGAGGCGGATGACGGCCTCGGCGGCCTGCTCCTTGTCCTTGAGGACCTCGAAGGCGCCGTCGTTGAAGATGTTGCAGTTCTGGTAGATCTCCACCAGCGCCGTGCCCGGGTGCTCCGCCGCCGCGCGCAGCACGCTGGTGAGGTGCTTGCGGTCGGAGTCGACCGTCCGCGCCACGAACGTGGCCTCCGCGCCGATGGCCAGGGAGACCGGGTTGAAGGGCGCGTCGAGCGAACCCATCGGCGTCGACTTGGTGATCTTGCCGAGCTCGGACGTGGGGCTGTACTGGCCCTTGGTCAGCCCGTAGATCCGGTTGTTGAAGAGGAGGATCTTCAGGTTGACGTTGCGGCGCAGGGCATGGATGAGGTGGTTGCCGCCGATGGAGAGCGCGTCGCCGTCCCCGGTGACCACCCAGACCGACAGATCGCGGCGGGAGGTGGCGAGCCCGGTGGCGATGGAGGGGGCGCGGCCGTGGATGGAGTGCATCCCGTACGTGTTCATGTAGTACGGGAAACGGGAGGAGCAGCCGATACCGGAGACGAAGGCGATGTTCTCCTTCGCGAGGCCCAGCTCCGGCATGAAGCCCTGCACCGCGGCGAGGACGGCGTAGTCACCGCAGCCGGGGCACCAGCGCACTTCCTGGTCGGATTTGAAGTCCTTCATGGACTGTTTCGCCTCGGCCTTGGGCACCAGCTGCAGCAGTTCGTTGTGCTGCAGTTCCTCGGTGTCAGGCATCGATGGCCTCCTTGAGGGCGGTGGCGAGCTGCTCGGCCTTGAACGGCATTCCGTTGACCTGGTTGTAGCTGTGGGCGTCCACCAGATACCTCGCCCGCAGCAGCATCGCGAGCTGGCCCAGGTTCATCTCCGGGACGACGACCTTGTCGTACCCCTTCAGCACCTCGCCGAGGTTTCTCGGGAAGGGGTTGAGGTGTCTCAGGTGGGCCTGGGCGATCGGCTGCCCGGCGGCGCGCAGCCGGCGGACGGCGGCGGTGATCGGCCCGTACGTCGAACCCCAGCCGAGCACCAGCGTGCGGGCGCCCGCGGGGTCGTCGACGGCGAGGTCGGGGACGGCGATGTTGTCGACCTTCGCCTGCCGGGTGCGGACCATGAGGTCGTGGTTGGCCGGGTCGTAGGAGATGTTCCCCGTACCGTCCTGCTTCTCGATGCCGCCGATGCGGTGTTCGAGGCCGGGGGTGCCGGGGACGGCCCAGGGGCGGGCCAGGGTCTGCGGGTCGCGCTTGTAGGGCCAGAACACCTCGGTGCCGTCGGCCAGGGTGTGGTTGGGGCCGGTGGCGAAGGGGGTCTTCAGGTCGGGCAGGCTGTCCGTCTCCGGGATGCGCCAGGGCTCGGAACCGTTGGCCAGATAGCCGTCGGAGAGCAGGAAGACCGGGGTCCGGTACGTCAGGGCGATCCGGGCCGCGTCGATCGCGGCGTCGAAGCAGTCGGCCGGGGTCTGCGGGGCCACGATCGGCACCGGGGCCTCGCCGTTCCTGCCGTACATCGCCTGGAGCAGGTCGGCCTGCTCGGTCTTGGTCGGCAGGCCGGTGGAGGGCCCGCCGCGCTGGATGTCGATGATCAGCAGCGGCAGCTCCAGGGAGACCGCGAGCCCGATCGTCTCCGACTTCAGCGCCACCCCCGGCCCCGATGTCGTGGTCACGCCCAGCGCCCCGCCGAACGCGGCGCCCAGCGCCGCCCCGATCCCGGCGATCTCGTCCTCGGCCTGGAAGGTCCGCACACCGAAGTTCTTGTGCTTGGACAGCTCGTGCAGGATGTCCGAGGCCGGGGTGATCGGGTACGAGCCCAGGTAGAGCGGCAGGTCCGCCAGCTGCCCGGCGGCGATCAGGCCGTAGGAGAGGGCCAGGTTCCCCGAGATATTGCGGTAGGTGCCGGTGGGGAACGCCTGGGAGGCCGGGGCGACCTCGTAACTGACGGCGAAGTCCTCGGTCGTCTCACCGAAATTCCACCCCGCCCGGAAGGCCGCCACGTTCGCCTCGGCGATCTCCGGCTTCTTCGCGAACTTCTGCCGCAGGAACGTCTCCGTCCCCTCGGTCGGCCGGTGGTACATCCACGACAGCAGCCCGAGCGCGAACATGTTCTTCGACCGCTCGGCCTCCTTGCGGGAGAGCCCGAACTCCTTGAGCGCCTCGATCGTCAGCGTCGTCAGCGGCACCGGGTGGACGTTGTACGCCTCCAGCGAGCCGTCCTCCAGCGGGCTGGTCGCATAGCCCACCTTCGCCATCGGGCGCTTGGTGAACTCATCGGTGTTCACAATGATCTCGGCGCCGCGCGGCACGTCGTCGATATTGGCCTTCAGAGCGGCCGGGTTCATCGCGACCAGGACGTTGGGGGCGTCGCCGGGGGTGAGAATGTCATGATCGGCAAAATGCAGCTGGAAAGAGGAAACCCCGGGCAGAGTGCCTGCGGGGGCCCGGATCTCGGCCGGGAAGTTCGGCAGGGTGGACAGATCGTTCCCGAAGGAGGCCGTCTCCGAGGTGAACCGGTCACCTGTGAGCTGCATCCCGTCACCCGAGTCACCCGCGAAGCGGATGATCACCCGGTCCAGGCGGCGGACCTCTTTCCCGTCGCCGCCGGTCGTTCCCGTCGTACCTGACAGGGGGGCGCGCTGACCCCCGAGGACGGCGTCATTGGCCTCATCGGCCTTCTCTGCCGCGCTACTGACCTGGCTCGTCACTGAACTGGACCTCCCTTGGGGCGGCGGTTCGGAACCGTCCGGCCAGCCGGCGGTCCCAGAGGCAACCCTACGTCCGTGCGGTTCGCCCTCCAGGGGCCGATCATATGGTGGACGCTGTTTTGAGACACCCTTTTAGCCCGTTTTGCCATCTTCCTTAAGCCCCCCGATCGCTGGATGGACGTGCTCTGCTCGTAGGTCTTTCGTGCTAGGCCCTCCGTAGCCCTTCCGCCCAGGACTGCCCGGCGGAGGTCTGCCGGACACCCCTGGCGGAGATCTGCGGGGCGCACGCCGGGTGCTCGTCGGGCGCCTGCGGGGCGCCTGCCGGGTGCCGGTAGGTGTCGGTGGTTGCCGGTGGGCGTCGGTGAGTGCCGGTGAGTGTCCGTCGGCGGCTCGGGGTGGGTGGTCCGGTGGGCGGGCTGGTGGATGGCCTGGTGGAGGGGCGGTCGGGGCGGGTGGGTGGTCGAGTGGGCGGCTGTGTGGGCGCCCGGGCGGGTAACTGACAGGGTGTCAGATCGCTAGGAGTTCAGATAGGTGAGTACGGCGAGGACGCGCCGGTGGTCCCCGTCGCTGGGCGAGAGCCCCAGCTTCTGGAAGATATTGCTGACGTGCTTCTCCACCGCCCCGTCGCTCACCACGAGCTGCCGGGCGATCGCCGAGTTCGTCCGGCCCTCGGCCATCAGACCTAGAACCTCCCGCTCGCGCGGCGTCAGCCCCACCAGCACGTCCTGCTTGCGGCTGCGGCCCAGCAACTGCGCCACCACCTCGGGGTCCAGCGCCGTCCCGCCGCGCGCCACCCGTACGACCGCGTCGACGAACTCGCGGACCTCGGCCACCCGGTCCTTCAGCAGATACCCCACGCCCCGGCTGCTGCCCGCCAGCAGCTCGGTGGCGTACCGCTCCTCCACGTACTGCGAGAGGACCAGGACCCCTGTCCCCGGATACTCCTTCCGCAGCCGCACCGCCGCCCGTACGCCCTCGTCGGTGTGGGTCGGCGGCATCCGCACATCGGCCACCACCACATCGGGCAGTGCCTGCTCCGCGTCGAGGTCCGCCACGGTCTTCAGCAGGGCCTCGGCGTCCCCCACCCCGGCGACCACGTCGTGCCCGAGATCGGTGAGCAGACGGGTGAGACCTTCCCGCAGCAGGACCGAATCCTCGGCGATGACTACCCGCACTCTGTTCTCCACGTGCTCCACGGTGCTGCGCCCCCGCTGTTCTCCGGTGATTCCGCGCTCTCGCGGCTCTGCCTGCTCTGCCTCTTCACGGCCCGCGTCTCCGCGTCCGACACCCTCAGCATCCCAGGCCCGGGGCACGGATGGGGGGCCTGTGGATAACGTGCCCGATCGCGCCGCCCCGCCCGGAAATCCGGCATCGAATGCAGACCGACGGTGAGGCTGCGCGGTGGGCGGGTGGTGGGGGCGGGGTGGAGCGGTGGCCGAGGGGGAGGCTGGGCCGTGGGCCGTGGGCCGTGGGCCGTGGGCCGTGAGGCGTGAGGCGTGAGCCGTGAGGCGTGGGGCGTGGGGCGTGGGCCGTGAGGCGCTGGGCCGTGGGGTGCTGGGCCGTGAGGCGTGGGCCGTGAGCCGTGAGGAGTGAGGCGCTGGGCCGTGGGGTGCGGGGCTTGTGGGGTGAGCTGGTTCAGCCGCGCCAGGGCAGTTCGGCGGTGACCGTCGTCGGGCCGCCTGCCGGGGAGTCCACCACCAGGACCCCGTCCACGGCGTCCAGCCGTTCCGTCAGCCCGGCCAGACCGCTGCCTGCCGAGACCGCCGCGCCGCCCCGCCCGTTGTCGGTGACCTGGAGCATCAAGCGGTCCGCCGTACGCCACACATCGACCGTGGCCCGGGTCGCCCCCGCGTGCTTGCTGACGTTCTGCAGGAGCTCCGAGACGGTGAAGTACGCGATGCCCTCGATGGCCTGTGCGGGCCGTGCGTCCAGGTCCACCTCCACCGTGACGGGGACGGTGCAGCGTGAGGCGATGGCGGAGAGTGCGGCGTCGAGGCCGCGGTCGGTGAGGACGGCGGGGTGGATGCCGCGCGCGAGGTCGCGCAGTTCCTGGAGGGCGACCTTCACCTCTCCGTGGGCCTCCTCCACCATCCGCGCCGCCACCTCCGGGTCATCGGCGAGCTTCTCCTTCGCCAGGCCGAGATCCATGGCCAGGGCGACGAGCCGGGCCTGCGCACCGTCGTGGAGGTCCCGTTCTATACGGCGCAGGTCGGCGGCGGCGGTGTCCACGACCACGCCCCGGTCCGACTCCAGCTCGGTGACCCGGGCGGACAGCGAGGACGGGCCCAGCAGACCGGACACCATCAGCCGGTCCACCGAGACCAGCCCCTGCACGATCCACGGGGCCACCAGCACCAGCACCAGGCCCACCGCACCCGTCGCCGCCAGTTCGAGGGGGGAGTCCAGGTACTGCGTGTGGGTGCGGTCCCCGTACAGCTGGATGCCGTCGGTCCCCACGAACACCGGGAAGATCCAGTGCCACAGCGGGTACGTCAGCGCCATCAGGCCGTACCCCCAGAACACCACCGACACCGAGAACGTGAACACGGCCCAGGGAAAGTGCAGCAGAGTGTAGAGAAGGTGACGCCAGGAGACCCCGCTCTTGAGGACGGCGCTCATCCACGACATCGGGCTGCCGGTCTTCCCCCGCACCCGGGCGGGCTCCGCCACGTCCAGCTTCAGCAGCCCGCGCGCCCGGGCCCGCTCCATCGCCCCGAACCCCCGGCAGACGGCCAGGCCGACCGCGAGCAGCGGAACCCCGACGAAGGTGATGAGCAGACCGGCGCTCATGGACGTCATGGTGACCGAGAAGACGAACATCACCGTGGCCAGCGGCAGGCTCAGCACGGCATAGAGGAGCTCGCGCCAGCTACGTGCCTCCAGGGGCGCGCGCAGTACAGCAGGGAGGAAGTGGTCCCCCGGGGACTGCCCCCGGGACCCGGGGTACTGACCCGTGTGGTCGCGCATGCCCGACTCCCTGTGGTCCCGCGTGTCCGGTCCGTATGCCGTGGCCATGAGTGCCGTCCGTTCTTTCTCTTCTGCCGATTCTTCTGTCGATCACTTCTGCCGATCGGCGGAGCGCTCCGCTTTCCCGCTCCGCGCCCACGCCCGTGCTCGTCGTTGCTCGTGCTCGCCGTTCGTGCTCGTCCACCGCGGACCGTGTTCTTCAAGGGTGCTCGGCCGTGCTCTCCGGCACCATGCAGCCGGTCTCCGTATCCGTCCGGGGGTTTTCCCCACCCCCGGACACACTTCGGGGGTGCCCGGACCGCTCGGAAGCGACCACGGGCCCGGGGGCGCTCACGACACCCGGCCGGCCGCCGGAGCCCGGTCGCGCCAGGGCAGCTCGGCGGTAACCGTCGTCGGGCCGCCCACCGGGGAGTCCAGGACGAACAGCCCGTCCACCGCCCCCAGCCGCTCGGCCAGCCCCGCCATCCCCGTACCGCCGTCGATCCGGGCCCCGCCCGATCCGTCGTCCCTGACCTGGAGCATCAGCCGGTCCGCCGTACGCCACACCTCGACGGAGGCCGACCGGGCACCGCTGTGCTTGCTGACGTTCTGGAGGAGCTCCGAGACCGTGAAGTACGCGATGCCCTCGATCGCCTCCGCCGGACGCCCCGGCAGATCCACCGACACGGTGACGGGGACGGTGCAGCGTGAGGCGATGGCGGAGAGTGCGGCGTCGAGGCCGCGGTCGGTGAGGACGGCGGGGTGGATGCCGCGCGCGAGGTCGCGCAGTTCCTGAAGAGCGACCTTCACCTCTCCGTGGGCTTCCTCCACCATCCGCGCCGCCGCCTCCGGATCGCCCGTCAGCTTCTCCTTCGCCAGCCCCAACCCCATCGCGAGGGCGACGAGCCGGGCCTGCGCACCGTCGTGGAGATCCCGCTCGATACGGCGCAGATCGGCGGCGGCGGTGTCCACGACCACGCCCCGGTCCGACTCCAGCTCCGCGATCCGCCGCTCCAGCTCGTCCGAGCGCGACAACAGCCCCCGCACCATCGCCCGGTCAACCGCCGTCAGCCTCCGCGCGATGAACGGGAGCACCGGCCACAGGACGAACAGGCTCACCAGCGTCACCGTGAACGTCAGCACCCCCCACGGCAGCCGGACGAACGCATACAGCAGCGAACGCCAGCCCACCGGGTCCTTCAGCCCCGACCAGAGCCGGGGAAAGAACCCCTCCTCACGCCGACCGAGCGTCAGCGGACTCGGCTCCTCGATCCGCACCCCGAGCAACGACCGTGCCCGGCCCCGCTCCAGCCGCCCCAGCCGCCGCGCGCCCCGCAGCCCGACGACGAGCACCGGCAGCCCGATCACGGTGACGGCGAGCCCCACACCGACGGCGATCACCAGGATCGCGTGGACGAACCCGACGATCGCCATCGGCAGGTTGACCAGCAGATGCGCGATCTCCCGCCAGGTCCACCGGTCGAGGGCGAAGCGGGCGGGCGGCAGCTCGTCGGGGGCCGGTACGGAAGGGCTCATGGTCATGGCACCAGCCTGCCGGGCCGGTTCCGCGCACGCCATGGGGCTCGTGGGTGGCATGAAGTAGGGATAACCCCACCTCGGCGCGACGCGGCTGCTTACTGTGCGTTTATCAGGGCCTAGACTCCCGTGCGTACGAAGAGACCCCGGGAACGGGCGGGGCCAGAACTGGATGACGATGAGCAAGGGGCGGACGTGAAGGACATGGCGTACGTGCCGGAAGTGCCGCACGTGGCGTACGTGCCGGTCCACCAACAGACCGCCCTCGCGTCGGAGTACTTCCAGAGCTACTCGGTGGTGGGCCTGCTCGCCCTGGTCGGCGTTCTGTTCGTGGCCGTCGCGTTCGGGGCGGGACGGCTCCTGCGCCCCGTGGTCCCCACCCCGGAGAAGCTGCTCACGTACGAGTGCGGTGTCGACCCCGTCGGCGAGGGCTGGGCCCACACCCAGGTCCGCTACTACGTCTACGCCTTCCTTTACGTCATCTTCGCCGTCGACTCCATCTTTCTGTTCCCGTGGGCGACGGTCTTCGCGGCACCCGGGTACGGCGCGACCACGCTGGTGGAAATGTTCGTCTTCCTCGGCTTCCTCGCCGTGGGACTGCTCTACGCATGGAAGAAGGGCGTCCTCGCATGGGCCTGACGAGCCGGCCGACTCCTGAGGAGCAGCAGCCCGATCCGGTGTCTCCGGCCGACGCGCGGACGGCGGCGGCCGAGCCCGAACCGGTGCTCCTCCCGGAACCGAAGCGCCTCGGCCTCCTCTCCCGGCTCGCGCCCGAACCGATGAAGGTCGTCCTCAACTGGGGCCGCCGCTACAGCCTCTGGGTCTTCAACTTCGGACTCGCCTGCTGCGCCATCGAGTTCATCGCCGCCTCCATGGCACGCCACGACTTCATCCGCCTCGGCGTGATCCCCTTCGCGCCCGGCCCCCGCCAGGCGGACCTGATGATCGTCTCCGGCACGGTGACGGACAAGATGGCGCCCGCCGTGAAGCGCCTGTACGAGCAGATGCCCGAACCGAAGTACGTCGTCTCCTTCGGCGCCTGCTCCAACTGCGGCGGCCCCTACTGGGACTCGTACTCCGTCACCAAGGGCGTCGACCAGATCATCCCCGTGGATGTGTACGTACCCGGGTGCCCGCCCCGGCCCGAGGCGCTGCTCCAGGGCATTCTCAAGCTCCAGGAGAAGATCGCGCGCGAGTCCCTGGCGGAGCGGTACGCGCCCGGGGCCGACCCTTCGCCGACGGTCTCCGGCCCCTCCGGCGGAACCCCGTCAACGGCGGCGCTGCGCAGCGGCCTTGTCACCGCCCCGACGCCCCCGGGGGCGGCCCGGGGGAAGGGACCGGAGGAGGAGCAGCGGTGAGCGAGCGTCAGCACCAGGACCCCCACCCGTACGACCGGCTTCCTGACGCCGTCGCCGAGCTGTTCGGCGAGGGCGCGACGGCGGAGTCCGCGTACGACCTGCTCACCGTCGACATCCCTGCCACGGAGTGGACCACCGCCCTGCGGACCGCCCGCGACCAACTCGGCTGCACCTACTTCGACTGGCTCAGCGCCGTGGACGAACCGGGTACGGGCTTCCGCGTCTGCGCCCATGTCGCGGCTCTCGGGCACGGCACGGTCCGGCGGCTCATGCTGCGTACCACCGTCCCGCACGACGCGGCCGTCCTGCCGACCGCGATCGACGTCTACGCGGGCGCGGCCTGGCACGAGCGCGAGACGCACGAGATGTTCGGCATCGCCTTCGAGGACCACCCCGATCTCGCCCCGCTCCTGCTGCCCGAGGGGTTCGAGGGCCACCCGCTGCGCAAAGACTTCGTCCTGGCCGCGCGGGTCGCCAAGGCATGGCCGGGCGCGAAGGAGCCGGGGGAGTCCGAACACGGCGGCCCCAAGCGCCGCACAATGCTTCCGCCCGGGGTCCCCGACCCGAACGAGTGGGGCCCCCTCAAGGGCCAGCTTCCCCCTGCCGCGGCCCGCCCGGGACGCGCGGCCCGTCCCGCGGCGGCCGGTGACCGCCCGCCCCGCCGCACCCGTTCGGCGAGCGAGGGCTCGGCGGCGCAACGCCCGCAGCCGACAGGGGCGGAGGCCCCCGCCGCTCCGGCCACCCCGGCCTCCACCCAGCCGGAGGCCGTACAGCCTCCGCCCGCGCCCGCACCCACGCGTCCGCGCCGCTCCCGTTCGGCGTCCGGCGGTTCGGCGAGTCAGCGGAGCGAGCAGGGGTCGGAGACCGGGCAGCCGGGTCCCGAGACCTCGGGGGATCGAGCCCTCGAGGCCCCCGCGCCGCGCCCGCCCCGTCGCTCCCGCTCCGTCTCGGACGGCTCCGCGAGCCAGCGGCCCGAGCAGGGGGCGGAAGCGCCCGCGCCGCGTCCGCCGCGCCGGTCCCGCTCCGCGTCGGACGGGTCCGCGAGCCAACGTGTCCGCAGCACCGACGCCCCCTGGCACGACGCCCAACCGGCGTTCGACGACCCGGCGGCCCCATCGGACAGGCCCGACGCCTCTCCCGGCGGGCCCGACGCCACCCCCGCATCCGAGAAGCCCGGCCCCGGCTCCGACAAAGCCGCCCCCGCTTCCGGGAAGCCCGACCCCGAACCCGAGACGCACACCCCCGCATCCGAGAAGCCCGGCCCCGGCCCTGACCCAACCGGGCCCGACCCCGACACCCCCCATCCCGCCGGAGGCGATACCGAGTGAACGACGTGTCCGACGTCGCCCTCCGCCTGGCCATCGTCTTCGCCGTGTTCCTGGTCGCCCCGCTCCTCGTGGGCCAGACCGAGCACAAGGTGATGGCCCATATGCAGGGCCGCCTGGGCCCCATGTACGCGGGCGGCTTCCACGGCTGGGCCCAGCTCGTCGCGGACGGTGTGAAGTTCGCGCAGAAGGAGGACGTGGTCCCGGCCGCCGCCGACCGCCGCGTCTTCCAGCTCGCCCCCGCCGTCGCCCTCCTCCCGTACCTCCTCGTCCTCGTGGCCATCCCCGTCGGCCCCGGCGACGGCGCGGTGGGCCAGGTCATCGACGCGGGCATCTTCTTCGTGCTGGCCGTGATGGGCATCGGTGTCCTCGGCTCGCTCATGGCGGGCTGGGCATCGGCCAACAAGTTCTCCCTGCTGGGCGGCCTCCGTACCGCCGCCCAGCTCCTCTCCTACGAACTCCCGATGCTCCTCGCCGCCGCCTCCGTGGCGATGGCGGCCGGTACGGTCTCGCTCACCGGCATCCTCGACGCCTTCGAGTGGTGGTGGCTGCCCTGGCAGATCGTCGGAGCCCTGGTCTTCTTCGTCGCCGGTCTCGCCGAACTCCAGCGCCCGCCGTTCGACGCGCCGGTCGCCGACTCCGAGATCATCTTCGGCGCGTACACCGAGTACACGGGGCTGCGCTTCGCCCTGTTCCTCCTCGCCGAGTACGCGGGCATCGTCATCCTCTGCGCCCTGACCGCCGTCCTCTTCCTCGGCGGCTGGCACGGCCCGTTCGGCGCCGACGGGCTCGGCTGGCTCTGGACCCTCCTCAAGACCGCCCTCCTCGCGTTCGTCGTCATCTGGCTGCGCGTCAGCTACCCGCGTCTGCGGGAGGACCAGTTGCAGAAGCTCGCCTGGACCACCCTCGTCCCTCTCGCCCTCGCGCAGATCGCGCTCACCGGCATCGTGAAGGTGGCGATCAACTAGTGCCCCCGATCCCCGGCTCCGGCCTCGCCAAGGGCCTCGCCGTCACCCTCCGTACGATGACGAAGAAGACCGTCACCGCGCAGTACCCCGACACCCAGCCCGAACTCCCGCCCCGCTCCCGGGGCGTCATCGGGCTGTTCGAGGAGAACTGCACGGTCTGCATGCTCTGCGCCCGTGAGTGCCCCGACTGGTGCATCTACATCGACTCCCACAAGGAGACGGTGCCGCCCGCGGCCCCCGGCGGGCGCGAGCGCAGCCGCAACGTCCTCGACCGCTTCGCCATCGACTTCTCCCTCTGCATGTACTGCGGTATCTGCATCGAGGTCTGCCCCTTCGACGCCCTCTTCTGGTCGCCCGAGTTCGAGTACGCGGAGACGGACATCCACGAGCTCACCCACGAGCGGGACAAGCTCCGCGAGTGGATGTGGACCGTGCCGGAACCGCCCGCGCTCGACCCGGGCGCCGAGGAGCCGAAGGAGATCGCCGCGGCCCGCAAGACGGCGGAGAAACTCGCCACCCAGCAGGCGCAGGAAGCCCAACAGACCCAGCAAGCCCAGCAGGCCCAGCAGAACGAGGAGGGAGGAACTCCGTGACGCTCCCCGCACCCTCCCTGCTCGCCACAGCCGCAGCCACCACCGGCCACCCCGGCTTCCTCTCCCCGACCGGTGTCGAGATCGCGTTCGTCCTGGTCGGCCTCGCCACCCTCGGCGCCGCCGTCATCACGGTCACCACCAGGCAGCTGGTGCACGCCGCCCTCTGGCTCGTTGTGGCGCTCGGCGGGCTGGCCGTCGAATACCTCCTGCTCACCGCGGAGTTCATCGCCTGGGTCCAGGTACTGATCTACGTCGGTTCCGTCGTCGTCCTCCTCCTGTTCGGCCTGATGCTCACCCGGGCCCCCATCGGCCGCTCCCCGGACGCGGATTCGGGCAACCGGTGGGTCGCCCTCGGCGTGGCCCTCGCCTCGGCCGCCGCGCTCGTCTGGGTCGTCGTGGACGCCTTCCGCACCACCTGGATCGACCTTGAAGGACCGGCCCAGGGCTCCACCGCCGTCACCGGAGCCTTCCTGTTCCGGAACTGGGTCCTCCCTTTCGAGGCGCTCTCCGTCCTGCTGCTCGCCGCCCTCGTCGGCGCCATCGTCCTGTCCCGCAAGCACGACACGGACACCACCGTCCGGCCCGCCCCGGACGCGGACCCCCGACGCGGCAAGGAGGAGCAGAGCTGATGCACCTCGCCTATCCCGCCGTACTCGCCGCCCTCCTCTTCTGCACCGGCCTCTACGGCGTCCTCGCCCGCCGCAACGCGATCCTGGTCCTGATGTCCGTCGAGCTGATGCTCAACGCCGTCAACCTCAACCTCGTCGCCTTCGACGTCTGGCTCCGCGACACCCTCCACTCCGGCCAGGCCCTCACCCTCTTCACCATCGCCATCGCCGCCGCCGAGATCGGTATCGGCCTCGCGATCGTCCTCGCCGTCTACCGCAACCGCGGCTCCTCCGCCATCGACCGGCTCCGCGACACCGCCGAGACGGACGACGCCGACAGGGCCATCGACGCCGAGACCGACGGCCACCCCGCAACGGCAGAGAACGCCACGGCCGGAAACGCCACGGCCGGAAACGCCACGGCCGGGAACGCCACCGCAGGGCACACCACGAACGCAGAGGCCACCTCGTGACCACGACGACCCTCGCCGCCCTCGTTCCGCTCCTCCCCTTCCTCGGCGCCGTCGCCGGACTCGCGCTCGGCCGCACCGCCCCCGGCTTCGTCCGCCCCCTGGCGATCCTGCCGACACTCACCGCCGCCGTACTCGCGGTGATCGTCGCCGTCCGCCAGGGCGGCGGGCGCGCCATCGACGCCGCGACCCAGCTCACCCCCACCGGGTCCGTCCCCATCGACCTGGCCCTGCACCTGGACGGCTTCGCGGTGCTGACCGCCGTCCTCGTCGGGCTCGTCGCCACCTGCGTACAGCTCTACTCCACGGCCTACCTCCGCGACGACGCCCGCTACCCCTCCTACGCGGCCCTGGTCTCCCTCTTCACCTCCGCGATGCTGCTCGTCGTCTACTCCGGCGACCTGATGGTGCTCCTGGTCGGCTGGGAGATCATGGGCATCTGCTCGTACTTCCTCGTCGGCCACTATTGGGAGACACCCGAAGCCCGCGCGGCCTCCCTGAAGGCGTTCCTCGTCACCAAGCTCGGCGATGTCCCCTTCCTGATCGGCCTGTTCGCCCTGGCCGCCGACACCGGCAGCTTCCGGATCACCGAGATCCTGGCGGCCGTCGCCCACGGCGGCCTGGACCACCCCACCCTCATCGCCCTGCTGCTCCTCGCGGGGGTCGCCGGGAAGTCCGCCCAGTTCCCCCTGCACACCTGGCTGCCCGACGCGATGGCCGGCCCCACCCCCGTCTCCGCGCTCATCCACGCCGCCACGATGGTCGCCGCCGGGATCTACTTCGTGGCCCGGCTGCTGCCCGTCTTCGCCGCCTCCGACGCCGCCCTCACCGTTCTCGCCGTGATGGCGGCCGTCACGATGATCGGCTCCGGGCTCGCCGCCCTCGCCCAGGACGACATCAAACGCGTCCTCGCCTACTCGACCATCGGTCAGCTCGGCTACATGTCCGGTGCCCTGGCCGTCGGGGACCGCGGTGCCGCCGTCTTCCACCTCCTCTCGCACGGTGCGTTCAAAGCCGTCCTCTTCCTCGCGGCCGGGGTCGTCATCCATGCCGCCGGTACCAACTCACTCGCCGCCATGTCCCGTATGGGCGGCCTCGCCCGCCGCGTTCCCGACGCCTACTGGACGATGACCGTCGCCCTCCTCGCGCTCGCCGCCATCCCGCCGTTCGCCGGCTTCTTCTCCAAGGAAGCCGTCCTCGTCGCCGCCGAGCACACCGCGCTGGGGGAGCGGACCGTCGCCCCCGCCGCCGCGGGCTGGACCGTCCTGCTCGCCGGACTCCTCGCCGCCGTCCTCACCGCCGCCTATGCCACCCGCCTCTGGCTCCTCGCCTTCCGGGGCCGTGGCGCCGAACTCCCCGACCACGGCGGGCAGCCCCTCGCCATGACCTCCGTCCTGTGGGTCCTGGCCGCCCCCACCATCGCTTTCGGACTCGCCGCGGGCCTGATCGGCGACTGGTTCGACGGGCACGCCCTCACCCCGTCCCTCACCACCGCCGTCCTCTCCACCGGTGTCGGCCTCGTCGGCGGCCTCGTCACCTACGGGGCGTGGCGCCACACCACGGCTCTCGCCGCCCGCACCCCCATCGGTGCCGTCGCCGCCCACCCCGGCGCCGAACCCGCCCTCGTCGAAGCCGAGGCCATGACGTCCCACACCGCCGCCTACGGCACCATCGCGGACGCCGCCGACCCGGCCGACCCCGGACGCCTCATCCTGGGCCCGCTCCACCGCCACGCGGTCACCGGCTTCCACCTCGACGCCCTGTACACGGCGCTGTTCGTCCGGCCCGTCCAGCAAGCCGCCCGCCTTGTCCGCTTCCTGGACCGCACGGTCATCGACACCTACGTCAACGGATCGGGCGCCGTCACACGCCTCCTCGGAACCGCCGTACGCCGCGCCCAGACCGGGAACGTGCAGACCTACCTCAGCGTCCTGCTCGCCGGTTCCCTGGTCCTGGTGATCGCCGCCGTCGTCTTCGCCAACGTCAACGCGGGGTCGTGACCGTGATCGATATCAGCCCGTCCGTGATGCAGTTCCTTCTCGCGTTCATCGTCGTCGCCCCGCTCCTCGGCGCCGTCGCGGCCCTGCTCCCCGCCCCGCCCGGGCTCAAGGGCAAGAACCCCGACCAGGCCGTGCTCCGCCACGGTGTGACCGTGACCGGTGCCGTCCTCATCGCGGCGATCGTCCTGGCCGTCGGCTTCGACCACGGCCACCCCGCCACGATGCAGGCCACCACCGACATCAGCTGGATTCCGGCGCTCGACGTCCGCATCCACCTCGGCATCGACGGCATTTCGCTCCCCCTCCTGCTCCTGACCGCGCTGCTGACCTTCCTCTGCGCGCTGTACAGCTACTTCAAGCCCCCGGCGGGCCCCTCCCCGAAGGCGTTCACCGCCCTCGTCCTCGTCCTGGAATCCGGCACCCTCGCCACCTTCGCCGTCCTCGACCTGCTGCTCTTCTTCCTTGCCTTCGAGATGGTCCTCATCCCGATGTACTTCCTCATCGCCCGCTGGGGCGGTGACCAACGGCAGTCCGCCGCCTGGAAGTTCATCCTCTACACGCTGCTCGGCTCGGTTGTCATGCTGCTGGGCCTGCTCCTCATCGGGCTGAAGAGCGGCACCTTCGACATGGTGGCACTCGCCACTGACAACGGCCGCGGCCTCACCGCGTCCGTGCAGGTCATCGCCGTTCTCGCGATCGGCGTCGGGCTTGCCGTGAAGACCCCGATGTGGCCCCTGCACAGCTGGCTCCCCGCCGCCCACACCGCCGCCCCCACCGTCGGGTCCGTGCTCCTGGCGGGCGTCCTGCTGAAGATGGGAACGTACGGATTCGTCCGCATCCTGCTCCCCATCGCCCCCGACGGCATGCGCACCTTCGCGCCCTACCTCGCCGCGTTCGCCGTCGTCGGCATCGTCTACGGCTCGCTCGCCTGCCTGGCCCTCGCCCGTACCGGCGCCAAGGGCGACCTCAAGCGGCTCATCGCGTACTCCTCCGTCGGCCACATGGGCTTCGTCCTCCTCGGCATCGCCACCATGACCCCCACCGGGGTCAACGGCGCGCTCTTCGCCAACATCGCCCACGGCCTCATCACCGGCCTTCTGTTCTTCCTGGCCGGCGCCGTCAAGGACCGTTACGGCACCGCCGACCTGGACACCCTCGCCGGTGCCACCGGGGCCGCCCTCTACGGCCGCGCCCCCCGCCTCGGCGCCCTCCTCGCCTTCGCCGCCGTCGCCTCGCTCGGGCTGCCCGGACTCGCCGGGTTCTGGGGC
The DNA here is from genome assembly GCA_002082585.1 of Kitasatospora albolonga. Taxonomy (NCBI): domain Bacteria; kingdom Bacillati; phylum Actinomycetota; class Actinomycetes; order Kitasatosporales; family Streptomycetaceae; genus Kitasatospora; species Kitasatospora albolonga. Next base: position 4,924,803 of record CP020563.1, read on the forward strand.
GAGATGCTCACCCTGTTCGGCGCCTACAGCCCCGCCGAGGGCCTCAGCCGCCCCGCGTTCCGCACCTTCATGGCCATCGGCGCGTTCGGCACCCTGCTCACCGCCGCGTACATGCTCATCGTGGTCCGCCGCGTCTGCATGGGCGAGCACACGCCCCACTCCCAGCTCTCGCCCGATACGCGGCCCCCGCAGCCCACGGACGGCCCCCGGCCGTCCGCGGCCGCCGGAAGCCCCCCGCAGCTCGCCGACATCCAGGCGTACGAAGCCGCCACCTGGACCCCGCTCGCCGCCCTCACCGTCCTCGCCGGACTCTGGCCCGCCGTCCTCCTCGGCCTCACCGACCCGGCCGTGCAGAAGCTTCTCGCAGGAGGCAAGTCGTGACCGCGGACCTCAGCAGCGTCACCACCGGGGCGGCCCGGGACGCCCTCGCCACCGGGACAGCGCAGGACGCCCTCGCCACAGCGGCCGACTCCGCCCCCAGCGTCGTCCAGACCATCGACTGGCTCGCCATCGCACCCCCCACCCTCACCGCGCTGGCCGCCCTGCTCGTCCTCGTCGCCGACCTCTTCCTCCCCGGGCACCGAAAGAAGCTCCTCGGCTACGGAACCCTCACCGCCCTCGCCGCCGCCCTCGCCCTCCTCGTCCCGCTCCGCGCCGGAGACCGCTCCACCTTCTGCGTCACCACCGGCACCCAGGCGTGCAGCTACACCGCCGACCACTTCACCCTGGTCATCCAGGCCCTCGTCCTCGGCGGGGCGTTCCTCACCGCGCTGCTCTCCCTCGACGGGACACGGAAGCTCCCGGCAGGCGAGTACTGGTTCCTGCTCCTCGCCTCCGCCGCGGGCGCCGCCCTCCTCCCCGCCTCCCGCGACCTCGCCACCCTCGTCGTCGCCCTGGAAGTCGCCTCGCTGCCCGCCTTCGCTCTCGTGGGCATCAAACGCGGCGACCGGCGCTCCTCCGAGGCCGCGCTCAAGTTCTTCCTCTCCTCCGTGGTCGCCACCGCTGTCATGCTCCTCGGCGTCTGCTTCGTGTACGCGACCACCGGCACCCTGCACCTCACCGAGATCGCCGCCCGCCTGGACGACGTCCCTCCGGTGCTCGACACCCTCGCCAAGACCGGCGTCGCCCTCACCCTCGTCGGCTTCGCCTTCAAGACCGCCGCCGCGCCCTTCCACTTCTGGGTCCCCGACACCTACGTGGGCGCGCCCCTGCCGATCGCCGCCTACCTCTCCGTGGTCGGCAAGACCGTCGGCTTCTCCGGCCTCATCCTCGTCACCCTCGTCGCGTTCCCTTCTTACGCCGACGTCTGGGGGCCCGCCGTCGCCGTCCTGGCCGCCCTCACCATGACCGTCGGCAACGTCGCGGCCCTGCGCCAGCGGGCCGACCGCGCCCGCAGTGCCGTCCGGCTCCTCGCCTGGTCCTCCGTCGCCCAGGCCGGCTATCTGCTCGTCCCGATCGCCGCCGCCGCGTACTCCGGCGACGAGCGGATCGGCTCCACCGTCGCGTACGCCCTCATGTACGCCGTCGTGAACCTCGGCGCCTTCGCCGTCGCGGCCCTGGTCGCCCGTACGGAGCCCGGGAACCGCATCGCCGACTACCGGGGCCTGTACGCGAACCGGCCCCTCGCCGCCCTGGCGCTCGGCTTCTTCCTGCTCTGCCTGGCCGGACTGCCGCCGGGCGTCATCGGGCTCTTCGCCAAGGTCACCGTCTTCTCGGCCGCCGTCGACGCGGGCCTCGGCTGGCTCGCCGTCGTCATGGCCGTCAACGTCGTGATCGCCCTCTACTACTACCTTCAGTGGACCGCGATCCTCTTCAGGAGCCCGGAAACCGCGAAGACGGCCACCGGAACACCGGCCTCCGGACCGCAGCGCCGATTCCGCGCCCCCGCCCCGCTCACCACGGCGATCGTCCTCACCACCGCCGTCGGCATCCTTCTTTCAGGAGCTCCGCAGCTCGTCCTGCGCTTCGCCGCCGTCAACCTCTTCTGACGCTCCACGGACGCGGAAGATCGGTTTGCCCGCGCCCGCCGCCCCAGGGCATGGTTTTGGCTGCATACGTCCCGTACACGACGGCGACGCAGAGAAATCCATAGAGGAGAGAGAGCAGTGCTGAACGGGTTCAAGGACTTCATCCTGCGCGGAAACGTCATCTCGATGGCGATCGGCCTGGCCGTCGGAGCCGCCTTCACCGCTGTTGTCACCGGCTTCAGCAATGCTTTCATCACCCCGCTGATCGGCCTCGCGACCCGCGGTACCGGAGACTTCAGCAAGGCCACCTACGAAGTCGACGGGGTGGACTTCCCCTACGGCCTCTTCGTGAGTGCCGCCATCGCCTTCCTCATCACCGCCGCGGTGCTCTACTTCTGCGTCGTGGTCCCCATGGCCAAGGTGCAGAACCGCTTCGCCAAGGAGGAGGAGGTCGACATCAAGGCCGCCCTCCGCGACTGCCCGCGCTGCTACAGCTCGATCCCGGCCATCGCCTCCCGCTGCGGCCACTGCACCAGCGAGGTCGAGCCCGACCCCGAGGCCCTCTCCCTCGCCAAGCTCCCCGTCCAGCGCTGAGCCGAGCCCCCGGCCCGGCGTTGCCCCGAGCCCCCGCCCGGGCGCTGACCCGAGCCCCCGCCCGGCGCCGAGCCGATCCCTCGTCGGCGCCGACGAACGCCCGCCCCCGACACCCGTACGGCCCAGTGCCCCGCCGTACGGGCCAGGAGCCCGAACCGGCCGGATCACGCCGGAGCGGCCCCGCCCTCCGGCCGCACGCACAAGGGAACTAGCTCCCCTCGCCTGGCGTTGACCAGTACGGGAGGCTCCACTGGGGGAGTGGAGCACCACCACGCAAAGGGTTCCCCTGCCGCACCACTTGGAGGGCGTACCGTGCACCGCCGGCACAACGGGCTGAAAACCGCCGTACTCCTCGGGGGCCTGTCCGCACTCATCATCATCATCGGCAGCTTCTTCGGACGTACGGGTCTCGTCATCGCGCTCGTCGTGGCCGTCGGCACCAACGCCTACGCCTACTGGAACAGCGACAAGCTGGCCCTGCGGGCGATGCGGGCCCGCCCCGTCAGCGAATTCGAGGCGCCCCAGCTCTACCGGATCGTCCGTGAGCTCTCCACGGCGGCCCGCCAGCCGATGCCCCGCCTCTACATCTCGCCGACCCAGGCGCCCAACGCCTTCGCCACCGGCCGCAATCCGCGCAACGCGGCGGTCTGCTGCACCGAGGGCATCCTCCAGATCCTCGACGAGCGGGAGCTGCGCGGTGTCCTGGGCCACGAGCTGAGCCACGTCTACAACCGGGACATCCTCATCTCCTCCGTCGCCGGAGCCCTCGCCTCCGTCGTCATGTTCCTGGTCAACTTCGCCTGGCTCATCCCCATCGGCCGCTCCAACGACGACGAAGGCCCCGGCCTCCTGGGCATGCTCCTGATCATGATCCTGGGCCCGCTCGCCGCCTCCGTCATCCAGCTCGCCGTCAGCCGCTCCCGCGAGTACGAGGCCGACGCCTCCGGAGCCCAGCTGACCGGGGACCCGCTTGCCCTCGCCGGTGCCCTGCGCAAACTGGAAGCAGGAACGAAACAGCTCCCGCTGCCCCCGGAACCCAGGATCGAGACCGCGAGCCACATGATGATCGCGAACCCCTTCCGCCCCGGCCAGGGAATGGCCAGGATGTTCTCCACCCACCCACCCATGGCGGAGCGCATCGCCCGACTGGAACAGATGGCAGGTCACCGTCCATGAAAACCATCCTGAACGTCATCTGGCTCGTCCTGTGCGGGTTCTGGATGTTCCTCGGCTACCTGCTCGCAGGTGTCCTCCTCTGCATCACGATCATCGGTATCCCGTTCGGCCTCGCCGCCTTCAGGATCGGGATCTACGCCCTCTGGCCCTTCGGCTACACCGTCGTCGACCGCAGGGACGCCGGATCGCCCTCCTGCGTCGGCAACGTCCTCTGGCTCGTCCTCGCCGGATGGTGGCTCGCCCTCGGCCACATCACCACCGGCATCGCCCTCTGCATCACGATCATCGGCATCCCCCTGGGCATCGCCAACTTCAAGCTGATCCCCGTCTCCCTCCTGCCCTTCGGCAAGGAGATCGTCCCCACGGACCAGCCCTTCGCCGCCCGCTGACCAGCCGTCCGACCTGCCCTTCGGCGACGGCCCGCGCAACCGATCCCCCTCCCCTCGCGTCTTGGATTCCATAACCCAGCAAGGGGTAGGGAGATCGACATGAGCATCATCAGCTGGATCATTCTCGGGCTGCTCGCCGGAGTCATCGCCAAAATCCTGCTCCCGGGCAGGGACCCGGGCGGCATCGTCGGGACCACCCTCATAGGCATCGCCGGTGCCTTCGTCGGAGGCTGGCTCTCCAGCCAGTTCCTCGACCGCCCCATCAGCAACGACTTCTACGACACCGCGACCTGGATCGCCGCCATCGCCGGTTCCCTGGTCCTGCTGATCGTCTACCGGCTGCTCTTCGGCAACTCCCGCGAACGCCGCTGACCCGGCGCTTCCGCTCAGCTCAGCCCGGTCTCCCGCAACGTCACGTTCAGCCGCCCCGCCCGCATCCCCGCGGCGGGGTCGGCCGACCCGGCGTACACCTTCGGCACCCCGTGGAACGCGAAGCGCGACGGGCCGCCGAAGACGAAGAGGTCCCCGGAGACCAGCTCCACATCGGTGTACGGCTGCCCGCGCCCCTCCGGGTTCCCGAAGCGGAACACGCATGTCGCCCCGATGCTCAACGACACCACGGGAGCACCCGACCGCTCCTCCTTGTCCTGGTGCATCCCCATCCGCGCCGCACCGTCATAGAAGTTGATCAACGCGGTGTCCGGAGCGAACGCCTCCGCCGCGCCCTCGTCCTCGTACGCCACCGCCGCCCGCCCCAGCGCGACCAGCCACGGCGGCAACGCGGCCACCCGGGCGCCATTCACATCGTCGGCGGTACGGGTGTACCGGTACGGCTGCCAGTGCCACCCCAGGCACACCGTCCGCACCGACATCACACCACCGCCCGGCAACACCGTGTGCCGCAGCGGAACCGGCCCCCGCGCCCACTCCCGGCACGCCGCCACCAGCTCCCGCCGACGCTCCACCGGGAGCCACTCCGGCACATGCACGGCACCCGGCGCCACGACCCGACGGGGCCGCGGGAACAGCCCTCCCGAAGCAGCCGGAACCCCACGCGGAGCCACCCGTCACACCACCCTCAACGGCCGGCGCTCACACACGCCGCCCCCTCCAGCCCCAGCAGCAACTGCTTGCGCTCCAGGCCACCCGCGTACCCGCGCAGCGCCCCGTCCGCACCGATCACCCGGTGGCACGGCCGTACGACCAGCAGCGGGTTCCGCCCGATCGCCGTGCCCACCGCCCGTACACCGGCGCCCGAGGCCCCCACCCGCGCGGCGACCTCCCCGTACGACAGCGTCTGCCCGTACGGGATCGACTCCAGCACCTTCCAGACGCGCCGCTGGAACTCCGTACCCACGCCCTCCGCGAACGGCACGTCGAACCGCGTCGACCGCCCCGCGAAATACGCCTCCACCTGCGCGACAGCCCCCGTGAACAGCTCGGGCGCCGACAGCCACCCGTCCTGGACGACCGCACCGCCCTTCTGCCCGGGCACCGACAGCGACACCAGCCGCAGCCCCTCGGCCGTCCCGTCCGACTCGCCCACCAGCAGCAACTCGCCCAGCGGACTCGCCACCCGCGTGTACACCGTCGTCACGACCGCTCACTTCCCTCCGTCGACGGACCCACGGCCAGTCTGCTCCGCGCCCGCACTCCGGGCTGGCGGTTTTCGGACACGGCATCCCGGGCGTCATGGACCACACCCCATGAACGCGAGGGGGCACGCCGTCGGAGCCGACCCCGACGACGTGCCCCCTCCGCGCACGAACTGCCCTACCAATGCACGGACTACCGGTAGTTCACGAACTGGATGGCGAAGTCGAGGTCCTTGTCCTTCAGCAGCGCCTGCACGGCCTGGAGGTCGTCCCGGCTCTTCGAGCTGACCCGCAGCTCGTCACCCTGGACCTGTGCCTTGACGCCCTTGGGACCCTCATCGCGGATGATCTTCGCCACCTTCTTGGCGTTCTCCTGGGAGATGCCCTCCTCGATGGTGGCGAAGATCTTGTATTCCTTGCCGGAGAGCTGCGGCTCACCGGCGTCCAGCGACTTCAGCGAGATGCCCCGCTTGATCAGCTTGGACTGGAAGATGTCGAGGATCGCCTTGACCCGCTCCTCGCCGTTCGCCTCCATCAGGATCTTCTCGCCGGACCACGAGATCGAGGCGCCCGTGCCCTTGAAGTCGTAGCGCTGGGAGATCTCCTTGGCGGCCTGGTTGAGGGCGTTGTCGACCTCCTGCCGCTCGACCTTCGAGACGATGTCGAAACTGGAGTCGGCCATGACGTGTGGCTCCTTGCGTCGAATGTGCGTGGGATACAGCGCAAAGCCTAGCCACCGCCGCCACCGTCGGCTGCTGATCAATGAGGTGGCGGAGCACCCCTGGCCATCGGGTATTGTTTACGTCGTCGCCAAGGAGCTCACCAGTGGAGATCCGACGCGTCGCCCGAGGCGGTGTGCCCGAGTGGCCAAAGGGAGCAGACTGTAAATCTGCCGGCTCAGCCTACCCAGGTTCGAACCCTGGCGCCGCCACGCGAACGAAGCCCCCGACCGGATCATCCGGTCGGGGGCTTCCTCGTTGCCGAGCCCGCGACGGCCCCGTGTCAGTTGCCCGCGATGTCCTTCACGGCCACCGTGACCGGCACGTTCCCGGAGATCACTTCGAGGGTCAGGCCCGCCGTCGCCGGGGTGTCCAGCAGCTCCAGGATCGTCGCCGCCACGTCGTCGCGCGGGATGGGACCGCGACCGGTCCTCGCGGCCAGCAGCACCTGCCCGTTGCCCGCGTCGTTGGTGAGCATCCCGGGGCGCAGGATCGTCCAGTCGAGCGCGGACCGGGAGCGTACGTCGGCGTCCGCCGCGCCCTTCGCCCTCAGATAGACGTCGAACACCTCGTCGCCGGAGTGGTCGGGGTCGGCGCCCATGGAGGAGACGACGATGTACCGGCGTACGCCCGCGGCCTGCGCCGCGTCGGCGAACAGGACGGCGGCGCCCCGGTCGACGGTGTCCTTGCGGGCGGTGCCGCTGTTCGGCCCGGCGCCCGCCGCGAAGACGGCCGCGTCGGCGCCGCGCAGCACCTCGGCGGTCTCCTCGACGGAGGCCGACTCGAGGTCCAGCACGACGGGCTCGGCGCCGATGTCGGTGAGGGTCTGGCTCTGTTGGGGGTTGCGGATGATGCCGACGGCCTCATCCCCGCGTGCGGCGAGCAGCCGCTCCAGCCGCTGGGCGATCTGTCCGTGTCCACCTGCGATGACAATGCGCATACCTCCGACCGTACGCCCGGCGGCCGCCGTGTGCTCAGTTCCCCGGCCCGGCACCGGAGTCGGACCGCCCCTGGCGGGGGAGGTCGGGACCGGCGGCCGCGTCGGCGTCGGAGTCGCAGTACTCGCGTACGGCGCTGGTGCGGGCGACGACCCGGCCGCGGTGGACGACGATCCGGCTGTAGGCGAGGGAGAGCACGGCGGGGAGCCGTTCACCGCGTACGGCGAGGAGTTCGGCGGGGAAGCCCGCCTCCACGCGGACATCGGGCAGGCCGAGGGCGGAGCGGGCGGTCGTGGAGACCATGGCGTAGGCGTGTTCGGCGCGCAGCCCGTGCTGCGAGGCGAGGAGGTACGCGGCCTCCAGGGGGTCGCCCCGGCCCACCGGGTTGGCCGTGTCGCGCAGTGCGCCGCTGCCCGCCGCCACGCGTACGCCCGCGGAGCGCAGGAGGCGTACGGGAGCGGACGTACGGCGTTCGGAGCCCGCACAGCCGCCCTGGGGGAGGCAGACGACGGTGATGCCCGCGGCGGCGAGCCGGTCGGCGGCGCGGGTCGCCGTGTCCAGGGGGAGATGGGCGAGGCCGGCGCAGGGGCCGATGGTGACGCCGGGGCGCAGCCCGCCGGCCATGGCGGCGAGGCGGGCGAGCCGGGTGGGGTCGTCGCCGTCGGTGTGCAGGTCGACGGGGCAGCCGTGCTCGGCGGCGACCTCCAGGACGGCCGCGGTGTAGCCGGTGGGGTCGGGGTCCAGATCGGGGCAGCCGCCGACGACCGCGGCGCCCATCTTCACGGCGTCGCGGAGCATGGCCAGGTTGTCGGCCCCGGCGACCCCGGTCAGGAGGCGGGGGACGGCGACGGCGGTCAGGTCGGCGAGGCCGCGCAGGGCCCGCCGGGTCTGCAGGACGGCCTCCAGGGCGGCCAGGCCCCGGACGTCGCCGATGCGGACGTGGGCGCGCAGGGCGGTGGCACCGTGGCCGAGCTGGAGGAGGGCGGCCTCGGTGGCGCGGCGCTGGATGTCCTCGGCGCGGTGGGAGGCGGGCCCCGGGCCGTCGGGTCCGGCGCTGTCGGCGGTCAGCGCGCTGTCGCTGTGGGCGTGCGGCTCGGCCGGGGCGGGGAGCAGGAGGTAGCCGCGCAGGTCGATGCGGGGGCCGCGGGTGGCGAGGCTGCCCGCCGTCCCGACGGCCTCGATCCGGCTGCCGCTGAGGCGTACGTCGACGGTGCGGCCGTCGGTGAGGCGGGCGCCGCTCAGGACGAGGGCGGGGGCGCCGTCGGTGGGGGCCGCGTCGGCGCTGTCGGGCGCGTTGTCGTCGGGCCGCCGCGGCTGGCTGTCAGGCATCGCGCTCCTGGGAGAGGTGCAAGATCACACGGAGTGGGTCGAGCCTAGGGGCGGGCCGGGGCGGCTTCCGGGAGGAGCGCAATAGTCGTACCGGTGTGCCTGCGCCGGTGCGGGGAAGGGCCCGGTCCGGAGGACGGCATGTGGTGGATCAAGCCCTGATCAGGGGGTGTGGACGGGCCCGCGCCGACGGCCGGAGCCCGGTGCCGAAACGGATTTGGGCGATCGGCCGGAGAGCGTGTAATGTCTTCCTCGCTCGCCCCAATAGCTCAGTCGGTAGAGCGTCTCCATGGTAAGGAGAAGGTCTGCGGTTCGATTCCGCATTGGGGCTCTGGTGATCGGGAAACCCCGCTTCGGCGGGGGGACTCATCATCAAAGCGGTGTAGCTCAGTCGGTAGAGCAAGCGGCTCATAATCGCTGTGTCACCGGTTCAAGTCCGGTCACCGCTACTAACGGTAGCCGATTGTTGGGTCGGTCCTTCGATCGGCTACTCTTTTATGCGTTCATCCGTCCATCGTCCGTCCAAGGAGCACTCACGTGGCTGCCACCGACGTCCGCCCGAAGATCACGCTGGCCTGCGTGGAGTGCAAGGAGCGGAACTACATCACCAAGAAGAACCGGCGTAACAACCCGGACCGTCTTGAGATGAAGAAGCACTGCCCGCGCTGCAACTCGCACACCGCGCACCGCGAAACGCGCTGAATCAGGCTCGTACACGAGGCCGCCCCCACTGGGGGCGGCCTCGTGTCGTTGTATGGGGTCGTCCCCCGCAACAGGGGTGCGCCCTTATTCGTCTTTCCATCAGGAGGTAGCGAGCTCATGGCGCTCGACCAGTCCTTCGTGGGGCGGACCTATCCGCCCACTCCGGCGTACGAGGTCGGCCGGGAGAAGATCCGCGAGTTCGCCGAGGCGGTGGGTGACCCCCATCCGGCGTACGTCGACGCGGAGGCCGCCCGCGCACTCGGCCATGCCGATGTGATCGCGCCGCCCACTTTTGTCTTCTCGATCACCTACCGGGCCGCCGGCCAGGTGGTGCAGGACCCGCAGCTGGGCCTGGACTACAGCCGGGTCGTCCACGGCGACCAGAAGTTCTCGTACGTGCGTCCGGTACGGGCGGGGGACCGGCTGACGGTCACCTCCACGATCGAGAGCATCAAGTCCCTGGCGGGCAACGACATCGTGGACATCCGCGGGGACGTGCACGACGAGGCCGGTGAGCTGGTGGTCACGGCACTCACGAAGCTGGTGGCACGCGCCGCCGAGGAGGCGTGATGACGGCGAAGGTCTCTTACGGGTCGGTCGAGGTCGGGACGGAGCTGCCCGCGCAGTCGTTCCCGGTGACGCGGGCGACGCTCGTGCAGTACGCGGGTGCCTCGGGCGACTTCAACCCGATCCACTGGAACGAGAAGTTCGCGCGCGAGGTCGGTCTGCCGGATGTGATCGCGCACGGCATGTTCACGATGGCCGAGGCGGTCCGCGTGGTCACGGACTGGGCCGGGGACCCGGGCGCGGTCGTCGACTACGGGGTCCGGTTCACCAAGCCGGTCGTCGTGCCCAACGACGACAAGGGCGCGCTGATCGAGGTCAGCGGCAAGGTCGCCGCCAAGCTGGACGACAACCTGGTCCGGGTGGACCTGGTGGCCATGTGCGACGGGAAGAAGGTGCTGGGGATGTCCCGCGCCGTCGTCCGGCTCGCCTGAGGGTCACGCGGAAGTCCGTACGTCCCCTCGGTCCCCTGAAGGGCAACGCGGAACCTGTACGGTCCGTGGCCCCGCCCGAGCGGCGGGGGCGCGGACCGTACCCTTGTCCCGTGCAGGAACTCCACGATGCCCCCCTCGCCCCCCTGACCACCTTCCGGCTCGGCGGCCCCGCCACCCGGCTCCTGACGGCCACCACCGACGCCGAGGTGGTCGCCGCCGTGCGTGAGGCCGACGCGAGCGGCACCCCGCTGCTGATCATCGGCGGCGGGTCCAACCTGGTCATCGGCGACAAGGGCTTCGACGGCACGGCGCTGCGCATCGCCACCGAGGGGTTCACGCTCTCCGGTACGTCGCTGGAGCTGGCGGCCGGTGAGACGTGGACCGACGCCGTCGCCCGGACCGTCGAGGCGGGCCTCGCGGGCATCGAGTGCCTGGCCGGAATCCCCGGCTCTGCGGGCGCGACGCCCATCCAGAACGTCGGGGCGTACGGACAGGAGGTGTCCTCCACCATCACGGAGGTCGTCGCCTACGACCGGCATACCCGGGAGACGGTGACGATTCCGAACGCGGAGTGCTCCTTCTCGTACCGGCACAGCCGCTTCAAGGCGGAACCCGACCGTTTCGTGGTGCTCCGTGTCCGATTCGCGCTGGAAGAGGCGGGCGGTCTCTCCGCGCCCCTCGCGTACCCGGAGACGGCCCGGGCCATGGGTGTCGAGCAGGGCGAGCGCGTTCCCGCCTCCGCCGCCCGGGAAACCGTGCTGAAGCTCCGCGCAGGCAAGGGCATGGTGCTGGACCCGGAGGACCACGACACCTGGTCGGCGGGGTCCTTCTTCACCAACCCGATCCTCGACGCGGCCGCGTACGGGGACTTCCTGGCCCGGGTCCGCGAGCGCCTCGGCCCGGACGTGGCACCCCCGGCGTTCCCCACCGGGGACGGCCGCACCAAGACCTCGGCGGCCTGGCTGATCGACCGGGCGGGCTTCACCAAGGGGTACGGCGACGGACCGGCCCGGATCTCCACCAAGCACACCCTCGCCCTCACCAACCGGGGCGGGGCCACCACCGAGGACCTCCTCGCCCTGGCCCGTGAGGTCGTCGCCGGGGTCCACGCGGCCTTCGGCGTCACCCTGGTCAACGAGCCGGTGACGGTCGGCGTCTCCCTGTAAGGCCACGCGTGGCCCCCGGGGTTACGCGTTGCCTTCCTATGGCCACGCGTCGCCCCTCGGGGCACGTAACGGCGCTTCTGCTCAGCCCGCCAGCCAGTCGTCGATCCCCGACAGCAGCTTCTCCCGTACGTCCACGGGCGCGGCCGACCCGCGCACCGACTGGCGGGCCAGCTCGGCCAGCTCCGCGTCGGTGAAGCCGTGGTCGCGGCGGACCAGCTCGTACTGCGCGGCCAGCCGCGAGCCGAACAGCAGCGGGTCGTCCGCGCCGAGCGCCATCGGCACCCCCGCGTCGAACAGAGTGCGCAGGGGGACGTCCACGGACTTCTCGTAGACGCCGAGCGCCACGTTGGAGGACGGGCAGACCTCGCAGGTCACCTGGCGCTCGGCCAGCCGCGCCAGCAGCCGGGGGTCCTCGGCGGCCCGCACCCCGTGGCCGATGCGCGAGGCGTCCAGGTCGTCCAGGCAGTCGCGGACGCTGGAGGGGCCCGCCAGCTCCCCGCCGTGCGGAGCCGCCAGCAGACCGCCCTCCCGCGCGATGGCGAAGGCCCGGTCGAAGTCGCGGGCCATGCCGCGCCGCTCGTCGTTGGAGAGCCCGAAGCCGACGACGCCCCGGTCCGCGTACCGCACGGCCAGCCGGGCCAGGGTCCGGGCGTCCAGCGGGTGCTTCATCCGGTTGGCGGCGATCACCACGCGCATCCCGAGCCCGGTGTCCCGCGAGGCGCTGTCCACCGCGTCGAGGATGATCTCGATGGCCGGGATCAGCCCGCCGAGCAGCGGGGCGTACGAGGTGGGGTCGACCTGGATCTCCAGCCACCCGGAGCCGTCCGCCACGTCCTCCTGGGCGCTCTCGCGGACCAGGCGGTGGATGTCCTCGGGGGACCGCAGACAGGACCGGGCGATGTCGTAGAGCCGCTGGAAGCGGAACCAGCCCCGCTCGTCGGTCGCCCGCAGTTTCGGGGGCTCGCCGCCGGTCAGTGCGTCGGGGAGGTGGACCCCGTACTTGTCGGCGAGTTCGAGCAGGGTGGTGGGCCGCATCGACCCGGTGAAGTGCAGGTGCAGGTGGGCCTTGGGCAACAGACGTACATCACGCTCCATCGGAAGATCCTGCCGCACGGGCGGGCCGGAGCGAAAGCCGCTTTCCTCTTTGGAGTGGGCCTCGAACAGAAAGTGCCCCCGGCCGGGGCGGCCGGGGGCACAATCGCGCGGGCTTCTCAGTCCCTGGCCTCGCCCAGCAGCTTCTGGATGCGGGAGACGCCCTCGATCAGGTCGTCGTCGCCCAGGGCGTAGGAGAGGCGGAGGTACCCCGGGGTGCCGAAAGCCTCGCCCGGGACGACGGCCACCTCGGCCTCGTCCAGGATCAGGGCCGCGAGCTCGACCGAGTCGGCCGGGCGCTTGCCGCGGATCTCCTTGCCGAGCAGGCCCTTCACCGACGGGTAGGCGTAGAACGCGCCCTCGGGCTCCGGGCAGAGCACGCCGTCGATCTCGTTGAGCATCCGCACGATCAGCTTGCGGCGGCGGTCGAAGGCGGTGCGCATCTCCGCGACGGCGTCCAGCGGGCCGGAGACGGCCGCGAGCGCGGCGACCTGGGCCACGTTGGAGACGTTGGAGGTGGCGTGCGACTGGAGGTTGGTCGCGGCCTTGACGACGTCCCTGGGGCCGATGATCCACCCCACGCGCCAGCCGGTCATCGCGTACGTCTTGGCGACGCCGTTGACGACGATGCACTTGTCGCGCAGCTCCGGGACGATCGCCGGGAGCGAGGTGAAGGCCGCGTCGCCGTAGACGAGGTGCTCGTAGATCTCGTCCGTCATGACCCACAGGCCGTGCTCGACGGCCCAGCGGCCGATGGCCTCCGCGTCGGCCTCGCTGTAGACCGCGCCGGTCGGGTTGGACGGCGAGACGAAGAGGACGACCTTCGTCCGCTCGGTGCGCGCGGCCTCCAGCTGCTCGACGGAGACCCGGTAGCCGGTGGTCTCGTCGGCGACGACCTCGACCGGGACACCTCCGGCGAGCCGGATCGACTCGGGGTAGGTGGTCCAGTACGGGGCGGGGACGATGACCTCGTCGCCCGGGTCGAGGATCGCGGCGAAAGCCTCGTAGATGGCCTGCTTGCCGCCGTTGGTCACCAGGATCTGGCTCGCGTCGACCTCGTACCCGGAGTCCCGCAGGGTCTTCTCCGCGATGGCGGCCTTGAGCTCGGGGAGCCCGCCGGCCGGGGTGTAGCGGTGGTACTTCGGGTTGCGGCAGGCTTCGACCGCGGCGTCGACGATGTAGCCGGGGGTCGGGAAGTCGGGCTCGCCTGCACCGAAGCCGATCACCGGACGGCCGGCGGCCTTGAGGGCCTTGGCCTTGGCGTCGACGGCGAGGGTCGCGGACTCGGAGATCGCACCGACGCGGGCGGATACCCGGCGCTCGGACGGGGAAGTTGCAGCGCTCATGGCCCCATGCTCGCAGACCGGAAAACCCGTCGGCGCACGCGTTTCAGGGACCGGACGAGACCCGGACAGGACCCGAAAGGGAACCGGACAGGACCGGTCGGTAGTTGTCTGTTCGACGCAGCGGCGCTGAGCACGTACACTCACCTGTCGTTGGCCTTCACCAGCCACACCGTTCCTGCACCCGGGCATCCGGGAACATGCGGTAGGTTGGTGGAAACCACAAAGGGTCGTAGCTCAATTGGTAGAGCACTGGTCTCCAAAACCAGCGGTTGGGGGTTCAAGTCCCTCCGGCCCTGCTACACACTCCTTCGCCAGGATGTGTGCGCATGTACGTACTTCATTGCACAGCCGTGCGGCTCCACCGGGCGCGGCACGGCCACGACCCGGAATCAGGTGAGAAGCGTGACGGACGCCGTGGGCTCCATCGACATGCCTGATGCTGAGGATGAATCCCCCGAGTCCAAGAAGAAGACTCGGAAGGGCGGCAAGCGCGGCAAGAAGGGTCCTCTGGGCCGTCTCGCGCTGTTCTACCGCCAGATCGTCGCCGAACTCCGTAAGGTTGTCTGGCCGACTCGCAGCCAGCTGACGACGTACACCATCGTCGTGATCGTGTTCGTCGTCGTGATGATCGGTATCGTTACCGTTCTCGACATGGGGTTCGCACGAGTCGTCAAGTACGTCTTCGGCTGAGTCGGCGGAAGGCGTCGGACCGGCGCCCCCCTCCGCATGTTCCACCCTTTGTATCCAGGAAGAAGCAGCCATCGTGTCTGACCCGAACCTGAACGACGCCGTCGAGCCCGAGGCGGGCGCCTCCAAGTCCGGCAAGGACGAGCTCGACATCGTTGAGGCTGCTGACTCCGTGGAGCCCGACCCGGCCGAGACCGCTGTGGACACCGAGGCCGTGGCGGACGAGACGGTCGAGGCCGACGAGGACGCCGCCGTCGCCGAGGCCGCGGAAGCCGCCGAGGCCGACGACGAGAGCGCCGATGAGGAGGAGGCCGAGCCGGCCGCCCCCGTCGACCCCGTCGCCGCCCTGCGCGAGGAGCTCCGCACCCTCCCCGGCGAGTGGTACGTCATCCACACGTACGCCGGTTACGAGAAGCGTGTGAAGGCCAACCTGGAGCAGCGCGCCGTCTCGCTCAACGTGGAGGAGTTCATCTATCAGGCCGAGGTGCCTGAGGAGGAAATCGTCCAGATCAAGAACGGCGAGCGCAAGAACGTCCGGCAGAACAAGCTCCCCGGCTATGTGCTGGTGCGCATGGACCTGACGAACGAGTCCTGGGGCGTCGTGCGGAACACGCCGGGCGTCACCGGCTTCGTGGGCAACGCCTACGACCCGTACCCGCTGACCCTGGACGAGATCGTCAAGATGCTCGCCCCGGAGGCCGAGGAGAAGGCCGCCCGCGAGGCCGCTGAGGCCGAGGGCAAGCCCGCTCCGTCCCGCAAGGTCGAGGTCCAGGTGCTGGACTTCGAGGTGGGCGACGCGGTCACCGTCACCGACGGTCCGTTCGCCACCCTCCAGGCCACGATCAACGAGATCAACGCCGACTCGAAGAAGGTCAAGGGCCTCGTCGAGATCTTCGGCCGCGAGACCCCGGTCGAGCTCAGCTTCGACCAGATCCAGAAGAACTAGCGGCTCCGCCGCTCTCTGGACACATGCCTACCCAGCAGGTCAGAAGGGCTTCGCGGCCCTTCTGACCTGCTTGGTTTTTGGTCGCACAGCTATACCCGTTATCGTTGTGCGGTATGCCTCCATCCGGATGACCGGAATCGGCGGCGAAACACTCTCACTAGGACCCGGAGAGAGCAATGCCTCCCAAGAAGAAGAAGGTCACGGGGCTTATCAAGCTCCAGATCAACGCCGGTGCGGCGAACCCGGCCCCGCCGGTCGGCCCCGCGCTCGGTCAGCACGGCGTCAACATCATGGAGTTCTGCAAGGCCTACAACGCCGCGACCGAGTCGCAGCGTGGCATGGTCGTGCCGGTGGAGATCACGGTCTACGAGGACCGTTCCTTCACCTTCGTCACGAAGACTCCGCCGGCCGCCAAGCTGATCCTCAAGGCCGCGGGTGTGGACAAGGGCTCCGGCGAGCCGCACAAGACCAAGGTCGCCAAGCTGACGGCCGCCCAGGTCCGCGAGATCGCCACGACGAAGCTCCCCGACCTGAACGCCAATGACCTCGACGCCGCGTCGAAGATCATTGCCGGTACCGCCCGTTCCATGGGCATCACGGTCGAAGGCTGATTCAGCCCCGTAGCCCCCCAGTGGTAGGACCAAGCGCTGGTCCGCACCACGACTCCACACTCTGAAACCACAGGAGTAGAAGTGAAGCGCAGCAAGAACCTCCGCGCTGCGGACGCCAAGATCGACCGGGAGCGCCTGTACGCCCCCCTCGAGGCCGTCCGTCTCGCCAAGGAGACCGCCTCCACGAAGTTCGACGGCACCGTCGAGGTCGCCTTCCGCCTGGGTGTCGACCCGCGCAAGGCCGACCAGATGGTCCGCGGCACCGTGAACCTCCCGCACGGCACCGGCAAGACCGCCCGGGTCCTGGTCTTCGCGACCGGTGACCGTGCTGCGGCCGCGGAAGCCGCCGGAGCCGACATCGTCGGCGCCGACGAGCTCATCGACGAGGTGGCCAAGGGACGTCTGGACTTCGACGCCGTCGTCGCCACCCCGGACCTCATGGGCAAGGTCGGCCGCCTGGGCCGCGTGCTCGGTCCGCGTGGTCTGATGCCGAACCCGAAGACCGGCACCGTCACCCCCGATGTCGCCAAGGCTGTCAACGACATCAAGGGCGGAAAGATCGAGTTCCGCGTCGACAAGCACTCCAACCTGCACTTCATCATCGGCAAGGTCTCGTTCGACGAGACCAAGCTGGTGGAGAACTACGCAGCGGCGCTGGACGAGGTCCTCCGTCTGAAGCCGTCCGCCGCCAAGGGCCGCTACATCAAGAAGGCCGCGCTGGCCACCACGATGGGCCCCGGCATCCCGCTGGACGCCAACCGCACCCGCAACCTCCTCGTCGAGGAGGACCCGGCCGCCGTCTGAGCCACCGCGCTCACCTGGTAGCCGCGTCGCACGCGTGCACTGTGTGGACGGGCCCCGCAACCTTTCGAGGTGCGGGGCCCGTCCTCGTATCCGAAGGAAGAACACGCGGGACGTGTCCGTGAGGGCATACCCGTGAGAACGAGTGACTGTCAGTGCCCTGTGCCAGTGTGGGGCGGGTACGGCAGGACAACAACGAGGGGTGGACCGGTCCGATGAGGACGAGCACGATACGGCGCGTGGGTACGGGGGCCGCGGTGGTGGCCCTGATGTCGGTGGCGGCCTGCAGCGGCGGCGGGGACGGCAACAGCGGCTCCGGTACGGAGAGCAAGCCGAAAGCCGCAGGTGCGGCCGGGGTGAACCACCTCGCGGCGCTCCAGCAGATCCAGAAGAAGTCCGGCACCGCGCAGTCGGCCCGCGTCGAGGGCACCACGAAGATGGGCGACGCCGTCTCGATGAAGCAGACGGGGGCCATCAGCTGGGCGGACGGCCTCACGGGCTCGCTCACCATCACGTACACCGGCGGCACGATGGCCGAGCAGCAGGGCGGCCCCAAGTCGGTCGAGGCGCGCTATTTCAAGGACGCGTACTACGCCGACATGGGCAAGGAGTTCGCTGCGCAGTCGGGCGGCAAGCGCTGGGTCCGGTACGCCTTCGAGGATCTCGCCGAGCTCGGCGGGCCCGCGGGCGACGCCATGAAGGAGCAGCTGCAGAAGCAGGACCCCCAGGAGGGCGTGAAGGCTCTGCTGGCCGCCGGGGACGTCAAGAAGGTCGGCCAGGAGGACGTCCGGGGCGTGTCCGCGACGCGCTACTCCGGCACGGTCGACGTGGCGGAGCTCACCGCGCGGAACAGCGCCCTGGACGCCGAGCAGCTGGAGGCCCTCAAGGAGCAGCTCTCCGCCGCCGGAGTCACCACGCAGACCGTCGACATCTGGGTCGACAAGGACGACCTGCTGGTGAAGAAGACCGAGCGCGGCGAGAGCGCGCTCGGCGCGTTCAACACGACGGCCTTCTACAGCGACTACGGCACGGCCGTCTCCGTGGAGAAGCCTCCGGCCTCCGACACCGCAGACTTCACGGAGCTGCTGAAGCAGGAGGGCGCGGGGCTCTCCTGACCTGCGGCCAAACCTCCCGCACCGGGGTGATCGGCGCCGGATTTGCCCGGCGCGCCCCCGGTCGCGTACGCTCCACAGGAAGCCAAAGACCGCTGGTCGTCGCTGTGCTCCCGCGAGGGGGACGGTGACCGAAGGTTCCGCTAGACCGGACGACCTGCGCAGGTGACTGTGGAATTGCTCCCGGACTCTGTCCGGTCGAGCCGCGCCCTGGCACTTGTGCTGGGGCGTTTCGTCTTTCCCGGCCCCTTCTGAGCGGTCCTCATCACCCGGAAGGAGGCCGACGCTCATGGCAAGGCCCGACAAGGCTGCCGCGGTAGCCGAGCTGACGGACCAGTTCCGCAGCTCGAACGCCGCCGTGCTGACCGAGTACCGGGGTCTCACCGTGGCACAGCTCAAGGAGCTGCGCCGTTCGCTCGGTGAGAACGCCCAGTACGCCGTGGTGAAGAACACGCTGACCAAGATTGCGGCCAACGAGGCCGGGATCGACGCGCTGGACGACCTGTTCTCGGGTCCGACGGCGGTTGCCTTCGTCACCGGTGACCCGGTGGAGTCGGCGAAGGGTCTTCGTGACTTCGCCAAGGACAACCCCAACCTCATCATCAAGGGCGGTGTCCTTGACGGTAAGGCGCTGTCCGCCGATGAGATCAAGAAGCTCGCGGACCTCGAGTCCCGCGAGGTTCTGCTCTCCAAGCTGGCCGGTGCTTTCAAGGGCAAGCAGACGCAGGCGGCGCAGGTCTTCCAGGCCCTGCCCTCCAAGTTCGTCCGCACCGCGGAAGCTCTTCGCGCCAAGAAGGAAGAGCAGGGCGGTGCCGGTACTCCGGCTCCCGCCGAGGCCGCCGAGTAATCACGCTCAGCGGTCCAGCGGGCTCCACGTACGCCCGCCGACATACACCCCCGGCACCTGCCGAATAGTGGAAGGACGCCTGTCATGGCGAAGCTGTCCCAGGAAGACCTGCTCGCGCAGTTCGAGGAGATGACCCTCATCGAGCTCTCCGAGTTCGTGAAGGCGTTCGAGGAGAAGTTCGACGTCACCGCCGCCGCGGCCGTCGCCGTCGCCGGTCCGGCCGGCCCGGGCGCCGTTGCCGAGGCCGTCGAGGAGAAGGACGAGTTCGACGTCATCCTCACCGGCGCCGGCGAGAAGAAGATCCAGGTCATCAAGGTCGTGCGTGAGCTGACCTCGCTGGGTCTGAAGGAGGCCAAGGACCTCGTCGACGGCACCCCGAAGCCGGTCCTCGAGAAGGTCGCCAAGGAGGCCGCCGAGAAGGCTGCCGAGTCCCTCAAGGCCGCCGGCGCTTCCGTCGAGGTCAAGTAACACCCCGGGAGTCCGCAGCGACTCCCCGGGCGCGTCCCGCGTCCGTACCGAAGGGCGATCATCCATCCGGGTGGTCGCCCTTCGGCGTACCCGTGGCGGCTGCCTTGCTCTTCTCCCGGTGACGAGTAGGGTGATCTTCGCCGTGCGTCTCCGCGAGGCGTCCAGGGGCCTGCTGAAGGCTTCCCCGGGGCGGCCGGAGCCCGCTCCCAAGGGCCCGTCCGGACCGGTGGGCCTTGACGAACGGCACGAGGCGCGCAATTCTCAGGACGCGTCCTCACTTCGATCCGTATCCGAGGCATGGATCGAGAGTGAAGAGGGCAGTAAAGAAGAGCGCACCCCGCGCGAGGGCCTGACCACATAGGTAGTTGAGAACAGCTGTTGAGAGCAACGTGGGTCTCTGAGAACCCCGACTGGACATCAGTGTGCCGCTTGGCTACACTGACCCTTTGCGCTGCCTGTTAGCTGCCTCCTGCCCGTCACCAGGGGCATGCCCGCACTTGAGCATCGATGACCGACCCTCGCTGAGCTGGCCTTTTCGGCCGGTTCGGGACGGTGTGTCTGGGTGTCCAATGCGGGACCGGTACGCGCGTAGTGAGTCCGAGCCCTCGGAAGGACCCCCTCTTGGCCGCCTCGCGCAACGCCTCGACCGCGAATACGAACAACGGTGCCAGCACCGCCCCGCTGCGCATCTCCTTTGCAAAGATCAAGGAGCCCCTCGAGGTTCCGAACCTCCTCGCGCTGCAGACCGAGAGCTTTGACTGGCTCCTCGGCAATGCCGCCTGGAAGGCTCGCGTCGAGGCTGCTCTGGACAGTGGACAAGACGTCCCCACCAAGTCCGGCCTGGAGGAGATCTTCGAGGAGATCTCACCGATCGAGGACTTCTCCGGGTCGATGTCGCTCACGTTCCGCGACCACCGCTTCGAGCCCCCGAAGAACTCGATCGAGGAGTGCAAGGAGCGCGACTTCACGTTCGCCGCGCCGCTCTTCGTCACGGCCGAGTTCACCAACAACGAGACCGGCGAGATCAAGTCCCAGACGGTCTTCATGGGCGACTTCCCGCTCATGACCAACAAGGGCACCTTCGTCATCAACGGCACCGAGCGTGTCGTGGTGTCGCAGCTGGTCCGCTCGCCGGGTGTCTACTTCGACTCCTCCATCGACAAGACGTCCGACAAGGACATCTTCTCCGCCAAGATCATCCCCTCCCGGGGTGCCTGGCTGGAGATGGAGATCGACAAGCGCGACATGGTCGGTGTCCGCATCGACCGCAAGCGCAAGCAGTCCGTCACCGTCCTTCTCAAGGCGCTCGGCTGGAGCACCGAGCAGATCCTCGAGGAGTTCGGCGAGTACGAGTCCATGCGCGCCACCCTGGAGAAGGACCACACCCAGGGCCAGGACGACGCGCTGCTCGACATCTACCGCAAGCTGCGCCCGGGCGAGCCGCCCACCCGCGAGGCCGCTCAGACGCTGCTCGAGAACCTCTACTTCAACCCGAAGCGCTACGACCTCGCGAAGGTCGGCCGCTACAAGGTGAACAAGAAGCTCGGCGCCGATGAGCCGCTGGACGCCGGGGTGCTCACCACCGACGACGTCATCGCGACCATCAAGTACCTGGTCAAGCTGCACGCCGGTGAGACCGAGACGATCGGTGAGTCGGGCCGGGAGATCGTCGTCGAGACCGACGACATCGACCACTTCGGCAACCGCCGTCTGCGCAACGTCGGCGAGCTCATCCAGAACCAGGTCCGTACGGGCCTGGCGCGGATGGAGCGCGTCGTGCGCGAGCGCATGACGACCCAGGACGTCGAGGCGATCACGCCGCAGACCCTGATCAACATCCGGCCGGTCGTCGCCTCCATCAAGGAGTTCTTCGGCACCAGCCAGCTGTCGCAGTTCATGGACCAGAACAACCCGCTGTCGGGTCTCACCCACAAGCGCCGTCTCTCGGCGCTCGGCCCGGGTGGTCTCTCGCGTGAGCGGGCCGGCTTCGAGGTCCGTGACGTGCACCCGTCGCACTACGGGCGCATGTGTCCGATCGAGACCCCCGAAGGCCCGAACATCGGTCTGATCGGTTCGCTCGCCTCGTACGGCCGCGTCAACGCGTTCGGCTTCATCGAGACGCCGTACCGCAAGGTCGTCGACGGCCAGGTCACCGACGACGTCGACTACATCACCGCCGACGAGGAGGACCGCTTCGTCATCGCCCAGGCGAACGCGACCCTCTCCGAGGAGCTGCGCTTCACCGAGCCGCGTGTCCTGGTCCGCCGCCGCGGGGGAGAGGTCGACTACGTCCCCGCCTCCGAGGTGGACTACATGGACGTCTCGCCGCGCCAGATGGTGTCCGTCGCCACCGCGATGATCCCCTTCCTGGAGCACGACGACGCCAACCGTGCCCTCATGGGCGCGAACATGATGCGGCAGGCGGTGCCGCTGATCAAGTCGGAGGCCCCGCTCGTCGGCACCGGCATGGAGTACCGCTGCGCCACCGACGCCGGTGACGTCCTCAAGGCCGAGAAGGACGGTGTGGTCCAGGAGGTCTCCGCGGACTACATCACCGTCACGAACGACGACGGCACGTACACCACGTACCGCATCGCCAAGTTCATGCGCTCCAACCAGGGCACCTCGGTCAACCAGAAGGTCGTCGTCTCCGAGGGCGACCGGATCATCGCCGACCAGGTGCTGGCCGACGGCCCGGCCACCGAGAACGGTGAGATGGCCCTCGGCAAGAACCTCCTCGTGGCGTTCATGCCGTGGGAGGGTCACAACTACGAGGACGCGATCATCCTGTCGCAGCGCCTCGTGCAGGACGACGTCCTCTCCTCGATCCACATCGAGGAGCACGAGGTCGACGCCCGTGACACCAAGCTCGGCCCCGAGGAGATCACCCGGGACATCCCGAACGTCTCCGAGGAGGTCCTCGCCGACCTCGACGAGCGCGGCATCATCCGGATCGGTGCCGAGGTCGTCGCCGGTGACATCCTCGTCGGCAAGGTCACGCCCAAGGGTGAGACCGAGCTGACGCCCGAGGAGCGCCTGCTCCGCGCGATCTTCGGTGAGAAGGCGCGCGAGGTGCGCGACACCTCGCTGAAGGTGCCGCACGGTGAGATCGGCAAGGTCATCGGCGTCCGCGTCTTCGACCGCGAAGAGGGCGACGAGCTGCCGCCGGGCGTGAACCAGCTGGTCCGCGTCTACGTTGCGCAGAAGCGCAAGATCACCGACGGTGACAAGCTCGCCGGCCGTCACGGCAACAAGGGCGTCATCTCCAAGATCCTGCCGATCGAGGACATGCCGTTCCTGGAGGACGGCACCCCGGTCGACATCATCCTCAACCCGCTGGGTGTCCCGTCCCGAATGAACCCGGGACAGGTCCTGGAGATCCACCTCGGCTGGCTCGCCAGCCGCGGCTGGGACGTCTCCGGCCTCGGTGACGAGTGGGCCAAGCGCCTGCAGTCCATCGGCGCCGACCAGGTCGCCCCCGGCACCAACGTCGCCACGCCCGTCTTCGACGGTGCGCGCGAGGACGAGATCTCCGGTCTCTTCGAGGCCACGATCCCCAACCGCGACGGCGACCGCCTGGTCCAGCCCTCCGGCAAGGCCAAGCTGTTCGACGGCCGCTCCGGCGAGCCATTCCCGGACCCGGTCTCGGTCGGGTTCATGTACATCCTCAAGCTCCACCACCTGGTCGACGACAAGCTGCACGCGCGTTCGACCGGTCCGTACTCCATGATCACCCAGCAGCCGCTGGGTGGTAAGGCCCAGTTCGGTGGACAGCGCTTCGGTGAGATGGAGGTGTGGGCACTGGAGGCGTACGGCGCCGCCTACGCCCTCCAGGAGCTGCTGACGATCAAGTCCGACGACGTCACCGGCCGCGTGAAGGTCTACGAGGCCATCGTCAAGGGCGAGAACATCCCCGAGCCCGGCATCCCCGAGTCCTTCAAGGTGCTCATCAAGGAAATGCAGTCGCTCTGCCTCAACGTGGAGGTGCTCTCCTCGGACGGCATGTCCATCGAGATGCGCGACACGGACGAGGACGTCTTCCGCGCGGCGGAGGAGCTCGGTATCGACCTGTCCCGGCGCGAGCCGAGCAGCGTCGAAGAGGTCTGACGGGTTCGCCGGCCGGATCTCCGTGATCCGGCCGGCTCTCCCCGGACCCGTTCAGACCATTGCTGAAGTGCCCCGTTTTCTCGCCTGACGCGAGGGGGCTCGAACCCCCGAAAGAGGGATTGACGACAAGTGCTCGACGTCAACTTCTTCGACGAGCTGCGGATCGGCCTTGCCACCGCGGACGACATCCGGACCTGGTCCCACGGCGAAGTGAAGAAGCCGGAGACCATCAACTACCGCACGCTCAAGCCCGAAAAGGACGGACTCTTCTGCGAGAAGATCTTCGGTCCGACCCGGGACTGGGAGTGCTACTGCGGCAAGTACAAGCGTGTCCGCTTCAAGGGCATCATCTGTGAGCGCTGCGGCGTCGAGGTCACTCGCGCCAAGGTGCGTCGTGAGCGGATGGGCCACATCGAGCTGGCCGCTCCCGTCACCCACATCTGGTACTTCAAGGGCGTTCCCTCGCGCCTCGGATACCTGCTGGACCTCGCGCCGAAGGACCTGGAAAAGGTCATCTACTTCGCCGCGTACATGATCACGTTCGTGGACGAGGAGCGTCGTACCCGCGACCTGCCGTCCCTGGAGGCGCACGTCTCCGTCGAGCGCCAGCAGACCGAGAACCGCCGCGACGCCGACCTGGAGGCCCGGGCCAAGAAGCTCGAGACCGACCTGGCCGAGCTGGAGGCCGAGGGCGCCAAGGCCGACGTACGCCGCAAGGTGCGCGAAGGTGCCGAGCGCGAGATGAAGCAGCTGCGCGACCGTGCGCAGCGCGAGATCGACCGCCTCGACGAGGTGTGGAGCCGCTTCAAGAACCTCAAGGTCCAGGACCTGGAGGGCGACGAGCTGCTCTACCGCGAGCTGCGTGACCGCTTCGGTACGTACTTCGACGGCTGCATGGGCGCCGCCGCGCTCCAGAAGCGCCTGGAGTCCTTCGACCTCGACGAGGAGGCCGAGCGCCTCCGCGAGATCATCCGCACCGGCAAGGGCCAGAAGAAGACCCGTGCGCTCAAGCGCCTCAAGGTCGTCTCCGCGTTCCTGCAGACCAGCAACAAGCCCAAGGGCATGGTGCTGGACTGCGTGCCGGTCATCCCGCCGGACCTGCGTCCGATGGTGCAGCTGGACGGTGGCCGCTTCGCGACCTCCGACCTGAACGACCTGTACCGCCGTGTGATCAACCGCAACAACCGCCTGAAGCGCCTTCTCGACCTCGGTGCCCCCGAGATCATCGTGAACAACGAGAAGCGCATGCTCCAGGAGGCCGTCGACGCGCTCTTCGACAACGGCCGTCGCGGCCGCCCGGTCACGGGCCCCGGCAACCGTCCGCTGAAGTCGCTGTCCGACATGCTCAAGGGCAAGCAGGGCCGCTTCCGTCAGAACCTCCTCGGCAAGCGTGTGGACTACTCCGCGCGTTCCGTGATCGTCGTCGGTCCGCAGCTCAAGCTGCACCAGTGCGGTCTGCCGAAGGCGATGGCGCTGGAGCTCTTCAAGCCGTTCGTGATGAAGCGCCTGGTCGACCTGAACCACGCGCAGAACATCAAGTCGGCCAAGCGCATGGTCGAGCGTGGCCGCACCGTCGTGTACGACGTCCTCGAAGAGGTCATCGCCGAGCACCCGGTGCTGCTGAACCGCGCGCCCACCCTGCACCGCCTCGGCATCCAGGCCTTCGAGCCGCAGCTGGTCGAGGGCAAGGCCATCCAGATCCACCCGCTCGTCTGCACCGCGTTCAACGCGGACTTCGACGGTGACCAGATGGCCGTGCACCTGCCGCTCTCCGCGGAGGCGCAGGCCGAGGCCCGCATCCTGATGCTGTCCTCGAACAACATCCTGAAGCCCGCCGACGGCCGCCCGGTCACGATGCCGACCCAGGACATGGTCCTCGGTCTGTTCTTCCTGACCACCGACGGCCAGCTCCGTGACACCAAGGGCGAGGGCCGCGCGTTCGGCTCCACGGCCGAGGCGATCATGGCGTTCGACGCCGGTGAGCTGGCGCTCCAGTCCACCGTCGACATCCGCTTCCCGGTCGGAACCATGCCGCCGCGCGGCTGGGTGCCGCCGGTCGCCGAGGAGGGCGAGCCCGAGTACCAGCCGGGCGACACCTTCCGGCTGCGCACCAGCCTGGGCCGCGCGCTCTTCAACGAGCTGCTGCCCGAGGACTACCCGTTCGTCGACTACTCGGTGGGCAAGAAGCAGCTCTCCGAGATCGTCAACGACCTGGCCGAGCGCTACCCCAAGGTCATCGTGGCGGCGACGCTCGACAACCTGAAGGCGGCGGGCTTCCACTGGGCGACCCGTTCGGGCGTCACCGTGGCCATCTCCGACGTCGTCGTGCCCGAGGCCAAGAAGGCCATCGTCAAGGGCTACGAGGAGCAGGACGAGAAGGTCCAGAAGCAGTACGAGCGCGGTCTGATCACCAAGGACGAGCGCACGCAGGAGCTCATCGCGATCTGGACCAAGGCGACCAACGAGGTCGCCGAGGCGATGAACGCGAACTTCCCCAAGACCAACCCCATCTTCATGATGGTTGACTCGGGTGCCCGAGGAAACATGATGCAGATGCGGCAGATCGCCGGTATGCGTGGTCTGGTGTCGAACGCGAAGAACGAGACCATCCCGCGTCCGATCAAGGCGTCCTTCCGTGAGGGCCTCACCGTTCTGGAGTACTTCATCTCCACGCACGGTGCCCGTAAGGGTCTGGCGGACACCGCCCTGCGTACCGCCGACTCGGGTTACCTGACCCGTCGTCTGGTGGACGTCTCGCAGGACGTGATCATCCGCGAGGAGGACTGCGGCACCGACCGCGGCCTGAAGCTGAAGATCGCCGTCAAGGGCGCCGACGGCGTGCTCCGCAAGACGGACGACGTCGAGACCTCGGTCTACGCCCGTATGCTCGCCGAGGACGTCGTGGTGGACGGCAAGGTCATCGCGCCTGCCAACGTCGACCTCGGTGACGTCCTGATCGACGCCCTGGTGGGCGCCGGAGTCGAGGAGGTCAAGACCCGCTCGGTCCTGACCTGTGAGTCCGCGGTCGGCACCTGTGCCTTCTGCTACGGACGCTCGCTCGCCACCGGCAAGCTGGTCGACATCGGTGAGGCGGTCGGCATCATCGCCGCCCAGTCCATCGGTGAGCCCGGCACCCAGCTGACGATGCGTACCTTCCACACCGGTGGTGTGGCCGGTGACGACATCACCCAGGGTCTGCCCCGAGTCGTCGAGCTCTTCGAAGCCCGTACGCCGAAGGGTGTCGCCCCGATCTCCGAGGCCAAGGGCCGCGTGCGGATCGAGGAGACCGAGAAGACCAAGAAGATCGTCGTCACCCCGGACGACGGCAGCGACGAGACGGCGTTCCCGATCTCGAAGCGTGCCCGTCTGCTCGTGGGCGAGGGCGACCCGGTCGAGGTGGGCCAGAAGCTCACCGTGGGTGCCACCAACCCGCACGACGTGCTGCGCATCCTCGGCCAGCGTGCGGTCCAGGTCCACCTGGTCGGCGAAGTCCAGAAGGTCTACAACTCGCAGGGCGTGTCGATCCACGACAAGCACATCGAGATCATCATCCGGCAGATGCTGCGCCGTGTGACGATCATCGAGTCCGGCGACGCGGAGCTGCTTCCGGGCGAGCTGGTCGAGCGGTCGAAGTTCGAGACCGAGAACCGTCGTGTGGTCACCGAGGGCGGTCACCCCGCCTCCGGCCGTCCGCAGCTGATGGGTATCACCAAGGCGTCGCTCGCCACCGAGTCGTGGCTGTCGGCGGCGTCCTTCCAGGAGACGACCAGGGTCCTGACCGACGCGGCGATCAACGCCAAGTCGGACTCCCTGATCGGCCTCAAGGAGAACGTCATCATCGGTAAGCTCATCCCGGCCGGTACGGGTCTCTCCCGCTACCGCAACATCCGGGTCGAGCCGACCGAGGAGGCCAAGGCCGCGATGTACTCGGCCGTCGGCTACGACGACATCGACTACTCGCCGTTCGGCACCGGCTCCGGCCAGGCCGTCCCGCTGGAGGACTACGACTACGGTCCGTACAACCAGTAAGCGAGTCGCTTGAACGCCTGAGGGCGGTCACCCCTGTACGTCACGGGGTGGCCGCCCTCCGGCGTGTGCGGCCTTCCCGGAGCAGCCCGGTTCCGTACTGAGTTGCGAAGTCGCTCTCCATGGATCACAGTTGGGGCAGCGGCAGAGCTGCGCCCGGAACACCCGGGCGGCGGACCTGCCGCTCTGTGTTTTCCGCAGCACCGCACCGCAGGCCCCCGAAGGGAGTGTCCATGTGAGTCCCCTTGCTTTCCCGGACGCGGAACGGCTGGTCGTCGACCACCTCAGGAACCGGCCGGAGCTGGCCGGGACGGTGATCGACAACAGGCCCCCGCCCGGCTTCGACGGCACCCAGAAGGCCGTCCTCGTCTCCCGCGTCGGCGGCGCGTGGGTGGACGACCTCCATCTCGACCAGCCGCTGATCGACCTCGAGGTCTACGGGCCGGACAAGACAGCGGCGCACACGGTCGCGCTCGCGGCCCGTGCCGCCGTCCTCACCCTGACCGGCACCACGTACGGCGGGGCGGCGGTCACCGATGTCACCGAGGCGGACGGGCCGCGCTGGCTGCCCGACCACAACCGGCCCGCCGGTCACCGGTACCTCTCCACCGTACGGATCTCCGTACGGCCCGCCTGACCGCTTCACCCGAACGTTCTTCCTTGCAGGCCCCGCCACCGGCGGGGCCTTCGTCGTTTCCGCACATCGGCGCGGGCCGGATACCGCCCGCACCGCACTCTCACCGAGGAGCAGACATGGCAGGCAACAACGGCAGTCAGATCCGTGTGGCCGGCAGTGGCCGGATTCTGGTCGCGAAGGCCGGTGCGACCGGTCCGGCGGCACCGGCCCACACCGGCGACGCGTGGGCCGCCGGCTGGACCGAGCTGGGCTACACCACCACCGACGGCATCAAGTTCAACAAGAAGGACAAGATCGACCCGGTCGACACCTGGCAGTCGGTGAGCCCGGCGCGGTTCATCTACTCGGACCGCGATCTGACGGTGAAGTTCCAGCTGCTCCAGCTGAACAAGGACACGCTGTCGTTCTTCATGGGCGGTGACGCCGTCACTCCGGTGACCGCGGCCGGTGTGACGGACACCTACCAGTACAAGCTGGCGGCCGAGCCGAAGCAGGACGAGCGCCAGCTCGGCATCGAGTTCAAGGACGGCGCCGATGTCACGTACCGCTTCATCATCCCGCGCGGTCAGGTCACCGAGACCGAGGAGATCGCCCTGACCCGTACGGGCTCGCTGAAGCTCGGGGTCACCTTCACTGCGCTGGCCGAGGAGAACAGCTCGACGCTGGCGACCTGGATCATGAAGGACAAGGCGTTCGGCGCCGCGTAGCCGCTCTGTTCGCGGTGGCGGGGCCGGGTTCGCCCCGGTTCCGCCACCGCTGCCCGTACATCTCCCTCCCGCTTTCCACCTCTCGTAGAGGAGCCCCGCATGTCCGGCTTCAACGTCAACGCCGCTCGCGCCCAGCGCCTCGAAGCGCTCGGCCGCGCCTGGACCTTCGAGCTCGACGACGATGTCTTCGAGCTGCCGACCGAACTGACCCGCGCGACCGCCCGCAAGCTGCGCGACCTCGACGACAACGACATCGACGGTCTGCTGCGGCTGCTGCTCGGCGAGAAGCAGTACGCGCGGTTCGACCGCCACGAGATCACCATGCAGGACATCGCCGCCATTCTGGAGGCGTACGGCAAGGAGACCGGGCTCGGCCTGGGGGAAGACTGAGCCTCGGCGCGTTCGTCGACGAACACGCCGAGGCCCTTGAGGCGGACCTGCTCCGCCATTACGGTCTCGATCTGCTCGACTGGCACCGCGGGCTGCTGTCCTCCCGGCGGCTCGCGGTGCTGCTCAGACATCTGCCGAAGGACAGCGCGGTGACGCGGGAACTGCACGGCGAGGCGGCGGAATGGTCGGTCTCCGACTATCTGCTGGCCACGGCGGTGGACCAGCTCGCCGAAGCGAACTGGATGTTCGCCACGGTGAACCAGGACGAGGACACGGAGCCACTGGACTACCCCGTGCCGGTCCGCCGCCCCGGCGACGCGGATACGGGCGGTGAGGACGCCGACGCCACGGAGACCGGTGAGGCGGGGCGGGAGCTGCCCGATGGAGCCGCGCTCCACCGGTTCTTCGCCTGAGGTCAGGCCGTCGAAGGCGAACGCCTGGCCTGCCAGCGCGCGAAAGGACCGAGGACGCCGCGGTAGAAGAGGTACTCGGGGGTCTCCTGGATGCGGTCCCAGCCGTTGTAGAGGCCGACGTTTCTGATGTGCGGGGCTTCGGCGCGCAGTGCGTCGAGGTGACTCAGGGCGGAGCCGCCGTCGGAAGTGTCTCCGAAGAATTGCCAGAAAACATTCTTCCCGGCCGCGCCGTCGAGTGCGCTTGCCAGGTGTGTCCCCTCCGACCGGAGGGCGTAGACGAAGAAGAGAACCAGAGTCGGCTCGCCGTCGTCGGACACACCGCGAGAGATTTCATTGATCGCCGCAGCGGCATCTTCGGGTCCGAACAAGGAGAACTCGTCGGCATTCCTCAGGAGGAGGTTACGCGGTTCTCCGTCCCGGGGAAGCAGGGACTCCTTCGGCAGTGCGGCCCAGTCGCCGATCCAGCGCTGAGGGCTCCGGACGTCGAGCGGCGGAACCCGATGAGCTGTTGACGTGTAGATCCAGCTGTCCAGAAGGGGCGTGCCGGAAAGAAATCCCCCCACTCTGGCCGCCCTGCGTGCCATGTCGGCGATCGACCCGTCCTGGAACGGATAGCGGTGCGCCCCCGGAAGAGCCAGGACCACTCTGGCGGAATGCTTCCGCGCTCTGCACATCCGAGCGGCCATAGGGGCCGAAAAGCGACCTTTTCTGGTCTTCGTGGTGAGCACCGGAGCATAACCGTCATCGGTATTCATGGCGGGAGGCTACGGCACTGAACGGCCCTGGTGCAATGAGGAGTACGCATGGGATTCGATGTCGATAAGGACCTGTATTTCGTCAGCAAGGAGATATCGGGAGTAAAGAAGAGTCTCACCGGTTTCAGTCATTCCGTGACCGCGCTCAAGCTGGATGTCGAGGCGCTGAAGGTCGTCGTCTCGGTCGTCGCGGTTACCGCGCAGATCCTCAAGGTGGACTATAGCCTCTGGAAGGTCGACGAGAAGGGGATCACCTTCCGTGGAGTGCAGAAAGTCACCTGGAGAAATGTCAAGGAAGCTGAGTCCGCGAAGGCGTCCGAGAAGGAGAAGAAGCTCGACGACCGGCTGAAGGCGATGTTCCTCGCCAAAACGGAGGGCGAGGAGATCAGGAAGGCGCGGGAAGCGGCGAGGTCCGCGAAGGAATCGGCGGACGATGCGAACAGGGATATCGCCCGGCTGCGGAGCCAGCTGCGCAGTGTGGGGAGTGGGATCGATCTCGGTGCACGTTCGAGAAAGAGGGATGAATTCAACAAGATGAGGACCTCCGTTCAGCGGCTCAGTCAGGCGCTCGGAGGGATCTGATGGCCGTTCTTCCAGCGAATTGAGGAACAAATGAATTTGAAGCAAGCCATCACCGGAGTGGACGCCCGGCTCGGCACACTGAGGAACTCGCTGAGCCGGGCGGGAGCGGCCATGGGGAGTGTCGGGGGCGGTGCCGGCAAGGCATCCGGCGCCCTGGGCGGACTCCGCACCGCGGCCGGCAACGGCGACACGGCCATCGGCAGGCTGCGTGGCGGACTGCGCAACGCCGACCTGGCGCTGGGGAAGTCCGGAGGGGCCGCCGACAGGTTCCGCGGTTCGCTGGGGAGGCTCCAGACGTCCCTCACGAGGAGCCGGACCGGTGCCGGGCAGTTCAGGACCTCCCTGGGGCAGGCCGACGGCGCCCTCGGCAAGTCCCGTACGTCCGCCGACCGGTTCAGGTCCTCGCTCGACAGGCTCAAGGGGTCGGCGGATCGGGCGAGGACCGCGCTGCGCGGGGTCAAGCAGCAGTCCGACGAGGTGGAGAAGTCCGTCGGCCGGGCCGGCAAGAACGCCGACAAGGCCGGCCGGACCATGGGCGGCGGGCTGACCAAGGGCCTCAAGGGGGCGAGCCTGGCGCAGCGGGGGCTCAACCTCGCCATGGCGGCCAGTCCGTTCGGGCTGATCATGACGTTGCTCGCGCCGCTCATCCTGCAGTTCGTGAAGGTCGACAAGATCGTCGCCGTCGTGCAGAAGGGGTTCAGGACCGGGATGGCCGCCATCCGGTCCGCGACCTCTGCCGCGATGAAGGCCATCGGGCCGGTCCTGCGGGGCATCGGCAACGTGCTGCTCGCCCCGTTCCGCGGCTTCGCGACCGCGGTCAACGTCGTCATCGGCGCCCTGAGCAGGTTCAAGGTGAGCATCCCGGGCTGGGTGCCCAAGTTCGGCGGCAAGTCGTTCTCGATCAGCCTGCCGAGCATCCCCGTCCCGCGTCTCGCCCAGGGCGGTGTCGTGCCCGCCCGCAACGGCGGAACCCTGGCACTGATCGGCGAGGCCGGTGAGTCCGAGGCCGTCATCCCGCTGAGCAAGCTCGACCGGATGATGAGCCCCGGCGCCGGCCGGGCCCAGACAGCCCGTCTCGCCGCCGCCGTCGAGCGGCTGGCCGAACGCCCCGTCCACGTACAGGTGGACTCCCAGACCATCGCCCGCGCCGTCCTCGCCGGACAGCGCCAGCTCGCCCGGAGGTAGGCGGACATGGCAAGGAACCTCTGGATCGGCAAGCCCGGTCTGCTGCGGGAGATCTCCCAGGCGGCCAGGAGCTGGGATCGCAGCCCGGACCTCAACGTCACCGAATTCCGTTCCCTGGAAGGGCAGTCGACGCTCGTCGCCCCGCCCCTGACCACCCGCCGGATGAAGCTCTCCTTCGAGTGGCTGGAGCCCGAGGACGCCCAGCACCTGGTGCGCCTGGCGCGCCGGGTCAGCGGACCGGGCATGCTCGGGCGGAACACGTACGCCGGTGGCTCGGCCGTCGTGCTCGACCCCGTCTCCGTCAACCTGCTCGACCCGCTCCAGGCGGCGGGCCAGAGCCGTCACATCAGGGGCGGCGACCACTGGTTCACCGCGACCGGTGACATCACCCTGCGGCCCTCGTCCGGTGATGTGTTCACCGGCGACTGCAAGGACGCCACCAGCGCCCTCGGATGGCGGCACGGAACCTGGACCGGGTGGCCGGTGGCGCCGGGGATGAACGTGTCGTGGATGGTCCCGCCGGAGTGGGACCCCGCGCTGTCCACCGCGCAGCTCGACTGGAAGGCACTGGACGGCTCGTATCTGTCGACCGCCATGGCCTCCGGCACCGTGGTCTCCGGCACCGCCCCGGCGGAGGCGGCCTTCGTCACTCCGGTGGGACGGCCCGGTGCGACCGGCGCGACCGCGCTGGCCGGCGCCTGCCTGACCATCGGGGAGACCCCGTTCGCGTACGCACTCGGCGACGGCTGCCCGCCGATGGCGGTCACGGGCCTGACCGACACCCCGGCGCCCCGGCTGCCGTACCGGAACATCGGGATCGATCTCGTGGAGGTGCGTGGTGCAGCCAACTGACGAGAACCTGGACGCCGCGCTCGCCGCCCCGGAGCGGGTGCCCGTGCACACGACCCGGCTCGGCGGTACGGAGCTCGGCGGCCAGGTGCAGTCGTGGAAGGTGGAGCGGGCGTACAGCACCGATCTGCCGGAGGCGGTGCGCGCGGTGTCCGGCAGCTCCTCGGCGCAGCTGGAGCTGCTGCTCGGCGGGGCCGGCGGTGAACCCGCGCCGCGGCTCTACTCGGCGTGGGCCGGACGGTCCACCGGCGATGTGGTGCGGCCGGGGCAGTCCGTGGTGCACTCCGCCGGCGTCGACGGCCGGGCACTGCCCGCTTTCCGGGGTACGGTCCGCTCCCGCTCGGCGGCGTCGGGCGGTGACACGGTCACCGTCCAGGCGCTGGACGGCGCGGAGCGGCTGCGCGGCCCGGCTTCGCTGCCGCGTCCGTACCACGGCTTCTACTACGGCCGCCCGGTCGCCACCGCGACCTGGTGCGTGGACGAACTCCTGCGGCAGGGCGGCATCCACACCTGCCCGCCGCCGCGCGCGCCGCTCGCCGACGCGGCCGACGTGGCGCCGTTCACCGTGCTGTACGCCTCCCTGCACGGCGGCTTCAACTCGACGTACGGGCAGCCGGAGGTGCTGCCGGGCAGTGCGTCGTACCGCTGGGTCAGGGACGGCGCCCCGTTCGAGATGGCGCTGATGCCGGAGCAGCCGGGGCTGCGCGCGTCCTGGATGCCGCGCTCGCGGTTCGTGCTCCCGGGCAAGGTCTTCCAGGTCGAGTGCTGGGTCAATACGGCGCTGGCGAAGGGCAGCACGGTCGAGATGAAGGCCGTCTTCGACCGCACCGGCGGGGCCGCGGGCTATCTGAGCGGAAAGTTCGACATCTCGACAGGGGCCGTCCACATCGCGTCGGGGACGGTCGACGGCGGTTACTGGTACTTCACGTGGACGTTTCCCAAGCTGGCCGCCCTCCGGGGCAGCTGGCACCTGGGGTTCACGGTCGACACCCGGAGCAGCGGCAGCACCGTACTGCCGCTGGTCCAGCCCCGGCTCACCGCGCCGGACGGCACGTACTACGCCGGGACCCCGGCGACCTACGTCGAGTCGGTCGCGGCCCATCCGCGGTCCGAACTCCAGCAGATCGACCTCGTCACCGACATGGCCGTGGAGTGCCTCCAGGTCACCGACCGGCTGTGGGCGGACAGCGTGTCCTATCCGCGCGCGGAGTGGGAGCAGAAGGACCAGTGGCGCAAGGGCGCGGAGCTCGACGAGGCCGCGCTGCCGCTGTACGACATCCCCGCGGTCTCCGGCTCGCAGTGGGACGCGATCACGGAGATCGCCCGCGCGTCGATGTCCACGGCCGAATTCGACGAGCAGGGCGTCTTCCGCTGGCGTGGCCCGTCGCGGTTCGCCCGGACGCCGGCCGCCCCGGACGCCACCGTCACCACCCTCCGGGACATCTCCGCCCTGACCGTCAGCGAGGAGATCGACGCCTGCCGCAACCACTGCGAGCAGCCCTACCAGGACTGGACGGGCATCGGACTCGTCCACGGTGAGCCGCAGGCCGACACCGTGATCCGGGAGCTCAGGCCCGGCATCCCGCAGGAGGTCTCGTACGCGATCGCCGACGACGAGAGCGATATCGGCCCGCTGACGATCGTGGACGACACGCCTGCCTCGACCGCCGGTCACCGGGTGCGGTTCGGCAGTGCGCCGACGGGCGGTACGGCGGTGAAGGGCCAGGTCACGGTGAGCTCCCGGCGGGAGGGACCGGCGTACATCGTCCGGTTCACGAACACCGGGACGACGAGTGTGTGGACGGTCACTAAGGACGGCAAGCCCTCGGTGCAGATCTACCCGCTCAAGCGGTCGGCCGACCCGAAGCAGCGGGTGTGGGCGCGCTGGAGCGAGGTGAGCCAGCGGTACTACGGCAAGCAGCAGTACCACGCGCCCGCTTCGGACTGGGTGCAGTCCGGGAGCGTGGCGTACACCCTGGCCCAGACCATGCTCGACGCCGGGCGGTACCCCGTACCGGTGCTCGGCGAGGTCGAGGTGCTGCACGATCCCCGGCTCCAGCTCGGTGATGTCGTACGGGTGCTGGACACGGCCGGTGCGAAGCTCGACACCCTCGCGTGGATCGTCGGCATGCGCACCACCTGCGCTGCGGGGTCGGCGCCGCAGCAGGTCCTCGTACTGCGCGGGACCGGCTACAACGGGGTGCCGACCGACGGGGGACTGATCCCGGACGCACCGCTGGACCCGGCCTACGGGCGGCTCCGTACGTACCAGATGGTGACGGCGCAGTACGCCCAGCTCGCCGATCTGACGGCGGAGCAGCTGACGTACCGGACGCTGGTGGAGACGCTGGGAGGTGCGGCGTGAGCGCGGAACACGGTGGTGACGTGCGTACGGCAGCCGGTTCCGGTGCGGAGCACGGTGGTCCGGCACACGGGGCGGCGGAGGACCCGGGGCAGGCCGTCGGCGTTCCGTCCGCCCCCGACCCGGGGGCGGATCTGCCGGCGGGTGTCCCCTGGGGGCCGCCGCCGGACGCCCCGGCGCCCGTTCCGGTGCCGATCGACGACCCGGCCACGCGGGAGGGGGACGGCGGTATGCCCCCGGACACCCTGCCCCCGCCCATCGGCGGCTGACCGCTCCCGCCTTCCCGACCCGCAGGCCGGTGCCCCGCCAGGGGCGCCGGCCTCTTCCGTACCGGCCTTCCAGGAGGGTTCTTCCATGGTCCAGCTCACCCCGCTCAGCAGCCTCCCCTACCCGCAGCCCGCCGACGCGGCCAACATCCCGCAGCACCTCCAGTCCCTCGCCAGTGCCCTCGACGGCCGGACGGTGCTGCGGCTGGCCACCACGGTCGCGCTCAACTCCGTGTCCGCGCCGGTGACGGGCATGCTGGCCTGGGTCACCAACCCCGGCCGGTACTACTACTACACGGGCAGCTACTGGCACCCGGTCCTTCCCACCCCGGTCCTGAAGCTGAACCCCGTCGCCGGTACGACGACATCGGCCACGTACGCCGACGCTCTCACGGGCTCCACGGGCGACACGATGGTCACCGCGTTCACCGCGCCCCCGTCCGGGACCGTGATCGTCACCGTCGGCGCGCGGATCAGCTCCAGTGTCGCCACCGCGACCGGCCTGATGTCGGTGACGGTCAAGCAGGGCACGACGGTCACCCTGGCCACGGCCGACACCCGCGCGGCGGTCTCCGTCGGGACCGGACAGAGCTCCGTGTCGACCTTGTTCCAGGTCAGCGGGCTGACCGGCGGTGTCGCCTACACGGCCACCCCCGCGTACCGGTCCTCGGCGGCGAGCAGCACGGCGACGTTCGCCAACCGGTTCCTGCGGGTCGACCCGGTCCACTGACCCGGCGCCGTCGCCGCCTCAGCCCCCGCTCCGCCCCGGCCGTCGTGTTCCGCGACGGCCGGGGCGGTCGCCGTTCCCGCCCGATTCCGCCCGCCCCGGTCCGCGCCGGCACCGGCCGGACCCGACCCGAGGAGAGAACCCATGGCGGCACCTCTGACCGCCGACGCCTTCGTCCGTGCCCTGCGCGCCGAGGGGGTCCGTGTCACCGAACACACCGGCTGGCACAGTCACAACCGCAACCACAAGGGCGCCTGGGGGCCGGTCCACGGTGTGATGCTCCATCACACGGCCGGCTCCAGCAGCGTCGGCTACTGCCGCCGGGGCACGTCCGAGCTGCCCGGACCGCTCTGTGCCGGTGTCGTCACCAAGGACGGTGTGGTGCACCTGGTCGGCTACGGCCGCACCAACCATGCCGGCAGCGGCAGCTCCGCGGTGCTGGCCGCCGTACGAGAGGAGCTGCCGCTGCCCGCGCCGGGCCCGGACGCCGTCGATGGCAACGCCCGTTTCTACGGCTTCGAGATCGAGAACCTCGGCTCCGGCCGCGACCCTTACCCAGCACCCCAGCTCGACGCCGTGGAGCGGCTCTCGGCCGCGCTGTGCCGTGTGCACGGCTGGTCGGCGGCGAGCGTGATCGGCCACAAGGAGTGGACCCGGCGCAAGATCGATCCGTCGTTCTCCATGGCCGGGATGCGCAACCGGGTCGCCGGGCGGCTCGGCGCGCGCCCGGGGCCCGGCGCGCCGCCCGTGCGGGATGACGCGCCGTTCCCCGGCGGGGCCTTCTTCGTCCCCGGCCACCGGGACCCGCTCTTCACGGCGGTGGGCAGGCGGCTGGTGGCCGAGGGCTGCGGCCGGTACTCCGTCGGTCCGGGGCCGGTCTGGGGGGCGGCCGATCGCAGTTCCTACGCGGCCTGGCAGCGCAAGCTCGGTTACCGGGGCGCGGACGCCGACGGGACCCCGGGGCGGGCGAGCTGGCAGCGGCTCCGCGTCCCCCGGGTCTGACCCGCGGACGCGGACGGAGCCGCAGGCACAGAGGCCGGATACGGATACGGATGCGGATGCGGAGAGACCCGGACGCAGGTCCGGACGCAGATTCGGACAAGGCCGGACACAGGTCCGGACGCACAGGCCCGGACGTGGATGCAGGCATAGATCCAGACAGAGATTCGAACAGGGAGGAGCAGGGTGATCATGACCGATTCGACGCGCCGTGCGCTGCGCACATTCGCCCAGGTCTGCTGCGCGCTGCTCGCGGCGGCTCCGCTGCTGGCCGGGGAGCCGGCCGTACGGGACGTTCCCGTCCTGGCGGGAGCCGCCGCGCTCGCGGCCGCTCTCAGCCGCGCGATGTCGGCGCCCGCCGTGCAGCGATGGCTGCCGCCGTGGCTCCGCCTGCCCGCCGGGGACGCGGCGGAGGCGGCGGAGGGAGAGGAGATCCACAGATGACACGGGAGCACGAGGAGAGAGGCGTGGCGGTGGAGCTCGAGCGGCTGCGGCGTTCGGTGGACGTCGGGTTCGCCACCACCCGGGGTGATCTGGCGCTGCTGCTGCAACGGGCGGACCAGACGGACAAGGTGCTCGGCGAGCACGAGGAGCGGCTGGACGCACTGGAGCGCACCCGGTGGCCCCTGCCGTCGCTGGCCGCGCTCACCTCCTGTGCGGCGCTGGTCCTGACGCTGTGGCAGGCGGCCCGCTGATGACGGGGAGTCCGGACAGCTGATCGCGCGAGCACGCAACCAGCCTGTTCGCGTCCGGGGCGTGGGGTGTGTGGGACCCGTGAGGCTCCGCGCACTCCGGCGCCGCTGCGCTACGCTGCGATTTATCGAACGTGTATTCGATGAGGTGGCGGTTCTGGAGCGTGGACGCCTGACGTGACGAAGGGGAGGTGTGATGGTCAGCAGTGCGGGAGACCGGCTTGCCGATGTAGTGGCCGCGGTCGTCG
Organism: Kitasatospora albolonga; assembly: GCA_002082585.1. NCBI lineage: Bacteria > Bacillati > Actinomycetota > Actinomycetes > Kitasatosporales > Streptomycetaceae > Kitasatospora > Kitasatospora albolonga. The sequence continues at coordinate 4,963,228 of CP020563.1, forward strand.
AGGTGGCGGCCGAGGCGGGTGAGGCGGGAACGTACACCGTGGAGATGGCCCAGACGGTGGCGGCGGTCCTGAACAAGGTCGCCGCACGGGTGGTCATCGACGCGGAGGTGCGGGGCTTCACGAGCGGGTGGCGCGAGGCCATGGACCTGGCGGCCGGCGACGGCGCCGACGCGGCCCGCACGGTCCGGCTGCCCGGACCCGACGGCGGCCCCGGCGCGGTGCCCCCGGGTCCGGGAGAGCGCTGAGCGCCGCCGCGAACCGATCGGGGCACCCGCCCCCTGCTGTCCGGCCGTGGCCGGGTCCGTCACACCCGCCGTGGACGAACGAGGCGGCCGCACCCGTGACCGGGTGCGGCCGCCTCGTTTTCGTGCGTTCAGGACCGCCCGCGCGCGGCCCGCTCCGCGGCGAAGACGTCCTCCAGCCGGAAGAGCTGGGCCCGGCCCTGGCGGCCGGCGGGCGTGAGGCGGCCCAGCTGGACCCACTTGCGGATCGTCGCCGGTGCCACGGCGACCTCCTGGGCGGCGAGGACGCCGGTGATCAGCGGCTGTACTCCGGCGCCGGGGCTCATCGGGTCCGGCGGTCCGTCGCCGCGGGCGCGCTCTCGTCGAGCGCCGCCCCGATCTCGCCGGGGTCGGCACCGCCCGCACGGGCGAGCGTGGCCCAGGAGTCCTCGTACCAGAGGTGCCGGAAAGCCGCATCCGTACGGCAGTCGCACTCGGCGCCCGGGCAGCGGCACCCCGGGTTGACGCAGAGCACCGCCCGCCGGGCGGGGAACGCGCGCAGCGAGACGGAGTCGCACCAGGGGCACCGGCCGCTCACCCGGGCCATGGGCTCGGTGTCGCCGAGGGCGCGCCCGCAGCGCCTCGCCATCCGCCGGAGCTCGTCCCTGACGTGGGCGGCGAGCACGGGTTCCGCCGCGATCCGGCCGAGGAGCCGGCGGATGCGGAGGAGCCGTTGCGGCACGTTCGTGCGGCGCGGCCGCCCCAGGCCCAGCTTCTCGTGGACGGCTTCGTCGAGCTCCAGGACGCCGTCGCCGATGTCGCGCAGCGCGTCGGAGACGTGGAGGCGCAGGGGGGCGGCCGTGTGGCCGGGAGCGGTGAGGCCGTGCGCCTGCTCGACGGCGAGCGCCTCGTGGCGCTCCTCGCGGATACGGGCGTCGCGGGCGGCCAGTTCGGCGGGGGCGGGCTCGGGCCGGTCGGCCGGCCGGCTCCGGGTGCCGGGGGCCAGTTCCACCAGGAGCTCGGGAAGCTGACGGACCAGCAGGTCGAGCCAGAGGACGGTGTCGTCGGCGGGTGCGGGCGTGGTGGGCGGCATCAGCGTTCCCCTCGGTGCTGGCTGGTGTGCCGGGTGACAGGGCGGCCGTTGCGCCAGAGCCGGCCGGCGCTCACGCCGTCGAACCAGCTGTCGGCGGGCGCCACGGTCTCTTCGCAGCGGCGCAGAACGGGGCAGCGCGCGCAGGCTTGCAGCGCGGGCGCGGCGTCCCTCTCCCGGCGGGCGAACACGACCTGCGGCGGCATTCCGGAGCAGGCGGCGGCCGAGCGCCACCACGAGGAATCCGGACCGTCCGCGTCGTCGTGCTGCGGGGTTAATGGGGTCATGACCGGCACCCTGGCATGTTGCGAGCGAGCGCGCAACAAAGATTCGCGGCCGTGGGCCGGTAGTGCCCGTCGCCGCGGTGACGGCTGGTATCCGAACAAAACCCACACATGAAGTTGCTTACGCGCGCGGATTCTGTGCGTGCGAGCGCGCTACGCTGTGCCTGCTTCGGAGGGAGGCGACGCCATGACCATGAGTGAGCTGGAGCGGTTCGCGAGCTGGGTCGAGGACCTGATCCGACAGCGTGGCTACGACATCGACAGTCCCCGCGGAGGGGGCAAGTCGCGTCTCGCCGACGACGCGGGTGTGCACCGCGCGGCCATCACCCGGCTGCTCCAGGGCCAGAGCATGCCGGACCTGGAGACGACCCGGCGGCTCGCGCACGTCCTGCGCGTCCCGGTGCGCGACATGCTGATCCGCTCGGGCCGCCTCTCCGAGGAGGATCTGCCGCTGCCGGACCTCGGGGGCGGCGCGCCAGGGGCCGCCGCGCCGCACCGCCGGCTGACCCTTGAGGAGGCTGCCGCCGGGCTCGGCGTCCCGCCCGATCAGTGGGACATGTTCATCAGGGTCGCGGCGCAGTTCCTGCCGCCCGCGGATGCGGACTCCGCGCGGAGCCAGGCCGAGTACGGTTCGGCCGCCGCCGTGAAGGGCGCGGGCAAGGGCTGACCGGATTCCTCTGTAGCTGACCGGATTTCCCCGCATGCGCGGCCAGTATGATTTTTCTGGCCTGTCCCCCCCTTCCCGCAGGCTCCACGCCCTTCGGGGCGACCGATGGGACGTGAAAGTGGGCCGTGCATGGTCGAGGGTGAAGAGCGTGCCCGCTCGGCACGCGGTTCCCCCGGCGAGCGCGGGGGCGGGACGGTGTGCGGCGCGCCTCCGGAGCGGGACGAGGAGAAGGTCCCGCCCGCCCGCGAGGCGCCGACGGGGCACGGCGGTGCCGGTCCGGGTCCGGCCTCCGGGCCGCCCGACGGCTTCTCCGATCTGCTCGCCACCCTCGGCGCGTACCTGGAGCACCACCCCCCGGCCGATGTCGCCGTCCTGTTACGGGCGGAGCTGGAGCGCCGCGAGTTCCTGGCGTACGCGAACGGCTGGCGTGACGCCGCCGACCAGTACGAGCCCGCCCTGGAACAGGCCCGGCGCATCGCCCGGACCCGCAGGCTGAGGCTCGTCGGCCGCACCCCCGGCCAGGCCGCCGTCATCCCGTTCCCGCAGGACGCGCCCACCGCCACGGAGGGCGCGCCGAACGCGGCGGAAGCCGGGGAGCCCGCGCCGGGGCCGGAACCAGGCCCCGACGGCGTACCGGAACACTCCCCGGACACCCCCGCACCACCGCGATCCGCCCCGCCGGGCCCCGGTCTGGTGGCGAAGAACCGGAACTCCCGGGCCCCCACCATCCCGCGCCTGGCCGTCCACCGGCCCGGCCGCCCCGACCTCCTCCGATGAAGGAGTCCGGGAAGGAGCGCCCGAAGCCGGTGAAGGGTCTGCCGGCTCGTGGAACGTAGGGGAGAGGTACGGGGAGGGATCAGCCGAGCAGCCCCCGGTGGACCCGCAGCAGTGCGCGGGTGCCCACGGCGAGCAGGGGCGGTACGTCGGGCAGCGGGACCCTGCGGGCGAGGGCCAGGATGTCGACGACGATCGCGTAGTCGTCGACCACGGACTGCGGCACCCCGGGGGCGCTCATCGCCGGGGCGTAGGCGGAAGCGGCGTCACCGTACTCGATGACGGCCAGGCTGATATCGGTCTCGACGGCGCTCGGCGTCTGGAACACGGGCTCGCGCTGGTCTGCTGTCACGGTGTGGACCCCCTCTGGCCGGGACCGCCCCCACGGACCGGTCCGCCGGTCGTCGGCTGACCGTATTGTCCGGCAGCGCGGAAGGCGGCGGCAGTCCGTGAGTACGCTGTTCCCGTGCCGCTTGGCTGCCGGGTTCCGGCAATGGACCGGAGCGTCGGCCATCAGGGGCCGCGGCCCGTCCGCCGTGGTCGGCGGCCCCGGCGTGTCGGGGTGGACAGCATTTGTTTTGACCCAGCTCCGTGAGGTAGGTACGCTCAAGCCTTGTGCCTGGGGTGTGCCTGGGCTCCGGTGCGTGTCCTCAACCGCACCGCGAGCTCGTCCGTAGCCACCGCAATCTGCGCCCTTCTGCCCCTAGGGCGGAAGTCTGCAGTATTCGACACACCCGACCGCGTGGGTCGGTGATGTTCCAGGTTAGTTTCACGAACGGCACACAGAAACCGGAGAAGTAGTGCCTACGATCCAGCAGCTGGTCCGGAAGGGCCGGCAGGACAAGGTCGAGAAGAACAAGACGCCCGCGCTCGAGGGTTCGCCCCAGCGTCGCGGTGTCTGCACGCGTGTGTTCACGACCACCCCGAAGAAGCCGAACTCGGCCCTCCGTAAGGTCGCGCGTGTGCGTCTGACCTCCGGTATCGAGGTCACGGCCTACATCCCGGGTGAGGGACACAACCTGCAGGAGCACTCCATCGTGCTCGTGCGTGGTGGCCGTGTGAAGGACCTGCCGGGTGTTCGTTACAAGATCATCCGCGGTTCGCTCGACACCCAGGGTGTCAAGAACCGCAAGCAGGCCCGCAGCCGCTACGGCGCCAAGAAGGAGAAGTAAGAATGCCTCGTAAGGGCCCCGCCCCGAAGCGCCCGGTCATCATCGACCCGGTCTACAGCTCTCCTCTTGTCACGTCGCTGATCAACAAGATCCTGCTCGACGGCAAGCGTTCCACCGCCGAGCGGATCGTCTACGGCGCCATGGAAGGTCTCCGCGAGAAGACCGGCAACGACCCGGTCATCACGCTGAAGCGCGCGCTTGAGAACGTCAAGCCCTCGCTCGAGGTCAAGTCCCGCCGTGTCGGTGGCGCCACCTACCAGGTGCCGATCGAGGTCAAGCCCGGTCGTGCCTCGACCCTGGCTCTGCGCTGGCTCGTCGGTTACTCCCGCGCCCGTCGCGAGAAGACCATGACCGAGCGCCTCATGAACGAGCTGCTCGACGCCTCCAACGGCCTCGGCGCTTCGGTCAAGAAGCGTGAGGACACCCACAAGATGGCCGAGTCCAACAAGGCCTTCGCGCACTACCGCTGGTAGTCGCTCACCCCATCGAGACCGAGAGAAGACTGAGCCATATGGCCACCACTTCGCTTGACCTGGCCAAGGTCCGCAACATCGGGATCATGGCCCACATCGACGCGGGCAAGACGACCACCACTGAGCGGATCCTCTTCTACACCGGTGTGAGCTACAAGATCGGTGAAGTCCACGACGGCGCTGCCACGATGGACTGGATGGAGCAGGAGCAGGAGCGCGGCATCACGATCACGTCCGCCGCGACGACCTGTCACTGGCCGCTCAACGATGTTGACCACACCATCAACATCATCGACACCCCCGGTCACGTCGACTTCACCGTCGAGGTGGAGCGTTCGCTCCGCGTCCTCGACGGCGCCGTCACCGTGTTCGACGGTGTGGCGGGCGTCGAGCCGCAGTCCGAGACCGTGTGGCGTCAGGCGGACCGCTACGGCGTGCCGCGTATCTGCTTCGTCAACAAGCTCGACCGCACCGGCGCGGACTTCCTGCGCTGCGTCAACATGATCGTGGACCGCCTCGGCGCGACCCCGATCGTCATGCAGCTCCCCATCGGCGCCGAAGCGGACTTCACGGGCGTCGTCGACCTCGTGTCGATGAAGGCCTTCGTGTACCCCGAAGAGGCCGCCAAGGGCGAGATGTACAACATCGTCGAGATCCCGGACAACCTCAAGGACTCCGCCGCCGAGTGGCGCGGCAAGCTCCTCGAGGCCGTGGCCGAGAACGACGACGCCATGATGGAGCTGTACCTGGAGGGCAACGAGCCCACCCAGGAGCAGCTGCACGAGGCGATCCGCCGCATCACCCTGGCGTCGAAGGGTGGCGCCGACTCCGTCACCGTCACCCCCGTGTTCTGCGGCACCGCGTTCAAGAACAAGGGCGTCCAGCCCCTGCTCGACGCGGTCGTGCGCTACCTGCCCTCCCCCCTGGACGTCGAGGCCATCGAGGGCCACGACGTCAAGGACCCCGAGGTCGTCATCAAGCGCAAGCCCTCGGACGACGAGCCGTTCTCCGGCCTGGCGTTCAAGATCGCGAGTGACCCGCACCTCGGCAAGCTCACCTTCGTCCGGATCTACTCCGGTCGCCTGGAGGCCGGCACCGCGGTGCTGAACTCCGTCAAGGGCAAGAAGGAGCGCATCGGCAAGATCTACCGCATGCACGCGAACAAGCGTGAGGAGATCGCGTCGGTGGGCGCCGGCGACATCATCGCCGTCATGGGCCTGAAGCAGACCACCACCGGTGAGACGCTGTGCGACGACAAGAACCCGGTCATCCTGGAGTCCATGGACTTCCCGGCGCCGGTCATCCAGGTCGCCATCGAGCCCAAGTCCAAGGGTGACCAGGAGAAGCTGGGTGTCGCCATCCAGCGTCTCTCGGAGGAGGACCCCTCCTTCCAGGTGCACTCCGACGAGGAGACCGGCCAGACCATCATCGGTGGTATGGGCGAGCTTCACCTCGAGGTGCTCGTCGACCGCATGAAGCGCGAGTTCCGCGTCGAGGCGAACGTCGGCAAGCCCCAGGTCGCGTACCGCGAGACGATCCGCAAGGCCGTCGAGCGCATCGACTACACGCACAAGAAGCAGACTGGTGGTACCGGCCAGTTCGCGAAGGTGCAGATCGCCCTCGAGCCCATCGAGGGTGGCGACGCCTCCTACGAGTTCGTCAACAAGGTCACCGGTGGCCGCATCCCCCGTGAGTACATTCCCTCGGTGGACGCGGGTGCCCAGGAAGCCATGCAGTTCGGCATCCTGGCCGGTTACGAGATGGTCGGCGTCCGCGTCACCCTTCTCGACGGTGGTTACCACGAGGTCGACTCCTCGGAGCTCGCCTTCAAGATCGCCGGTTCGCAGGCGTTCAAGGAAGGTGCCCGCAAGGCATCTCCCGTGCTCCTCGAGCCGATGATGGCCGTCGAGGTCACCACGCCCGAGGACTACATGGGCGATGTCATCGGCGACCTCAACTCCCGCCGTGGCCAGATCCAGGCCATGGAGGAGCGCAGCGGCGCTCGCGTCGTGAAGGGCCTCGTGCCCCTCTCGGAGATGTTCGGCTACGTCGGAGACCTCCGCAGCAAGACCTCGGGTCGCGCAAGCTACTCGATGCAGTTCGACTCCTACGCCGAGGTTCCGCGGAACGTCGCCGAGGAGATCATCGCGAAGGCCAAGGGCGAGTAACTCTCCCGAGCTCACGCTTTAGGCTTGTCACCGGAGCCGGGCGGGCATACGGCACAGCGCGCGAGCACTGTGCCGTATGCCCCCGGCGCCGGCACCCCAGCAAAGATCACCTGGCGCCGATGAAGCAAGGCGTACAGAACCACTCAGGAGGACCCCAGTGGCGAAGGCAAAGTTCGAGCGGACTAAGCCCCACGTCAACATCGGCACCATCGGTCACATCGACCACGGTAAGACGACCCTCACGGCCGCCATTACCAAGGTGCTGCACGACGCGTACCCGGACCTGAACGAGGCTTCGGCCTTCGACCAGATCGACAAGGCTCCCGAGGAGCGCCAGCGCGGTATCACCATCTCCATCGCGCACGTCGAGTACCAGACGGAGTCGCGTCACTACGCGCACGTCGACTGCCCGGGTCACGCGGACTACATCAAGAACATGATCACCGGTGCCGCGCAGATGGACGGCGCCATCCTCGTGGTCGCCGCCACCGACGGCCCGATGCCGCAGACCAAGGAGCACGTGCTCCTGGCCCGCCAGGTCGGCGTTCCGTACATCGTCGTCGCCCTGAACAAGGCCGACATGGTGGACGACGAGGAGATCCTGGAGCTCGTCGAGCTCGAGGTCCGTGAGCTCCTCTCCGAGTACGAGTTCCCGGGCGACGACGTTCCCGTCGTCAAGGTCTCGGCGCTCAAGGCCCTCGAGGGCGACAAGGAGTGGGGCCAGTCGGTCCTGAACCTGATGGCCGCCGTGGACGAGTCCATCCCGCAGCCCGAGCGTGACGTCGAGAAGCCGTTCCTCATGCCGATCGAGGACGTCTTCACGATCACCGGTCGCGGTACGGTCGTCACCGGCCGCATCGAGCGTGGTGTCCTCAAGGTCAACGAGACCGTCGACATCGTCGGTATCAAGACCGAGAAGACCACCACCACGGTCACCGGCATCGAGATGTTCCGCAAGCTGCTCGACGAGGGCCAGGCCGGTGAGAACGTCGGTCTGCTCCTCCGTGGCATCAAGCGCGAGGACGTCGAGCGCGGCCAGGTCATCATCAAGCCGGGTTCGGTCACGCCGCACACCGAGTTCCAGGCGCAGTCCTACATCCTGTCGAAGGACGAGGGTGGCCGCCACACCCCGTTCTTCAACAACTACCGCCCGCAGTTCTACTTCCGTACCACGGACGTGACGGGCGTCGTGACCCTTCCCGAGGGCACCGAGATGGTCATGCCGGGTGACAACACCCTCATGGACGTCGCGCTGATCCAGCCGGTCGCCATGGAAGAGGGCCTGAAGTTCGCCATCCGTGAGGGTGGCCGGACCGTGGGCGCCGGCCAGGTCACCAAGATCATCAAGTAGTTCTCTGCTTGGTCATCGCTGACCTGGTGGCTCACTGAGCCGCACGAGGGGCCCCGCATCTCGCGAGAGGTGCGGGGCCCTTCGCCATGCCCGGACGGCTGAGAGGTACGGACCCGGGTGCGTCGGCCCGTAACCGCTACGAACCCTCCGTGACGGCCCCCGCCCCCGGCACGGCCGCCGTCAGGGTGAAGGTCCCCTCCTCGGCCCCGGCGGTGAACTCCCCGCCCAGCGCCAGGACCCGGCCCCGCAGCCCGGCCAGTCCCGTACCCTGCCGCCCGGACACCGCACCGGACCGGCCGGCCTCCTCGGCGCCGTCGTTGCGGACCGTCAGCCGGATCACCGTCCCGTCCGTGCGCAGGGCGATCGAGCAGTGCGTGGCCCGGCTGTGCTGGAGTACGTTGCCGACCGCCTCGCGCAGCACGAAGCGCAGGCACCCCACCACCGCCGCCGGGGCGGACCCGGCGCGCGGCGGCAGCACGGTCCGCACCTCCACACCGGACGCGGTGAGCACCCGCTGGGCGTGGGCGAGCTCCTCGGAGAGGCTGAGGTCCCCGCCGTCCGGCCGGCTGATCGACCGCACGTCGTCGTGGAGCCGCCGGGCCAGGGCGATGATCTCGGTCAGCGCGCGGCGCTCCTGCGCGGGGCGCTCCCGCACGGAGGCGCCGGGAACGGCCGGGGCACCCCGGTCACGTAGTGCCGCCTCGCCCTGGAGCGCGATCGCCGTCAGCGACGAGCCGACCAGATCGTGCAGATCCCGCTGCATCCGCTCGCGCTCCCGCTGCTCGGCGAGGTGCGCCGCGTGCTCCCTGCTGCCGTGCAGCCGGGCCGTGAGCAGCGCGAGGTGGGCCACCGCGAAGACGGTGCTCGCGGTGATCGCCGTACCGAGCAGGATGCTGAGCGGGCTCCGGTTGGTGACGACGAGGCCGGTGGTGGCCAGCAGCGGACCGCTCGCCCCCACCGCCAGGGCGATCGGCACGGAGGTGTTCGGCGGCAGGGTCAGTAGGACGGCCCCGGCGAGGAAGCCCAGCAGGCTCAGCCACCGGTAGTGGAAGAGCAGCAGCGGGAGGTACGTCAGCACCGCCTGGACGAGCAGCAGCCCCCACCGCCAGCGGTAGGGCAGCCGGTACGGCGGTGGCGCGTACTGGCCCAGCATGACCGCGGGCATCAGCACCAGCACGGTCAGCCCGGCGACCACCGTGCGCTTGCCGAGCGGTGAGGCCGCCACATCCAGCGCGACGAGTGCCAGCGAGCCGACCACCAGGACGACCAGCGCCCCGAAGGCCACTCCGGCGCCCTGGGGCGCACCCGCTCCCAGACGTGCTGGGCCCCTCATCCGTGTCCCCCGGCCTTCTCGTCCCGCGTCCCATCTTTTTCGTGTACCCGTCATTGTCCCGCAGGCAGGGCGGGCACCGGGAATCACCGCCGGGTGCCCCCGCGCGGGCCGGTGGATGAACTCCTGGCGGTACGTGAAACCTTCACTTCTCCGGCCCCGGCCCGCTTGCTTGGATCGCCTCTGTTCCGTGTCCACGTACGACAGAGAGTTGCTGACAGTGTCGGAGCAGATATCTCCCGAACAGCCGTGGGAGGGTTCGTCGTTGGCCATGCAGCGGCGAAGACGCCTTCTGCCGCGGATCGCCCTCGGCGCGGCCCTGGTGCTCGCGGTGGAGATGGCCCTGGTGACGGAGAGCGGCCATGCCGTGGCCCTCTCCCGGCAGGCCCCGGAGACCCCGGTCGCCGAGCAGCCCGCCCCCGAGGGGCCGCGTGAGGCCGAGGACATCCTCTCGGCGAAGGTCGCGGCCAAGCTGTACGGCAAGCGGGTGGAGGCGCTCTCCGAGCGCACCGAGACCTCCACGACCTGGGTGAACAAGGACGGTTCGCTCACCACCGAGCTGGCGGCGGGCCCGGTCCGCTTCGAGGAGAACGGCAGCTGGACCGATGTCGACGTCGAGCTCCGCGAGACGGCCGACGGCGTCGAGGCCAAGGCCCACCCCAACGGACTGAGCCTGGCGGGCCGGGGCGGCGCCCTGCCGCGTTCGCTGCGCGAGGCGGGCCGGGCCCCCGCCCGTGACCTGGTCACCCTTGGCGAGGGCGACGAGCGGATCACCCTCCAGTGGAAGGGCGGACTGCCCGCCCCCGAACTGGACGGCACGCGGGCCACCTACCCCGAGGCCCTCCCGGGCGCCGACGTCATCGTGGAGTCGACCCGTACCGGCTTCGAGCAGTACGTCGAGATCAAGAAGCGTCCGGCCGAGGGGTACTCGTACACCCTGCCGCTCAAGGCCAAGGGCCTGACGGCGAAGGAGCAGCCCGACGGCAGCGTGCTGTTCACCGACCGGAAGAACAAGAAGCGGGCCCTCATGCCCGCCCCGGTGATGTGGGACGCGAGCGTCGACAAGGTCTCCGGCGAGCACACGCGCCGGGTGCCGGTGGCGATGAAGGTGGTGCCGCGGAAGGACGCCGTCGACCTGGTCGTCACCCCGGACGCGGAGTTCCTCGCCGACCCGGCCACGCGGTACCCGGTCACCGTGGACCCCTCCACCTCGGCGCTCTCCAACGTCTTCGACACCTACGTCCAGCAGGGCGAGACCGGCGACTGGTCGGCGGCCACCGAACTGAACTGGGGCTACCCCGGGACGACGAACCCCAACGGCACACCGCGTACGGCCCGCTCCTTCATCTCCTGGAACACCTCGCCGGTCCGGGACGCGCTGGTCATGGACGCCAAGCTGGCGCTGTGGAACCACCACTCCGGGAACACCGACTGCAAGGCGTACCCGTGGGAGGTGTGGGCCACCGGAGCCGCCTCGACCTCCTCGCGCTGGACCGCGCAGCCCGCGTGGACCGCGAAGAAGGCCACCTCGACCCAGACGCGGGGCAACCCCGCCTGCACATCGGCCCCAGACGGCTGGATCAACGCCGACGTCACCACGATGGTCCAGGAGTGGGCCTCGGCCAAGGCCACCCGCGGGCACATGGGCCTGCGGGCCACCAGCGAGACGGTGGTCGCGCAGTGGAAGCGGGTCAACTCCGCGAACGCCGCGAAGAACCCGCCGAAGCTGACGGTGACGTACAACTACCGTCCCCGTAACGGCACCAAGCAGGAGGCGGGCCCGCCCTACTTCTCCTACGGCGGCGCCTACACCGTCAACACCCTGACGCCGACCCTGCGCGACACCTTCGTCGACGCCAACGGCGACAAGGTCAACGGCACCTTCCAGATCTTCGACAGCGCCACCGACAAGCAGGTCGGCAGCCCCGTCGTGTCGAAGTTCGTCCCCTCCGGGCAGGTCGCCTCGGTGACCGTTCCGGCGGGCGTGCTGGCCGAGGGGAAGACGTACAAGTTCCGTACGAGCCCCTACGACGGCACGCACTACAACACCGGCTGGTCCGCGTGGAAGACCTTCACGGTCGACACCAGGGCGCCCTCCGCCCCGACGCGGATCATCTCCACGGACTACCCGGCCGGCCAGTGGGTCAAGGGCGCCGGACAGGCGGGCACCTTCACGGTGACACCGCCGGGCGGCACCGACCACAACTGGCTCGAATGGTCGCTCGACGGGGTCAACTGGACCAAGGTCACCACCGGCGGGGCCGCCGCCGCCAAGGCGATCAGCGTCGCCCCGCCCAAGGACGGCACCCACACCCTCGAAGTGCGCGCGGTCGACAAGGCCGACAACAAGTCCGAGGCCATCGAGTACACCTTCCACGCCGGGCCGGGCGGCTTCGTCCAGCCGTCCGAGGGCGAGCGCACCGCCCGCCGGCTCCTCCTGCTGGCCGAGGCCGAGGCGGTCAAGTACAACGCCGTCTCCTTCTCCTGGCGCCGCTCCGAGGCCGACCCCTGGGTGCGCATCCCCGCCGCCGACGTCACCTCCGGCGGTACGCCGCTGAGCGCGTGGCCCGTGCCGATGACGGGCGGCCGGAACGCGGCCCTGGTGTGGAACGCGACCTCCACCGTCGACCCCGACGGCACCGTCCAGATCAAGGCCGACTTCACCGGCCCCGGCAACGCCACCGGCTCCACCGAACCGCTCGGTGTCGTCGTGGACCGGGCGGCGGAGGGCGCGGCCACCGAGGACGTCGGCCCCGGCTCGCTCAACCTGCTGACCGGTGACTACACGCTGTCCGCCACCGACGCCTCCGCGTTCGACCTGGCCGTCTCCCGTACGGCGACCTCCCGGGCGCCCCGCAAGGGCGGCGACCAGGAGGGACAGGCCCCCATCTTCGGCAAGGAGTGGGTCGTGGGCACCGTCGCCGAGATGACGGAGTCCGACTACACCCACCTGCGCAGGGTCTCCGACACCGCCGTGGCGGTGGTGACGGACGACGGGGAAGCGGTCCACTTCACCGCGAACGCGGCCCGGACCGGCTGGATTCCGGAGGCCGGGTCGGAGGACCTGACGCTCCGGGGGAGTGTGAGCTCCTCCTTCACCCTGTCCGACACCGACGGGACGGTCACGGAGTTCACCAAGCCGGACGCGGCGGCCGAGACCTGGCAGGTCTCCAGCACCCTGCTGGACGGACTGGCCAACTCCGCCACCACGATCGTCTCCGAGACGGTGACCGTGGACGGCAAGAAGCTCGCCCGGCCCCGGCGGATCATCGCCCCGACCTCCGGAGCGACCGCCGCCGCCTGCACCGCGAACGCGGCGACCAAGGGCTGCCGGGCCCTGGAGTTCGTGTACGCCACCGCCACCACGGCGACCGGCGCGGAGTTCGGCGACTACGCCGGGCAGGTCAGGGAGGTCCGCCTCTGGTCCACCCAGCCGGGTGCCGCGGCGGCCACGTCCAAGGCGGTCACCTCCTACCGGTACGACACCGAGGGCCGGCTCCGCCAGCAGTGGAACCCCAACCTGGCGCAGAGCACCGGGACCCAGTACTCCTACGACTCCGCGGGGCGCGTCACCGGGCTGCAGCAGCAGTCCGAGCTCCCCTGGACCTTCACCTACGGCAAGGCGGGCAGCTCCGACGCCGCGGGTGAGGGCATGCTCCTGAAGGCGTCCCGGCCCGGCCTCAAGCAGGGCACCACGGACGTCGAGGAAGGCACGGCGGCCACCAGCATCGTCTACGACGTGCCGCTGACCGGGGCCTCGGCGCCCTACAGGATGGGTGCGGCGGACGTCAGGGCGTGGGGGCAGACCGACGCGCCCACCGACGCCACCGCCGTCTTCCCCGCCGACTCCGTGCCCTCCGCCCACTCCGGCGCCTCGCTCGGCGCGGCCGACTACAAGCGGGCCGCGCTCCACTACCTGGGTGTCTCCGGCCGCGAGAGCAACACCGCCGCACCGGGCGGGCACATCAGCACCACCGAGTACGACCGCTTCGGCTCCACCGTGCGTGAGCTGACGGCCGCCAACCGCGCGGTGGCCCTCGGCCTGAGCGCCGCCGACCGGGCCGTCCAGGCCGAGCTGGGCATCGCCGGGCTCACCCCCGCCGAGCGGGCCGACCTGCTGGCGACCCGGAGCGTCTACAACGACAACGGCACCCGGGAACTGGAGGAGTTCGGCCCGCTGCGGCGCGTCGACCTCACCGCCGACCTGAAGTCCGGCTCCACCACCCTGGTACCGGCGGGCACCTCCGTCGTCGCCCGGTCCTGGAAGACCACCGTCTACGACGCGGGCCGCCCGACCGACGGCACGGCGAAGGTCAAGGACCAGGCCACCACCGTCACCACCGGCGCCCAGGTCCGCGAGCACCCCACGGTCCTCGCCGAGCCCCGCGTCTCGCGGACGGTCTACGACTGGACGAAGGGCCTGCCCACCAGCACGGTCCAGGACCCCGGCGGCCTCGCCATCACCACCCAGAAGGCGTACGACGCCCAGGGCCGTGAGACGAGGACGGTCGCACCGGGCTCCACGGGCACGGACGCCGCCGCCAACGTCACCACCTACTGGTCGGCGACCGGCACCGGCACCTGCCAGGGCCGCCCGGAGTGGGCCGACCTGGTCTGCTCCACCGGACCCGCCGCGGCGATCACGGGCGGCGGGAGCAACCCCGCGGCCCTGCCGACCACCACCACCGAGTACGACTGGTGGGGCAACCCGGCCAAGGTCGTGGAGACCGCGAACGGCGTCACCCGTACGACCACCACCACCCACGACGGAGCCGGCCGCCCCGAGCGGACGGCCGTCACCGGAGGCAGCGGCGCGGCCGTCCCGGAGACCACCACGGAGTACGACCCGGTGACGGGCCGTGCCCTGCGGACCGTGTCGCCCACCGGCGGCACCCTCACCCGGGCGTTCGACAGGCTCGGACGGCAGATCGCGTACACGGACGCGGACGGCGGACGGACGGTCACCGAGTACGACCTGCTCGACCGCCCCGTCAAGGTCACCGACAACGTGCCCTCGACGGTCACGTTCACCTACGACCACAACGCCGAGCCGCGCGGCCTGGCCACCACGACCACCGACTCCGTCGCCGGTACCTTCCGGGCCACCTACGACGCCGACGAGTCCGTGGCCACCGAGAGACTGCCCGGCGGCTACACCCTCACCACCACCGAGGACACCACGGGCGCGACCCTCGACCGCACCTACACCCGGGACAGCGACGGCACGGTCGTCTACTCCGACACCGTGACGGAGTCCATCCACGGACAGGTCACCAGCCACGCGGGCTGGTCGGACCAGACCTACCGGTACGACGTCACAGGCCGGCTGACCACGGTCCTGGACACCGCCGACACGGTCTGCACGCGCCGCGCCTACACCTTCGACGCCCGCTCCAACCGCACCGCGCTCACCACGGCGAGCGGACTGCCGGGCGCCGACTGCCCCACCACCGGAGGGACCACCACCAGCCACACCTACGACACCGCCGACCGGCTCGTCGACACCGGTTACGTCTACGACGCCTTCGGCCGCACCACGGCCACCCCGAACCACGGCACCCTGGGCTACTACGCCAACGACCTCGTCCACCAGCAGACCGCCGCCAACCAGCGCCAGACCTGGCTGCTCGACGCGGGTCTGCGGCTGCGCTCCTGGCGGACCGAGGCCAACAGCGGCGGCACCTGGACGCAGACCGCGTCCAAGCGCAACCACTACGACAGCGACGGCGACAACCCCCGCTGGATCGTCGAGGACACCGCCGCCGGGACCGTGACCCGTAACGTCGACTCGGCGTCCGGGGACCTCGCCGCCATCACCGGGAAGAGCGGCGGCACCGTCCTCCAGCTCACCTCCATCCACGGCGGCGTCGCCCTCCAGCTCCCGCTGGACACCGCGCAGGCCCCGGTCGCCCTCGAAAGCGACGAGTACGGCAACCCGCGCACCGGACAGGCACCCGCCCGCTACGGCTGGCTGGGCGGCAAGCAGCGCTCCGGCGAGACCCTGACCGGGCTCACCCTCATGGGCGTACGCCTGTACGACCCCAAGGTGGGCCGCTTCCTCCAGACCGACCCGGTCTCCGGAGGCAGCGCGAACCGGTACGAGTACGCGTACGGCGACCCCGTCAACAAGTACGACCTCGACGGCCGCTGGGTGCCGTTGGCCATTCTCGGCGTCCGGGCCGCCTGGGCGTGCTTCCGGCACTGCGGAAAGATCTACCGCGCGGCGAAGAGCGGATACCGCGCCTACAAGGCGTACAAGAAGAAAAAGAAGTACGTGAAGGCGCTCTTCCAGTACCGGTCCCGCGGGGCATCCTGGAACAACAGCAGGTTCTTCGGCGAGCGCAGCCGGCTCTTCGGGGACAAGCACCGGGGACGCCAGGGCATCTTCAACGGCCAGAACCGCGGTATCGGCTGGAGCGCCGTGGGCTTCAAGAGGACGCTCGGCATCAAGAAGGCCCGTACGGTCTTCCGGGTGAAGTTCGGCCGGAAGCGCCACTGGGACCTCAGAGTGGGGAGGTGGTTGTGATGACGGCCCCCGGCCGGAAGTTCCTTCCGGTCACCCTGGCCGAGGAGGCCCTGCACACCGCCGGAGCACCGGACGCCTCCTTCGAGCAGCGCGATGTGGAGGACGGCGGCTGGTTCGCCGACTGGGACGGCACGGTCGCCGGGTCCGATGTGTACATCGGCCTCATGGGCGGGTCGCCGGACGCGGAGTCGGTGCGCGTCCTCCTGGACGACTGGACCTTCGACGAGGTGGCCACCGGTGACGTCGGTGAGTTCCTCGCGCGGGTCCTCTCCGGGCAGGCGGCCCTCAGCAGACAGAGGTCCTTCCTCTTCTCCTCCTCCCATCTGCTGGAGGTCCGGGTCGGGGCGTCCTCCTACTCCGCCGGGAGGGACGTCCGGCCGGACGACGAGCTCGTTCCGTGGGAGCGGGCTCTGACCGTCGGGTGAACCGAGGTGTGCTGCGGCCCCGGGGCCGGGGCCGCAGCACACCGTTCCCCACGAACACGTGAACATCTCACTCCCTCCGCCCGTCCTGGCGTGGTCGGATCGGTGCCGACCTACCCGCGCCACCTGCCCACAAGGCAGCCGCGGCGCGCCACACAGCGGGGGAAACACAGCGCCATGACCGGGCGGACACAGCGTGAGAGAACCGAGATCGCCGCCATAGGGGCGGTCGCCGGGCTGGTGTACGCCCTCGCCGCCCTCTGCGCGGTGGTCCGGGGCCCGCAGACGCTCCTCTTCTTCCTGCCCGCCCTGCTCGGCGCCCCGGTCGCGGTGTGGTGCGTACGGCAGGGAGTCCTCGTCGCCGTGAAGGCCCGGGCCGTCGGCGATAATCGAGCATGTGATCAGGGTGCTGGTGGTCGACGACCATGACGTGGTGCGGTCCGGTCTGACGGCACTCCTGTCGGCCGAACTCGGCATCCGGGTCGCCGGGCAGGCGGCGGACGGCCCGGCCGCGCTCGCCGAGGCGGAGCGGCTGCGCCCGGACGTGGCGCTGCTCGACATCGACCTGCCCGGCCTGGACGGGATCACGGTCGCCGCGGGGCTCGCGGAGCGCCTGCCCTCCTGCCGCACGCTGATGCTCACCGCGCTCGACCGCCCCGGCCATCTGCGCCGCGCGCTGGCCGCCGGGGCATTCGGATATCTGCTCAAGAGCACGCCCCCGGCACAGGTCGCCGACGCCATCCGGCGGATCGCCGCGGGCGGCCGGGCCATCGACCCCCGGATGCGCGGGGACGAGCGCCCCGGCCCCAGCCCGCTCACCGAGAAGGAGACCGAGGCCCTCCGGCTCGCCGCCGGGGGAGCGCACTCCCGGGAGATCGCCGCCGACCTCTTCCTCAGCGTCGGCACCGTACGCAACCGCCTCTCCTCGGCGATCGGCAAGCTCCACGCCCGTACCCTCGTCGACGCCCTGCGGATCGCGGAGCACCACGGCTGGCTGTGAACACCCCGCCCGCACATGGATGTAGGGCCCCGGTACCTCAGGGCGGAGAGGTACGGGGGCCCTACGTGCTACGGGGACGGCGGTCGGTCAGGTTCCGCCGCCCCCGGGTGTGAGTGCCGGTCAGACGCCGGTGATGGACTGGATCCAGGAGCGGTACGCCGTGACGTTCGTGTACGCCGTCGTGGTCTGCCGGTCGCTGGTGGAGGCCACGCCCACCTGGATGCCGTTGGCCGTCATCGGGCCGCCGGAGTCGCCGCCGGCCGTGATGCCGTTGCCGCGGCGGGCGCAGATCGCCGAGCCGCCGTACGCGTCACCGCAGCCGCCGGTCACCGTCACGTTGGCGACCTTCAGGTAGCGGGACTGGCAGGTGGACTCCGGGCTGCACCGCGCGGTGGCGCCCCAGCCCCAGACCTGGACGCTCTGACCCACGCTCACCGAACCGGGCGAGCCGAGGCGGGAGTAGGTCGTCTGCACGGAGCGGTCCAGGCGGACCAGGGAGATGTCCGCGCTGTGGTTGTACGTCTGGACGCCGTTGGCCACCACACCGCCGCTGTGCTGGTCCAGGCTGCCGATGCGGAACGACAGCCCGCCGCCGGTGACGCAGTGTCTGGCGGTGAGAATCCAGGTCGGCGCGATGATCGTCGCCGAACAGGTCTCCCGGCCGTTGGAGAAGAGGCGTGCCGCCCACGGGGCGTTGCTCGCCTGGCCGCCGCCGATGATCTGCGTGGTGGGGGGCGGGGCGTCCGTCAGCGGGGGCGCCGGGGCGGCGGCGGCCGTGGGGGTGAGAAGAGCGAGGACGGTGGCCGCTGTGGCGAGAACAGCGGGAACTAGCCTTGCTATTCGCATGGTTCCTCATTTCGGGGATCACGCTGAGGGGCGTGTTTGTGGGGGTTGACGGCCCCAGGGTGTCGAAGAACCAACCGGCCGGGTACTAACGCTTCCCCATAACACGGCGTTATGGGCCGGTGAACTCTAGGTAGTTCCACCCTCACGATAGGCCCACGGCGCCGCGTCCGGCCCCAGCCCCACCACGGTGGGTGTCCCGTCCGGGCCGAGGTGGAGCACGGCCCCGTCCAGGGCGACCGGCCCCCGGTCGCGTACGGAGGTGACGTCGGCGGCGGTTCCGGCGGTTCCGGCTCCGGTTCCGGCGGTGGTGGCTCCGGTGGCTCCGGTGGTACGGAGGCGGAGCACGCCCTCCGCGTCGCGGCCGAGCAGCACCCGGCCCCGGGGGGAGCGCGCGACGGCCACGGGCCCGTAGCCGTCGAAGCGGGGGACCGGCATGTTCCGGCCACCCACCACCGTGAGCGGGGCCGCCGCGGCGGCCCGGAAGTACAGCTCCACCGACCCGTCGGGCGCGGCCACGGCGGCCGGTGCGTGGGCCGGGACGGGTGCCCCGGTGAGCTGGGTACGGGCGGTGACCTCCTGGTCCGGGGCGTCCTGGGTCCAGTGGTGCACGGCATGGTGCCCGGCCGCGTACACATGGACGCACCCCGCCGTGTCCACGACCGCGCTCAGCCCGTCCTGTACCTCGCCACCGCCCAGATCACGCCACGCGCCCCACCGCCCGCCCTCGCCGCGGACCCGGGTGCTCACCCCCTTCTCCGCGTTCCGTACGAAGAGGTGGACGCGCCCGTCCGGGGCGGCGACGGCGACCGGTATCCCGATGCGGCGCCCGTGGTCGCGGCCTGCCGCGGGGTTCCCGAGCCCCCGCCAGGCACGGAAGGGCCCGTCCGGGGAGCGCTGCTCCAGCACCACGATCTCGCGCTCGTTGTCGGAGCCGTGCCCGCCGAGCGCCGCGAACCGCAGCCCGAACAGCAGCAGCCGCCCGTCCGCCGTGACCGCCGACCCCAGCGCGGGGGCGAGCGGCCCGCCGCCGAGGTCGTCCGGCTCCTCCCAGACCCCGCTGCCGGGGGCGCTCTCCCGCCACCGCACGGTCCGCAGCCCCAGCACCCCGTACGCGGTGAGCCGGCCGTCCGCCCCGGGGGCCACGGCGGTACGGGGACCCGGGTAGCGGTGATGGGTGGACCGGACCCAGCCCTTCCGGTTGGTCAGGGGCCGGTCGCCGCCCACGTTGTAGTCGCCGCAGCCGGACGGATTGCCGCACTCCCACGCGGGCGACCCGCCGTACGGGACGAGATGCGCGGCCTTCCGCTCCAGCACGTCCGGCGGCAGGTTCTTGGGCCAGTGCCGGTTGTAGTACCCCCGGAACGACGACACGACGAACCCCGGCACCCCCTCCCCGCCCGCCGTCGCCCGCGCCACCCACCGGATCAGCGCCGCCCAGGCGAAGGAACCGGCGGCGGTGTGGTCGGCGTGGTCGGAGTACCCGCGCTGCTCACTGTCCCGGCGCCGCTCGGCCTCGGAGCTCGCCTGGAGGTCCGGATCGGGGTCCAGGGTGTGCACGAGGGTGGGCCGGTACCGCTCCAGCAGCCCCACGAGGACGTCGATGAGACCGTCGTACGTATAGGAACCGGCCCGGTCCAGCGGCGATCCGTCGGCCACGACGGTACGCAGCACGAGCCGCCGGTCCTGCCAGAGGCTGGGCAGCCCGAGCCGCCCCCAGCCGGTGTGCATCGCGGTGTTGAGGAAGACCAGCTCGACCCGGCGCACCCCGTCGGCCAGCACGTTCACCTCGGCGCGGTGGCCGCCGTGCAGGGTGAGCACGGACCGCTCCCAGGGCGTGAACCGGTCGAGCCCGAGCAGGACCGCGTACGCCTGGCGCAGCCCCTGGTGGCGCGAGGAGGAGTACGCGCTCCGGTCCGGCGCCGGGCGGGGCGCCCCGGGGATCTTGTTCACCCCGTCCGCCTCGCCCGCGGTCAGGTACACGCAGACCAGCGGGGTCCCGGCGTCCAGCGCCTGCCGGGTGTCCGGGTTCATGAAGTACAGGTCGTCGTCGGGGTGGGCCAGCAGCTGCATGATCTGCGCCCGCCGGGTGGTCGCTATCGCCAGCCCGGGCGCCGGGTCCGGCACGGGGCCCCGGCGCCGGGGGGACGGTACGGCGCACCCCGCGACGGCGGCGGTCGCGGTGGCCGCGAGGAGGAGGGCGCGCCGGGGCACCCGTATCCGGCCCGGTACAGATCGATCCGCCACGCCACGCACTCCGTCCGCTCCCGCTTCCCCCGCAGCGGGCGAACGGTCGCCCCGTGCTGCGTACTCCTGACTACCCGCGCAGGCCGGCGGCTGGTCGGGCCGTGGTGCCTGCGGGGGGACAGACGGGGGCCGGGGCGGGCGGGTTGCCCGGCCGTGAGGTGGCGTTGCGCACGCCGTACCCGTACGGCGGGTTCGCGGGCTACGGCCGCACGATGCACCGGGCGGGTGTCCGCCGTCGGCCGGGCGTTCGCGGTTCCCCTGGTCGGCACGGTCGGCTCCTGCGATCGGCCCGCTCCGTCCGGCGGGCGGCCGTGACCAGCACAGTGCGCCGCGGCTCGTCTGCCGACCGGTTTTCCACCGCCCCGTCGGCCCCGGGGCCCGCGCCCCGGGGCCGACGGGGCGGTGCGGCACCCCCGGATGCGCGCCTGCGTTTGAGTACTCGCTCGCCCGGGGTAGGATTCCCGACTCGATTGGCCAGGCCCGCGCCCCGTATGGCACACTGACCAGGTTGCTCGGTTGAGTGTCAATGCTGCGCGCCTCCCGCCGGGAGGACCGGAAGCGAGTCCCACAGTACTCGTCGGCCCTGTACGGGCCGGACGTACGGGAATCTTCCGGGAAGCAATGCAGGGCGCCGGCCAGGCACCCGGTGGGTGTTCCACCCCCGGTTCCGCGGTCCCCGGGCCCGCACCCCCTTGGTTGGGATCTCCTTCGGGAGATTTTCGTAGAGGGGATGCGACACGCCCGACCGCGTGGGTCGGAGGAGGAGTCCAGAGAGCCCCCGGGTTCCAGAGCGTTAAACAGAGAGACAGGACTACTAGTAGCCATGGCGGGACAGAAGATCCGCATCCGGCTCAAGGCCTACGACCACGAGGTCATCGACTCCTCGGCGAAGAAGATCGTCGAGACGGTGACCCGCACTGGTGCGTCGGTCGCGGGCCCGGTGCCGCTGCCCACTGAGAAGAACGTGTACTGCGTCATCAAGTCGCCGCACAAGTACAAGGACTCTCGCGAGCACTTCGAGATGCGCACGCACAAGCGCCTCATCGACATCCTCGACCCCACGCCGAAGACGGTTGACTCGCTGATGCGCCTCGACCTCCCGGCGGGCGTCGACATCGAGATCAAGCTCTGAGGGGACGGGCCGAGATGAGCAAGAACATCAAGGGCGTCCTGGGCGAGAAGCTCGGCATGACCCAGGTCTGGGACGAGAACAACCGGGTCGTCCCGGTGACCGTCGTCAAGGCCGGTCCGTGCGTCGTGACGCAGGTTCGCACCAACGACAGCGACGGCTACGAAGCGGTCCAGATCGCCTTCGGCGAGATCGACCCGCGCAAGGTGAACAAGCCCCTCAAGGGTCACTTCGCCAAGGCCGACGTCACCCCGCGCCGCCACCTGGTGGAGCTCCGCACCCCTGACGCCAGCGAGTACACGCTGGGCCAGGAGGTCACTGCCGAGGTGTTCGAGTCCGGCGTCAAGGTCGACGTCACGGGCAAGAGCAAGGGCAAGGGCTTCGCCGGTGTCATGAAGCGTCACAACTTCAAGGGCCTCGGCGCCGGGCACGGCACCCAGCGCAAGCACCGTTCCCCCGGTTCCATCGGTGGCTGCGCCACCCCTGGGCGTGTCTTCAAGGGCATGCGCATGGCGGGCCGCATGGGTAACGAGCGCGTCACCACCCAGAACCTGACCATCCACGCGGTTGACGCGGAGAAGGGTCTGCTCCTCATCAAGGGCGCGGTCCCCGGTCCGAACGGCGGCCTCGTCCTGGTCCGTACCGCGGCCAAGGGGGCTTGAGGTAATGAGCACCATTGACATCCTTTCGCCGGCAGGCGACAAGGCCGGTACCGTCGAGCTCCCCGCGGAGATCTTCGACGCGAAGACCAGCGTTCCGCTGATCCACCAGGTCGTTGTCGCTCAGCTGGCGGCTGCCCGTCAGGGCACGCACAAGACCAAGCGCCGCGGCGAAGTCCGCGGTGGTGGCAAGAAGCCCTACCGCCAGAAGGGCACCGGCCGCGCCCGTCAGGGTTCGACCCGCGCCCCGCAGTTCGCCGGCGGTGGCGTCGTCCACGGCCCGCAGCCGCGTGACTACTCGCAGCGGACCCCCAAGAAGATGAAGGCCGCCGCCCTGCGCGGTGCCCTCTCGGACCGGGCGCGTCACTCCCGTATCCACGTCGTCACCGGCGTGGTCGAGGGTGCCGCCTCCACGAAGGCCGCCAAGACGCTGCTCGGCAAGATCTCGGAGCGCCAGAACCTGCTCCTGGTCGTCGACCGTGCCGACGAGGCCGCGTGGCTGTCCGCGCGCAACCTGCCCCAGGTGCACATCCTGGAGCCGGGCCAGCTCAACACGTACGACGTGATCGTCTCTGACGACGTGGTCTTCACCCAGGCCGCTTTCGAGTCCTTCGTGTCTGGCCCCCAGACCGCTGAGACCGAAGGGAGCGACGCCTGATGAGTGAGGCGACCGTTACCAGCAAGACGTACTCGGACCCGCGTGACGTTCTCGTCAGGCCCGTGGTCTCCGAGAAGAGCTACGCGCTGCTCGACGAGAACAAGTACACGTTCATCGTCGCGCCCGGCTCCAACAAGACCCAGATCAAGCAGGCCGTGGAAGCGGTCTGGTCGGTCAAGGTCACCGGGGTCAACACGATCAACCGGCAGGGCAAGCGCAAGCGCACCCGCACCGGTTTCGGCAAGCGCGCCGACACGAAGCGCGCCATCGTGACCCTCGCCGAGGGCGACCGTATCGACATCTTCGGCGGCCCGACCTCCTAATTGGAGGCCGAGTCGTCCGGAATCGGACGAGGACTGAGAAATGGGTATCCGCAAGTACAAGCCGACGACCCCGGGCCGTCGTGGCTCCAGCGTCGCCGACTTTGTCGAGATCACGCGGTCCACGCCGGAGAAGTCGCTGGTCCGCCCTCTGCACAGCAAGGGCGGCCGTAACAACGCCGGTCGTGTGACCGTTCGCCACCAGGGCGGTGGCCACAAGCGCGCCTACCGCGTGATCGACTTCCGTCGTCACGACAAGGACGGCGTGCCGGCCAAGGTCGCGCACATCGAGTACGACCCGAACCGCACCGCGCGCATCGCGCTGCTGCACTACGCGGACGGCGAGAAGCGTTACATCGTCGCTCCCCGTGGCCTGTCGCAGGGTGACCGTGTCGAGAACGGTCCGACCGCCGACATCAAGCCCGGCAACAACCTGGCGCTGCGCAACATCCCGGTCGGTACGACCATCCACGCCATCGAGCTGCGGCCCGGCGGCGGCGCGAAGTTCGCCCGTTCCGCGGGTGCCTCCGTGCAGCTGCTGGCGAAGGAGGGCACCATGGCCCACCTTCGTATGCCGTCCGGCGAGATCCGCCTGGTCGACGCGCGCTGCCGCGCGACGATCGGTGAGGTCGGCAACGCCGAGCAGTCGAACATCAACTGGGGCAAGGCCGGCCGCATGCGCTGGAAGGGCGTCCGCCCGACCGTCCGCGGTGTCGCGATGAACCCGGTTGACCACCCGCACGGTGGTGGTGAAGGCAAGACCTCCGGTGGTCGTCACCCGGTCTCGCCGTGGGGTCAGAAGGAGGGTCGTACGCGTTCTCCCAAGAAGGCGAGCAACAAGTACATCGTCCGCCGCCGCAAGACGAACAAGAAGCGCTAGGAGCGGGTTTAGATGCCGCGCAGTCTCAAGAAGGGGCCCTTCGTCGACGGCCACCTCATCAAGAAGGTGGACGTACAGAACGAGGCAGGCACCAAGAACGTCATCAAGACCTGGTCCCGTCGCTCGATGATCGTCCCGGCCATGCTGGGTCACACCATCGCGGTGCACAACGGCAAGATCCACGTCCCGGTGTTCGTCACCGAGTCGATGGTCGGCCACAAGCTCGGCGAGTTCTCGCCGACTCGCACCTTCCGCGGCCACGTCAAGGACGACCGGAAGTCGAAGCGCCGCTAGCAGCGGGGTGGAAACGACTATGACTTACACCGAAGGGACAACCATGGAAGCCAGGGCCCAGGCGCGGTACATCCGCGTCACGCCCATGAAGGCCCGCCGCGTGGTGGACCTCATCCGTGGCATGGATGCCACGGAGGCTCAGGCGGTCCTGCGTTTCGCCCCGCAGGCCGCGAGCGTGCCCGTTGGCAAGGTGCTGGACAGCGCCATCGCCAACGCCGCACACAACTACGACCACACCGACGCCTCTTCGCTGGTCATCAGCGAGGCGTACGTGGACGAGGGTCCGACCCTGAAGCGGTTCCGTCCGCGTGCCCAGGGCCGTGCCTACCGGATCCGTAAGCGGACCAGCCACATCACCGTGGTCGTCAGCAGCAAGGAAGGAACCCGGTAATGGGCCAGAAGGTAAACCCGCACGGGTTCCGGCTCGGCATCACCACGGACTTCAAGTCCCGCTGGTACGCCGACAAGCTGTACAAGGACTACGTCAAGGAAGACGTCGCCATTCGTCGCATGATGACGAAGGGCATGGAGCGGGCCGGCATCTCGAAGGTCGAGATCGAGCGCACCCGCGACCGCGTCCGCGTTGACATCCACACCGCCCGCCCGGGCATCGTCATCGGCCGCCGCGGCGCCGAGGCCGACCGTATCCGCGGCGAGCTGGAGAAGCTGACCGGCAAGCAGGTCCAGCTGAACATCCTCGAGGTCAAGAACCCCGAGGTGGACGCTCAGCTGGTGGCCCAGGCCGTCGCCGAGCAGCTCTCCTCCCGCGTCTCCTTCCGTCGGGCCATGCGCAAGAGCATGCAGTCCTCGATGAAGGCCGGCGCCAAGGGCATCAAGATCCAGTGCGGCGGCCGCCTCGGCGGCGCCGAGATGTCCCGCTCGGAGTTCTACCGCGAGGGCCGTGTGCCCCTGCACACGCTCCGCGCGAACGTCGACTACGGCTTCTTCGAGGCCAAGACGACCTTCGGCCGCATCGGTGTGAAGGTCTGGATCTACAAGGGCGACGTCAAGAACATCGCCGAGGTTCGCGCCGAGAACGCCGCGGCCCGTGCCGGCAACCGTCCGGCTCGTGGCGGCACCGACCGCCCGGCCGGCCGTGGTGGCGGCCGTGGTGGCGAGCGTGGCGGTCGCGGCCGTAAGCCGCAGCAGTCGCCGGCAGCCGAGGCCCCCAAGGCCGACGCCCCCGCCGCCGCTGCTCCGGCTGCTGAGAGCACCGGAACGGAGGCCTGACCGAAATGCTGATCCCCCGTAGGGTCAAGCACCGCAAGCAGCACCACCCGAAGCGCAGCGGTATGTCCAAGGGTGGCACGCAGGTTGCGTTCGGCGAGTACGGCATCCAGGCGCTGACCCCGGCGTACGTGACGAACCGTCAGATCGAGTCCGCTCGTATCGCGATGACCCGTCACATCAAGCGTGGCGGCAAGGTCTGGATCAACATCTACCCGGACCGTCCCCTGACGAAGAAGCCGGCCGAGACCCGCATGGGTTCCGGTAAGGGTTCTCCCGAGTGGTGGATCGCGAACGTCAAGCCGGGTCGGGTGATGTTCGAGCTGTCCTACCCGAACGAGAAGATTGCTCGTGAGGCGCTCACCCGCGCTGCTCACAAGCTTCCGATGAAGTGCCGGATCGTTCGGCGCGAGGCAGGTGAGTCGTGATGTCGGCCGGTACCAAGGCGTCCGAGCTGCGCGAGCTGGGCGACGAGGAGCTTCTCAACAAGCTCAGCGAAGCCAAGAAAGAGCTGTTCAACCTCCGCTTCCAGGCGGCGACGGGCCAGCTCGAGAACCACGGCCGGCTCAAGTCCGTCCGTAAGGACATCGCCCGGATCTACACCCTGATGCGCGAGCGCGAGCTGGGCATCGAGACGGTGGAGAGCGTCTGATGAGCGAGAAGACTGTGACTGAGACCAGCAAGACCGAGCGCGGTTTCCGCAAGACCCGTGAGGGTCTGGTCGTCAGCGACAAGATGGACAAGACCGTCGTCGTCGCCGTCGAGGACCGCGTCAAGCACGCGCTGTACGGCAAGGTCATCCGCCGTACGAACAAGCTCAAGGCGCACGACGAGCAGAACTCCGCCGGCGTCGGCGACCGCGTCCTCATCATGGAGACGCGTCCGCTGTCCGCCTCGAAGCGCTGGCGCATCGTCGAGATCCTCGAGAAGGCCAAGTAATTCCTGAGGGGTTCCCCTCAGGTCAGTTCCGCCAGGCTCGGTGAGGTGCCTCTCCCGTAACGGAGAGGCACCCGCCGGGAACCGGCAGACGATCAGGAGATAGACGTGATCCAGCAGGAGTCGCGACTGCGCGTCGCCGACAACACGGGTGCGAAGGAAATTCTCACCATTCGTGTTCTCGGTGGCTCGGGTCGCCGCTACGCGGGTATCGGTGACGTCATCGTCGCCACCGTCAAGGACGCGATCCCCGGTGGCAACGTGAAGAAGGGTGACGTCGTCAAGGCGGTCATCGTTCGCACCGTCAAGGAGCGTCGCCGTCCGGATGGCTCGTACATCCGCTTCGACGAGAACGCCGCCGTCATTCTGAAGAACGACGGCGACCCCCGCGGCACCCGCATCTTCGGCCCCGTGGGCCGGGAGCTGCGCGAGAAGAAGTTCATGAAGATCATCTCGCTCGCGCCGGAGGTGCTGTAAGCATGAAGATCAAGAAGGGCGACCTGGTCCAGGTCATCACCGGTAAGGACAAGGGCAAGCAGGGCAAGGTCATCGTGGCCTACCCCGCTCAGGACCGCGTCCTCGTCGAGGGTGTCAACCGGGTCAAGAAGCACACCAAGGCCGGTCAGACGGCTCGCGGTTCGCAGACGGGTGGCATTGTCACCACCGAGGCCCCGATCCACGTCAGCAACGTTCAGCTGGTTGTGGAGAAGGACGGCAACAAGGTTGTCACCCGCGTCGGCTACCGCTTTGACGACGAGGGCAACAAGATCCGCGTTGCCAAGCGGACCGGTGAGGACATCTGATGACTGCCACCACTGCGCCGCGTCTCAAGACGCGCTACCGCGAGGAAATCGCCGGCAAGCTGCGTGAGGAGTTCTCGTACGAGAACGTCATGCAGGTTCCCGGTCTGGTCAAGATCGTGGTCAACATGGGTGTGGGCGACGCCGCCCGCGACTCCAAGCTGATCGACGGTGCCGTCAAGGACCTCACCACGATCACCGGCCAGAAGCCGGCCGTCACCAAGGCCCGCAAGTCCATCGCGCAGTTCAAGCTGCGCGAGGGCCAGCCGATCGGCTGCCACGTCACCCTCCGCGGTGACCGGATGTGGGAGTTCCTGGACCGTACGCTGTCGCTCGCGCTGCCGCGTATCCGTGACTTCCGCGGCCTGTCGCCGAAGCAGTTCGACGGCCGTGGCAACTACACCTTCGGTCTCACGGAGCAGGTCATGTTCCACGAGATCGACCAGGACAAGATCGACCGGGTCCGGGGCATGGACATCACCGTGGTCACCACGGCGACCAACGACGACGAGGGTCGTGCCCTGCTTCGTCACCTCGGCTTCCCGTTCAAGGAGAACTGACCGTGGCGAAGAAGGCTCTGATCGCTAAGGCCGCCCGTAAGCCGAAGTTCGGCGTCCGCGGGTACACCCGCTGCCAGCGCTGCGGCCGGCCCCACTCCGTCTACCGCAAGTTCGGCCTGTGCCGCGTGTGCCTTCGTGAGATGGCTCACCGTGGCGAGCTGCCGGGCGTGACCAAGAGCTCCTGGTAACTCTCCTCCGCCCTAGGGCGAAGGGAAGTTCCGGAGACTCTCGGTAAGTATCTGGTCGGCAGGAGCCCCACCTTTCATGCCGTAGGCTAGAAGGGTTGGGCGCCTGCCGCCCACGACCGACTTACTACGCCGTAGGTCCCCGCGCCGCACCCGTCCCGCCACTGAGTGGGGAGAGGGATGGCGCATACAGGAAACCCCGGCGAGAGAGGCCGAAGGCCAACTCATGACCATGACTGATCCCATCGCAGACATGCTCACGCGTCTGCGTAACGCGAACTCGGCATATCACGACGATGTCTCGATGCCGCACAGCAAGATCAAGTCGCACATCGCGGAGATCCTCAAGCAGGAGGGTTTCATCACCGGCTGGAAGGTCGAGGACGCCGAGGTCGGCAAGAACCTCGTCCTCGAGCTGAAGTTCGGTCCGAACCGCGAGCGCTCGATCGCCGGCATCAAGCGGATCTCGAAGCCGGGTCTGCGTGTATACGCAAAGTCCACCAACCTGCCGAAGGTCCTCGGCGGCCTGGGCGTGGCGATCATCTCCACGTCCCACGGTCTCCTGACCGGCCAGCAGGCAGGCAAGAAGGGCGTAGGTGGGGAAGTCCTCGCCTACGTCTGGTAGTCGGGAAAGGAAGGAAAGCTCATGTCGCGAATCGGCAAGCTCCCCATCCAGGTTCCCGCCGGTGTGGACGTCACCATCGATGGCCGTACGGTCGCGGTGAAGGGCCCCAAGGGTTCCCTCACGCACACCGTCGCCGCGCCGATCGAGGTCTCCAAGGGTGAGGACGGCGTTCTCAACGTCACCCGCCCGAACGACGAGCGTCAGAACAAGGCCCTCCACGGCCTGTCCCGCACGCTGGTGGCGAACATGATCACCGGCGTGACCGCGGGTTACTCCAAGGCGCTCGAGATCAGCGGTGTCGGTTACCGCGTCCAGGCGAAGGGCTCCAACCTGGAGTTCGCCCTGGGCTACAGCCACCCGATCCTCATCGAGGCGCCGGAAGGCATCACCTTCAAGGTCGAGTCGCCCACGAAGCTCAGCGTCGAGGGCATCGACAAGCAGAAGGTCGGCGAGGTGGCCGCCAACATCCGCAAGCTGCGGAAGCCCGACCCGTACAAGGCCAAGGGCGTCAAGTACGCGGGCGAGGTCATCCGCCGCAAGGTCGGAAAGGCTGGTAAGTAGCCATGGCATACGGTGTGAAGATCGCCAAGGGCGACGCGTACAAGCGCGCTGCCCGCAAGCGGCGCCACATCCGCGTCCGCAAGCACCTGTCGGGTTCGCCGGAGCGGCCCCGTCTGGTCGTGACGCGTTCCAACCGCCACATCGTGGCCCAGGTCATCGACGACATCGCGGGCCACACGCTCGCGTCGGCGTCGACCCTGGACACCTCGATCCGTGGTGGCGAGGGTGACAAGAGCGCCCAGGCCAAGCAGGTCGGCGCCCTGGTCGCCGAGCGCGCCAAGGCCGCAGGCGTCGAGGCCGTCGTGTTTGACCGCGGTGGTAACCAGTACGCCGGGCGGATTGCCGCTCTGGCTGACGCCGCCCGTGAAGCCGGGCTGAAGTTCTAAGCCCCGGTTCCTACGCACAGCGGACGTAACAGAGAGAGGTAAATCCAATGGCTGGACCCCAGCGCCGCGGAAGCGGTGCCGGTGGCGGCGAGCGGCGGGACCGGAAGGGCCGTGACGGTGGCGCCAGCGCCGCCGAGAAGACCGCGTACGTCGAGCGCGTCGTCGCGATCAACCGCGTCGCCAAGGTTGTGAAGGGTGGTCGTCGCTTCAGCTTCACCGCGCTGGTCGTGGTGGGCGATGGTGACGGCACCGTCGGTGTCGGATACGGCAAGGCCAAGGAAGTTCCCGCGGCCATCGCCAAGGGTGTCGAAGAGGCCAAGAAGAACTTCTTCAAGGTCCCGCGCATCCAGGGCACCATCCCTCACCCGATCACGGGCGAGAAGGCTGCGGGCGTCGTCCTGCTCAAGCCGGCTTCCCCCGGTACCGGTGTTATCGCCGGTGGCCCGGTGCGCGCCGTGCTCGAGTGCGCCGGCGTTCACGACATCCTGTCGAAGTCGCTTGGCTCGTCCAACGCGATCAACATCGTGCACGCGACCGTGGAGGCCCTCAAGGGCCTGCAGCGTCCCGAGGAGATCGCGGCCCGCCGCGGTCTGCCGCTCGAGGACGTCGCCCCCGCGGCTCTGCTCCGTGCGCGTGCGGGAGCGGGTGCGTAATGGCTCGCCTCAAGATCACGCAGACGAAGTCGTACATCGGCAGCAAGCAGAACCACCGCGACACCCTGCGTTCGCTCGGGCTCAAGCGCCTGAACGACTCGGTTGTCAAGGAGGACCGCCCCGAGTTCCGCGGCATGGTGCACACCGTCCGCCACCTCGTGACGGTTGAGGAGGTTGACTGACATGGCGGAGAACAGCCCGCTGAAGGCCCACAACCTCCGGCCTGCCCCGGGCGCCAAGACCGCCAAGACCCGTGTGGGTCGTGGTGAGGCGTCCAAGGGTAAGACCGCAGGCCGTGGTACGAAGGGTACGAAGGCCCGTTACCAGGTTCCGGAGCGCTTCGAGGGTGGCCAGATGCCCCTCCACATGCGTCTCCCGAAGCTCAAGGGCTTCAAGAACCCGTTCCGCACGGAGTACCAGGTCGTGAACCTGGACAAGCTCGCGACGCTCTACCCCGAGGGTGGAGAGGTCACGGTGGCCGACCTGGTCGCCAAGGGTGCCGTGCGCAACAACCACCTCGTCAAGGTCCTCGGACAGGGCGAGATCTCCGTGGCGCTCCAGGTTTCGGTTGACGCCGTCTCCGGCTCCGCCAAGGAGAAGATCACCGCCGCCGGCGGTACGGTCACCGAGCTCGTCTGAGCCCGGATACGGACCCGAGCCCGGCCGGTCGCCTCTTCGGAGGTGGCCGGCCGGGCTTCTCCGTTTCCCGGGCCGTTTCCCCAGGCCGCCGTTCCCGGGCCCTTCCGCCGCCCTACCACGAGGCGTTGAGGAGCGGGCGCCCGACACTTTTTGTGGCGCTGTACGGGAACCGTAAAGGCTCGGGAAAGGTTGAACGAGTGTCCACCGCACCGGTGGTGGGCGCGCCGGGGGGCGTTCGCGTCCCAAATGGTGTGGCTTGGCCGGTCTTTCGCGGCGGGGCCGGAGGGCGGGCGGTGCACCTGTGCACAGCGCGTGTTTCCTGCTCAGTCCCGGGCCGGGTAGGGTAGCGCCGTTCATCTTTTGTGGCCTCCTTACGATGTAGGGCTGCCTTGTATCCGATCCCATCCAGTCCCATCCAGACCCGTCGCCTCTGACGCATAGCGCGGGGGTCGCAGGAGGCACCGTGTTCACCGCGTTCGCCCGAGCGTTCAAGACGCCCGACCTGCGCAAGAAGCTGCTCTTCACGCTGGCCATGATCGTGATCTACCGGCTCGGGGCGCACGTCCCGGCTCCCGGTGTCGACTACGCGAAGGTCCAGCAGTGCATCGACCAGGCCGATTCGGGTGGCCTGCTCGGTCTGATGCAGATGTTCAGCGGTGGCGCCCTGCTGCAGATCACCATCTTCGCGCTCGGCATCATGCCGTACATCACGGCCAGCATCATTCTCCAGCTGCTGACCGTCGTGATCCCCCGGCTCGAAGCCCTCAAGAAGGAGGGTCAGTCCGGTACGGCCAAGATCACGCAGTACACGCGTTATCTGACGGTCGCGCTGGCCGTCCTCCAGGGCACCGGCCTCGTCGCCACCGCCCGCAGCGGTGCGCTCTTCCAGAACTGCAACGTGCGCGACCAGATCGTGCCCGACAAGTCGATCTTCACGACGCTGGTCATGGTCATCACCATGACCGCCGGTACCGCCGCCGTCATGTGGCTCGGTGAGCTCATCACCGACAAGGGCATCGGCAACGGTATGTCGATCCTCATGTTCATCTCGATCGCCGCCACGTTCCCCGGCGCCCTGTGGGCCATCAAGGAGAGCGGCAAGCTGGCCGACGGCTGGATCGAGTTCGGCACGGTCATCCTCATCGGCTTCGTCATGGTGGCCCTGGTCGTCTTCGTCGAACAGGCCCAGCGCCGCATCCCCGTGCAGTACGCGAAGCGCATGATCGGGCGCCGTTCCTACGGCGGTACATCGACGTACATCCCGCTCAAGGTGAACCAGGCGGGTGTGATTCCCGTCATCTTCGCCTCGTCGCTGCTGTTCATCCCGTCGCTGATCGTCCAGTTCTCCGGCTCCACCTCGGGCTGGGCAACCTGGATTCAGGACCACTTCGTGACGGGTGATCACCCGTACTACATCTCGGTGTACTTCGTACTCATCGTCTTCTTCGCCTTCTTCTACGTGGCCATTTCGTTCAACCCCGACGAAGTCGCCGACAACATGAAGAAGTATGGTGGCTTCATCCCGGGCATCCGGGCAGGCCGACCTACTGCCGAGTACCTGAGCTACGTGCTCAACAGGATCACTTGGCCGGGCTCGCTGTACCTGGGCCTGATCGCTCTGGTGCCGACGATGGCGTTGGCAGCATTCGGCGGCGCGAACCAGAACTTCCCGTTCGGCGGGACGAGCATCCTCATCATCGTGGGTGTGGGTCTGGAAACCGTGAAGCAGATCGAGAGTCAGCTCCAGCAGCGCAATTACGAAGGGTTCCTCCGCTGATGCGAATCGTCCTCGTCGGGCCTCCGGGTGCCGGCAAGGGAACGCAGGCCGCGTACCTTGCCCAGAACCTGTCGATTCCGCACATCTCCACGGGCGACCTCTTCCGCGCCAACATCAGCCAGGGCACCGACCTTGGCAAGCAGGCCCGCGCCTACATGGACGCAGGCCAGCTGGTGCCGGACGAGGTCACCATCGGGATGGCCAAGGACCGCATGTCCCAGTCGGACGCCGTGAACGGCTTCCTGCTGGACGGCTTCCCGCGGAACGTCGGCCAGGCCGAAGCCCTTGACGTGATGCTCAAGGACGAGGGCGTGAAGCTGGACGCGGTCCTCGATCTCGAGGTCCCCGAGGAAGAGGTCGTGAAGCGGATCGCGGGTCGCCGCATCTGCCGCAGCGACAGCGCGCACGTCTTCCACGTGACGTACAACCCGCCGAAGACCGAGGGCGTCTGCGACGCCTGCGGCGGCGAGCTGTACCAGCGGGACGACGACAGCGAGGAGACGGTCCGTACGCGGCTCGAGGTCTACCACACGCAGACCGAGCCGATCATCGACTACTACCGGGCCCAGGGCCTGGTGGTGACCATCTCCGCGCTCGGCAAGGTCACCGAGGTGACCGAGCGCGCCATGGCGGCTCTGAAGAAGTCCGACGACCAGGACTGAGCCCCACCACCCCGTACCACCGCTGTACAGCCGGCCGCGGCGCCCCAGGGCGCCGCGGCCGACTGTTTGCGCCCGTATCGTTGGGTACGGCCGCGCTGCGGACCCGTCACCCGTCACCGACGATGCAGAGAGGCGCCGAGCAATGGTGCAGATCAAGACCCCCGAGCAGATCGCGAAGATGCGCGAGGCGGGGCTGGTGGTCGCTGCCATTCACGCGGCCACCCGGGAGGCGGCCGTGCCCGGCGCCACCACGAAGGACCTGGACCAGGTCGCCCGCAAGGTGATCGCCGACCACGGGGCGAAGTCGAACTTCCTCGGTTACGGCGGGTTCCCCGCGACGATCTGCACCTCGGTCAACGAGGTCGTCGTCCACGGCATCCCGGACGAGAAGACGGTCCTCAAGGACGGCGACATCATCTCGATCGACGCCGGCGCCATCGTGGACGGCTGGCACGGCGACGCCGCGTACACCGCCTTCGTGGGCACCGGTCACGCTCCGGAGCTGGTCGAGCTCTCCCGGGTGACCGAGGAGTCGATGTGGGCCGGGATCGCCGCGATGAAGGTGAACAACCGCCTCGTCGACATCTCCCGGGCGATCGAGACCTACATCCGCCGCCAGCCCCGCCCGGCCACCGGCAAGTACGGGATCATCGAGGACTTCGGCGGCCACGGCATCGGCTCCGAGATGCACATGGACCCGCACCTGCTGAACTACGTCTCCCGCAAGCGCGGCAAGGGCATCAAGCTGGTCCCGGGGGTCTGCCTGGCGATCGAGCCCATGGTCTCGCTCGGCACGGCCCGTACGGAGACCCTCGGCGACGACTGGACGGTCATCACGACGGACGGCACCTGGTCCTCGCACTGGGAGCACTCCATCGCCCTGACGGAGCAGGGGCCGCTGGTCCTGACCGCCCCGGACTGCGGCAAGGCGAAGCTCGCGGAGTACGGGATCGAGGCGGCGCCGGACCCGCTGGGGTGACGCCGTCCGGCGGGCGGAGCCCGGCGCAGCGGCCCGAAGCCTGTGAGGCGCCCCCGGCGCCGAGCCCGCGAGGGCTGCGTGGAGAAGGGGCCGGGATCACGGCGGCGCCGGACCCGCTGGGGTGATACGCCCCCTTCGGCAGGTCTAAGGATCACCCGCAGTGGGCAAACTTGACGGATTCGTCTTTTGGAGTCCGCTGACGTAGACTGACTCGTCGGCTCCGGTGCATCCGTATGTCCGCAGGTAGGACAGGGGATCGCAGGAGCCGATCAAGGTAGCCGATTCGAAAGGCGAAGCGTGGCCAAGAAGCAAGGTGCCATCGAGATTGAGGGCACCGTGATCGAGTCCCTCCCGAACGCAATGTTCAAGGTGGAGCTCCAGAACGGTCACAAGGTCCTGGCGCACATCAGCGGCAAGATGCGGATGCACTACATCCGTATCCTCCCGGATGACCGGGTTGTGGTGGAGCTCTCTCCGTACGACCTCACGCGCGGCCGGATCGTCTACCGCTACAAGTAGATCTTGCCCCCACCCCGTTTCGGCGCGGTGATGGCACTGACCCGGAGAACCTGACATCCCATGAAGGTCAAGCCGAGCGTCAAGAAGATCTGCGACAAGTGCAAGGTGATCCGCCGTCACGGTCGGGTCATGGTCATCTGCGACAACCTGCGCCACAAGCAGCGCCAGGGCTGACGCACGACCGCCTGCATCTCGCAGTTCTTCGCGCGACGCACGTAATCACGTACATACGCAGGGCCCGTCCAAGCCACGGCTGACGACACCTCCGGCGGGGGCCGGAGACCCGGACGTACCACTTCTCCCAGCGGGAGGTCGGCGGTCGGGAGTGGTCCTGCGGAAGACCCCCGAAATAACAACTGGAGCCATTGAATGGCACGCGTTTCAGGTGTTGACATCCCGCGCGAAAAGCGCGTGGAGGTTGCCCTCACCTACGTCTTCGGTATCGGGCGCACCCGGTCCAAGGAGATCCTCGCCTCCACCGGCGTGAACCCGAACACCCGCGTTCGTGACCTGGCCGAAGAGGACCTGGTCAAGATCCGCGAGTACGTGGACGCCAACCTCCGCACCGAGGGTGACCTCCGCCGCGAGGTTCAGGGCGACATTCGCCGCAAGATCGAGATCGGCTGCTACCAGGGCATCCGCCACCGTCGTGGCCTGCCGGTCCACGGTCAGCGCACCAGCACGAACGCGCGTACCCGCAAGGGCCCGCGTCGCGCCATCGCCGGTAAGAAGAAGCCGGGCAAGAAGTAGTCCTCAGCGGACGCACTGCGCAGTCCGGTTCGCCGGGCCGACGCAGCAACCAGCGGTCTTCGCTGTAGGACCGATCACCTCCCCTCTCCATCTGGAGTCAAGACATGCCCCCCAAGGGTCGTCAGGGCGCAGCCAAGAAGGTGCGTCGCAAGGAAAAGAAGAACGTCGCTCACGGCCACGCGCACATCAAGAGCACGTTCAACAACACCATCGTCTCGATCACGGACCCCTCGGGCAACGTGATCTCCTGGGCCTCCGCCGGCCACGTCGGCTTCAAGGGCTCGCGCAAGTCCACCCCCTTCGCCGCGCAGATGGCCGCCGAGTCGGCCGCCCGCCGCGCGCAGGAGCATGGCATGCGCAAGGTCGACGTCTTCGTCAAGGGTCCCGGCTCCGGCCGTGAGACCGCGATCCGCTCCCTCCAGGCCACGGGCCTCGAGGTCGGTTCGATCCAGGACGTCACCCCGACGCCGCACAACGGCTGCCGTCCGCCGAAGCGTCGCCGCGTCTGATCCGTCGCGGCCGGTGACGGCCGTGCGTCAGTAGCGTCCGGGTCCGGGCGGTACGCCTCATTCGGGGCGTACCGCCCGTACCCTTGTTGCATCTGTCGGGCATCAAATAGTGGGTGCCCACGACTGAAGGACTCTCCCCATGCTTATCGCTCAGCGTCCGTCGCTGACCGAAGAGGTCGTCGACGAATTCCGCTCCCGGTTCGTGATCGAGCCGCTGGAGCCGGGCTTCGGCTACACCCTCGGCAACTCCCTGCGCCGTACCCTCCTCTCCTCGATCCCCGGTGCCGCTGTCACCAGCATCCGGATCGACGGGGTCCTGCACGAGTTCACCACCGTGCCGGGCGTCAAGGAGGACGTCACCGACCTCATCCTCAACATCAAGCAGCTGGTCGTCTCCTCGGAGCACGACGAGCCCGTCGTGATGTACCTGCGCAAGCAGGGCCCGGGTCTGGTCACCGCCGCCGACATCGCGCCCCCGGCCGGTGTCGAGGTGCACAACCCCGACCTCGTTCTCGCCACGCTCAACGGCAAGGGCAAGCTGGAGATGGAGCTGACCGTCGAGCGCGGTCGCGGCTATGTCTCCGCCGTCCAGAACAAGCAGGTCGGCCAGGAGATCGGCCGCATCCCGGTCGACTCCATCTACTCGCCGGTGCTCAAGGTCACGTACAAGGTCGAGGCGACCCGTGTCGAGCAGCGCACCGACTTCGACAAGCTGATCGTCGACGTCGAGACCAAGCAGGCCATGCGTCCCCGTGACGCCATGGCGTCGGCCGGTAAGACCCTGGTCGAGCTGTTCGGTCTGGCGCGCGAGCTCAACATCGACGCCGAGGGCATCGACATGGGCCCGTCCCCGACGGACGCCGCGCTCGCCGCGGATCTGGCGCTGCCGATCGAGGAGCTGGAGCTCACGGTCCGCTCGTACAACTGCCTCAAGCGCGAGGGCATCCACTCCGTGGGTGAGCTCGTGGCCCGCTCCGAGGCGGACCTGCTCGACATCCGCAACTTCGGTGCCAAGTCGATCGACGAGGTCAAGGCGAAGCTGGCCGGTATGGGCCTCGCGCTGAAGGACTCGCCTCCCGGCTTCGACCCGACCGCCGCCGCCGACGCCTTCGGCGCCGACGACGACGCGGACGCCGGTTTCGTGGAGACCGAGCAGTACTGAGCCGCCTCCCGGCTGGGGGTGCCCGGTTTTGAGGGTGCCCCCGGGCCGGGGCTGAGGCTCTGTCCTCGATCGCCGGACGGGCTGGTAGACCCAGTCCGGCAGTTATGACTTCCGTGAGGCGACCGCTTCACGGGAACTGACACCGGTACCTGATACGGCCGGTGCAGCACACAAGGAGAATCACCATGCCGCGTCCCGCAAAGGGTGCCCGTCTGGGCGGCAGCGCCGCGCACGAGCGTCTGCTCCTCGCCAACCTGGCGAAGTCGCTGTTCGAGCACGGCCGCATCACGACGACCGAGGCCAAGGCCCGCCGCCTGCGCCCCGTCGCCGAGCGCCTCGTCACCAAGGCGAAGAAGGGCGACATCCACAACCGTCGCCTGGTGCTCCAGACGATCACGGACAAGAGCGTCGTCCACACGCTCTTCACCGAGATCGCTCCCCGGTACGAGAACCGCCCCGGTGGTTACACCCGTATCACCAAGATCGGCAACCGTCGTGGCGACAACGCCCCGATGGCCGTCATCGAGCTGGTCGAGGCGCTGACCGTGGCCCAGCAGGCCACCGGTGAGGCCGAGGCCGCGACGAAGCGCGCGGTCAAGGAAGACGCCCTCAAGAAGGAGGAGGCCCCCGCGGCCGAGTCCGAGGTCGTCGAGGACGCCAAGCCGGTCGAGAAGGCCGACGAGGAGTCGAAGGACGCCTGAGCGTTCTGAGGACCACGGGACGGGCCCGCACCACCCTTCGGGGCGGTGCGGGCCCGTTTCGCTGAGCAGGGTGGGAGAGGGAGACACGGTGAGTGACGAGGCGGAGCCCGGGTTCGTACGGGTGCGGCTGGATCTGGCCTACGACGGCAAGGACTTCTCCGGCTGGGCGAAGCAGACCGGCCGGCGCACGGTGCAGGGCGAGATCGAGGACGCGCTGCGGACCGTGACGCGGTCGGCGGTGACGTACGGCCTGACGGTGGCGGGCCGCACGGACGCCGGGGTGCACGCGCGGGGGCAGGTGGCCCATGTGGACCTGCCGGAGACGGTGTGGGCGGAGCACGAGGAGAAGCTGCTGCGGCGGCTGGCGGGGCGGCTTCCGCAGGATGTACGGATCTGGCGCGCGGCCCCCGCCCCGGCCGGGTTCAACGCCCGCTTCTCCGCGCTCTGGAGGCGTTACGCCTACCGGGTCGGCGACCGGCCCGGCGGGGTGGACCCGCTGACGCGCGGTCATGTGCTGTGGCACGACCGGCCGTTGGACCTGGACGCGATGAACGAGGCCGCCGCGCTGATGGTGGGCGAGCACGACTTCGCCGCGTACTGCAAGAAGCGCGAGGGTGCGACGACCATCCGTACGCTCCAGAAGCTGAGTTGGGTACGGGACCCGGCTTCGGGCGTCCTCACCGCGACCGTGCAGGCGGACGCGTTCTGCCACAACATGGTGCGGGCGCTGATCGGGGCCGCGCTCTTCGTCGGTGACGGGCGGCGTCCGGCGGCCTGGCCTGCCGAGGTGCTGGCCGCGAAGGTGCGCGACCCCGGTGTGCACGTGGTGCGGCCGCACGGGCTGACGCTGGAGGAAGTGGCGTATCCGGCGGACGAGTTGCTGGCCGCGCGGGCCGAAGAGGCCCGTAACGTGCGGACGTTGCCGGGGTCGGCGGGGTGCTGCTGAGGCACTGAGGGCGGAGGCCGGGCGGTCAACTGCTGCGGCTGCGGCGGCACTCGGTCCTGAAGTGGCGTACGAAGGTGAGGACGCCCCACACGATCAGCACGTTGACCACCGCCCCGGCCCCCTGGAACAGCGGGTCGATGAGGCTGAACCCGGCCTCCTCGACGCCCGAGGCGTCGCCGGTCAGCAGGGTCAGCGGGTAGAGCACGAAGACCAGCAGCAGGACGTCGCCCGGCCAGGCCGCCAGGGTCATCGCTCCCACGCCGTACTCCGGCCGTCCGGCGAACTCGTAGGCCACGGCGGCGAGCGTGACCACGCCGACGTAACCGGCGGCGATGCGGCGGGCCGTGCTCCGGGTGATGGGCTTGTTCATCGGGGCCGTCCTTCGTGCGGGGGCTGGGGGCATGGTCGCCCCCGGGCAGGAGTTCGCGCCTGCCCGTACCCATTATTGAACACGTTCAGTTCGGTGTGGGGCGCACCGCCCCCGGGAACGGCCCGAATGGCCCGCGCGGGCCTACTGAGCGGGTTCCGCCGCCTGCGATGCCTGGACCCGGCCCCGGTGGTGGATCTGGCGGAAGACGAAGTTCGTCAGATCGTCGCCGACCGCGAAGACGTTCTTGTCCTGGGCGGTGACACGGGTGCCGTCGGTGAAGCCGCCGACGGTGAAGTAGGCGTACCGGCCGTAGGAGTTGGTGGTGCGCCGGCAGACCGTACCGCCCCGGCAGAAGGTGGGTACGCCCTCGCCCGCGAGGGAGGCGATGCCGCCCGCCGCCTGGTCCACCGTCTTCTTCGCGCGGGCCTCGGTGTCGAAGACCGCTATGCCGACGGTGACGGCGACCCCGTCCTTGCGGTAGGTCGCCCGGATGAGCTGCTCGCAGCCGTTGTTCGTGAGGACCGCGCCGAGGGCGCCCTGGGTGCCGCTCGCGCAGTCGGTGACGCGGTTCGTCGCGCCCTTCAGATGGACGCGGTCGCCCATGGCGAGCTTCTCACCGGGGAAGAAGCCGTCGACCGTGATCGGCGCCTTGTCCTTGTCGGCGCTGACTATGTACTCCTTCGGGTCCGGCGGGGGCGGGGGTGCCACCGGGGAGAAGGAGGGCTCGGGCGCGGAGGTGTCCTCGGGCAGGTCGGCCGGGGCGGGCAGTTTGCTCGCGCTGCTCCCCGGGGCGTTCCCGCCGCTCCCCGTGCTGACCACGGCGGTGGCCACCGCCGCGCCGACCAGCGCGGTGGCCAGCACCCCGCCGCCGATCATCAGCCACCGCTTGCGGCGGGTGCGCGCGGCCGACTCCTCGGCGAGCGCCGCCCAGTCCGGAGTTCCGTTGTCCCCTGGCCCCCAGGAGGGCCCCCCTTGCCATGAACTCATGCGCGAATCCTAGAGCGTCGCGTTCGGCCGCAGACCCTCGCCGGGTAAACCGGTTGGGCCATCGCATCGCGGGCGGTGACAATGCTCCGTATGGGACATCTGGAAGCGGGCCACCTGGAGTACTACCTGCCGGACGGGCGGGTGCTGCTCGGCGATGCCTCGTTCCGGGTGGCCGACGGAGCCGTCGTCGCCCTCGTCGGGGCCAACGGGGCGGGCAAGACGACCCTGCTGCGCCTTCTCGCCGGTGAGCTCCAGCCGCACGGCGGCACGGTCTCGGTGAGCGGCGGGCTCGGTGTGATGCCGCAGTTCGTGGGGTCGGTACGGGACGAGCGGACCGTACGGGACCTGCTGGTGTCGGTGTCGCAGCCGCGCATCCGGGAAGCGGCGAAGGCGGTGGACGCGGCCGAGGAGAAGATCCTCACCGTCGACGACGAGGCCGCGCAGATGGCGTACGCGCAGGCGCTCAGCGACTGGGCCGAGGCGCGCGGGTACGAGGCCGAGACGGTCTGGGACATGTGCACGATGGCGGCGCTGGGTGTCCCGTACGAGAAGGCGCAGTGGCGCGAGGTGCGCACGCTCAGCGGTGGTGAGCAGAAGCGGCTGGTCCTGGAGGCGCTGCTGCGCGGCCCCGACGAGGTGCTGCTCCTGGACGAGCCGGACAACTATCTGGACGTCCCCGGCAAGCGCTGGCTGGAGGAGAGGCTCAAGGAGACCCGTAAGACGGTCCTCTTCGTCTCCCACGACCGGGAGCTGCTCTCCCGGGCCGCCGAGAAGATCGTCAGCGTGGAGCCGAGCCCGGCGGGCAGCGATGTGTGGGTGCACGGCGGCGGCTTCGCCACGTACCACCAGGCGCGCAAGGAGCGGTTCGCGCGGTTCGAGGAGCTGCTGCGGCGCTGGCAGGAGGAGCACGCCCGGCTGAAGGCGCTCGTCCTGCGGATGCGGCAGCAGGCGGCGAACAGCCCGGACATGGCCAACCGCTACCACGCGATGCAGACCCGCTTCAAGAAGTTCGAGGAGGCCGGACCGCCGCCGGAGCCGCCGCGCGAGCAGGACATCCGCATGCGGCTGCGCGGCGGGCGGACCGGGGTGCGGGCGGTGACCTGCGAGGGCCTGGAGCTGACCGGGCTGATGAAACCGTTCGACCTGGAGATCTACTACGGGGAGCGCGTCGCGGTCCTCGGCTCCAACGGGTCCGGCAAGTCGCACTTCCTGCGGCTGCTGGCGGGGGAGCCGGTGGCGCACACGGGGGAGTGGAAGCTCGGGGCGCGGGTCGTGCCCGGGCACTTCGCGCAGACCCACGCGCACCCGGAGCTGCTGGGGAAGACCCTGGTGGACATCCTCTGGTCCGAGCACGCCAAGGATCGTGGCGGGGCGATGGGGGTGCTGCGGCGGTACGAGCTGGAGCGGCAGGGGGACCAGGCGTTCGAACGGCTGTCCGGCGGGCAGCAGGCGCGGTTCCAGATCCTGCTGCTGGAGCTGGCCGGGACGACGGCGCTGCTCCTGGACGAGCCGACGGACAACCTGGACCTGGAGTCGGCCGAGGCGCTCCAGGACGGTCTGGAGTCGTACGACGGCACGGTGGTGGCCGTCACCCACGACCGGTGGTTCGCGAAGTCCTTCGACCGGTATCTGGTCTTCGGCTCGGACGGGGTCGTACGGGAGACGCCGGAGCCGGTGTGGGACGAGCGGCGGGTCCGGCGGGCGCGGTGACCCCGGCGGCCGGTGGGGCTGGGACCGGTGATCGGCCGGGCTGGTCCCGGCGGGTCCGCGGGGCCGGCCCCGCGGACCCGTTTTGACCCGTCCGGGGCGGGGCGGGTACTGTCGACAGTTGTTATGCGCAGGGGCTGCGCCCTTCTCACACGAAGAGCCTCTGCGTACGTTCTCTGGAGCAGTTACCAGTGGCTCGCATACGGGCGGTGTCCCGGCACTGTGAGCCCCAGCTGCATGATCGCTTCAGAGGTGTCGTGTGTCTGGACCCCATCCACTGAAGAAGCGAAGGCTACGAAGTGCGTACGTACAGCCCCAAGCCCGGCGATGTCACTCGCCAGTGGCACATCATTGACGCTCAGGACATCGTCCTGGGCCGTCTGGCCACCACGGCTGCGAACCTCCTCCGAGGCAAGCACAAGGCGATCTACGCCCCCCACATGGACATGG
The DNA here is from genome assembly GCA_002082585.1 of Kitasatospora albolonga. Lineage (NCBI taxonomy): Bacteria > Bacillati > Actinomycetota > Actinomycetes > Kitasatosporales > Streptomycetaceae > Kitasatospora > Kitasatospora albolonga. The sequence goes on from CP020563.1 coordinate 5,005,827, forward strand.
GCGACTTCGTCATCATCATCAACGCCGACAAGGTGCACCTGTCCGGCAACAAGAAGACCCAGAAGATGGCGTACCGCCACTCGGGCTTCCCGGGCGGTCTCCGTTCGGTGCGCTACGACGAGCTTCTCGCGAAGAGCCCCGAGAAGGCCGTCGAGAAGGCGATCAAGGGCATGATCCCCAAGAACACCCTGGGCCGTCAGGTGCTCTCGAAGCTCAAGGTCTACGCGGGCGACCAGCACCCGCACGCTGCTCAGCAGCCGGTCCCGTTCGAGATCACCCAGGTCGCGCAGTAGTTCCGGCCACCCCCTAAGACATACAGAAAGATCTGAGGAGCATCGTGGCCGAGACCACTGTTGAGAACCCTGTCGAGGGCACCGAGGGCGAGGAGACCTTCGCCGAGGTGACCACCTTCGAGTCGGAGGTCCCCGTCGAGGGTGAGTACACCTCCGAGTCGCTCGCGGGCCGCTTCGGCGACCCGCAGCCCGCGGCCGGCCTTGGCCGTCGCAAGAACGCCATCGCCCGCGTCCGGATCGTTCCGGGCACCGGCAAGTGGAAGATCAACGGTCGCACCCTTGAGGACTACTTCCCCAACAAGGTGCACCAGCAGGAAGTCAACGAGCCCTTCAAGGTGCTCGAGCTCGACGGCCGCTACGACGTCATCGCCCGTATCTCGGGTGGCGGCGTTTCCGGTCAGGCCGGCGCCCTGCGCCTCGGCGTGGCCCGCGCGCTGAACGAGGCGGACGTGGACAACAACCGCGCCACGCTGAAGAAGGCCGGCTTCCTCTCCCGCGACGACCGTGCGGTCGAGCGCAAGAAGGCCGGTCTCAAGAAGGCCCGCAAGGCGCCGCAGTACAGCAAGCGCTAATCAGCCTGCTCCGTCTGCACCACACGTACGCCCCGGCGGCACACTCCGTGCTGCTGGGGCGTTCGTTTATCGGGCCCCGCAGGCGTATAACGGCATGAGACGTTCATCGGCCCGCACGCCGCGTACCCCGCACGCAGCTCACCCCTCGCGCGTGTGCCGGGCGGGCCGTGCCGTCCGCCCATGCCGTCCGCCTGGCGGTTTTGCTGTTTTCGTTGTTGTGGTTGTTTAGTTTCGCCTTGCTTTGCTTTGGTTTGTTTTTTTGTGGTTTCGGAGCACCTCGGAGGACACCAGTGGGACGACTCTTCGGTACGGACGGAGTGCGCGGTGTCGCCAACGCGGATCTGACGGCCGAGCTCGCGCTCGGGCTCTCGGTCGCGGCGGCGCACGTACTCGCCGAGGCGGGCACCTTCGAGGGCCATCGCCCGACGGCTGTGGTCGGCCGTGACCCCCGGGCGTCCGGAGAGTTCCTGGAAGCCGCCGTGGTGGCCGGTCTTGCCAGCGCGGGCGTGGACGTCCTGCGCGTGGGCGTGCTGCCGACGCCGGCCGTGGCGTACCTCACCGGCTCGCTCGGCGCGGACATCGGCGTGATGCTCTCCGCCAGCCACAACGCGATGCCGGACAACGGCGTGAAGTTCTTCGCGCGCGGCGGCCACAAGCTCGCCGACGAGCTGGAGGACCGGATCGAGACGGTCTACGAGCAGCACCGCACCGGTGAGCCGTGGAACCGCCCGACCGGCGCGGGCGTGGGCCGGGTCACCGACTACACGGAGGGCTTCGACCGGTACGTCGCCCACCTCATCGGTGTCCTCCCCAACCGCCTCGACGGGCTGAAGGTCGTCCTGGACGAGGCGCACGGCGCCGCCGCCCGGGTCTCGCCCGAGGCGTTCGCGCGGGCCGGTGCCGAGGTCGTCACCATCGGCGCCGCGCCGGACGGCCTCAACATCAACGACGGCTGCGGCTCCACCCACCTGGACCTCCTGCGCGCCGCCGTCGTCGAGCACGGCGCCGACCTCGGCATCGCCCACGACGGCGACGCCGACCGCTGCCTCGCCGTGGACGCGGCGGGCGAGGAGGTCGACGGCGACCAGATCCTCGCCGTCCTGGCCCTCGCCATGCGGGAGGCCGGGCAGCTCCGCAAGGACACCGTCGTCGGCACCGTGATGTCGAACCTCGGCTTCAAGCTCGCCATGGAGCGCGAGGGCATCCAGCTCGTCCAGACGGCGGTCGGCGACCGTTACGTCCTGGAGTCGATGAAGGCCGAGGGCTTCGCGCTCGGTGGCGAGCAGTCCGGCCACGTCATCGTCCTGGACCACGCCACGACCGGCGACGGCACGCTGACCGGCCTGATGCTGGCGGCCCGCGTCGCCGCCACCGGCCGCAGCCTCGCCGAGCTGGCCGGGGTCATGGAGCGGATGCCGCAGGTCCTCATCAACGTCCCCGACGTCGACAAGTCCCGGGTCACCACCTCCTCCGAGCTGGCCGCGGCGGTGACCGACGCGGAGCGCGAGCTCGGCTCCACCGGCCGCGTACTGCTGCGCCAGTCGGGTACGGAGCCGCTGGTACGGGTCATGGTCGAGGCCGCCGACATCGAGCAGGCGCGCGCGGTCGCGGGCCGTCTGGCGGACGTGGTGAAGTCGGCGCTGGGCTGAGACGCGGAGACGTACGCGCAGGGGAGCCTCGGAGGCCCCGTACCGGCGAGGGGCCCCGAAGGCTCCCGGGCCCGGTGCGGGGCCTCCGGGCCGTACGGGGGCCTCGCCGGTACCCGTACGGGAGCTCCGCGTCGTACGCGTACGGCCTCCGGCCCCCGGTCAGACGCGGTGGCCGCGGACGAACACCGTGACGCCGTCGGCGATCCAGGCCGCGCGCTCGTCCGGGGCGACGGCCGACGCGGGCGGGCCGGGCGTGGCCGAGACCAGCCGGGCGAACTGGGCCGCGGCGCGGTCGGCGTCCGGGACGCGCAGCAGCCCGGCCCCGTCCCACCGCCGGAGGACGGCGGCCAGTTCCGCGCGGACCCGCGCCGGGCCGGCCTGCCACCACCGGGCGATGACCTCGGCGTCGAGGTGGGCGGCCTCGGCCCGGACCTGACCGATCAGCGCCCGGTGCGCCGCCGAGTGCGCCAGGCCGGACAGCCAGTCTCCCGTGTCGTCGAGCCAGTCGGTGGCGAACGCCAGCAGGGCGGCCTCGGCCTCCTCCGCGTTCGCGGCGGCCGGGAGATGACGTTCGATCAGGGCGATCTCGGCCTCGGCGACATGCGTGGCCGAGTCCACGATCACGGTGGCGAACAGGGCGTATTTGTCCGCGAAGTGCTTGTAGATCGTGCGCGTCGAGGTCGCCGAGGCCGTGGCGATGGCGTCGATGCTGGCGCGTGCGTAGCCGTCGCGGGCGAAGACCTCACGGCCGCCGGTCATGATCGCCTGGTGTTTGGCCGGGCGCAGCCGTCCGGACGTCTCTGCCGCTGGGCTCACCGATAACTCCTTGCCTCTCGAACGTATGTGGTGCACGCTCGACGGTAGCAGGTAAAGTCTACGTTGTACTTTACAGCTGACACCCCTATCCGCATGTGTACGGAGGAGAGAACGTCATGACACGTCTCGCGATCGTCACCGGCAGCACCCGCACCCACCGCAGGGGCGCGGCCGTGGCCGACTGGGTCCTGACCACCGGCCGTAAGGCCGCCCCCGAGGGCGTGGAGCTGGAGCTCGTCGACCTGGCCGACTTCGCGCTGCCGGTCCTCGACGAACCGGCCCCGGCCGCCTGGGGCATCTACGCCCACGAGCACACCCGGCGCTGGTCGGAGGCGATCGCCGCCTTCGACGGCTATGTGTTCGTGACGCCGGAGTACAACCACGGCGTCCCCGGACCGTTGAAGAACGCCATCGACTACCTCTACGCCGAGTGGCACCACAAGGCCGTCGGGTTCGTCGGTTACGGGGTCGAGGGGGGCGTGCGCGCGGTCGAGCAGCTCCGCCAGATCGCCGCCGAGCTCAAGCTCGCCGATGTGGGGACCCAGGTGGCCCTGAACACCTACACCGACTTCGACTACACCGGAGTCGACCTCGGTGACCCCGCGGCCACCGGTGTCTTCGCCCCGGCCGAGCGCCACGCGGACGGCCTGGCGACGCTGCTGGAGGAGGTCACGGTGTGGAGCCGCGCCCTGGCCACGGTCCGCGCCCGCACCGACCGGGAGCTGACGGCGACCGCGAGCTGACACCGGCCGGGAGCTCGCGTCAGCCACGAGCTGACGCGAGGGCGGCGAACGGTCACGTCCCCACGGAGGCCCCCGGCGTGCTCGCCGGGGGCCTCCGCGCGTGCCGGACCCGCCACAGCGCCTTCTGGACCAGCAGCGTCAGCGTGCCGGCGAGGACGATCCCGCCGAGGTTGGCGAGCAGCTGCTGCCCGGAGCCGACGGTCTGCTGGTAGTCGCGGTAGCTGAACGCCACGGCCGCGTTGGCGGCGGCCGGGACCGTGGTCACGGAGATCGCCACCCCGATCAGGGCCCCGGACTTGGCCGACGTCAGGGAGAGCGTCCCGGCCACGCCCGCCAGGAACGCCACGACGAACGACATCCAGTCCGGCTGCCAGATGAACCCGGTGATGGGCCGCTCCGCCTCGATCATCGACCGCTCGAAGAGGCCGAGGGCGTCCATCAGCCAGGCGAACCCCGCCGTGATGACCATCGCCAGGGCGAACCCGCCGATCAGCGCCCCCAGCGAGCGCCCCACCAGCCGGGGCGCGCGCTGCACGAGAGCCGTGGAGATCCCGGCGAGCGGGCCGAACTCCGGACCGAGCGCCATCGCGCCCACGATCAGCACCGCGTTGTCGAGCATCACCCCGCAGGCGGCGAGCATGGTGGCGAGGGAGAGGAAGGAGACGTACGTGACGGAGAACGTCGAGTCCTCGTGCGTGGTCTCCTTCAGCTCCTCCCACAGCACGGCGTCCGCGCCGTCACCCGGCGCCTCGTGCTCGGCCCGGTCGGCGTGCGAGGAGAGGGTGAGGTCCAGGCGCTCGACGCTGATCGCCCCGGACTCGTCGATGCCGAGCCGCCGCAGCTCCCCGATGAGCTCGTCACCGGCCTCGCGCGCCACATCGCACAGGACCACGTCCCCGGCCGGGGAGCGGGCCGCGCCCGGCAGGACGACGAGGTGGGCGGTGCCGACGGTGGCCCCCAGGAGGGCGACCACCTCATCGGTCCTCGTGGCGGGCACGATCAGACGCAGATGCAGCACGCGGCCGGCCCTCCCGGGCTGAGGGGTCAGAGCTTGCGCAGGGAGAGCCTCTGGACCTTGTGGTCCGGCCCCTTGCGGAGGACCAGGGTGGCACGGCCGCGCGTCGGAGCCACGTTTTCCAGGAGGTTCGGCTTGTTGATGGTCCGCCACATGGTGCGCGCGTAGTCCAGCGCCTCCTCCTCGGAGACCTGGGTGTACTTGCGGAAGTACGAGGACGGGTCCTGGAACGCCGTGTCGCGCAGCTTGCGGAAGCGGCTCAGGTACCAGGTCTCGATGTCGTCGGCGCGCGCGTCCACGTACACGCTGAAGTCGAAGTAGTCCGCCAGCCCGACCCGCGTACGGCCGTCCCGGCCCGGCAGGGCGGGCTGGAGGACGTTGAGCCCCTCCACGATGAGGATGTCCGGGCGCCGGACGGTGAGCCGCTCACCGGGGACGATGTCGTAGATGAGGTGGGAGTAGACGGGGGCGGTCACCTCGTCCTTGCCCGCCTTGATGTCCGCGACGAACCGGGTCAGCGCCCGCCGGTCGTAGGACTCCGGGAACCCTTTGCGCGAGGTCAGCCCGCGCGCCCGGAGCTCCTTCATCGGCAGCAGGAACCCGTCCGTGGTCACCAGCTCCACCCGCGGGTGCTCCGGCCAGCGGGCCAGCAGCGCCTGGAGGATACGGGCGCTGGTGGACTTGCCGACGGCGACACTGCCCGCGACCCCTATGACGAACGGGGTGCCGCGCTGCTCCCCGTGCCCGTTCCCGGCGTCCCCGAGGAAGGTGTTCAGCGCGCCGCGCAGCCCGGAGGTGGCCTGCACGTACAGGTTGAGAAGCCGGGAGAGCGGCAGATAGACGTCCCGCACCTCGTCCAGGTCGATGACGTCCCCGAGCCCCCGCAGCCGCTCCACCTCGTCGGCCGTCAGCGGCAGCGGCGTCTTGTCCCGCAGGGCGCTCCACTCGTCGCGCGAGAGGTCGACGTAGGGGGTCGGCGCATGCTCGGTGCGGCGCTGGGGGCTCCGTGCGGGCGAAGTGATCACCCTTCATTGTTGCGGGAGTTTTAACGGAGCGGGGGGTGGGGTCGGTCACGTGGGCGAACGGGGCGCGGCCCGGCGGCCCCCGTGACCGGCCCCGCTCCGGGCCGACAGGGCCTACGCCCGAGGCGTCTCGCCCTGGGCGTCGACCACGGCCGCGGCGGTGCGCGCGCGGTCGTCGGTGACATCGCCCGCCGTCATACGGGAGACCATGCCCAGCTCCTTCACCTCGTGGTCCTCCGTCACGACGCTGCGGGTGCCGGCGTAGGAGTAGTCGGACGGGGAGAGCAGGAGTTCCCGCCGCTCGTGGCCGCCCGGTTCCGTGAAGGTGACGGCGATGGCCTCGCGGCCCGCGGCGTCCCGTACGAGCTGACCGGTGACGCCCACTCCCGGTACGGTCGCCAGGGCCCGGTAGACGCGGGCGCGGGCGGCGGGGGAGAGCGGGTAGGACTCGATGAGCGCGCTCAGCCCCCGGAACGTGCGGGCGTCGTCGCTCTCCTTCCGGCCGCGCTCGGTGTCGAACGCCGGGTAGAGGGCGCGGACCTTCTCCAGCAGGGCCGCGGGGCTGTCCGGCAGGCTCTCGGCCGCCCGGTAGGTCTCCCGGGGCGACCCGGTGCCGTCCGTCGGGTCCTCCTCCGCCCCCGGTTCCGCGTAGGGCTTCCAGTCCGGGGTGGTGCTGTCGGGCTGGCCGATCACCTCGGTCTCCGCGATCCTCGGCCTCTTGAACACCTCCACGGTGTAGATCCACTGGTCGGCCCGTGGCTCCGGGGGAGCCTTCTGCTGCTCCAGGTGGTCGGCCGCCTGGTTCAGCGCGGCGGCCGGGCTCGACAGGTCGGGCTCCCCGGCGACGGCGGCCGGTCCCGAGGGCCGGGACGCGGAGAGGTCCACGGCCTGGGTGAGGAACAGGGCCGCCGCGGTGATCGCCACGACCGCCCCGAGCGAGGCGATCCGCCAGTCGCCCCGCAGACGCTGGAGGAAGGTACGGCGGCCGCCCCCGGCGATGGCCTCGGTCAGCCGCCTGCGGCCCGGGGCGAGGGCGGCCCGGTCGGGTACGGGGGCGTCGGCGCGCAGCCCGCGCAGCTGGGTCATCTCGTCCATCACGGGTTCAGCTCCTGTCCGGCCGGGGCGGGCGGCGCGTCGAGCGCCGAGGAGAAGGCGGGATCGGCGCTCAGCGCCTCCCGGACCTTGCGGCGGGCCCGGTTCAGCCGGGACCGTACGGTGCCGAGCGGTATCCGCAGCGCCTCGGCCACCTCCTGGTAGCCCAGGTCGGCCCAGGCCACGAGCAGCAGTACGTGCCGGTCCCCGGGCGAGAGCGCGGCAAGCGCCCCCGCCAGCGGCGCCTGGACGGCGATCCGGTCGTCGGCCCGGTCGCTCCAGGACGCGGCGACGGAGTCGTGCCCCGTACGGGCCAGGGCCTTCAGCGCCCGTACCTCGGTACGCCGGTGCTTGCCGATCAGGTTGGCGGCGATGCCGTACAGCCAGGGCCGGGCCAGCCGGTGGGCGGTGTCGTAGCGCTCCCGGGTGCGGAACGCGATGAGGAACGTCTCCGCCGTGATGTCGTCCGCCGCGCCTTCCCCGAGCCGGCGGGCCGCATAGCGGTGGATGTCCGGGGCGTGCCGGTCGTAGAGCCCGGCGAAGAGCTCGGGCTCGGTGAGGGACCGCGTAATGACGTCGGCGTCGTCTTGTGCGGCGGGGCGGGCCGGGGGTGGTCCGGTCACTGAGCCTCCAGGGTGCGTCGGTCGGTGTGTCTGTCACCCCTGTTGTCCACAGCGACCGGAAAGGTTCACGGCCGCTTGTAACATCACGGGCCGCTCAGGCGTGTTCAGGACAGGAAGCGGGAGAGCACGAGCAGCAAGTACACGGCCACAGGAACCGCAGGACCGCAGGAACCACAGGGCCCACAGGAACCGGACAGCGGTGCCTGTGGTCCAGGGGACGGTCGGTAAGGGCCCTCGGTACAGGCACGCGCCGAGGGACCACTCGTACAGGCTCCCGCCACGGGGACCCGGAACACAGACAGGAACAGGATGTCGACGGAAGACGAGTTCGACGCCTTCTACACGGCGACGGCCAGACGCCTGGTCGCCACGGTCTACGCGATGACCGGCGATCTGGCGGAGGCCGAGGACGCGGTCCAGGAGGCGTACGCACGGGCCTGGCAGCGCTGGGACCGGCTGGCCCGCGAGGGCGACCCGCTCCCCTGGGTGCGGACCGTCGCGTCCCGGCTGGCGGTCAGTGCCTGGCGCCGCGCCCGCAACCGGCTCCGCGCCCAGCTGCGCCACGGCCCCGCCCCGGACGACCCGGGCCCGTCCGGCCGCTCCGGCGACCGGGCCGAGCTGGTGGCGGCCCTGCGTGAGCTGGGCCCGGACCAGCGGCGGGCGGTGGTGCTGCACCACCTGCTCGATCTGCCGGTGGAGGAGGTGGCCCGCGAGACGGGCTCCACCAGCGGCGCGGTACGGACCCGGCTCAGCCGCGCCCGCAAGCAACTGGGCGAGCGGCTCGCGCACATCAACACCTACGACGAGGGGATGGCACGGCATGGCTGACATCGAGGAGCTCCTGACCGACACCCCCGTCCGGCTGGCCCCGGCCGCGGCGGTCCGCGCCCGCGGCGAGCGCCGCCGGGCGGGAAGGCGGACGGCCGTGGCGGCGGTGGCGGTCGTGGCCGCCGGATCGCTGGGCTTCGGCGTGTGGGGGGGCCTTCTCCTGCCGCAGGAGAAGGGGACGGGCGGTACGGACGTGGCCACCCAGGGCCCGAACCCGTTCAAGTCCGACGGGGTGGTGCAGTACCCGGACCCCTCGGAGCTGCCCGGGCACGAGGTCCTGCGCTGGAGGAGCGTCGATGTGGCGACGAACGACTACGAGAACGAGACCGCCCCCCTGCCGCAGGCGGGGCTGGACACCGCGTGCGGGCTGTGGGTCGGTGGCACGGACAGGCCCGAGATGCAGTACACCAACATGTACGCGGGCAAGGACGACGCACGCGCCCGGTACCGGGTCTCCCAGTACCCGACCCCGGCCGCAGCCGCCGAAGCCATGAGTCGGCTGGACACGACGCTCGTCAACTGCGGGGTGGAAAAGGTCAAGGGGACGGCGGACACCGAATACTCCGGGGTGAGCCGGCACACGGCCGCGCAGCTCAACGTCACGGTGAAGTCCTGGGGGGCGTGGGTCGCGGTGCAGGAGACGCAACTGCCCCCGGTGGACTCGGACGACTGACCCGGCCCCGCCGGGCGGTGAGGACGGCCGGTGCCGCGCGGTCGTCCTCACCGACGCGTTCGCCGAGATCCTCACCGGCCGTGGCACCCCGGCAGAGCTGTGACGGCTTCTAACGTGTTTCGCGCACGTGGTCGGCGAGGTTGGCCACCTTGTCGTACTTCTCTCCCTCGGTCACCACCACGTTGGACGTCTCATCCTCGTTCACCAGGGGGTTGACCACCTCTTGGCCTTCCTGGACGAAGAGCCCCTGGGAGGAGACGACACGGTAGTACGGCCTGTCCCCCTCGATGGCCTCGACCACATCGGGAGAAGGAGTGCTGCCCGCCTGCTTGAGCTCCTCCAGATGGTGCTTGCCCTCCTCCGCCTTGGAACGGAGGAACCAGACCGACTCCCCTTCGGCCAGAGTCGACTTCATCCGCTCCACCGCCGCGGCCGGGTCCTCGCTGCCCCCGATGAACTCGACCGTCAGCTGCTGCCGCGACGCCTCGTCCAGCGCACCGTTCAGGATCTCGACCGGCCGTATGACCACACCGATCATGTACAGACGGTCGCTCTCCTCGCCTTCGATGACCCTGGTCGTCCGCACGTCGACGACTTCGGCCGTCACCACGGCGGAGGCGGCCTCGGCAGCGGCCTTGAGCGAGTCGTACCGCTCGGTCTCCCGCATACTCGTGCCGAACCGGACCGGCTCGAAGAACGCGGAGGCCGACCGCTGCCCCTTGCTGCCCGCCGTCCCGTCCTGGCCGAAGAGCTGCGGACCTGCGAGCAGCGCGACAGCCGTGGTCGCCACTAGGGCGCCGACGGCGATCAGCCCTGTCCGGGCGGGACGTCGACGCGCGGGGGATGTCATGTGGGTCTCCTCTTCCGGCGTGATGCTCAGTGGTAGGCGTTGATGTGGGCGTCGTCGTGGAGGCTGGTGATGGGGCTGACCTTCGAGGGCGGTTTCACGCTCATGCAGGACCCTTCGGTCTCCCGGTGGCGCAGGCCCACGGTGTGGCCGATTTCATGACATGCCACGGACCTGCGGCTGTGAGCGTCGCGGTAGTCGGCCGGGTAG